>DATDGS010000059.1:0-96572 GCA_036521955.1 Terriglobales bacterium
GCGGGGTGAACGCTGGGGACGTGGTAACCCTCGAGATAGTTGTCGATGTAGGTTTTCCAGTTGCAATTCATGTCGTAGGTGCGGCGCTCGGAAAATTTCATGTTGCAGAAATCGAACTTACCGGCCTGGGCGGGCAGGTCGCCCAAAGACTCGCGCAGTGGGGCGGCCTCGGGATCGAGATTGACGAAGATGAGGTTGAACCATTCCTCGAGGCGAACCGGCACGAGGCCAAAGTCCTGTGGATCGAAATCTTCGACGCCATCGAACTCGGGAGTAACGAGCAGAGCGCCATCGAGGCGGTAGGTCCAGCCGTGGTAGCCGCAGCGGAAGAGTTTACGGTTGCCGCAGCCGGAGGCGGGGTTGCCGGCACGATGGCGGCAGACGTTATGAAAACAGCGCAGAACGCCGTCGTCGCCGCGGGCGATGAGGAGCGGCTCTCCGATGAGGTCAAAGGTAAAGTAGTCGCCGGGGCTCGCGGCCTGGTGAGCATGACCGACGACCTGCCAGGCGGAGCCGAAGAGCTTCGTCTTCTCCTCTCGGTAGGTTGCGGGATTGAAATAGAGGGGTGCGGGCAGAGTGGAAGCGCGAGCGATGTCGCGATCGGCGTTGACTTGAAGATTCGGCATGGGCGCTCCGGCGAGCCCCATTCTAGCGCAGAGGCGCCGCGCTCGGGAGCATCCAGCAGTTACCATGGGAATTAACGCCTGGCAGTTCTTGCGCGCGATGGTTCTGGTCTGGTTCAGAATAGTTGAATCCATGAGTTCGTCCTCCTCAGCCACGGTCGCGAAATGCCTCGAACAACCGGAGGGCCAGGTTTCCTCCAGGTTGTTTCAGTCCAGTCTGTTTCAGTCGGCCGGGCAACGCACTTTGCTATTGTGTCTGCTGTTGACCGTGGTTGTACTTGTGTCCTACAACCAGGTGACTCGCAATGGGTTCGTCAACCATGACGACAATCTGTATATCACCGACAACGCTCATGTGAGGGCAGGCCTGACGTGGACAGCCGTGAAATGGGCCTTCACCACCTATGACCAGGCGAACTGGCATCCCTTGACCTGGCTTTCCCACGCTCTCGACTGTCAATGGTTCGGGCTGAAGCCAGCCGGGCACCATTACGTAAGTGTGTTGCTTCATGCGGTCAACTCGGTGCTCCTTTTTCTACTGCTGCAGAGCGCAACAGGATTCCGCTGGCGCAGCCTGATGGTCGCGGCTTTGTTTGCGTTACACCCGATCAACGTCGAGTCGGTGGCATGGGCAGCGGAGCGGAAGAACGTGTTGAGCATGATGTTTTTTCTGCTCGCTCTCTACGCCTACGTCTGGTACACGCGCCGACCCGGGTTACTCCGATACGCCGCAATGGCGTGTTTCTTCGCGGTTGCACTGCTCTCGAAACCCCAGATAATCGCGTTTCCATTTCTACTCTGGCTGTGGGACTACTGGCCGCTGGGCCGAATTGGTACGCGAGGTGTTGCCAGCCCGGCGGCGCAAGGCGGGCACGTGTCCAAATTGCCGCGCGCATGGCTGGTATGGGAAAAGGTTCCACTTCTGCTGCTCTCCGCAGCGAGCGCGGTGGTGACGATAAAGGCCCAGAAGGCTGGTGGCGCGATCCAGACTTTTTCCCAGAATAGCCTGCTCTTCCGTCTGGAAAATACCGTGATCTCGTATGTGCGATATCTGGGGAAGGCGTTCTGGCCATCGAAGCTGGCGGCGCTCTATCTGCACCCCGGACTCTATCCTGCATGGCAAGTAGGCACGGCCGTCCTCCTGCTGCTGCTGATCACGGTCTGGGTAGTCCGCGCGCGCGATCAACGGTATCTTGCCGTCGGATGGTTCTGGTTCCTGGGGAGTTTGGTGCCGATGATAGGGCTGGTCCAGGTGGGCTCTCAGGCTATGGCGGATCGCTACGCCTACGAATCTTTCTTAGGCTTGTTTCTGATGATGACGTGGCTGGCGGCCGACTGGGCGCAAACGCGTCGACTCTCCGCCACATGGCTTGCAGTTCCCGCGGTTTCTTGTCTGCTGGCGCTGGGGATCATCACTTACCGGCAGGTTGGGTACTGGCACGACACCGAGTCTCTTTGGCTGCACACCTTAGCGGTCACAGAGAACAACTACGGGGCACAAATTAACCTCGCGGGTTTTCTGCTCAGTCAGGACCGGGTCGAAGACGCTGGCGTGCACTACCGCGCTGCACTCGCGATCCTTCCCGACGCACCGACCGCCACCCTCGGTCTTGGCGACTATGAGGACCGCCGCGGCAATCTGCCTGCGGCCATCGAGCTCTATCAGATGGTGGCTCGCCGCGGTGCCGACGCGGGCACACGCGCCACAGGCTACAACCGTTTGGGGTTTGTCTACCGCCACATGGGGGAATCGATGAAGGCGAAGCAGTGTTTTGAAACGGCGCTGCAGTTGGCGCCCGGCCGGCCCCGGGCAATGACGGGACTCGGCCTGATCGCGCAGGAAAATGGCGACCTGCCCGAGGCCATTCTCCAATACTCGCGCGCGGTTGCGGCTGAGCCCACCGACGTTGGGTACTTGCTGCTGGCACAGGCACTGCTAGAAGCGGGACGCTCGGGTGAGGCGCATGCGGTTTACGAGAGCGTGGTGCTATCCTCGCCAGATCTTGCGGAGGCGCAAAAAACGGCGGCGGCGTATCTGACCGGGAAGTAATCCGCGGTTATCAATCAAATGACTGGCGAGAGGACGTTTGCAGGCGGCTGAAAAAGCCGGAAAAGTGGGAGCGGGACGCCGATGCAAGAAAAGCGGAGGCGAGGCGTTCCCAGAATGGGAGTAATGGCCTCCGACGGGCGGTTTGGAAGAGAGATCAAGACCCAGGGGCGACTGGCAAAATTTGTCAATCTGGGTCTCTGAAAGTGTCATACTGATGGAATTAAGTGAAAATGAGGATGTGACTATCCCGCGGAACGCCGCTGAAAACACTGAGGTTCCGTCCAGAAGGACAGCTGACTTTAGTCACTTGGGTCTCTGGCCCTAAGAGTGCGATAGTGCAAGCGAGTTGGTCATCCAACCAAAACCATCAAACGGAGACGAGGACAATCTAAATGCGGAAACAAAAGGGCTTCTCACTGATCGAATTGCTGATTGTGGTGGCGATCATCCTGATCATCGCCGCGATTGCTATCCCGAACCTGTTGCGCGCACGTATCGCGGCGAATGAATCGTCCGCAGTGGCGTCGCTTCGCACCATCAACACAGCGCAGATTTCGTACTACTCCAACTACCCGACCATCGGCTTTGCGGCCGTGCTGAGCACCCTGGCGGGCACTTGCACCGGTACCACCGTGCCCACTTCGGCGGGCTCTTGCATGATTGATACGACACTTGGATCGGGCACCAAGAGCGGCTACTCGTTCTCGGTGGCTGGCACGACCAGTGGCTATGCAGCTTGGACAAGCCCAGTAAGCGAGAACCAGACGGGCGTGAACTCCTTCTGCTCAGTTCAGGACGCGGTAGTGCGCAAGATTCCTGGCGCTACGGCTTCTACCTGCGCCGGAACCGAAACCCCGCTGCAGTAAGTTTGGATTTGGCAAAGTACCTGGGGGAGGGTACAAGCCGGAAAAGAAGCAGAGGAGAAATCCTCTGCTTTTTTTTGTTTTGGAGAAGTTTTTCTTATGGGGATAGTGATTGCTCCTTCCAAGATCGCGGTTTGCTGCGACACAAAACGTCATTTTCGATACGACGAGTGGAACACAAAGCGAACCAGTAACTGGGCTTGGAGTGCATTTCCAATGCTTTAGGCGGGGCCACTCGGATGGACAAGTCCGGCATGAAACGTGCAACAATTTGGCCATGGAACTGGGTCGGATGTGTTCATCCGGGAAGGGAGATGCGATGCCAAGGGCCAAAGGATTCTCTCTCATCGAACTGCTGATCGTTGTGGCGATCATTCTGATCATTGCGGCGGTTGCGGTACCCAATTTTCTGCGTTCACGGCTTGTTGCCAATGAGTCTGCGGCAGCAGCCGGAGTCCGAACGGTGAATACAGCGCAGATCTCATACTATTCGTCGTATCCGACGGTGGGTTACGCGAGTGCCCTATCTTCTCTGGGTGGCACCTGCACCGGAACGACTGTGCCTACCACGGCGGGCGCGTGCTTGCTCGATTCGGTACTGGCTGGGGGCGTAAAGAGCGGGTACAGCTTCACCATCAACAATACTGGCGGTACGACGCCGAACGCCGCCTACAATGTTATCGCCTCGCCCGTAGCAGTGAACTTAACGGGAGTCCGCTATTTCTGCTCCTTCGCCGACGCGGTGATACGGGTCAGCGAGTCGGTGGTCACGACCTGCGATAGCACGATCCCTCCGCAACAGTAGGTTTGAGGGCGGCGGGAGATTTTGGGTACCCACCATTGGTCCCAGCGGGCAGTTTACCTTCGTAACCGCCCGGCCACCCACATACAGCCAATCGCGCGAGCATTGCTTATAATTCTCTTCATTACAATTGGATTCCACATCAAATCCACACAAAGAGTTTTGGTAATGCACGCACGACCATGGCTGCGATTGAAATTCTCGATCTCGAAAAAAGCTATTTAGTCGGGTTCTGGCGCAAGCACCGGAAACCAGCGCTGCGTTCGCTTCGCCTGACGATTGAAGAGGGAGAGGTGTTTGGCTTCCTGGGTCCGAACGGCGCGGGCAAGACTACGACCCTCAAGCTCTTGATGGGGCTGGTGTTCCCGACCGCGGGGACGGCACGGATTCTGGGGATGGACATGGACGACCCGCGGGTGAAATCGCAGATAGGATTTCTGCCCGAGCAACCCTACTTCTACGACCATCTGAGCGCGAGAGAATTGCTCAATTATTATGGACAGCTTTCGGGAATGGCGGCAAAAGGGCGCTCGGCGCGGGTGGAACAGATGCTGGCGCGGGTGGGATTGAGCGATTGGGCAGGGGTGCAGTTGCGGAAGTTTTCGAAAGGCATGTTGCAGCGGGTGGGGCTGGCGCAGGCGATCCTGCACGATCCGAAGCTGGTGTTTCTGGATGAACCGATGTCGGGACTGGACCCGATGGGGCGGCGTGAGGTTCGGGATCTGATCCAGCAACTGCGGCACGAAGGCAAGACGGTTTTCTTTTCGACGCACATTCTGTCGGATGCGGAAGCGCTTTGCGACCGGGTGGGAGTCATTCACCAGGGTGAGTTGCGCGGCGTGGGAGCTGTGGTGGAATTGACCTCGCAGACGCAAGGCAAAATCGAGATTATTTTTTGCGCACAAAAGGTGCCGGCGGGTTTGATCAGCCTGGGGGCGGAGTCGCGCGTCAGCGGCGATATGGTGAACGCGGTGTTGCCGGAGGAGCAACAGGATGCCGCCCTCGACGTACTGCGGCGCGAACGGCTCAAACTGATTTCACTGACGCCGGTGCGCCGTTCGCTGGAGGAATATTACGTTCAGAAACTGCGGGCTCCGGAAGCGCCGACCGAAAGCCGAAAAGGGGCGGGGGTATGAACTCCGGTGGCACGAACGCAAGGATCCGCTACATCGCCTTCAACACTTTTCGCGAGGCCGTGCGCGACCGCGTTCTCTACAATCTGATCGCGTTCGCACTGCTGCTTTCCGGGGCGGCGATTCTGGTGGGAGAAATCTCGATCGACATCGAACGACTGGTGGTGGTGAACCTGGGGCTGACGGCGGTGTCACTTTTCGGGGTGGTGATCGCCAGCTTCATCGGGATTGGCCTGGTCTCGAAAGAGATCGACAAACGCACGCTCTACACCGTGCTGTCGCGGCCGGTTCGCCGTTGGGAGTTCGTGGTGGGCAAGTTCTTTGGGCTCACGGGAACGCTGGTGGTGAACACGTTCTTCATGGCACTCGGCGTGTTTCTGGCGCTGCTTTATGTGGCGCACAAATTCGAGATGATGGACGTGTGGGTGCTGGTCGCGCTGTACTTCATCGTGTTGCAGTTTCTGATCGTGTGCGCGCTGGCACTGTTTTTCTCGTCCTTCTCGACCCCGCTAATGTCGGCGGTCTTCACCTTCGCGCTGTTCGTAGTCGGAAGTCTGGCGGAAGATCTGCGCGGCTTTGCCAGAATCACTCGGGGAGTGGGGGGCTGGGTGGCGACAGCGATCGCATATCTGGTGCCGAATTTTTCCGCTTTGAACGTGATCAGCCAGGTGGCGCACGGGGATGCGGTATCCGGCCGCCTGATTCTGTACGACAGCGTATACGCGCTGCTGTATTCGGCGATGGCCATCTCGGGAGCGGTGCTGATCTTCCAGCGCCGAAATCTGAAATGAGTGCGACGCAACGCGTCAGCCGGGTCGCGATCGCGATACTGTTGTTTTCCCTGGCGGGGGTAGCGTTTGCGCTTTATGCCGTCGACCACCTGCGGCGGGAATCGGTGGCGCAGGAGTCGCTTTATGTGAGTTCTCCCGAGGTGCTGCGACGGTTGAGCCTCGGCTATACCGGCCTGCTCGCCGACATTTACTGGACGCGTGCGGTGCAGTATTTCGGGGAAAGGCATCGCGCCCATTCGCGTGATTACCGTTTGCTGGCGCCGCTGTTGGAAGTCACAACCGAACTGGATCCAAAACTGTTACCTGCGTACCAGTTTGGCGCCAGCTTTCTGGCTCCGAAACCGCCCTTCGGCGCCGGATTGCCGGGAGCGGCGCTCTCTCTGATGAAGTACGGAGTCGAGCACAATCCCGACCAATGGCGGCTCTACTACAACCTGGGATTTCTGTACTACACCGAGTTTAAGGACTACGCCAAGGCGGCAGATGCTTTTTCGCGGGGAGCGAAGCTTCCGGTGACCCACCCGTTCATGGCGGTTCTGGCGGCACGGATGGCGGAGCATGCGGGCGAGATCGACACGGCGCGCATGTTGTGGTCTACGACGTACGAGAATACCCAAGATGAACTGATCCGGCAAAACGCGGTTGCACATTTACTGGCTCTGCAGATCGATGAAGATGTGACGCGGCTGGAGCAGGTGGTCAAGAACTATCGCGAGCAGACCGGGCGCTTGCCGGGCAGTATGGGCGATCTGGAGCGCGCGGGGTTCATCCGTGGGACGCCCACCGATCCGAAGGGGCGGCCGTACAAGCTGATGCCGGATGGGCGGATCGAAGTGCAGGATGCGGGGAGCATTTACTTCATTACCAAGGGCCTTCCTCCGGGGGTACCAACGCCAGAGCCGGCGCGGGTTGATTAAGCAGAGCCGCGCCGTCGGTTGATCGGGTCAGCGGGTCAGCGAAATTCAAAGACAAATGCATTTGCGGTTCAGAGCACCCGATGCGACGCAGGAATTTTGTTAGCATGCGGGCGTGTCCTCAAGTTTCCCCCGACAATTCTGGAACGGGCTACGCGGCTGGTGGCGCGAACAGGCGCGCGAGAAAGGCGCTGCCAGCACGGGTTCCCTGCTGCTCCGGAATCTGTGGGCCTTCGTGCGCGAGTCGACGCCAGAGCGCCAGCGGCAGCGCTATGGTGACATGGAGTACGACTGGGAGAATCGTGTCAACACGACCAGCGGCACGGTGGACTGGCGCGTGCGGCTGCTGGGATTGTTTCATTCTGTTTATCAGCCGACCGAACCGGCTCTGTTTCAAGAGATGATGGCGAACCTGCCCATCAAGTTCAATCAATTCACCTTCGTCGATCTTGGCTCCGGCAAGGGGCGCACGCTGCTTATGGCTTCGGAGTATCCGTTCCGGAAAATTGTGGGCGTGGAGCTGATTGCGGAACTGCATCGTGCGGCGGAGGAGAACATTCGCGATTATCGGAGCCCGACGCAACGCTGTAAGCAGATTGAGTCGGTGCTGGCGGACGCGCGCGAGTTCGAACTCCCGGAGGAGCCGCTGGTGCTCTATCTTTTCAACCCGCTGCCGCAGCGCGCATTATCCGGAGTTCTCGAACGGCTGGAGAAGTCGCTGGCGCGAGTTCCGCGGCCGGTATGGGTTGTCTATCACAATCCTTTGCTGGAGCGGGTGCTGAACGCATCTGACTTTGTGGAAAAAGCCGCCGGGACCTCGCAGTATTCGGTGTACCGGACGATCACACCGGCGCTTTAACGCAGCCAGGGATTTGCCACATACTCGAAGTTAACCAGTGCATCGCGGTAGTCAATTCTGAGTTTTAAAATATTAAGAACCGGGAAGCCAATCGTTCCCGAAACCTCGGTTCCGATCGAGCGGCTAATGTTAGATAGATCGAATGACGTTAGATCGCCAATTTTCTGTTGCAGGCCGCCAAATTCGAGCATCACTGCGCCGGTCTCGTAAACTTTATTTACTTGCCCGCTCACGCCCTTGAAGGTCATGTCGTAATTCGCGTGGACCTTGGTGACTTCGCGCGCCGCATCCGGCGTGATCATGATAGTAAACGCGCCGGAATCGATCAAGAATAGTTTGGCTGCAACCTCACCGATCTTGTTGGGCACGAGCAACATGTGGCCAAAGCGCAAAACACCGGCATGGCTTTTCATTTCAAGCCTGATGAAAGGGTCGAAAAACTGGGTGGCAGGCGCGGGGCTCGCTTCCTTTCCCCTGCCCGCAACTTTCGGATCGGGCTGAGAACCGGATTCTTTTTCATTGGTCGCGAGAGAAGGCTTGGCAGGTGACTCGCCGGGCCGCGCCGGTAGTTGGCTGAGATTTAACCTACGCTTGGGAAAATCGATCTCAATCAGAAACGAGTCGAACGCGTCCGCACCGATCAGCCCGTCCTCCTCGACTGGAGAGAATCTAAGTCGCGGAGTCCATTTTTCCGCAGCCTGCTAATCTAAGAAGCTGCCGAAGATTCATGTGTGATTAACGGCAGGCGAGAAGGCGCCGAGTAGAATGGGAAAGGGGGGAAACAAACGCTGAATCTCCGCTTCTTTTTTGCGTCGCTGTTGTTGGCGGGGGTCGCCGTACCCGCGCAGGCCGAGGACATCCATCAACTCGCTCGGGCGGTTGACGACCACTACAACCACCTGCACAGTTTGCAGTCGGACTTCACCGAAATATATCGTGGCGACGGTCCGGAGCGGGTCGAATCGGGTACCTTGTGGTTGAAAAAGCCGCGCAAGATGCGGTGGGAATACCGTTCTCCGAAAGAGAAGCTGTTTGTCAGCGACGGCGAGGCAGTGTGGTTCTATCTGCCGGCGGAACGGCAACTCAGAAAGACAGAGTTTCGGAAGCTGGACGACCTGCGGTCTCCATTGGCATTTTTGCTCGGTAAGACGAAGCTGGAGAATGAATTACGAGGACTTTCGAAAGCTGTGGATCAAACACCCATGGGCGCGGGTAACACGCTGTTGCGAGGGGTTCCCCAAGGCATGGGAGGACAGGTGAGCGAGGTGCAACTGGAGATCACACCCGCTGACCAGATTGTCCGCATCGTACTCATGGAGGCGGAAGGGGCGACGACGGAGTTCCGCTTTTCGGGGTGGAAAGAGAATTCAGAGTTGAGCGACGACCGGTTTCAGTTCATCCCTCCGCCGGGGGTGGAGACGGTGGAAGGCGAATTGGGACGGTAGGCGGGCGCGGCGATGGCTTGCCCCTAAAGGGGCACCTTTCCAAAGGTGCGGTCGGCATGGCTGAAGTGATGCCTGATACGGAGCGGTGTTTGGCGGGAAGGACGAGGCGCCCGTCGCTCCACTACGTCGTGTCACACGGGTTACTTGCGTACCACACAGAAAGACAGGTTGCGATAACCGCTTTGGGAACAGAGTGTTAGACTTAGGCTGAGACGCTCTGCACCAGCAGCTCAAAACCAGAAACTCGGAATCAGACGATAGCGAATGGCACAATTCCTGGTCAAAGTCGCCGACGAACAGGGCCATCTGCGGCAGCAGGTGGAGAATGGGTATTCGGAAGCGGAAATCCACGACCGGTTCACGCAGCAGGGATACCTGGTGTACTGGGTCAAACCCCGGACCATCCTGAACACGGGCGGAGGCCGCTTCGGACAGCGCGGTACGCTGCGGCAGTCGGCGTTTCTGATTTTCAACCAGCAGTTTCTGACGCTGATTAAGGCGGGATTGCCGATCCTGACGGCGTTGGATCTGTTGATCAAGCGGCAGCGGGACAAATCTCTACTGCAGTTGCTGGAAAACGTACGCGAGCGGGTAAAAGGCGGCGAGTTGTTGTCGGATGCGTTCGCCGCTCAGCAGGCGTTTCCAAAGATGTACACAACCACACTGATGGCCGGCGAGAAGAGCGGCAACATGGAAGAGGTTCTGGGCCGCTACATCATGTATCAGCGGATGGTGCAGACCTTCCGCAAGAAGCTGCTGGTGTCGCTGGTGTATCCGGCGCTGCTGATATCGGTGGTGACGGTGATGCTGATTTTTCTGATCACCTACGTGGTGCCAAAGTTTGCCGACTTGTTCAATAACCTGGGAGCGGAGCTGCCTGCGATCACGGTGTTCATGCTTACGCTCGGCGTGAACGCGCAGAAGTACGGATGGATTGTGGCGCTGGTTTTGGGCGCGGCGGGTGTGCTTTTGTGGCGGTGGAAGCAGAGTGATCGGGGCGCCGAAGGGATTGACCGGTTTCTGCTGTCGCTGCCGCTTATCGGGGAAATCCGCTTGAAATACCAGGTGGCTAATTTCTCGCGCGTTCTGGCGACGCTGCTGCAGGGCGGGTTGCCTTTGGTGCCAGCCATGGAAACGGCTGGCGCATCCATGAGCAGCCGGCAGATGTTGAACGGGGTCACGGCCGCGGCGGAGCGGGTGCGAGAAGGACAGAGCCTGGCGCACGCCATGGAGACACAGAAGTTGTTTCCCGATCTTGCGGTGGAAATGCTGGAGGTTGGAGAATCGACCGGGGCGCTGCCAGCGATGCTCGGTTCGGTGGCGGAATTCTACGAAGAAGACGTGCAGACGGCTCTGAGCGCAGCCATGGCGCTGATTGAGCCTTTGATTCTGATCGTCATGGCGGTGTTTGTAGGCGGGATATTGATTTCGCTTTATATGCCGATCTTTACTTTGGGAGCAAATGTGCACTGAGGTGCGGGGCCGGCGGCAGAGACGGGGCTTGCCTCGTCTCAGCGTGCGGCAAGACGCGGCAAGCCGCGTCTCTACAGAAAGACTTTGGAGAGCGGTACACTGGAATGGGCATGGCGGATAAGAAAACAGTACTGGCAACCGGCGGAAATGGCGGGAAGCTCGTGCCGGAAACGACGCCGGTTGCGGACGAACTGGCGCGCGCGCGGGATATCGCGCGGCGCTATCGTTGCGAGTTCATCGATCTGACCGATTTCCAGTTGCACCACGATCTGTTCGAAAAGATCCCGGTGCACCTGATGTTCCGCTATAAGTTCGTTCCGCTGGATGAGACGGCTGACGGGCGGCTGGCGATTGCGATTGCCGATCCCAGCCAGTTGATGATGATCGACGAGATCAGTCTGCTGCTGGGCAAGCGGATCGTCACCAAAGTATCGACGCTGAAGCAAATCTCTGACATTCTGCAGAAGACCGAGCAGTCCAAGCGGGTGCTGGAAGACGCGAGCGAGGGATTCACGCTCGACGTGATCCGCGAGGACGAAGCCGGGAACGACGAGACCATCTCCATCGACAAGTTGACGGCGACGGCGGGCACGGACATGAGCCCGATTATCCGCCTAGTCGACACCACGATTTTTACGGCGTTGCAGCGGCGGGCGAGCGATATTCACATCGAGACGCGGGATGACTCCGTGGTCATCAAGTTTCGTATTGACGGCGTGCTCACCAACGCCATGCCGCCCATCGGCAAGGAGCACCATTCGACGATCATTTCGCGCATCAAGGTCATGAGCGAACTGGATATTTCCGAGCGCCGCGTACCTCAGGACGGCCGCTTCCGCGTGAAATACAGCGGACGCGCCATCGACTTCCGGGTTTCGATCATGCCGTCGATCCATGGCGAAGACGCCGTGCTCCGCGTGCTTGACAAGGAGTCGATGAGCGAGAAATTTAAGAAGCTCACGCTCGACGTGGTCGGGTTCGACGCCGACGACCTGCGCCGCTTTCGCGCCTACATCAAAGAGCCATATGGCATGGTGCTGGTCACGGGGCCGACGGGCAGCGGCAAAACCACGACGCTCTATGCGGCGGTTAACGAGATCAAGACCGACGAAGACAAGATCATCACCATTGAAGATCCGGTCGAATATCAACTGCGCGGCATCACCCAGATTCCGGTCAACGAAAAAAAGGGCTTGACGTTTGCGCGCGGGCTGCGGTCGATTTTGCGTCACGACCCAGACAAGATCATGGTGGGGGAAATTCGCGACAACGAAACGGCGCAGATCGCCATCCAATCGGCGCTGACTGGCCACCTCGTATTCACGACCGTCCATGCCAATAACGTGGTCGACGTGCTCGGGCGCTTCCTGAACATGGGCGTGGAGCCTTACAACTTTGTGTCGGCGTTGAACTGTATTCTGGCGCAGCGGCTGGTGAGGATCATCTGCGATTCCTGCCGGACAGCCGTGCATTATCCGAACGACGTGCTCGAGGCCAGCGGCCTGGATCCGGCGCAGTGGTCGCAGGTTCCTTTGTACGAGGGGCAGGGCTGCATCGAGTGCGCGGGCACGGGATTCCGGGGCCGGACGGCAATTCATGAACTTCTGGATTTGACCGACCGCATCCGCGAGATGATTCTGGAGCGAAGACCGACATCGGAGATCAGGAAAGCCGCCCGCGAAGAGGGCATGCGGTTCCTGCGCGAATCCGCGCTGGACAAGGTGCGTGGAGGATTCACCACTCTGAAAGAGATCAACAAAGTCACCTTTATCGAGACCATGCGCTGAGGCTGGTTACCCGAGGCCTGGCCGAGAGTGCATCAGAAGCACCTGCCGAGGTAACTGTCCTCGCCATGAAGGTAGGGGATATCATCAAGATGCGGAGAGGGATTGCGGTTGCCGGAAGGAAGTTCTTGGCGGCTGGTCCCTCACCGAGGGCAAAGGCAAAGGTAATTTCGATCACGTCGTGACCAAAAGATGACGAGCTCTTCCAAACACGTTCGCCGTCCGACGCTTGCCTGTGAAATCGCGGCCGACCGCGTGCTCGCGGGACGGGCCGCCGATGCGGGGCGGATGGTGGAAACGGCGTCGGCGCGGGAACTGGCGCCGGGCTCGGTCGTGCCCGATTTGATGGAAGCAAATCTCCGCGACGGCGCGGCGGTGCGACAGGCGATTGAAGGCGCGCTGGGCGGAGTCGGCGCGCGGTCGCACGACGTGATCGCGATTCTACCCGACAGTTCGGTGCGGGTTGTGCTCCTCGATTTCGAGACCCTCCCCGCGAAGCGGGATGAGGCCGAAGCAGTGGTCCGCTTCCGGCTGAAGAAGTCGCTGCCATTCGATCAGGCCGATGCCCATATCTCGTATCACGCGCATCCGACGGCGAAAGGTGTACAAGCGGTGGCGGCGGTCGTGCTCAAAACGGTGCTCGAGGAATATGAGTCGGCGTTTCGCGATGCGGGCTACAACCCGGGCATGGTGATGCCGTCGATGCTGGCGGCGATTGGAGCCGCGGACGCGGAACGGCCGACGCTGGTGGTCAAGGTGGACGCGCGCACGATCAGCATTGCGATTCTCGATCAGGAGCAGCTGCTGCTGTCCCGGACGCTCGAAAATGTGCGCGGCGTGACCATCTCCGGCGATCAACTGGCGGAGGAGGTCTATCCCTCGGTGGTGTTTTTCCAGGACACCTACAACCTGAACATCGAGCGCGTGTACGTGGCCGGCCTGCCGGAAGCCGGTGGCGCGGCACCGGCGCTCAAGAGCCAGTCCGGCGCGCGGGTTGAGGAGTTGGTGACGGCATCGCAGATCGGATCCACCACCGGCACGGTTCCGCGCTGGCGCATGGCGGGAGTGGTGGGAGCGCTGATTTCGTAGACAGATTGAGGCTGATTTTATAAATATGCGTTTGGACATCAATCTCGCGACCCGGCCCTATGAAGATGCCCGTGAATTCTGGGCGCGCTGGGGAATGGGAGTGGGGCTGCTGGCGGTGATGACGCTGGCTCTGGTCGGTTTGGCGGTCAAGGGTTGGAGAGAGGCCGGAAGAGATCGCCATGAAATCGCGCGCATCGAGGCACAGATTGCGGAACGCGACGACGAACGGGCAAAGGCGCAAGCCTTCCTCGACCTGGCCGTCAATCGCAGCACGCGAGACCAGTCGCAGTTCTTGAATGGACTGATTCAACGCAAAGCATTTTCCTGGACGCGTGTGTTCGAAGATCTGGAGCAGGTGGTGCCCACGAACCTGCACGTGGTTTCGCTGCGGCCGGCATTGAATGAACAGGGTCAGGTGGAACTGGAAATGAAAGTCGCGGGCGACACGCGCGCCGCGGCCGTCGATCTAGTCCATCGCATGGAAGGCTCGAAGCATTTTCAGGGAGCGCAACTGGTGTCCGAGGCTCCGAACGGTGAGGGATCGGGCATCGCGGCTTCGGTGATCTCGATTTACGTGCCGGATACGACGGCCAGGGGCGGAAAGTAATGCCAGACTTTCGGAAATCGCGGCGCAATTTGAAAATTGCGATTGGGGCGATGCTGGCGGCCGACGTAGTGGCGGTGGCAGTTCTTTTCTCTCCGCTGGTGGGCTCGCCGGATTCGCGGCGGCTGCAAATCCTCGAACTCAAGGCCGAACTGACGAAGAAAACCCGTGAAGTGGAACCGCTGCGCGGCATGGACAAGAAGATCGTGCTGGCGAAGGATCAGATCGGCGGGTTTTACCAGGACCGCTTTGCCGGGAAGGACTCCGTTCTGGTCAATGAACTGGGAAAACTGGCGAACGAGAATGGGGTCCGGATGCAGCAGGTGAGCTACAAGGAAGAAGAGGCGGAGAGCTCCGGCGTCATTCCCATGGAAATCGCGGCAAATTTTTCCGGAGACTATCTACAACTGGTGCGCTTCATCAACGCGCTGGAACGATCGAAGATGTTTTTTGAGGTGGATAGCGTGGGCCTGGCGGGCGAAGGCACAGGACCGGTCCGGCTGGAAATCGTAATGCACAGTTATCTGCGGTCGGGTGCCTGAGTGAAACTTGGACTCGAAAACCGGAAGCAAGTCGTCTGGCTGGCGGTGTTGGGCGGGATCGCACTGCTGACGCTGGGCTACGAATTCTGGCCCTCGTCGCCGACAGCGGTGCGGGCAACGGCGCAGCCGACTTCGACGGTGACCAGGCCCGGCTCCAGACGCACGGCGTCGGGAAAAATAGTGCCGGCGGTTGAGCCGCGGCTGGATCCCACGCTTGACCTGAAACTGCTGAGCCAGAGCGAGGAAATCAAGTACGCCGGCAACGGAAGAAACATTTTTGTCGTGGGGTCGATGGCGGTTATTGAAAAACCCAAGGGACACGGTACGGCAGAGGAGCTAGCTGGCAATGCGCCCCGCCCGCTTCCAATTATTCCGCCGCCGCCGCCGATCACGCTGAAGTTCTTTGGCTTTGCCAACCGGCCCGGGGAAACGAAGAAGGTATTTTTGTCTCAAAACGACGACGTCTTTATTGCCGCTGAGGGCGACATCGTCGACCGGCGCTATCGCGTCCTGCACATCGCGCCGACCTCGGTGGACGTGGAAGACGTGCTCAACAACAATCGGCAGAGTCTGCCCTTGACTCAGGGATGAAACCGATTGCGAATTTGTAATGGGTAACTTGAAGGCGAGTGAACGTTTTATGCGGCGTTGCGGTTTGAGAACGGCGAAATTGCAAATCACAAATTCCCAATTGCAAATTCGCCAGCGTGGCTACACGCTGATCACGCTGATGCTGACTCTCGCGCTCATCGCGATTGCGCTGCTCACCGTGCTTCCCGAGACTGGCCAGCAGATCCGCCGCGACCGCGAAGAGGAGCTGAGGCATCGGGGCACAGAGTACATGCGTGCGATTCAGCACTTCTACAGGAAGTTTGGGCGTTATCCATCGCGCCTTGAGGAGCTAGAGGATACCAACAACCTCCGTTTCATCCGCAAGCGCTATACGGATCCGATGAGTGTCGACCGGGTGACAGGTAAGGAGAAGGATTTCAAGCTGTTGCATCAGACCGATATCAGCTTGAACAACGGGCCGGTATTGGATCCGACTGGGCAGAATAGTTTCTTGGCCAATGGACAGAGCGGACCCGGCGCAGCACAGGGAGGATCAGGCGGGCTGCAGGGCGGGCTTGGCGGTTTGGGAGCGCAAGCGGGTGGGCTGCAGACTCCACCGAGTGGCACCGCCGGCAATTCGTTTGGTAATCCATCCTCTGGAGATGCCGCGGGGGCTTCGAATTCACCTGGATCGTCGTCTTCCAATGCGGATTCCAATTCCCGCTCCGGCTTCAACGGACCGACGTTTGGCGGAGGCCCGATCCTCGGGGTCGCCAGCACTAGCAAAGCGAAAACCGTTCGCGTCTTCTTCACTAAGAACCATTACAACGACTGGCTCTTCATTTACCTGCCCATGGCAGACCGCGGCGGCTTGCTGACCGGGCCGGTGAATCCTAGTGCACAAACTGCGATGGGCGGACTCGCTCCTTCATTGCCGGGCGGTGTACCGGGGCAAGCGGGAATTGGACAAAGTGGATTTGGACAAGGACTGGGACAAGGATTATCGCCGAACGGCGTCCAAAACCAAGGTCTTCAGACGCAAACTCCGCCGCCTCCTGTGCAGACGCCTCAGCAGTAGAGTTCGCACTTCGGCACTTTGCGCAATATCCGCAATATTAGAGCCATGAAAAGCCCCGCATCATAAGCGGGGCTTGACGTGAAGCCAGAAATACTCAAATGTCGAGCACTCGTTGTTAAAACTTAAACGTTGAACGAGGAACCGCAGCCGCAGGTGCTCTTCACGTTCGGGTTTTCGAACTTGAACCCGGCGCCTTCCAGGGTCTCGACGTAGTCGACACGGGCTCCGCCAAGATACATCAGAGAAGTCGCATCCACGTAAACCTTCAAACCGTCGAAGTCGAAAACCTTGTCCATCATGCCGGCACCGTTCTCGAAGGCCATGGAGTATTGAAAACCGGAGCAACCGCCGCCGACAACGGACAAGCGCAATCCCGACGGGACCGGCGTCTGCGTCGCCATGATTTCTTTGACCTTGGCAATCGCGCTGGGGGTCAGGTCGGGGGCCGCAGTCTTGGGTTGGGCGCTGGTCTGGGTATTGGTCTGTACGTCGGGTGTGGTGGTTGCCATCTGTCTATCTCCTTGTGATTGCTTATTATAACAAAGCTTGCAAGCGGCTCGACAAGGCTTTTCAGAAGCCGGTAATCCTCATTGCACCTAGAGTTTAGATGCGTCGGGCGGTCAATAAATCGCTGCCTCTTGCCAACGGGTCTATAATCCTCGCAGTAGGGGCCAATACCCGAACTCCGGCGATACCACGAAGTTTCGCTGGGGCGCAACCTGCGAACATCGGGGACTGGCTCGATCTCAGCTCCGAGGTGGCGTATGTCTCCTATGTTCGGGCTGCTTGTCGCGTGGGGTGTTCTGACAGGAGTTCTCATTATCCTGTTGATCTACCGCAGCACCCTCACCATGCATGAGGACGATTCAATCTTCCTCAATGAAACCGAATCCCAGATGCATAAAGATCAGATGGATGTTCTGGTCAAGATGAAAAAGATCACACCGATCGTCAAGGTGCTTGGCGCCTTGTCGGGGGTCATGATCCTGGTCATTGCGGGATTGTTCATCTACCAGGGACTGAACATCGCCACCACGCCTCAGTAAGCCGGAAGCCCGCGGATTCGCGGGCATCCTTGCCAACCCGGGCTCTGGGAGAACTCCGCAAGAGCAGCGGGGCTGGGTTGCTGCCTGCAGGGAAACTTTTCCCTCCAGCATCTGGCAAGATCTACAACCATTGGGCAAGATCTATAACCAGAAAAACGGGTGCGGAATGTCAGCTCGAGACGCGTCTCTATAGTGATTTTTCTCTAGGCCGCTTTCTTTTTCAGATTGACGATCTCGTCGAGCAGTACTTTCTCGTGGCCTTCCGGGTTCACCTTTTCGTACACCTTGCGAATCACACCCTTCGGATCAACCACGAAACTGGTACGCTCCCAGAACTTCATCCCTTTCCATTCCGCCTGGCCGAGGCCGAGCGACTTCATCAGATTGGATTCGGTGTCGGAGAGCAAGTCGATGGTAAAGGCGAACTTGTGGGAGAAGTTCTTGTGCGAGGTCACATCGTCGGCGCTGACACCAACGACTCTGATTCCGGCAGCGTCGAAATCAGCCTTGGTCGCGGTAAAGGACCTACCCTGGATGGTGCAGCCCGGCGTGTCGTCCTTCGGATAGAAATAAACGACTATCCAACTTCCAGCGAAGTCGGAAAGCTTGGTGGTCTTGCCGTCCTGGTTAGGCAGTGAGAAATTCGGAAAAGGATTGCCAGCGGCGAGCATGGGTAGAGTTCCTTTCTGGAGTTGTGATCTGCAATTGTACGAGCGTCTCTTCTGTGTGACCCCCGTGTCCCGGTGGTTCATGCTTCTAATTCTTACCACAGGGAACACGGAGGTCACAGGGAAGGACTAACTTCAGGCGGCCTGCATTGCTTTCCTGGCGCGTTCGTCCATCTCTTGCGGGGAGACATCTTCCTTGTGAGTGGCAATGCCCCAGAGATGTCCGAACGGGTCTTGCAGAAAGCCTGAGCGATCTCCGTAGAACTGGTCCTGGACCGGTTTCAGGATTTTGGCGCCGTCCGCGGCCGCTTGCGCCACGACTTTGTCGCAATCGGGGAGGTACACATACAGGCTCACGGGAGAGGCGCCGATGCTCTCGGCGCTACGGTAGCCCATCTGAGGGTTTTCGTCCGCCAGCATGATGCGCGAGTCGCCGATCTGGAGTTCGGCGTGGCCCACCTGGCCGTTAGGACCATCCATGCGCACGACAACAGTTGCGCCGAAAACTTTCTTGTAGTAATCGATCGCTTTTGCTGCGCCCTTGATGACAAGGTACGGCGTAATGGTGCTGTATCCTTTTGGAATGTAGCTGACTTTTTTCATGATTCTTCTCCGCGTGGTGTTCGCTCATGTCCGCTCAGATTCCGCTAAAAGCTGATGAGGTTGAGGGTTGAGGTTGAAGCGCGCTGACGGGCCCCCACGGGCCGCGTCATGTCTTAATGAGAACACAAGTTCGCTGCAGGCTCAAGCCGAACTTTCCGTGGCGCGGGGGGGTCGTCAAATCGGACTCACTGCCCGATTGTTGGTGAACGGAAATTGCAAGATTGCAAACAATCGGTATGGCGGAAAGTTTGGGAAAGCCGTTAGCCGTGGCTCTCTCCTACTCGATCCCCAACTCCTTCGCCAGCGCCTTCCACTTCGCATCCACCAACGCTCGGGTTTTCGCGTCCATCACGATCTCGTCTGGCCACGGACGACTGAAACCCTCGGTTGACCACTTGCGCGTGGCGTCGATGCCCATTTTCGATCCGTAGTTCGCCAGGCGCGCGGCGTGGTCTAGCGAATCGACCGGGCCAATCGTGAACTGGATGTCGCGTTCGGGATCGATGTTGTTCAGCGCTTTCAACGTGACGTCGGCTATATCCTGCACGTCCACGTCCTGGTCTACTACGATGATGCACTTAGTGAACATCGCCTGGCCGAGCGACCAGATGGCGTTCATTACTTTACGGGCTTGTCCGGGATAGGACTTGCGAATGGAAACCAGCATCAGGTTGTGGAATATGCCTTCGATGGGGAGGTTGATGTCCACCAGTTCGGGGATGGTCAGCTTCATCAGCGGCAGGAAGATGCGCTCGACGGCTTTGCCCATCCAGGCATCTTCTTGCGGCGGCTTGCCTACTACCGTGGTCGCGTAGATCGGGTCTTTGCGGTGCGTGATGCAGGTGACGTGGAAGACTGGATACTCATCTTCCAGCGAGTAGAAGCCGGTGTGATCGCCGAAGGGGCCTTCGGTGCGGAGTTCGTCGAGGTTGACGTAACCTTCGAGGATGATCTCGGCATGGGCGGGGACTTCGAGATCGACGGTCTCGCACTTTGCTAGCTCTACCGGCTTCTGTCTTAGGAATCCGGCGATGATGAATTCTTCCACGTCGGGCGGGGCGGGGACGATAGCGGAGAAAGTTAGCGCGGGCTCGGTGCCTATGGCAACGGCTACTTCCATTTTGCCGGCGGGACGGTGGCCTTGGGCCAGCATCGCGCCTCCGGAGGAGCGAGCCATGATGTCTACGGCGGCGGTTGCCGGGCTCTGCCACCCCGCCAAGCCAACACCCGGCTTGACGGGGGCCCGGGTTTGTCCGGCTGGACGGACGAATGCGTCCGTCCCTACGTGATTTGGGGAGACTGCTGCATTTCTTATGTGGTCGCGGTAGTGTTCGGCGGCTACTTTCTGTCTTTGCCAGTGCATGCCGGTCGTGCGCTCGTCGTAGATCTGCATGCGATACATGCCTATGTTGCGCTTGCCTGTTCTTGGGTCGCGCGTGATTACGCAGGGGAGGGTGATGAAGCGTCCTCCATCTTTTGGCCAGCATTGCAGGATGGGGAAATCCAGCAGCGAAAAATTGTCTCGCTTGATTACTTCTTTGCAGGGGCCGGTAGCCACGGTCTTGGGGAAGAACCTGCCCATCTCGGCTAGCATGGGCAGCATTTTTACTTTGTCGATAAAACCTTGCGGAGATTTCACATCCATGAAGCCATGGATGCGCTCGGCTACTTCGTCCAGCGCATCGACTTCCAGCGCCAGGCGCATGCGGCGGGCGGAGCCGAACTGGTTGATCAGAAGTTGCGCACCGGGATGGCCCGTTATGTTCTCGAACAGGAGGGCTTTCCCACCGACAGTTCTCTGCTGGTCTTTATTCTTTGAGACCCGATCGGTAATTTCCGTGATCTCTAGAATCGGGTCTGCTTCCGTGCGAATACGTTTCAGTTCACCGGCTCGGTCGAGTGCTTTGATCCAGTCGCGCAGATCGTCGTAGGCCAAAATTCCTCCTGGCAAGGACAGACGATTATATGACGGCGTTGACTTAAATCTTTAACCACGGGGGGCACGGGGGTCGCACTGGGGATCACCGGGGGGAATCTCTTGGCTCTCTTCCACATTTCGCGCGCTGCGAATAGGATATGGAAATCAATTCTGTAGCATCCATGGTTCGTGAAAAAGTTTACCAAGGGTTGCACCGAGGGATAAATGATTCGTTTTCAAGTGAACGGGAAAGAGAAGACGTTTGACGGCGATCCCGACATGCCGTTGTTGTGGTATTTGCGCGACGTGGCTCAACTCACGGGGACGAAGTTCGGCTGCGGCATGGCGTTGTGCGGGGCGTGTACGGTACACCAGAATGGCGCGGCGATTCGCTCCTGCAGTACGGCGATGAAAGAGATCAGCGGCGCCGAGATCACTACGATTGAAGGCATCGCGCCCATGCATCCCGTGCAGGAAGCGTGGATAGAGATTCGGGTGCCGCAATGCGGCTATTGCCAGACGGGGCAGATCATGCAGGCGATCGCATTGCTTCAAGAGAACAAGAATCCGAGCGACCAGGAGATTGACACGGCCATGGCGGGCAATCTGTGCCGCTGCGGGACTTATCAGCGGATTCGGGCGGCCATCCATCAAGCTGCGAAGCATCAGGCGGCGAGGCACGAGGATCGGAAGGAGACGGCATGAAGCTCATTGAAAATGTCAGCCGTCATGTCAGTCGAAGAGGATTCCTGCAAGGCGCATTGGCCAGCGGCGTTTTTGTGCTCAGCGCGCGTCTGGTTCCCGATCCGCTGTGGGCCGCGGAAGGCGAGGCGTCTGCTCCTCCGTTTGAACCTAGTCTCTGGATGTCGATCGCTTCCGATGGCACAGTCACCATCGTCGCTCATCGCTCGGAGATGGGATGCGGCAGCCGCACGGCGTTGCCGCTGGTGGTGACCGACGAACTTGACGCCGATTGGTCGAGGGTGAAGATTGAGCAGGCCATTGGCGATCCGAGATATGGTGAGCAGGATACGGACGGGTCGCATTCGGTGCGCAGCGGCTTCGACCTGATGCGCCAGGTGGGCGCTACCGGGCGCGTGATGTTGATCAGCGCCGCCGCCGCGCAGTGGGGTGTTTCTGCAAAGGAGTGCACCACCGAGCCTCACTTTGTTGTGCATCGCTCGAGCGGGCGCAAGCTGGGTTATGGCGAAGTTGCCGCAGCCGCCGCTAAGCTGCCGGTTCCTAAAAAAGAGGACGTACCCCTCAAAACGCGCGTCGAGTGGCGCTATATCGGCAAGGAGAGCAATTCTCTTTTTGACCTTCCCGAAATCGTCACCGGCAAAGCAATTTTTGGCATGGACGCGACTATGCCGGGAATGGTTTACGCTTCGGTTGAGCATCCGCCCGTGCTGGGACAGAAGATCAAATCGTACGACGACACGGCCGCGCTCAAAGTGACCGGCGTTCAGGAGACATTGACCATTGCCGCTTTTAAGCCACCGCACATGTTCCAACCTTTGGGCGGCGTTGCCGTGATTGCCGACAATACATATGCGGCATTCGCGGGGCGCAAGAACCTGAAGATCGAGTGGGACAGCAGTTCGCATTCGGTGTATAACTCGACGTCGTTCCGCAAGACGCTTGAAGACACTTCACGGCAGCCGTGCAGAGTGGTTCGCAATGTCGGCGACGTGGATGCGGCGTTTGTGCGTAGCGCGAAGAGCGGCGGAAAGATTATTGAGGCTGAGTACTACGCGCCCCATCTTGCGCATGCTTCGATGGAGCCGCCAGTTGCTGTCGCCGAGTATCGCGACGGAAAGGTGCTGGCTTGGGCGCCTACGCAGAATCCGCAAGCGGTGCAGGAGACGATTGCGGGCGTGCTTGGCGTCAAGAAAGAAGATGTGACTTGCCATGTCACGTTGCTGGGCGGAGGGTTCGGACGCAAGTCGAAACCTGACCAGGTGGCGGAAGCTGCCGTGCTCTCGAAACAACTGGGCAAGCCGGTGAAGGTTGTCTGGAGCCGCGAGGACGATATTCATTTCGATTATTTTCACTCCGTCGCCGCGATGTACATGAAGGCGGCCGTCGGGACCGACGGTAAGCCGACGGCGTGGCTGCAGCGCACAGTGTATCCGCCGATCGGTTCAACTTTTGATACGGCTGCCAAGTATGCCGACGACGAGATGGGCTTGGGATGGAACAATCTTCCTTTCGATATTGCAAACCAACGGGCGGAAAATGGCCCGGCCGACTACCACGTGCGCATTGGATGGCTGCGCAGCGTGGCCAACATCTATCATGCGTTCGCGATTAGCTCCTTTGCCGACGAACTGGCGAAAGCAGCCAATAAGGATTCCGCGCAGTACCTGCTGGATCTGGTCGGGCCGCCGCGCATCGTCAACCTTGATCTTAAGGGGGACGAAGCGGAAGACGCCAAGAATTATCCGCTCGAGACAGCGCGATTGAGACGCGTGGTCGAGATTGCAGTGGAGAGATCCGGCTGGGGTAAAGAGGCAATGGGCCTGGGCAAAGGGCGCGGGATGGGAATTGCCGCTCACCGTAGTTTCCTGACTTATGTTGCGACCGTGGTTGAAGTTGAAATCGACAGCAAGGGGCAGGTGCATATTCCGAATGTGTGGACCGCGGTCGATGCGGGGACGATCGTCAGCCCGGACAATGTCCGCAATCAGTTCGAGGGCGCGGCCGTGTTTGGAACCAGCCTGGCGCTGTTCGGTGAGATTACGGCTACCAACGGAGCCATTGACCAGAGCAATTTCCACAATTATCAGATCACGCGCATGAATCGCGCTCCGCGGCACGTCGACGTGCACATTGTCAAGAGCGAAGCGCCGCCGGCCGGAGTGGGTGAGCCGGGCGTACCGCCCTTTGCGCCGGCTCTGTACAACGCAGTGTTTGCGGCCACTGGCAAGCGGGTGCGCGAGTTGCCGTTGTCGAAAACGAAATTGGTGTAACCGGGCTCGGATGGTGGCGTAAAGTGAGAGCCTTCCAATGCCCTGTCCCTAAAGGGGCGTCGGATTTCGAAGAATTTGCGGCATCGCTAGAGCGATGCCCTGATACGAAACCTAATCTTAACTATGAAACAACTGTTGGTAGTACTTCTCGTGTTCGCGGGAGCTCTTGCAACCGCGCAGGAGATCACCGTAGCCGCGGCGGCGGATATGAGTGCCGCTCTTCCGCAACTCGTCGATGCGTACACGAAGAAGACCGGGCAAACGGTGAAGCTATCGTTCGGCTCGTCCGGCAATCTGACTAATCAGATACGAAACGGCGCGCCCTTCGACGTCTTCTTTTCGGCCGATGAAGAATATCCTCAGCAGTTCATCGCTGAGGGACTAGTGTCCAAAGATGCCCTTTACCGCTATGCGGTCGGCCGGTTGGTGCTGTGGGTGCCGAACGATTCGCCGCTGGACTTGTCGAAGCTCGGCATAAGAGTCTTGCTCGATCCGTCGGTTAAGAAAATTTCGATTGCTAATCCCGCGCACGCGCCGTACGGGCGAGCGGCGGCAGAGGCGCTGCGGCACTTTGGAATTTACGATCAGGTCTCCAGCCGGCTGGTGCTGGGAGAAAACGTTTCGCAGGCGGCGCAGTTTCTCGAATCGGGGAATGCACAGGCGGGGTTGATCGCGCTCTCGCACGCGCTTGCTCCGGCGCTCAAAGACAAGGGACGCTACTGGACGGTTCCGCTTGATGCCTATCCCCTGCTGAATCAGGCGGCCGTCGTACTCTCGAGATCAAAGCAGGGCGATGCGGCACGCAGGTTTCTGGACTTCGTGCGCAGCCCCGAGGGCATTGCGCTGCTCGCCACGTATGGTTTCAGCCTACCTGCGGAGGAGCAGGCCACGGGAGCGACCTGGAGATGAACTGGGAGGCGTTTTGGTTGACCGTGCGTCTCGCAGCCATCGTCTCGACGCTGCTGATCGCGATCGGCATTCCCATCGCCTACTGGCTGACTTATTCGCGCTGGCGCTGGAAATTTCTGGTCGAGGCCGCGGTCGCGCTTCCGATTGTTCTGCCGCCTACTGTTCTTGGTTTTTATGTGCTGGTGGCGCTCGGTACGCGGAGCCCGCTCGGGCGCTGGTGGGAATCGCTCACCGGGCACACGCTGGCCTTCACTTTCGAAGGGTTGGTGATCGGGTCATTGTTATACAGTCTGCCCTTCGCCGTGCAACCGTTCGCGGCGTCGTTTGGAGCGGTTGACTCCAGTCTGCTCCGCGCCTCGGCATCGCTTGGACATTCTCCGGCGCAAACCTTTCGCCGCATCGTGCTTCCCCTCTCGAAAGCCGGGCTGGTCACGGGATTTGCGCTCAGCTTCGCGCACACGCTGGGCGAATTTGGAGTGGTGCTCATGGTCGGCGGCAATATTCCGGGCGTGACGCGGACCATCTCCATTGATATCTACGATCAGGTGGAGACGGCAAATTATTCCAGTGCAAATGAGACGGCACTGGTGCTGCTGATCATCTCGTTTGTTGTGTTGTCGACCGTGTATAGCTTGCGTCCCTGGGTGGCGGGTCCATGGAAGTAAAGATTATTCCCGCTCCGCCAACGGCGCTGCCGACATCGGCACAACCAATCTCTTCCGAACTCGAAGTCCGCATCCGCAAACGCTTTTCGAATCCCGAGGGCAGCTTCAACCTGAATGTGCATTTTCGCGCGCTGGCCGGCTTCACGATTGTCTTTGGCGCATCGGGCGCGGGAAAAACCACGCTGCTCGATTGCATTGCCGGACTGACTGATCCGGATGACGGGCGCGTTGCGGTTGGCGGTGAAGACCTTTACGACTCGGAGAAGAGGCAAAATGTCGCAGCCTGGAAACGGCGGATCGGGTACGTGCATCAGGACCTGGCGCTGTTTCCTCATCTGACGGCCGAGGAGAACGTCGCTTACGGTCTGCACACGCTCAGCGCGGCGGAGCGACAAGCACGCAGCCGCGACATGCTTGGGTTGTTCCGCATCGATCACTTGCGCGACCGGCGGCCGGCGCAGATCTCAGGAGGTGAGCGCCAACGCGTCGCACTGGCGCGGGCTCTGGTGACCGAGCCACGCGCGTTATTGCTCGACGAGCCGCTGGCGGCGGTGGACCGTCCGACGAAGTCGTCTCTAGTCGGCGATCTGCGGCGGTGGAACCAGTCGCACCGCGTCCCGATTCTTTTTGTCACCCACAATGGCGAGGAAGTGTTTGCCCTGGGCGATGAAGTCATCATGCTGGACGGGGGAAGAATTGTGGCGCAAGGACAGCCGCATGAAGTCATGCGCGTTCCGCGACTGGAAACCATCGCGCGCCTGTCAGGATTCGAAAACATCTTCAACGCCACGGTGGTGGCGCTGCACGAAGACCGCGGGACGATGACTTGCCAGTTGGGAAAAGATGCGGTGCAGTTGGAAACCCCGCTGGTTCGGGCGGATGCGGGCGCGCGGCTGCGCGTGGGGGTCCGTGCAGGGGATTTGCTGCTGGCAACAGAAAACCCGAGCGGGCTGAGTGCTCGCAACATCTTGCCGGGAACTATTCTCCGATTGGAGCAGAGAGACGTTATCATCTCGGCAACCGTGGATTGCAGCGGCACGGAGTTTGAGGTGCATTTGACGCTGGCGGCGCGCGACTCTCTTCAACTTGCCCCCGGGAAGAGCGTATGGGTCGTGGCCAAGACGCATTCGTGTCACTTGATGGGAATGTGAGTCCTTCGACGCTTGTGTGATAGCGGGGCCCTGCCCCGCCTGTTTGAAGCAGAGGTGACTCATCGCACGAGAAGACTCACCGCTCTATTGCAATCACCGCGCTCCATTGCCCGTTTTCTTCTTTGCTATAGGTAATCGTTCCGCCTAGACGTTGGGCTATATCTTCGGGGGGCAAGTCGCGATGGTAGCCGAAGAACTTTTCTTTGATGCGCTGCCATGCATCCCAATTTTCGAACAACACATGCGGCGGCTGGTACTTCGTGGAGAAGACCAGGGCCACATCAAAATAGTCGCGAGCTTTGACTGCTACGTCGATCTGCGCGGCGGAGAAATCCTCGATGCGCACGACTCGGATGGGCTGACTGACGTAGCCTAGCCATGGCCTTGTGAGTTCGTCCGATGCGGGCCATGCGGTTAGAACGCGTGCGCCGGAATATCGCATCGCCAGGAAGCGGCTGGTTTCCGCATGCATCACGATGTAGTCGCGATAGGCCAGATTGTCTTCGAGAGAGAATCCGTAGGGCGGATTGGTGAACAGGCCTGCGACAAAGGCAATTGCGACCGCTCCCACAATCAACTTCCAATGCCGCACGCGACGCCAGAGAGTCGAAATCCACAACAGCATCACGAGCGGGACGACGGGCAACATGTAGCGAGCCAGCACTGCTCCGCCGACCGCCGACATGAAGGCCAGGTAGGCGAGCGTCACGGAGAGAAATGCCGCTTGCATCCAGATTGGAATTCGCGGCCGGGCGGCAGCGTTCTCCGTTTTTCTGTCTGTCTTCTCGGCCTTCTCTATTTGGGGCGGACGAAGCATGGCCAGCAATCCTGCCAGGGTGAGCAGATACAGACCGAAATATCCGAAGAGTTGCCAGAGCCTCATGCCCAGTGCAAGGGGAACACGGAAAGGATTGAGTGTAGCGGCAACGTTATAACGAAAGAATTCCGGATTGCCCAGCAGGAAACCCGTCTTGGAATAGTGGTAGGCGTACCAGACGGCCACCGGCACGACGGAAATCAGCAGATAAAGCCGGTGTGTACGTCTGTCCACCGGCGGAAGAATTTCCGGCCAACGAGTTTCCTTCAAACGTGGGCGAGCGAAATGTGCGAGCAGTTCCCAGCCAAACATGGCGAGTGGAGCCAGTATCGCAGTCTCTTTGGCCAACGCCGCCAAAGAGCACCAGAGCGCGAGCTTCCGCGGACGGTCTTCGATATACGCGGCCAATGCCCAGAAGGTAAGTCCAGCGGCGGGCAGGTCGACCAGTGCCATGGAACTCTGCGTGAAGTACACAGGATAAATCGACACCAACGCGGTTGTGGCCCAGGCCACGGGCAGATTCGCAGCACTTCGCGCAAGTCGAAACAGCCCCAGCAATGAGAACGCACTCAGGACCAGCATGGCGGTGCGCGTGACCAGCGTGGAGTATCCGAAGACACGCCAGGCCAGCGCCAACCAGGCCATTACCAGAGGGGGGTGCGCATTCGAGAGCGTGGACTGTAGAAGTGGAATCGGCGAGCCGGTCAGAAACAGATCGCGCGCCACGGGAACGTAATAGCCGGCCTCATCCCAGAAATAAGGAAAGCGCAGAAGTGGCGCATGCAGCAGCATCAAGCAGACAAAAAACAACGCGAACAGAAGAACCTGCTGCGCCCACGCGGAGGATGCTGGTCGAGATTTTATTTTCAGATCAGAGGGTATCGCCGGCCGCGTCACCATGGTTGGACGATGCATCAGGGAACGCCGCATTAGTGAATGGGTCCACCCGGAGCACGTGGATCAAGTTTGATCTCACCGAACGCGGCCTCGTAGTTTGATACGTTCTGCTGCAAGAGCACCATGAGCGCCTTGGCCTGTTGCGGGCTGAGATAAATGCCCTGGAAGTTTCGCAGTTCCACCTGCGTCTCCGAGCTTTGCTGCATCGTCCCGAAGACGAGGAAGAAATCCCACACATTCACCCGGATCTGCACGCTGTTGGAGTAGGACTCGCGGTAATCGGGGGTTTGCACGAACTTCACATTCGGTTGGTTCCCTGTGTTCATATCTCGCAGTGTAACGCGTGACCAGAGTACAGAGCAAAGTTCGAGAACGAATTGCAGAGCAAAGCGGGAGTGAGACAGACTGGGCGTACAGCGGGCTAAATTTCGATACTGTAGGGTGCAAAGCCTTGCGCGCCGGGGCTTTTGGGACCCATGGTGACGCCTTGGCAGAAACTCAAATTAACCCTCCTTTAACACTGGCGCAACATTACTGCAACACAGTCCCACTAGTGTGACTGGGGAGTGTCAGAAGCAAAATTTACTTAACTGAGTTTCTCTCAGCGTGCTTGTGGCTCTCTATGCTGGCCATGGATTCTTTGCAGGCGACCAACAAGCCGCGATACCCCGATCTCATCTACGTCGTGGAAGATGATCCGGATGTATCTCGCCTGATCGAGCACAACCTGCGAACCGCCGGTTATGAAGTCTCGACATTTGTCTCAGGAGCGCCGGTGGTTCCGATGGCAGCCATGGTACAACCAGCGCTGTTTCTTCTCGATATTATGCTTCCCGGGATCAGCGGCTTCGATCTTTGCCGGCAGATCCGCCAGCACGAACAGCTGGGCAAGACGCCCGTCATTTTTCTATCCGCCAGAACTCAGGAACCCGACCGCCTGCAGGCCTTCGACGCCGGTGGAGACGGATACATCACCAAACCCTTCAGTCCCCGTGAATTGATTGCGCGAGTCCGAAATGTTCTTCGCGTTCCGCCCGATGTCCCGGACCGCGACATTCTTCAGGTGGGAGAGGTGGAAATTGATATCGCTTCGATGACGGTGCGCGTGCAGGGCAGGACGGTACACACTACTGTCCGCGAGTTCCGGCTCCTCGAATATCTGGCGCGGCACCGGGGACGCGTCTTTACGCGCGACCAGTTGCTCGACGCCGTATGGAAGGAAGGGTCGTTTGTGACCCCACGCTCGATTGACGTCTTTGTGCGGCGTCTGCGGGAAAAAATTGAACCGGATCCACGGCATCCCCGGTATTTGAAGACGTTGCGTGGAATCGGCTACCGCTTCGAATCCGGACGCTGACGGCGCCTCGGTCGCTAAAACGCGAAACGTTTGCTACGACTTAACGGCGCGAGTGAACTCGCGTCCTTCCCGCGTCATTATCATTCAGGTATACAATTCGGTCTGTTTGGGGAGACTCCAGGCCGAGGTAAGGTCAAAGTGAGGAGCGTGAGTCCATGCCCGTTCGATCTACGAACATCGCCAGCACCCTCGGATTCTCGCTTGCGGGCTGGTGGAGCGCTGTATTGCTACTGTTGATATTTGGCGACCCACATCTCGCCTCGGCGCAGGAGGCCGCGAAAACCGGCGGCAATGCGAAACTGATTGCGCAGGGCAAATACATCGTCGAAGGTGTCGCGGGTTGTGGATACTGCCACACGCCTCGCGATAAGAACGGCAACCTGGACCGGGGAAAGTGGCTCGCTGGCGCACCGGTGTTTTATGAACCGGCTCAACCCGTGGAGGGTTGGCCAATCGCGGCTCCGCGGCTTGCCGGCTTGCCACCAGGCACCGATGCCGAGATCATTACACTGCTGACCACTGGAATCGCCCGCGATGGCAAGCCTCCGCGAGCTCCGATGCCTCGTTTTCAGATGACACGCGCGGATGCAGAGGCCGTCCTGGCTTACCTGAAGTCGCTTCCCAGTCACTAGAGGAATGTCCGGCGCGAAAAGGGTGACTCGAATCCCAGACGGGTTTCAGCTCTATCGCAAACTGAGTATTGGTTCAATTTCCCATCTTGTGGAGATTCGCCGTCTGCGAGCATGGACCGCCCCCAGGGGCAACGCACCCGCAGCCGGAACCACTGTTGTACCGGCACTGATCCCCGGGATGGCCATATTGGTCACAAACTGGATTGCCACATCCGGGGTACATGGGGATCTTGCTGCACGCGGAGTATTGGGAAAATTTGTGTGATTGTTCCCAGAAACCGATTTCCGGAGCTTCGGATCGCAATTCTTCATGACTGAGCACATGAAGCTCGACGCCCTGGGGACCTTTCTCTTCCTTCACGCCTCCGTTTACATCCAAGGAATACGGGCCTGAAATCGTAATTCGCGTGTGGCCTGATTTCGCTTTGCCTGGAACGAAGTTGATTAACACTGCGGCCTTGCCGTCCGCCGCTCTGGTGACCGAGATGTCACCTGCTGTGACGATCGTGACCGTGGCGCTACTGTCCTGTTTTTGCGCTTGCTGAGCTAATGCGACGTTCACCATGAGCAGTGTGCATGCAGTGATTGCGAAACTCCATCTCAGCCGTGTTTTCATAAGACCCCTCGCTAGCGTTCTGATTTCAAATCCTTTTGGTTGGAGTGTGGCATGAATTGTGCGCGGGATCCATTCTGATAGAGCAACTGGATGGCCACAAAATTGAGCACAGCGGAAAAAGGGCCGACTCAACGTCGGCCCTACACTATTGGTGCGAAAGGGGGGACTCGAACCCCCACGGGTTTCCCCGCCAGATCCTAAGTCTGGTGCGTCTGCCAATTCCGCCACTCTCGCATAAGTTCAAGCACTGTCCAGAGATCAACCCATTCAACCCAAGTCTAGATGCGAACCAGTGTCGGTTGCAACGTTGCATGTGAGCGCGGAGAACCCACAATTTTCCTGATTCGCCGCTCGTTGAAACGGGTTTGCGAAGCCTTGAAGTGGGTACGATATCCCAGCAAAATGTTTGCGTTCCGCGACGATAAGTGTAATCTTCGCAGCGGAGGAAACGAGCATGTGTTTTTCAGCCACAGCGAACTTTGTAGGAAGCGGAGTTCTGGGCGCGGTTGGCGTCGTCACTTTAACAAAGGTGAAGCACAGGCGCGAAGTGCTTTTCGCGGCGCTGCCCGTGCTATTCGCCATTCATCAGTTCATCGAGGGATTCGTGTGGCTGGGGTTGGATGGGATTCTTTCGCCGGCGGTGGCGCACGACATGGGTGCGGCGTTCATGCTTTATGCCCAGGGGTTGCTGCCGTTTTTGCTGCCGCTGAGCGTGCTCCTGTTCGAGCCGACGGTGAAGAGCCGCAGGCGCATGCTGCCGTTCCTGGTGCTCGGCGGGGGAACTACGCTCTATATTTTGTGGGCGTTGACGGCTTACCCATTGCAGCTGTATGTCAAGGGAAACAGTCTTGTCTACATCAATCAAGCCACGAACAATATGGCGGTTGCGGTGGTTTATGTGATTGCGACTTGTGGCTCGCTGTTTTTCTCGAAGATCAAGATGATGGTAGTTTTTGGCGCGGCGAACCTGGCGATATTGCTGGCTGTGATGGTGGTCAAGAGGTACGCGTTCACCTCGCTGTGGTGCGCGTACGCAGCGGTGGCTAGTGTGATCATTCTGGCCTATTTCTGGACAAGCAGCGAGGAGCGGCCGTTCGTCTACGCTTAGCGAAGGACTTTGGCCACTTGCGGTATGCGCGAAGTCACCGCACTGAGGCGGTTTAGGGGTCCTTCGACTCCGCAGCGACCTCACTTCATGAAGTCGCGGCTCCGCTCAGGATGACACAGCGGATTCCAGTTTTCACACCGAACTCCACGGCAACTGCCACCCCCGACCCTTTATAATAGAAAGATTCGTTTGTGCGTTTTGATCCATCTGTAGTGCCAGGGGAAGATGTCGACAGAAAGCATCGTGGTTCGCGGGGCCCGGGTTCACAACCTCAAGAACATTGATTTTGAGATTGAACACAACGCTCTTACCGTCGTCACCGGCGTTTCCGGTTCGGGTAAGTCGTCGCTTGCCTTCGATACCATCTACGCTGAGGGACAGCGGCGTTACGTGGAGTCGCTCTCCGCCTATGCTCGCCAGTTTCTGGAGCGGATTGAAAAGCCCGACGTCGACCTGATCGACGGGATCGCGCCTGCGGTTGCGATCAAGCAGAAGAACTCCACGCGGAATCCGCGGTCTACCGTAGCTACCGCTACTGAGATCTTTGATTATCTGCGGCTGCTTTTCGCCCGCGTCGGACGCACTTACTGCCTGCTTTGCGGACAGGAAGTAAAAAAAGATACGGTGGATGAAGTGGTTGACCGACTGCTGGATTTGGGCGAGGGTACTCGGCTGAATGTATTCTTTCCGATTGTGGCGCACGTGCCGGCGGTTGAAGAGAAGGGCGCGAAGAAGTCTCGCGCTAAGAAAAAGACGGTTGCTTCTAGTCTGCCTTCCGATGCGATCAAGGCGCGGTTGTTTGATCTGCGCAAGCGCGGCTTCAACCGACTCTTTCAGAATGGACACGTCTTCGAATTCTCGACTCCGGAATCGCTGCTCGACGTCAATTTTTCCGAACCCGTCTTTGGATTAGTGGATCGCCTTGTCGTCGCTGCCGATCAGCGTTCGCGCATCGTCGATGCGGTTGAGATTGGCTATCGCGAAGCGGGCGAAGTGATTTTCGAAACCGCGCTTCGGGATAGCGACGGTGATGACGAGAATCCTCATCGTCATCGTCATCCTGAGCGACTTCGTTTTTCACAACGCTTCGAGTGCAAGAACGACGGCAGCCGCTATGAAGAGCCGGAGCCGCGGCTGTTTTCGTTCAACAATCCTTATGGTGCCTGCCCGCGTTGCCAGGGCTTCGGGAACACGATCGATTTCGATCTTGACCTGGTCATCCCCGATAAAGGCAAGACGCTGAATGAAGGCGCCGTCGAGCCCTGGACGAAGCCAAAGTACAGGCCGCTGTTCACTGAGCTTAAGCGTTTCGCTCGCGCGGCGGACATTCCGCTGGACGCGCCGTGGTATGAACTGGACGGCGAGCAGCAAAGACTAATTGTTGACGGGGGCCGCGGGTTTGGCGGCGTGCGCGGATTCTTTCAGCATCTTGAGCGCAAGAAGTACAAGCTCCACGTCCGCGTCTTTCTTAGCCGTTATCGCGGATATTCGCTTTGCTCGGCTTGCGGCGGGACTCGGCTGCGCGTGGAAGCGCGCCAGGTAAGAATCGATGGCAAGAACATCTGCCAGGTGTGCAGTATGACGGTCGAAGAAGCGGCGCGCTTCTTTGGACAACTCGCGCTTTCGAATGAACAAGCTGCGGTTGCCGAAAAGCTGCTTATCGAACTGCGGGAGCGGCTGAGATTTCTTAACGAAGTCGGGCTGGAGTACCTGACGTTGGACCGACTTGCCTCTACGCTATCGGGCGGCGAGGCGCAGAGAATTCAGCTCGCCACTTCGCTGGGCTCGCGTCTGGTGGGCACGCTGTACGTGCTGGACGAGCCTTCCATCGGCCTGCACAGCCGCGATACACACCGGCTGATCAAGATCTTGCATGACCTGCGCGACTTGGGAAACACGATTCTTGTGGTCGAGCACGATCCCGACATCATGCGCGCCGCCGATCGCATTCTCGACCTCGGGCCGGGCGCGGGAGAAAACGGCGGAAAAGTCGTCGGGGACGGCACCTACGCCGAGATCATCAAGATGTCGCATTCGCTCACCGGGCGTTATCTTGCCGACGAACTTCACATCCAGATTCCTTCGAAGCGGCGGCAGCCGGGGGCACATAAGCTCCGCATCACAGGCGCGCGCGCGCATAACCTGAAGCACATCGATCTGGAAATTCCACTGGGCATGCTGGTGGCTATCTCCGGCGTCTCCGGCTCGGGAAAGTCGTCGTTGCTGCATGACGTTCTCTATCGGGCGTTGGCCATGGCTAAGCGGCAGATTAGTGGCAGCGCAGCAGCCAAGTTGTGGGATGACATCGAAGGCGACGATTATCTTGACGAGGTCGTGCTGGTCGATCAATCGCCCATCGGCCGCACTCCGCGGTCGAATCCGGTCACGTATATCAAGGCTTTCGATATTATCCGCGAGCTATTCGCCTCGCTGCCGGAAGCGAAGAAGCGCGGCTTCCCTGCCGGGCATTTTTCTTTTAACGTTCCTGGTGGACGCTGCGAGAACTGCCAGGGCGACGGCACGGTCACCGTCGAAATGCAGTTTCTGGCCGACGTGGAGCTGATCTGCGACGAATGCAAGGGCACGCGCTATAAGCCGCAAGTGCTTGAAATCCAATATAAGGGCAAGAATATTCACGAAGTGCTGAACCTCACGATTCGCGAAGCGCTAAAGTTCTTTGCGGAGGTTCCGCGACTCACGGAAAAATTGCGCGTGCTTGACGAAGTCGGACTTGGCTACCTGCGCCTTGGGCAGTCGGCGACCACGCTTTCCGGAGGAGAAGCGCAGCGCATGAAACTGGCGGCGCACCTTCAGCCCGGAACTCGGCAGCCGAGCCGCCGTGGGGAGGGCGGCGACGGGCCGAAGCGCAAGCGCCGCATGCTTTACATTTTCGATGAGCCGACTACCGGCCTGCATTTCGACGATGTCAGTAAGCTACTTTCTGCTTTCCGCCGTCTAATTGATGCGGGAGGTTCGATCGTCGTTATCGAGCACAATCTCGAAGTGATCAAGACTGCGGACTGGGTCATCGACCTTGGTCCGGAGGGCGGCGATCGCGGCGGAAACCTTGTCGGCTTCGGGCCGCCGGAAGCCATCGCGGAGCTGAAAGACTCTTACACCGGACAATACCTGAAGCAGGTCTTAAACGGAAACGGCGTGCGCAATGGTGGCCGATAGAATAGAACCGGTTTTTAACCGCGGCTGCCTGGCTTCACATCAAAACCAGAACACGCGGCCATAGCGCGAAATCACCATCAGCGCCTCTCATGGCGTAATAAGCTCATTTCTGGCCTCAAGCTCGAGATCGTCGAATCGACGCCATTTGTAGAATGCAATCGACACGATCCAGCTCAATGCGAACAAGCCTACGATGAAATAGCCAAGTGCGCCGAAATTGTCGTTGAGCTTGGCGACGATTCCCCAGAACCATCCTTCAGGATGAAAATGTTTGCCCAACAATCCGAGAGCCTCGATGCCTCCGACGACCAGCGCGACGACGACCGAGACGGAGGTGATCGTGATGTTGTAGTAGAGCTTGCGAACGGGCTTCACGAAGGCCCATCCGTAAGCGCCTAACATAAGAATGTTGTCGGTGGTATCGATGAGCGACATCCCGGCGGCAAAGAGGATGGGGAAAACCAGGACCGACCAAAACGAAAGACCTTTGGCTGCTTCAACGGCGGAAATACCCAACAGGCCGATCTCGGTCGCAGTGTCAAATCCCAAGCCGAACAGGAAGCCAAGCGGATACATATGCCAACTGCGGCTGATCATGCGGAACATGGGACGAAATAATCGCGAAAGAAGCCCGCGACCCCCAAGAAGCATGTTGAAATCTTCTTCCACGTAGGGCTCGCCCCGACGGACCCTGACAAAGGCCCGGTAAATGGATCGCAGAACGATCACATTAACGATGGCTATCGCGAACAGAAAGAACACTGAGACCAGGGTACCAGTTACAGACGCAATGTTCCTTACGGCATCGAGGCGATGTTGGAGCGTCATCGCCGCTCCAGCAATGGCTGCCGCACCGAGGACGACGACGGTCGAATGACCGAGGGAGAACATGAAGCCAACGGCGACTGGGCGTTTTCCATCCTGCATCAGCTTCCGCGTTACATTGTCGATGGCCGCTATGTGATCCGCATCCACGGCGTGACGCAGACCGAAGCTATAAGCGAGGAGCGCTGTTCCGAACAGCACCGGATAATGATGGAAGGCGATGCTCGCCCAAAACCATGCACCGATATTGAATACGAACAAGATACCGTAGATGGCAACAATCCGACCGCGCAGGTTATCGCCAGCATCGTTGAATAAAGTCCTCAGTCTGGGCTGCATTGGTGTTCTCAGGCTCGCAGAATCGTTGGAGATCGCCGCCCCTGATTCTTGCGGTGACTGTTCTGTCGGCTTGATTTCGCCAAACGGAAACACCAACGCGACCTCCCATACTACGATCTTTTCATTCGTGCTACCTACAATGCCACGAATTTCGCAATCGTGCTACACGCAACCCGATTTATAAAGCGGATCGACGCTTATTGGGAAAGTTTCTGCTTCTGTAAGACTCTTCCCGACCCCGGTAGTGGTTTCTCTGGAGTTGCGTTAGCGGTGAGGGTGATGGTGCGCGACAGTCTCCGGGGAACTCATAACCAGCCGTCCATGCTGGACGCCCTTGGTACTGATGAGGCTGTCGGCTAGCTTTTGGACATCTCTCGACTTCCCGCGAAGCACAACCACTTCCAGGCAATTCTCGTGGTCGAGATGAGCATGCAGAGTGGAAATGACGATCGCGTGACTCTCATGCTGAAGATCAGTGAGCTTCTCCGGCAGCAGACGAGTGTGATGATCGTAGATGAGGGTGACCGTGCCAACGACAAGCGCATTTCCGGCGACAACGACCGAGCCGACGAGTCGGTCACGAATTAAGTCGCGAAATGCTTCGGAGCGGTTCTCATAGCCCTTGTCCGCTATGAATGAATCAAACCGGCGTAGCAATTCTGAATCGATTGACACTCCGACACGGCTGAGGTTTCCCATGAAGTACTTTTTGACATCCAACAATCGAAGCTTAGCGTAGCACAAGTCTAGAGGAATGTAGCACTCTGTGAAGGAACGAAACGGCACGGGCGTTCAGCCGCAAGTCGTGATGTTCGAGATGGGGGAGGGCTCGATCGATGTGATCGCCGAGGTAGGACCAGCCGGGACGGATTGGGGCCAAGCATGAAGCGCTTCGCTAATTGTTACGCCACAGAATTCACGATCCTAGCCAAAGTAAGGGGACGAGACCCAGTGCGGCAAGAGTTGCCAGAAGCGCGAGGCTCTGCACTCCGGTCTCTCTGTCAGCTAGGCTGAAGGCGTAAACCCCTTTCACGAGGTTGTTGCTGGCCGCGGCGATTAGAACTGCGGCCGCTGCAACTCTCGGAGGGGTGAGTACACCTGCTGCCTGGGTCATCCCCATGATGAAGGGGTCCACATCGGTCACACCCATGATGGCGGCCAGAGTGTTCACGCCCGCTTTTCCAAGATAAGTGACCGCCAACTGGGTAGCTACCAGCATGGCCAGAAACAACGCGGCGAAGAGAAACGCCGCGAGCAGCTCGAGTGGGTTCCTGGGTTCGAACTCGCCAATTACCTCCTGCGCGCTGGGATCCTCCCGGCGCGTCCAGAGCCAACCGACGCCGATCGCCAAGCCCGCCAGTGCCAGAAACGAGAGCGCCAGCAAAGCCATCAATTGCCGGTTGAAAAGGGCCAGCAGAGCTATCAAACGCAAGTACATCACACCGGAGGCGATCACGATACTCCCGGCGAAGAGGTGGGGATGCCGTTCACGAGCCGCTCGGCGCGCCAGCACGACGCTGGTGACCGTGGATGAATATGCTCCGCCTAGCAACGCCGCCAGCACGACCCCGCCCCGTGCCTTCGTTAACTTCTGAACAACGTAACTGCCGTACGAGATCGTGCTGACCGCAACCACGACGAGCCAGGTCTTGAAAGGGTTGATGTGGAATCGGCTAAATTCCTGATTCGGCAGTACGGGCAGGATGACGCCGGTCAGGAGCAGAAACTTGGCGAACGTCAGAATCTCATGCGGAGCGATGCGAACGGCGAGCTTCTCAAGAGCGGATTTGAGATCGAGTAAGAGCAAGCTGGCGACGCTCAGCGTGGTAGCAATCCAGAAATGCCCGTAGCAGACGAGAGCTCCCACGAGAAATGTCGCGAGGCCAGACATCTCTGAGGTGACACCGGCAATTTCATTAGAGGAGAGCTTGTGCCAGTAAGACAAAAGCAGGAATCCGGCGATTACCAGAAAGCCGACCGTCAGCGGCAGCAGCTGTGCGCCCGAGAGGAGAGCGATTGAATAGCCAATCAATCCAATCAGCGGAAACGTGCGTACCCCTCCGAAGGAGTACGAGCCCCCTGCTGCCTTGTGCTCTTCCCGTTCCAATCCGATCAGGAAAGATAGAAACAAGACCAGGACAATCTTCAGAACATCAGGGGGTAGACGCTCGTACAGTTCCATCAGAATTCACCTCCCGTGACTGTTCTTGGCCAAGCGCACCGATCTTCTCAGGGCGACGTGGAATTCGCCAGAGTTAAGAAAATGTAACCTCAAGCCCTCTTATCTTCATCCTTGGAAGCGCGCGAGTCCGGTGTGAGAAACAATCCGAGTCTCGCGTCAGGTCTTCTTCGCCTTCGCGGGAGGAGCCAGCGCTACGGCGGCCTCGTTGGTGAGCAGAAGGAAAGTGAACGTCTCCTGCAGGTATAGGCGGACAGCGACGTCGGTGTGACTGAGATAGCCGATAGAGACATCCTGGCCGATGTGAAGATCGAAATCGCCGCCACGGGTGGTCAGCACGAAAGCCCCGGCAATGGCAGGAGCCCAGATGATTTGATCGTTGACCAGCCGCTTGACGTGCTCCAGCACCGGGTATCCGTGGTCGCTGGTTTCGGCGAGTGCAGTGTAGGCATCGGCGCCGAGAAGCACCGAGTAGGGGCCGTTGACACCGACGAGACGCAACTGGCTCAAGCCTTGGGCAATGGCATCCGGGTACTCGCGCTCGTCGGCGGGAAGTGTCATGATCGGATTGCTGGTCCCCTGACGGATGCCCCGAATGCCGGCGGCGGCGTAGCCGTCGAATATGGCGCCGTCCTCGGCAAAGGCAATCTGTCGCGCGGCGTCCTTCGCGGGTTGCCAGTCCGAGTCGTTCGCGCTGCGATCGACATCATCGATCGCCTGGCGATCCAGCTCGAACGCAACACGCAGCTCGACCAGCGCCATCACCTCGCGCTGCCTCGCGACGATGTCTTTCGCCGGGGCTGTGATCTTCCGCAGGTGGCCCGTGCCGACGGCAGAGAGGCCGGTGCCGGCCGGCCCATGCACGTCGACGACGCGCCGGCCGGCGAGGTAACGCTTGAGCGTGCGCGATGTTTCCACTTCGATCTGAGCCCATGCCGAATCGGAAATGGGGGCAAGCTCGCGATGCAGATTATTCATGTCGTATGTCTCCTTTGAGAGAACCGATGCCGAGCGACCCCTCGCGCACCGATGGGAGGGACGGAGAGGATGCGGCCGCCGCGGGCGAAGCAGGGGGCCGCGCAACTGCTGGACCGTCTTCGGTCAAGGTCGCCAGAAATGTCGCGGACGGTACGAAGAACAGGTTTCCGGTGACGGCGCGGCTGAAGTCGAGCAGCCGGTCGTAGTTGCCGGGCGGTCGCCCGACGAACATGTTCTCTAGCATCTGCTCGATGGTGCGGGGCGAACGGCTGTAGCCAATGAAATAGGTGCCGAATTCACCATGCGCGGGCCGGCCGAAGGGCATGTTGTCACGCAGGATCTTGATCTCTTTCCCGTCCTCGACGATGGTAGTGAGCGCGTTGTGCGCTGACGATGGCTTGACGGAGTCGTCCAACTCGATATCGGAAAGCTTGGTGCGGCCGATGATGCGTTCCTGCGCTTCGGTGGAGAGCGCATTCCACGCGCCAAGATCGTGGAGATATTTCTGAACGATGACGTAGCTGCCGCCGATAAAATAGGCGTCCTCGTCGCCGACGAGCACCGCATCGATCGCTGCCGCGCCCCTGGGATTTTCCGTCCCATCGACGAAACCGATAAGATCGCGGTCGTCGAAGTAACGGAAGCCGTGCACTTCGTCCACCGGCGACACGGCATTCCTGATACGCGCCATGAACTGAGTGGCGAGTTCAAAGCATAAATCCATGCGCTTGGCGCGGATGTGGAACAGCAAATCGCCCGGCGTGGGCACCGCATGGCGCTCTCCCGCACGAATCTCACGGAACGGGTGCAGCTCTGCCGGCCGCGGCGGCCCGAAGAGGCGGTCCCACGCGTCAGACCCAAACCCCATGACGCAAGAAAGGCCTCCTTCTAAGTCGCGAAATTCCACCGCGCGCAACAGGGCGGCGAGGTCTCCGCAGAACGAGCGCAGGGTGGCGCGATTGTCAAAGCCCGGGTTGAGAGTCGCGACCAGGAAGATCGCGGCGCGGGTAAGCGGCGCGGCCACCGGCTGGGCGAGGGCAGGCAAGCCGCCTGCCGCTTCCGGCGCTTTCATCAGACCGGGATCCATCGGATGTCATCCTGCTGGCGCGCGGAATTTCTCTCTTCGAAACACTACCCTCGCCTCACGCGCGCGAAAGTTAGGACCGAAAGCTTAACATCGCCTGCCGACGAACGTCCACTCGCCTCCGCGCGTGACGAATCGGCGGTGCCGTTACTTTCCCGATCGAAGGAATGGATCAAGGCATCCATTACTCAGTATCCGTGAGGTGAAATCATGGAAGGCTTTACAGGACCAGATTTCGGGAACGGGCTCCCGGTTGACTTTTTTTGCAGCCAGCACTGCGACGTCGTCATCAACTAGGTCGGGCACGCCGAGGGTTTGGGACAAGGTTGAGATCGAAGACAGACTCGAGGACCGCGAATCCGCTGTCTCCCTATTAAGGGTGGTAGCCGGCATACTGAGTTTAATTAAGGTGTCACGCAAGACTGGAGTGCAATATGTCGATCCGACCTGTTAAGCGACTTATCAAATCGAAACCGACCCTCGAAGGTGCGGGCGTGCATCTTCGACGAGCATTCGGCTTTGGCAATACAAAAGACTTCGACCCGTTCCTTCTACTGGATGATTTCCGCAACGATGTTCCGGAGGACTATCTAGCCGGATTCCCGTGGCATCCGCACCGTGGAATCGAGACGATCACATATGTGCTGGCCGGAACCGTGGAACACGGGGACAGTATGGGCAACAACGGCGTGATCGGCGCCGGTGATGTTCAGTGGATGACCGCCGGCAGCGGCATCATCCACCAGGAGATGCCGAAGGGCGATCATGCAGGACGGATGCATGGATTTCAGTTATGGGGCAATCTGCCGTCATCGCTCAAAATGACCGCTCCTCGTTATCAGGAAGTAAAATCCGTCGAGATACCTGCAATCACCGACGACGATGGTACTCATGTGCGAGTTGTCTGCGGAAGTTTCTGGGGAAAGGCCGGGCCGGTGGAGGGAGTTGCTGCCGATCCGATCTATCTCGACGTGTCAGTTTCTCCGGGAAAAACAAAAACGCTTCCCGTGGAGACCGTTCGTCACGCGTTTGCCTATGTATTCGCAGGCAGTGGGAAATTCTGCAATGCTTCGGGTCCGCTCGCGGTGCCGACCGAGGCGATCAAATGGCTGGACACCAATCCTCCCGTGGAGGCGGACAATCGTTCGCTGATTCTTTTTGACCAGGGTGACGAAGTCACGGTCCGAGCGGGCAACGACGGGATCCGATTCCTCCTAGTCTCAGGAAGACCGCTTGAGGAGCCAGTGGCGTGGTACGGTCCGATCGTCATGAACACCCAAGAGCAACTGCAGCGAGCATTCACGGAACTCCAGGAGGGAACCTTCCTGAAAGAGACGCGGCGCGAGTAGAAACGCGTGCTCATAATGGATGTCAAGGAGGGCAACCTCTGAAGAGGAGAGTGCATGCCAGACACAGGAGAAAATCGAGAGATAAGACGGCGCGTCAACGCTAAAGACGTGAGGTCGTATCGGAATCCAAGAAACTGCTGGAAAAAGTAAAGTCAACTAAGGACAAGACTATTGCGGGACCCCGCGGCGCTAAGAGAGAAGCGGACGGTGACAAGCCGCTAGCGGCCGGGCGGTTTTGTGAGCGCATATGAGAGGGCGGTGGACTGCTTGGAATCGAATTGTTTGTCGACGGTGGTCTTGGTCAGGTATAGAGCGGCAGAGCATCTCCGTCAGCACAAGCGCCAGACACAAGCGGACCGCGAAGTGGAGCAACGCGTATCCAGCTATGTTGCCCTCCACCCCGAGGTACATCATCTGATCTATTGATCTATGCGAATTCGATAGAAACATAGCGACGAACCGACGGCCTCGTTCGGCTTTGCCACAGGCATACACCGATGCTAGACTTCGCGAATGGCTACCAAGAAGAGCGCTAAGAAGAGTTCGCCCAAGGCGAAGAAGACTGCCCGCAAGAAGCCAACACCGCAGGAGACGGTGAAACGCCCGAAGAATTTGGCGAAGAAGAAACCCGTCCCGAAGACGGCGAAGAAAAAGAAGGCCTCGGGTAGGAAACAAACTCAGAAGAAAAGCGAGCGTCTAGGTGTAGTGTTCTCACCGGCCGGTCCGGGATTGCATTCGGGTGAACAGTCCGGAGATTTACAGGGATTGTCGCGCTTCGAAGCAGCGGATTCGGAGAGCGTCGACGAGTTGATCGAGGAAGGGAATGCATTCGAAGCGGGCGTCGTTGCCGGTGTCGAGAGCGCTGATAACGCTGACGAGAAGGAAGTTCGTACCCACGAGGTCCCGGAAGACGACGTTCCTGGCGAATATCTGAACAAGGAATAAGCGAGGGCTGTCCCGAGAAGTGGGCTTACGGAAGTAATCGATTGCTCCCGAGTCGCGCGTTGGCGCCAAGGCTTGATCAGGGTAAACAGTCGGACAGTCTGCCGATGCTGCGTGGGATTGCCTCGGCGAAGGTCATGCGGATTCCGTGCTCCGGTCGCAAGATCACCATCGGGCGCGCTTCGATTGTCTGGCCTGGAACCAGACGGAAGTCGTATTTTCTGAGCAGAACACCGACAATCATGAGGATCTGCAGCATGGCGTAGTTGCCGCCGATACAGCCCCGCGGGCCAGCCCCGAAGGGCAAATGAGTGAAGGGTGTGTGAAGCTTCTCCTTCACTTTGCTGAAGCGTTCCTGGTCGAAACTCTCCGGGTTCTCCCAGTACTGCGGCGAATGGTGTACGCCGTAAATGAACACAACGACCGTCGACCCCCGGGGTATGGCGAGATCCCCTGAACGGTCGTCTGCGAGGGCCATTCGGTCGACCATCCAAAACGGCGGATAAAGTCGCAACGCCTCCAGTATCACCTGAGTCGTAAACTCGAACTTCGGAACGTCTGAGTAACTCAGAGGCCTTTCGCCCAGCACAGAATCGAACTCCTGCCGCACCCTGTCGACACAATCCGGACGCGAGCTTAGCAGGTAGAGAAGCCACGATAAAGCATTCGACGACGTTTCATGGCCGGCCACCAGCAGCTGCATGCTCTCGCTCAGGACCAACTCATCGCTCATGCCATGCCCGTCGCTGTAGCGAGCATCCATCAAGACCTGCAGTAGATCGTGGCCGGGGGCCTCTTCGCGCCGCCGCCGGATGTAGTCGAGCAGAATGCCGAAGGCGCGGGTTCGCATTTCCTCATGCCTGCGCAACTCGCCCGAGACGGCAAACCAGGGATTCAGGTAGGGCTGAATGGTTTGGCGAACCATAAATTCCTGGACGGTCGAGATGGCCAGGCTGATGAGGTCGATGTCTTCGTCTTTCAATCGGGCGCCAAACAGAGATCTGCCTACCATCGCGAAGGTAATCTTCATCAAGTGGGGGTAGATGTCGACAGGGCCGATACGGGCTTGTCGGTCGAAGTCCCGCAGCGAGTCGGCGAGGGAGTCCTGCATGATCGAGGACAGAACTTCGAGTTGCTTTCGTTCAAAACCCGTCTGGATGAGGCGCCGTTGCGTGCGCCATGCTTCCCCCTCAGTGGTGAGCAGACCCTTGCCGAGGAAATGGCCCATCCGCTTCACTTGAATCTCGGACTTGTGGTAGTTCTCCGAATTCGTCTTCAGCACGTGCTGAATGACGACAGGATTGGTGGTGACAATGGCCTCCTTGACGCCGCCAAAATAGAACCGGAAGGTGTCGCCGTGGAGCTCGGTGTACTTCGAGAGAACCTGGACAGGATTTTGGGCCATCGCGCGCGAGTCCAGGAAGGAGCGGGATCGGGAGACGGCGGGCACGCTTTGCGGCACGTTCACGCCTCGCTATCCAGGCGCTTCCGGAGAGAAGCGCGCCGTGTAGTCGCCTGCCCGACCGGCCGTCGCGCCCAGCAGAGAGCGTCGTATTCCGCGACGGTCTCGTTTGCCATTTTCAACACGCCGTCACCACGAAATTGCGATCCAGCCGTTGGTGCAGAACGGCGGGAAATCCCGCGTGGTCTGCCTGAATGGATAGCATGGTCATCTCCATAAATTAGGTACTCGAAAATTCATCCTCGTTTCCCAATTGCTTCAAAAGTATCAGATGATGTTTGATTGCTCGCGTCATTGTGGGATGTTGCCGATAGACAACGCCATACTCTTCGGCGGTCTGCCTCACAATCCGAGTCAGCGGAGCATAGTGAGTGTGGCACACAAAAGGGCACAGATGATGGACTATATGGTGGTTGAGTCCGCCAGCAAGCCAACCAACGAGCGGGTTAGTCGTCGCGTAGTCGGCCGTTGTCGCGAAGATGTGATAGATCCCGTTGTCAAACTCGCCGCGGTTCAAGGGAAAGTAAGTGCTGTCGACCGAATGTGTGGTCTGGAATACGAGGGATACGGTCAAACCGATGATCAAATGGGCAAGCACGAACGCCAAAGCGACCAGCAGAGGCGATTTCCCGAGCAACACGACCGGCAAAATAAGCATGTAGGTGAGGTAGAATCCTTTACCTGCAAAGAGGATGGCGTATTCTCGCAACGGATGCTTCGTGTGTTGCAGATAATCATGGGATGGGAAGAAAAAGCTTTCAAAGTCCCTCAGGAATACATAGTCGAGAGAAAATAGCGCGTAAAAGAACAGTGCATAGATGTGCTGGAACCGCTGTGGGCGCGCCCGGGGTTCGTGGGGCGTAAACCGAAAGATGCGGCGTCCCGTAAGCGCGTCGTCTTCACCGTGGAGATTGATGCAGGAGTGGTGGCCTCGATGATGGAGGATACGCCACATGTATGAGTTGATTCCACAAACATCGAAAACATAGTTCAGGGCTTTGTTTACAGACCGCACCGACGAGATGGCATTGTGGTTGCTGTCGTGCGCGATGTTGAGCAAAAGGAATGTCTGTGCGATGGCATTTAAAAGGTAGAGGCCGACAAACCTCCAGGAATCCAGCTGGAGCGAGTAAAGAGCAATCCAGCTGCCCGCCAGCACCGCCATCCCCAACGCGACTTTGACCCACATGGTGCGGTCGGCTTTGGGCGAAATGTTTCCGCCGGAAAAGAAATCGTCGAGGCGGCGGCGCAAGACTTTCGGGAATGAAGACACAGACTCCGAGTCGACAACGGAGTGCCGCAGCGAGGCTTCCGATGGTACGAGATCATCAATGTCCGGATTCAGACTAATAACCGCCTCGTCTTGGACGTCACTGGCACAATGAAGTCAGGCCGGCTCGATGCATCCCGGCCCGGTTTAGGGAGGATCGACTCGGCCAGCGCGGATTTTGTTGCCCAGACACCGCCTCGGCCGCAAGCTTCGGAAACTCATGTTAGCTCGAAAACTTAAGGAAGATCAAGGGAATTTCGGATCACCCGCAGCCGGCGTTACGGCGCATGTTCTCGGAAGTGACAATCGGAAGTAACAAGAGGCGGCACTCCTTCCCAGCTTTCCAAATCTCTGTTACCATGACCGCTCAGTGGTATGGAACGAAGACGCGTTGAGTCGGGCGATCGGACGTCAGAAGACAGCGGCCAGGGCCCGACTACCCTCGATTCATGGCGACCCAGGTTGCGGCAAACTCGGCGGACGTGTTGTCGCAGATAGCAAGCACCAACTCCGGCGGTATAGCCCGCCAACGGTTTTGCCCGTACAGGTGCGGAAGCCGCCCCGCTTCAGGCGAAAGAAAACAGGCGAAAGAAAGAAGACCTGGATATGGTTGTACGTCGGTACACCATATTACGATTACGCCCAGGCTCGCCGTCGAAGTCTTGACCGGACCGAGAGACGGATGGTCTTAAGAATGGTTGTGCCTCTGTTCTCGAAGTCGGTCTGCCCCTGTGCACGGGGAGCAGCGAGACTTTTGTTTTCTTATACGGAGTTTTCTCATTCAACGCAGGAGGTTAGCGAATGGCGGTGCCACCGCCATGAGGACAGAGCCGATCTATGATGGCGTCGATTTTGGACAAGCTGGATAGTCTAGGGGACCAGCACCCGAACCGAGTTCTCTATTCGTATATTGACCTGAACGGCAACCAGATTGGAGGCTACTCATACGAGTCGTTTCTCCACCGGACGAAGGTGATCGCCGGACATTTGCGCAAGGAGTATGGTTTCGCGTCGCAGGACCGTGTTCTGCTCGCCTACCCGCCGGGGCTCGAAATGATTTGCGCGTTTTTTGGCTGCGTGCGCGCGGGATTGATTCCCGTGCCCGTCTATCCCCCCAATTCTCATGGCTTCCAGGCTGCCCTGTACAAAATGGTCCACATCGCGAAGGATTGCCAGGCAACCGGCATTTTAACGAGCAAAGACTATCTCGGATCCCTGAAGACAAATCTTGCCAGAAGCGGAGTCTCGGCTTCCGGAGTCGATGTCGACTACATTTCCGGTCTTCGTTGGGTTGTATCTGAAAACTTCGTGGACACGATTTCGGACGAAACTTTCAACGGCGCTTCGAAGATTCTCTTTCTCCAGTACACGTCGGGGTCGACTCGAGATCCTAAAGGCGTGATGGTGACGCACGAAAACATACTGCATAACTGCCCGCTCGTGATCGACCATCCCGCGCCGGTAGTCGTATCCTGGCTTCCGCAGTATCACGATATGGGACTTATTGGGTGCTACCTTTATCCCGCGCTCATGGGCGGCACGACCTACGGCTTCGCTCCCACGGATTTCATTCAGCGCCCGACCCTGTGGTTCGACGCGATCAAGACTTATGGGGCCAGCGCCTCTGCGGCACCCAATTTCGCTTACGACTATTGCTTGCGCGCCGGGCGGCTTTCGAAGGAGACTTTGGAGACTTGCGATCTTAGCTCGCTCAGGTTGCTGATGGTTGCCGCCGAACCCGTCAAACCGGACACTTATACACGGTTTCTGCAGGCTTTTCAGCCCTACGGACTTAGGTCGGAAAGCTTTTTTGTCGCGTACGGGCTGGCGGAGAATACTCTGGCGGTTTCGCTCGGTGGCCGCAATATTATTTCAGTCAACAAGAGCGCCATCGCGCTGGGGAAGGCCCGCATGACCACGGAGGTTTCCGAAATCGGCGCGGCCACTCAGATTGTCAGTTGCGGAACTCCCCTGCCGGGCCTCACGGTAAGAATCGTGGATCCGGAGAAGCACGTCGCTCTGGAGCCGGGTCGAATCGGCGAGATTTGGATCGCTGGAGGGAGTAAGTGTTTAGGTTGCTGGAATAATCCGGAACTGACGCTCAAGCTGTTTCACGCCCGGCTGGTGGACGATAGCCCTTATGACGACGGCTACCTTCGGACCGGCGATATGGGTTTCTTCCACGACGGCGAACTCTTCGTCTGCGGCCGTATCAAGGATATGATTATTCTCCGCGGGCAAAACTATTACCCGCAGGATATCGAGGCAGTGGTGGAGAAAGCGTCCGGCCTGATCCGGACTAATTGCGTTGCCGCGTTCCAGATTCACGAAGACAGCGAGCCGGGGCTGGCCATCGTCGCCGAGGTAAAAAATCCAAAAGCGCTTCCGGAAGCGTTGAAGATTGCAGCCGCTGTCCGGAACTACCTCAACGTGGAAGTGGCGCTGGTTTCTTTTATCGCACCCCGTGCGATACCGAGAACCAGTTCGGGCAAGATCATGCGCCATAAGACCAAGCACATGTGGCTGGAAGGTCAATTTACCGTTCTCTCGGAGTTTTCGCGGGAAAAGGACGCTGGAACTTCAACATCGGGTTCTGTAGGCCAGTCCCCTTTCGACGTATTGAAAGCCCGTTACAACCTGACGGGCACGGAATCGTACAACCTCGTCGAAGCCGGGCTGGATTCCCTGGATCTGGTTGTGTTCATGCACGAGATCAAGGAACTCTTAAAGGATAAAGGCGCCGAGATGCTGGCGAGGCAGGTGGATATCGGCCTCATTCAGCGTGTGAGCGTAGCCGAGGTGTTTCGACTGGCCGAACAGTTGGAGCGCGCTCCCGAACAAGCACTGGTTCCGCTGCGGCATTCCTTGGCGGCCTTCCGTGAAGAGCAGCGCGCGGCGGAAGAGCAGATGATGAGCAACGACAGGAAGCTCATCTTCGCGCCTCCGGTGCCTGCGTTATTGCCCGAAACACCAATCTTAAATCATGTTCTACTCACGGGCGGTACCGGCTTCATCGGACCATTCCTGGTGAAAAGTCTGCTGGAACAAACGCGGGCGAAGATCCACGTTCTCGTGAGGTCTTCCGACGAGCATCAGGGCAGGCAACGACTGAGGGCGGCGATGGAATCGATGGGGCCTTGCCCGGCGGAGCTGATGCAGATGTTCGAGACTCGCGTGATTCCGGTTTGCGGAGATCTTGGCCAGAAGGAGCTGGGATTGACTCGGAGAGTCTGGGATTTCCTCGCGAATGAAATCGATACGGTGTTCCATAATGGCGCAACCGTAAACTACTTGCTCAACTACGACCGGATGCGTGACGCGAACGTGCTGGGGACGAATGAGCTCTTGAGACTGGCGTTCGAAGGCCGGCCCAAGAGCTTCAATTATGTCTCGACTACCTTCGTGTTTGGCTGGGCGGTTAAGAAAGTTCTATATGAGACCGACTTGAACGAGAATATGGAGCTTCTCGATTTTGGATACAGCCAGTCCAAGTGGGTATCGGAACAAGTGGTTATGGACGCGCGCCGCAGGGGGCTTGCTACCCGGATCTTCCGGCCCGCTCTGGTGAGTCCCTCCATTACCGGCGGAGGCAATAACTTCGACATAGCCGTTCGTTTAGTTGCGTTTATGGTGAATCACGGCATTGGAGTTGATGCTCTGAACCAGGTTAGTTTCGTTCCCGCAGACATCACGGCTAACAATATCGTGGCGATTTCCACAACTCCCGGCACGGCCGATAAGACCTATCATGTTACTCGGGACGAATACGCGAACATGCTGGATATTACCGGACTAATTACAAAGGCGACCGGCCGGCGGTTTGAGGTGTTTACTCTTCCCGACTTCGTTCCCGAGCTCATCAGGAGATGCAGGAAAGAAGATCTCCTCTTTCCGCTGCTGGACTTTCTGGTGGGCTCCGTGGACAACATCTCGGCGATGGAATTCAAACGCTACGACAGTTCCTGCTATCAAACGGCTCGGGATGCTTCCGCATGGGGCAAGCCGGATCCGTCTCTCGAAGATACCGTCAATGGCATCCTGCGATTCATGCAGCGAAAGGGAATCATCTCGGTTGCTGCTCGTGAGTTCAACGCCGTGGGTAACTCGCGGTAGGCAGTTCACCCGCGCGGATGCATCGGGCGTGGCACAACGACGTTACTGTTTCCGAAATACCATTGTCTCTCTTACTTGCTGACCGGTTTGCAACGTGCCTGTCGTGGTTAGCGTCATCTGTGCTCCGTCGGCGGAAACCACCCACCGATCCTTTTGAGCGATTTGATCATCTCGCCGGTAAATCGAATCGACCGTGTGACCGTCGACAAGTTGGAGGGTCACGGTATCGTTACTGGAGTTCTTCAGATCGTATTCCTTGCCGTCAAAGCGGGCGCGGTAGCTGAACTCACCCGAGAAGCGGACCCCTTCCTTTCCGTCCGCCTCGATCTTGAGCGCCAACCCTTGCCGCAATCGAGTCTTACTCAGATCCTGTGTCCACTCACCAGCGAATAAGTTATCGGCAGCCTTCGTTCCCCCGCTCCGCGTCCACACGGTGATCCGGTCGGCACGGCCTTTCTGTGAAGTCCGGCTCGTCAACTCGTTACGATCACTCGACAGTTTGTCACGAATCGTCGCCACCACGGCTCCATCCCTCTTCTCTTTGACTTCGACTTGATTCTTAGCGATCCTCCGTAGCTCGATTTGATTAAATGCCGGATTGCCTTGTACGGACGCTTCATGGCCGTTCATCTTCGCCATAAAATCGACGCGAGTGTCGCCTGAAATCACTACGTGCACTCCATTGTGTAGAGGAGTGACGGAGAGTTTGTTGGGGGGGTCCAGGGAAGACTGCGCAGAGATGAGCATCCAGGAGCCGATGCGGGGGTCTGCGCCACCAAGTTGAACAGCGGCAAACAACCCGAGCAACGCGAGTTTGTGCAATGGTCCTCCGAGAAACCGTGTATCCTTACCACACAATAAAATAATACGAACCCGTCCGGAATGCGAACCCGTCCGCACCGGGTTAGTCGGAGACAGAGTCTTCAAATTTCAAATGAAGATTGACCCGGAAGTCCGAACCGGCCGCCGCGCGCGGGATGTGAGTCTCCTTAACGGTAACGATCTTGCGTGACATTATGAATGTCGCACTTCTGCGCCGTTTCTGGCCGGCCGGGGCAGTCCTGGCGGGGGTGCTTGCGCTCCTGCCATTTTCCTTTCACGCCGAGCGGCATCTGGAGACCGCAACGCGCATCGAAGGTAGCGAGGCGGCAAGTGTCGCCCAGGAGTTGGCCACTCGCTTTCATTCGCCATTCGTTGACCGCGTGGTCCTGGCGATTCAGGGACTCCCCCCTGCCGATTCGGAAGAGGGCGAGCAAGCGTTGGCAACCATTGAAGAGAGACTGCGAGAGGAACCGGGCGTGTCCGGAGTCGTTTCCCGTCTTGATTTTCGCGATCCGATTTTCTTGGGCAGGGGAGGAGGAACTTTTGTTCTGGTGGGGCTCGCCGCGACCGAGGGTCCCGTGGAATCGCTCGTCCCTAAGCTTCACGAGCTGGAGAACTCTCTTCAAAACCGATTGCGGAGCCGTTATCCGGCGGCGAAGCTCGAACTGACCGGAGAGACGCCACTTAATTTCGACATTCGGCAAGCTAGCGCCGACGACGTACAGCAAGCCGAAAGTCTCGCGATTCCTGCCACACTCGCACTTCTGCTGGTGGCTTTCGCAAGCTTAGTGGCGGCCTTGATTCCGGTAGCCATTGGTCAGCTTGCCATCGCGACGGCGCTAGCGATTGCAGGATTCCTGGCCCTGCATTGGCACTTGTCCATTCTGGTCCAGAATTTGGCCACGATGCTTGGGCTCGGGTTGGGAATCGACTACGCGCTCCTCATGGTCAGCCGCTTCCGGGAAGCGATTGCTGCCGAGCCAAACGGACTCAGAGCCTCGGTCCTCGCGGCTCGTCAGGCGGGTCATACCCTCCTGATTTCAGCCTCGACTGTGGCCATCGGATTTCTAGCTCTCTTGACCGTCCCGATCAGCGAAGTCCGTTCCATCGGTGTGGCTGGATTTCTGGTGGCGGGAACGAGTGTGCTCCTGGCAAACACCCTCGTTCCGGCACTGCTGGCAGCTCTGGGTCCACGCATCGATGCTGGCCGGTTGCCCTTTATTGCAAGTTTCGATGAGCGTCGGGCAACACGCACGGCCAACCACTGGAGGCGATGGGGGAAGTTGATTGTCGTCCATCCCTGGCTTGCCATCTTTCTGGCGGGCACCCCTTTGCTTCTGCTCGCCTCGCAGGCCGCGCGGCTCGATACCAACGTCCCCAGAGGGGATTGGCTTCCACCAGCGGCGGAATCGGTTCGCGCGCTTCACACCCTTGAACAAATGGATCGGGCTGGCATTGTTTACTCGTTGCGCGCGATTCTCGAGCTTCCAACGGATTCCATTGCGCAAACCGACTCGGGGTGGAATGCACTCGACCATTTCACCAAGTGGCTCGCGAGCGACCCTCGTTCCGACCGCGTGATCTCCGTGACAACGATAGCGGAGAGTGATCGGTCTGGCCTCGACAACCTCTCGCGCGAGACGCGTCGAACGTTCCTGAGTCGCGACGGGCGGGCGGCTCTGCTTGAAGTGTTACCCGCAGCTTCCGTTTCCCTGAACGGTCAGGTCAACTGGGTGCGGGAGCTGCGGAAGGCCGACGTGGCAGTTCTCACGGGAATACCCGGCGCCACGCTCCACATTGGAGGCATCCCGGCGCTAACGGCCGACTATCAAACGATTGTCAGGGACCGGTTCGCTTCGGTAATGGCGCTGGTGGTGGGAGGGACGCTCATGGCGCTTCTTGGCGGGTTCCGATCGCTTTTCGCCGCGGTGAAGGCCATTGCTCTGAACTTGCTCTCGGTTGCGGCCTCCTTCGGCGCATTGGTTCTGGTGTTTCAGGACGGAAACGGAAGTCGTTTTCTGGGAGTTCCTGAGGGAACGGGCAGCATATTTCCCATTGTGCCCATTGTCGCCTTTGCCATCGTCTTCGGACTGAGCATGGATTACGAAGTGTTTTTGGTCGCGCGAGTCCTCGAAGCGAGGAGGAGCGGGCTGAGTGAATTGGAGGCAATCCCCGAGGGGCTAGCCAGAACCGCAGGACTGATTACGAGCGCCGCCGCGATCATGATTGTGGTGTTCGCGGCATTCACATTCGGGAGCTTCCTGGTGGTTAAGATGCTCGGATTTACGCTGGCGGTAGCCGTGTTAATTGACGCAACACTGGTTCGCATTGTAATTGGACCTGCGCTTCTTCGTGTTGCAGGCGATTGGAACTGGTGGCCTGGAGGGCTCGCGGCCGCACGCAGTGTATCGGTGATAGCCAGCGGCGAATGATGCAAATCGATACGCGCAGTTCAACGCATTTCGAATCCGTCGGTTTGGGGCGGGCCAGCGCTCAAGCGCTGGGCCAAGCTCGGTCGCCCCTCCGAGGCTGGATTTTCTCTCGCATGAACCGCCCGCTCACCAATACGATCCTGCTCATTGTTCCTCTTGTTGTCCCTCTTATTGTCCTAACCGCGGCCGGTCAAACCCACTCCACTGTGCGCCATTACAAGGTACCCGTGGATGACACGCCTCCAGAGATTGCGCAGGCGGAAGATGCCATCCAGAAAAACGACTTCCACGGCGCGGAAACGCTGCTGAAGAAGGCTCTCGACAAGGACCCCAAGAATTATCAGGCATGGTTTGATCTGGGATTTGTTCTCAATCGCCTGGACCGCATTGAGGAGTCGATCCACGCCTATCGGCAGTCGGTCGCCGCCAATCCCGAGGTGTTTGAGACAAACCTGAACCTGGGCTTGATGCTGGCGCGCTTAAATAGCCCCGAGGCTGAGCGTTTTCTGCGCGCGGCCACGACGCTCAAGCCCACGGCGCACTCTACAAACGATCACGCTGCAAACGATCACACCGTAGATGATCGCGTCGCAGAAGGTCAAGCCCGCGCCTGGCTCGCACTCGCACATTTGTTGGAAAGTACCAAGCCAGCAGACGCATTCCAGGCGTACCGCAAAGCCGCCGAGCTGACGCCGAAAGATCCCGAGCCTCATCTCTCTGCTGGGCTGCTGCACGAGCGTCAAAAAGAATTTTCGGATGCCGAAGCAGAATACAAACAAGTCCTGACCCTTGATCCCCACTCGACAGACGCCGCGATCGGCCTCACCAACATCTATATGAAGTCGGGCCGGCTGGGCGACGCCGAGCCTCTGTTGCGGCGGCTGGCGGCTGAACGGTTCGATGACGCCGGCATTCACCTCCAACTAGGGCGCGTACTCGCCGCGCAAGGGAAGAAAGACGACGCCATCACGGAAATCCAGACTAGCGTGAAACTTGCCCCTGCAGACTCAGAGTCACAACGCGATCTCGCCGACCTTTATGCGAGTGCCGGGAAGAATGATCTCGCGGAAGCCGCATATCGCGCCTTGGTCGCCGCCCATCCGAATGATGCCGAATTGCATCGCGGATTGGGGAAGGCGCTGCTGCTCCAGAAGAAATTCCCGGAAGCCGAACAGGAGTTTCTGGTTGCGGTCCGACTGAAGCGGGATTGGCCCGATGTCTACGTTGACCTGGCCTTTGCGGCAAGCGAGAACAAGAACTACGAACTCACTGTCCGAGCGATCAATGGGCGGGCCATGTTAAATGCGGAGATGCCCGCAATCTGTTTTTTTGTTCGGGCCTCCGCTTATGACCACCTGCGTGACTACAAACTGGCCGCGGTCGATTATCATCACTTTCTGGACGTTGCTAACGGGAAGTACCCTGATCAGGAATGGCAGGCTACCCATCGCCTGATCGCCATTGAACCGAAGAAGCGTTGACTGCCATGCGACGAGTTGCCTTCACCGTTCTCCTCCTCGCGCTCTGCTTTGCCTACGGCGCGGCTAAGGACGAAACTGTAGCGGCACTCAAAGCTCGCTTCGAAAGTGCGCATCCCGAGGATCGTCCCGACCTGGGCATGCGGATCGCACAGCAACAGCTTCGCAATGCGGACAAGCTCTACGGCGAGGGCAACATTGACCAGGCCGTCGCAGCCGTCGATGACGTCGTCACCTACTCTGAGAAAGCCCGCGACGCCGCGATACAAACCAGGAAGCATCTTAAGAATGTCGAGATCGATGTGCGAAAAATCGCAGAGAAGTTGCGTGACATCAAGCGCACTCTCGCGTTCGAAGACCAGGCTCCGGTGGAACAGGCCGTGCGCCGGCTCGAGGACGTTCGCTCCACGCTCCTAAAGGAAATGTTCGCCAAGGAAACCAAGAAGGAGAACAAATGAAACGGGGCAAGGCCTGGTTCCCGCACCGGGACTGGCGCTGGCGGAACGCGTTCAGCCTGGCGCTGTTGCTCGTGTTCCCGCTCGTCGCTTCGACTTGGTCTCCGCTTTGGGCCCAGAGCCGGCGCGATCCACTGAATCCGCTGGAGATCGACCAGCTCCGCGACGCCATGCTCTACCCCGAAGAGCGCTTAAAGCTTTACGTTAAGTTTTCGCGGGATCGCATGACCAAGCTTGAGCAGATGCGCGGCGACCCAAAGACGACCGAGCGCGGACGCCAGACGCATGACATGTTGGAAGATTTCCTCGCTGTCTACGATGAACTCAACGACAACATCGACATGTATGTCGGGCGCAAGGACGATATCCGCAAGCCGCTGAAGGTTATCATCGAAGCCGACGTCGAATTTCAGGCAAAACTGCGCGCCCTCAAGGACGCCGCGAACACCAATATCGCCGAGGCGAAGCAGTATGAATTCCTGCTGCTCGATGCGCTCGACACCGTCGACTCCAGCGTCGACGACCACCGCAAAACGGTCGCCGAAGTTGAGGAGTACATGAAGAAGAAAAAGAAGAAATAGAGCAGCGACGGCTGTGACAATCGAAGGCCAAAACTCGAGATACTGCCCCCATGATTATCCCGAAGCTTGCGCGAGAGCTTGACGTTCCGGTGCGTCAATTCACAAACTGTCACCGTGCCACAACTACCCTGGTCACTCAACGCTTATAGTTCGCGGCGGAGAGCTGACGGCTGATAGCTGCCTCTGCTAGTCTTTTCTCAACGTGTCTCCAAAGCTCGCCGAAATCTTTCGCGAAGCCTATCGCGAACTTCGACCCCGCGCGCCCGCACCTGCCCTGCACGCGCGTTTCTATCCGTTTGTTTCCATCAACAACACGATCCGCATGCGCCAGGGAGAACTCTATATCCGGCTCTCCGATCTTCTTGAAGGCGCTCCGGAACCGGTGCTGCACTCGATTGCACACATTCTGCTCGCCAAGTTGTATCGCGAGCCGGTTGACCGCAGCCACAACGCCCGTTATCGGCGCTATGTCGCCGGCCACGACGTGGCCGCTAAGTCCCACCTCGTGCGACAGATGCGCGGACGCAAGCACATCCGCTCTGCGCGTGGGCGTCACTACCATCTTGAGGAAATCTTCGACGACCTCAATTTGCGATTCTTCCATGGACTTATGGGACGTCCGCAACTTACCTGGAGCCAAAACCACGCCCGCAGCAGTCTTGGCCACTATGATCCGGCCCACAACGCCATTGTCATCAGCCGCGTCTTCGACCACCCGCGCGTGCCGCGCTACGCGGTTGAATACATTCTGTTTCACGAGATGTTGCATTTGAAGCATCCGGTCAGACTCAACGGCAGCCGGCGCTGCGTGCATTCGCGGGAGTTTCGCGCCGAAGAAGGCCTTTTTCCCGAGCTAGCCCAGGCGCGCAAGTTTCTGCGCATGGTATAGGCGAGATTGTCCTTGAAATCGCCACGACGAAGCCAATAGAGTAGGGACCCTGTGAACGACACACCCCAAGCGTTCGTAGAGGAGTTGCGATCTTCACTCCTCAACAAGCGCGTCGGACAGATTGCTCTCGCCGTAGTGCTGACTGAGGCAGCGTGGCGCTTGGTTGTTGCGCTGACCTGGTATCTAATCATCCCTGACATTGGCAGGGTACCGCGGGGCAGCACGGAATCCGTCCTCTTTGCAGGAGCCGTCGCTCATCCCCTCCCTTTGGAGAGTCTCTTCGGATCACTGTTGGAGTTCGGTCTGGTTGTGATTCTGGTGTTCTATCTGAATCGTTGGGTTCAACGAAAGCCAACGCCCGCCACGACCGGCGAACTTGATAGTGAATACAGCTCGCTCGCGAACCTCTATCCGTTGAAGCCGAAGGGGAGAAAGCCGCGCCAATCGCCGAGAAACGTCTGCAACAAGGCATTTCAGAGAATTGATCTTTTCTGGCGGAAAAGACTACCCGAACCCCGTTCAATGCGCCGTTTCGCCGTGTGATGCAAATCACAGCAATTCGTAATTCACTGCGTTGACCGCTCCCCACTTGAAACCGTATCCTATTGATATTGAAATTGAATTTCATTTTCAATTAGAAAACGAGCCCTTTTCAATGTTGCAGGCATTCATCATCACGCTCCGCGAAGGCGTCGAAGCGGCGCTCATCGTCGGCATTACTTTGGCCTATCTGGCCAAGATCGGCCGCAACGATCTGCGCAAGTCGGTCTATGCCGCGTTGGCGGCAGCTTTTGCCGGATCGATCGGCGTGGCGGTGCTGCTCTCCCGTTTCAAGTTGAACGAGGACGTTTTCGAAGGCTGGGTCATGCTGGTCGCGGCCGTTTTCGTCGTCACCATGATCGTCTTCATGATGAAGACCGGGCGCAAGCTCAAAGGCGAGATCGAAAGCAAGGTCGGCCTCTTCGCCCGTGGCGACGCATGGATTGGCCTCTTCCTTTTTGTTTTTCTCATGGTGCTGCGCGAGGGTGCCGAAACCGTTCTGATCCTCTCCGCCGTTACGCTGAATTCGAGCGAACTGATGAGCTTCATCGGTACCGTGATGGGAATCGTCGTGGCCGTCCTGTTCGGCGTGATGTTCGTGAAGGGCAGCGTCAAGATCAATCTGCAGAAATTCTTCAAGGTGACCACCGCAATTCTTTTCCTGGTAGCTGGGCAGCTTGTGATTTCCGGCCTGCACGAGCTTTCCGAGAACGGCGTGCTTCCCTCGTCTCGCCAGGAGATGGCGATCATTGGTCCCATCGTGCGCAACGATTTTTTCTTTTTCGTGACCATCCTCGTGCTGGCCGCGCTGATGGTGCTGTTTGACATGAGGAGCCGGCAGCCGGTCGAGCTGCCGCCTGCCGGCGCCGCCCGCCGCAAAGCACTTTGGACCGTCCGGCGCGAGCGCTTCTGGATGGCCTCGGTTTACATCTTTTCGTTCATCTTCATCGTGATGATCACCGCCAGCTTCATCTACGAGAAGAGCGCCAGCGCACTGTCGCCGGCCACCGAAGTCACGTTCGTCGACGGCAAAGTCTCCATCCCGCTGACGCAGATTTACGATGGCGAACTGCACCGCTTTGAAGCTCAGGAAGGCGGAGTTGAAGTGCGTTTCTGGCTTTATCAGAAGCCCGACGGAAAAATCGCGACGCTCTTCGACGCGTGCGAAATCTGCGGGCCGGTCGGCTTCTATAAAGGAGCGCAGGGCGTGATCTGCAAAAACTGCGCCGCTCCCATTAATCCGCAGTCGGTCGGGATGGCCGGTGGCTGCAATCCGATCCCGCTGAAGGCGCTGGTCACCGACGACGCGGTTATTGTTTCCGAGGCGGACGTGGCGTCCGGCAGACGCTACTTCGAGCAGAAATAATGTTTTCTCGCATCGTCTACGAATCGTTTCGCCGCCAAGCGCGCCGTAAGTTGCTCGCGGGCATCGCGATTACGCTGGGCGTAGCGGTTGCCACGGCCATGATCGCCGTAGCCACCGACATTGGCGACAAGATCAACCGCGAACTGCGCAGCTACGGCGCTAATCTGGTGGTTACTCCGCAGGAAGACACGCTCGACGTGGAAGTCGGCGGCATCAATCTGAAACCTCCGAGCGACGGCGCGTTCCTCAACGAGTCAGACCTCCCGAAGATTCGTGGTACGTTCTGGCACCACAACATTGTCGGCTTCTCTCCCATGCTCCCCGTGACCGTGAAACTCGGCAGTGGCGCGAGAGATGTCACGTTGCTTGGCACGTACTTCAATAAAGCACTCAGCTTCGGGAAGGACGACTTCACTACCGGCGTGCGGATTACCGATCCATGGTGGAAAGTTTCGTGCGGTGATGGCAAGGAGTCTGCGAAGTGCGGCTGGCCAGCAGACGATTCGCAGAATGTGTTGCTGGGGGAACGCCTGGCGGCAACGGTCAATCAGAAAGCCGGCGACACAATCGAAATCGCCGGCCGCCGGCTCACCATCGCTGGCATTATCTCCACCGGCGGCGCCGAAGACGACCAGATTGTCGCGCCGCTCGCACTCGCGCAGCAGATTCTTGGCAAAACGGGGGCCGTACGCCGGGTTTACGTCAGCGCTATGACCAAGCCGCCGGATGCGCTTTCCGTCCGCGACCCCAAGACGATGACTCCCGAGGTGTACGACCGCTGGTATTGTTCGCCTTATGTGGAGTCGATTGCCTATCAGCTGCAGGAGGTCATTCCGCATTCGCACGCGGAGCAGATCCGACAGGTCGCACAAAATGAGGGCACGGTGCTCTCGCGGATCAAGGGACTCATGCTGCTGATGACGTTCGCTGCCCTTTTCGCTTCCGCGCTCGCGGTTTCGGCAGCGATGGCCACGGCCATTTATGAACGACGCATCGAAGTCGGTTTGATGAAAGCCCTGGGCGCGGGCAATCTCGCGGTCTCTGCCATATTCTTTGCGGAGGCACTGCTGCTCGCGCTCGTTGGCGGCGTTGCTGGGTTCTCCGCCGGAGCGCTGCTGGCCCACCAGATCGGCCGGTCGATTTTCAACTCGCAGATTTCCATCGAGCCTGTACTGTTCCCGATCATCATCGCCATCGCCGTCTTCGTGACCTTTGCTGGAAGCGCAGCCGCTATTCGCCGCGCCGTGAAGTTCGATCCTGTCTTCGCGCTGAGAGGTGAGGGATAACGATGAGCAGCATTCCCGGCGCGCTCCGCGCTCCGAAGCAAGTTGCCGATCGCCGCGCTCAGGCACAGCATACGTCGATGTTCGCGCGCATGTTGCTGCGCGCCGCAGTGCTCCGTCGCCGCCGCGCGGCGTCGGCTCTGCTTGCCATGATCGTGGCCGCCGCGGTCGCCACCGCGATGATGAACCTCTACGTCGACGTGCAGGCCAAGCTCCGCACCGAATTCCGAAATTATGGCGCCAACATAGTTATCGTCGCAAAAGAGGGCCAATCGCTGCCCACCGACGCACTCGCCAAAGTCGAATCCGCTGTCGGCGCAAAGACGCTGGCGGTTCCGTTTTCGTATGCTGTCGCCCGGATCAAAGACGGACAATCTGTAGTGGTCGTCGGCACCGACTTCGCCCGCACCCGCCAGTTGAACCACTGGTGGAAGGTGAGCCATTGGCCTAGCGCACCGAACGAAGTCCTGATCGGCATGCGCGCCGCCACCGTGGTTAGCCCCAAGGCCGGGCCCAATCGCCAGCCGTTCGAACTTACCTTCCAGGGCAAATCGATCGAACTCGCTCCCGCCGGCATGCTGCAGACCGGCGCGGGAGAAGACAGCCGCATTTATCTCGATCAATCGGAATTCCAGCACTGGACCGGGGTCGCGACCTCCACCATCGAAGTCGCCGCCAATGGCACTGCCGCGGAGGTTGAGGCGTCCATTCGCCAACTGGCGCAGATTCTGCCCGCCGCGGACGTTCGTCCCGTCCGCCAGATCATGGAAGGCGAAGCCAACGTGCTGAACAAAACTCGCGCTACGCTTTACGCCTCCGCCACGCTGGTCGTGCTTACGTCGGCTCTCTGCGTGCTGGCCACTCTGATGGGATGGGTCCTTGACCGCCGCCGCGACTTCGCTATCATGAAGGCGCTGGGCGCCTCCGAACATCTGATCAATGGATTTTTCGCCGCCGAAGCTGCAGCCCTGGGCATGGTGGGCGCGATTCTCGGCTTCTTTATCGGGATCGGCGTCGCTGCCTGGATTGGACGAGTGAACTTCCACGCGCCCCTCGTTCCGCGTTTCGGTGTTTTTCCGTACGTGCTCGCCGGCAGCATCGCCGTGGCCCTCATTTCGGCGGTTCTGCCTATCGGGCTGCTGCGCCGCGTCCAACCGGCTATTATGTTGAGGGGAGAGTAGGGAAAGGGCGACTGAGTCATTGCATCATTGAGGTATTGTTTCGGTGTTTCGAGGACGCAATGATTCAGTAAGAGGAAAGATCAGGATGATTCGACTCAAGAACGTCACCAAGAGTTATCCGGCCAGAGCGGAAGAAAATAACGGCGGGCTTAGCCTCATTAAGGCGCTCGACGATATTTCTCTTTCCATCGCGCCCGGTGAATGGGTCGCGATGATGGGGCCATCCGGCTCAGGCAAGAGCACCATGGTCAATCTCATCGGATGCCTCGACCGCCCCAGCAGCGGCGGAATCTGGCTCGATGGACAAAACGTCGCCAACCTCAGCTCTTCTGAACTGAATCATGTTCGCGCCGAAACCATCGGGTTCATTTTCCAGCAGTTTTACATGATCCCGTATCTTAGCGCGGTCGAAAACGTGATGCTGGCCCAGTACTTCCACAGCATGACCGACGAAACCGAAGCGCTCGATGCCCTCGATCGCGTCGGCCTCAAAGACCGCGCTGGACACCTGCCTTCGCAGCTCTCCGGAGGCGAGCAGCAACGCGTCTGCGTCGCGCGTGCCCTCATCAACGATCCTAAAATCGTGCTTGCCGACGAGCCCACCGGCAACCTGGACGCCGCGAACGAAGAAATCGTGCTGCGCCTGCTGCGCGAACTCCACCAGCAGGGACGCACCATCGTCATGGTGACGCATGACCCCGTGGTGGCGCGACTGGCCGACCGGCGCGTCGAATTGCATCACGGCAAAATCGCCGCCCAAGAAGTTTTTGCCATGGCCGACGAGGAGCAGTTCGACGAAGTGCTGGAAGAGTTATTTGCTCTGGAAGAGAACGGCCAAATCGCGGAGATTGGCCGGATGGAAGTACACGGGGCTCTGCCGGTGTCAATCGCGGTGGAGAAAATGGCCGCCATGGGCCTGGTAACAGCGCGTCCTCATCCGCCTGAAGCGCACGATCACAAGCCCTTCGTCAATCCCTGCCACGACGCGCTGAAGCCGACCGGTTCTTCGACCGGCGACGGCTCTGCGATCGTCGAACTCACCCCGCGTGGACACCAGCGCGCGGCCGACATCATCCGCCGCCATCGCCTGGCCGAGCGCCTCTTTACCGATTCGCTTGCCATGGACAGCGAGACCGAAATCGAGCAGCAGGCCTGCAAGTTCGAGCACATACTTTCACCCGAAGCCACCGACAAGATTTGCACCTTCCTTAGCCACCCGCTCACCTGCCCGCACGGTGCGCCGATTCCTCCGGGGCCGTGTTGCGGACGGCGGGCTGAACCGCAGCAGAGCGCTGGCGCATTATCAGGTCGACGCTGAGCTTAATATTCTGGTTGGGGACGGGTCTTCGCCGGGTCCAGGGGCTGAGCCCGTTTCCAGAGGGCGATGGCTACTTCTTTCGGAAGAACTTCCCAAATGCTAACCGCACTTGCACGGTGTTCACTCCCGGATTTGGCACGGTCAGGCCGGCATTCGAAATATGCAAGTAGCGGACATCCACCGACCACGTATGCTCGCCAAAGAAATAGATTCCGAAGGCTGCGCCGGGCGTGAAATTTATGTTTGAAGTTCCCTTGGGCACTTCATGGGTGGTGAACAGCGTTCCGCCATTTAACTCGAGGAATGGAGCCACATGTCCCCGGGTGGCGAAAATCCATTTAAACCCCACCGGATTCACTCCCGCTCCGTAGGCGGTGTTGGCTCGCTGGAAAACAACAAACACCGGCACCGCGTCCACCGCCAACTCGAAGCGTCCGCTGAGAAACCCAGGCAAGTGGGGTTGCGTCAGGATCCAGCCATAGCGGACTCCGGCGTTCCAGACCTTCGTGTCGCTGGTTCCGCCTGGTACCGAATGCCCGCCGCCGGTCCACACTTCGAGTTCATGACCGCCTTCCTCGGGGCGATCCTGCGCGAACGCCAGCGAGCTTGCTAGGAACGACGTGAGGAACAAGCTGAAGACTGAAAGAAAAAGAGAGGCGACGCCCCGAATGGATCGAGTCATAAATATGTTTACGGTCGAAACAGGATACGCGAAAACGAACGGTAGGGGAACCCAAGCCCGGAAACAAATCCGCTTTACTAGAGTGAAGCGCTGCGTCACCCAAATCGAACACAAGCGTGTGTTCCGCGCCCTGCTACAGTCCCAGACCGCCATCCACCGCCAGAACCTGGCCGGTAATAAACTGCGGAGCGGTCGCGAAGAACATCACGGCTGCGGCGATGTCCCCTGCCGTCCCATTCCGCTGCATGGGCGTCTGTTTTGACGCCTTCTTCATGAACGAGACCGCCGCTTTCTCGCCCAAATCAATCATGCCCGGGGCCACGGCATTCACCGAAATCTCTGGCGCCAGAGCCTTCGCCATCACTTTGGTCAGCATGTGCACCGCCGCCTTCGACGAGCAATAGTGCGCATGCGTGGCCCAGGGACGCAGTCCGCCCAGCGACCCCATATTAATGATGCGTCCCTTTCTTTTTCTTAAGTGCGGCAGAGCCTCGCGCGAGACCAGAAACGGTCCGCGCGTGTTCGTAGCAAAAATCGCATCCCACTGTGCGACCGTGATCTTCTCGAACTCGACGGTTTCGTAATTCGCGGCGTTATTCACCAGCACGTCGATCCCCCCAAGTTCTGCGGCTACTTCCTTCACCATCTCGCGGACGCTCTTCTCATCGGTAACATCGCAGCGCACCGCCAGCGCTTCCGCGCCATGCAGGGCCAGTTCTTCTACCAGTGCCCGGGCCTCGCTCGCCGATTCGTGATACGTTATCGCGACGTCAGCGTTGTTTTCGGCCGCGGTCAATGCAATCGCGCGACCCAGGCGTTTCGCCGCTCCCGTCACAAGGATCGTCTTTCCAGAAAGTGCTCGTCCATTTGTCGTCATCGCGTGCGCCATCATCGGAAGATTCTACGCTCTTATTTTCATTGGGACCCCACTGTCCGAAGCCTATCGAACGGCCGTCCGTGTATTGGAAACCCTGCACCGAAACTGCTACACTCCTTCGAATGACGACGCCTCGTGAAGTCATCATTTATTCTCGCAAGGGGTGTCATCTCTGCGAAATCGTTAAGGAGAGCATCGTCAAGCTGCACAAGCGGGGCGGCTTTAGCTGGCGTGAAATCGACGTGGACTCCGACGCCGAAATCCGACGCCTCTATAACGATGAGGTTCCAGTAGTCCTCATCAACGGCCAGAAGGCTTTTAAGTATCGCATGGACGAGCAGGAGTTCCTGCGCAAACTAAGTAGGTAAGCTGCCCGCGTTCCGCGCCGTCGGTTTAACATTTGCCATCTGACTTTTAAGTTCTGCACTCTCCCGTTACAATCACCCCCGATGCTCCGGACCCAACTCTACGCCAACCCCGCGGGACGCTTAGTCCACGATATCGTGCTCTATACCTGCCGCCAGAAGGGCAGCAAAACGGCACTGGTTGACACTTCCTGCGATCGACGTTTCACTTTCGCCGAATATGGCAGCCTCGTCGAATCGCTTGCTCGCGGCCTCATCTCCGCTAGTCTTGTTCCTGGAGAAGTGGTTGCTATCTTTCTGCCTAACTCGTGGGAGTTCGCCATCACGTATCACGCCGCCACGCTCGCAGGAGGCATCCCCACCCTGCTCAATCCTTCTTACCGCGAGCGCGAGATCCGCTATCAACTGGAAAACTCCGGCGCGGTTTTTCTTATTACCGACGCTCCACTTCTGGAAAACGTGAGCCTTGCGGGACTTCCTGCGCTGCGCCGCATGTTCATCACGCGCAGCTTCACTGCCCGGAGCGCGGGCCCGGGCCGCGAAGACTTCGCGAGTCTGCTACGTTCCAAGTCCGTAAATTTCCCGACCTCTAAGATCCCGCAAGAAACGATCGCAGCCCTTCCCTATTCCAGCGGCACTACCGGACTGCCCAAGGGCGTCATGCTCTCGCATTACAACTTGGTCGCGAATGTCTATCAGATCCTGGGCCCGAATGCCGCGATGCTTACACCTGATGACGTTATGCTCTGCTTTCTGCCCCTTTACCACATCTACGGACTCACCGTGGCGCTGACTCTTTCCCTGACCCTCGGCTTGACGCTTGTGCTGATGCTGCGCTTCGACGTGCAGAAACTATGCGCTCTTCTGGTTGAGGAGAGCGTCACCATGATGCCTGTCGTCCCGCCCGCTATCAATGCCTTGTGCCAGGCCGCCGAAGCTGGCATCTTCCCCAAGAACCACAAAGTCCGATGGATCAAGTGCGGAGCGGCGCCACTTGCTCCCGAGCTTGCCCGTCGAATGACCGGTCTCACAGGCATTAGCGTCGTCCAGGGATACGGAATGACGGAAGCTTCCCCGGTCACCCACGTCGGCTACATCGCTCCACCTGAGATGAACCGGCCCGCCTCCATCGGACAGCCGCTGGCGCTCACCGAATGCCGCGTCGTGGACGTTAACGGGCAGGAGATCGCCACCGGAGAACCTGGTGAACTCGTCATGCGCGGACCGCAGATCATGCTGGGATACTGGAAAGAGCCGCAAGCCACCGCCTCCGTTCTTCGCGATGGCTGGTACTTCTCCGGCGACATCGTGCGCGCGGACGCCGATGGCTTCTACTACGTCCTCGACCGCAGCAAAGAGATGATCAAGTACAAAGGATTCCCGGTTGCCCCGGCTGAGGTTGAGGCGCTGCTGCTCGAGCATCCCGCCGTCCGCGACTGCGGCGTCGTCGCCAAACCCGACCTGGACGCTGGAGAAATCCCTTGCGCCTTTATTGTCTTGCGCGACGGCTTTACGGCCTCTGAGGCGCTTGAGAAAGAGCTGCGCGACTTCGTTGCCGAGCGGCTTGCCCACCACAAGCAGCCTCGCGAGATTCACTTTGTGGGAGTGGTGCCGCGGACACCCTCGGGCAAGATATTGCGGCGGGAACTGCGGAAAATTTTCTCTTGAGCCGCCACAGTCTTAACCCAGCGGCTAAATCCGACTTGGAGAACAGGCGGGTTATCGCAGCGGTGAACCGCTGCGCCATCCAAAATCAAGCGCAACGCCGGCCGAGTTTTTTCGTGGCCTGATGAGGAACAGGGATGGGCGGGGCGCGCGGCGCTCCACCGCAAACCTTGCGCGGTGTAAAATCTTGGTATCCCTATGACCCTCACCAGCTTTGTCGCCAAGTCCGCGTTTCGCAACAAGCGGCGTAGTCTGCTGACGGTCGCCAGCATTGCTTTTTCCCTGCTTCTGCTTTGCATCATGCTCTGCGTCTGGCGCAGTTTTTATATCGACAAGGGAGCGCCTGATTCCGCGCTTCGCATCATGACGCGCCACAAGGTGTCGCTGGCCAACTTCCTTCCTATTTACTATCGCGACAAGATTCGTGCTGTGCCTGGCGTTGTGCACGTGGTACCAATGACTTGGTTCGGCGGCAGGTATAAAGACGACAAGCCGGAAAATTTTTTCGCCCAGTTCGCCACCGATCCTGACGAATACTTCGACGTCGCCGCCGACAAAGCGATGCCGGCCGACCAGCTTGCCGACTGGAAGCGCGACCGCGCGGGCTGCGTCGTCGACGTTGACCTGGCCGAGAAACACCACTGGAAAATCGGCGACCACATCATTCTGCAAGGCACCATTTTCCCCACGAATCTCGACCTGACTGTGCGCGGCATCTACACCATCGATCCGCCCAATAGTGCGCTTTACTTGCACACCAAGTATCTGGAAGAATCCGTCGACTGGTTTAACGATACCGCCGGCTTTTACTTCGTTCGCGTCGACACGCCGGAACACATGCCCGTGGCGGCTCGAGCCATCGATGATATGTTTCACAGCACTCCGGTTCCCACCAAGAGCGAGAGCGAACAGGCCTTCAAACTCGATTTCATCAACACTCTGGGCAGCGTCAAAGTATTCATCCTTAGCATTTGCGGAGCCGTACTGTTCACCACTCTTCTTGTGTGTGCGAACACCATGGCCATGTCGATCCGCGAACGCACCCGCGAGGTTGCCGTCCTGCGCACGCTTGGTTTCACTCGCGAAAGCATTCTCAAATTGCTCTTAAGCGAGTCGATCGCCATTGCTGTGATCGGAGGGTCGGCCGGCGTCACGCTCGGCACCGTGGTCATCAAAGCGATGTCGCGCCCCGGAATCGGGATGCCAGTCTCGATGCACATGACTCTAGCCACCGCGCTGATCGTCATGGCGGTCGCAGCTCTCGTCGGACTGGTCAGCGGTCTCGTTCCCTCGTACCGCGCCTCGAACCTGGGCATCGTCGATGCCATGCGCTACATCGGGTAAATCGCTAGGCATGCAGGCAAGGAGTCTGTGACTCGCTACGGACACGAGTACGGCGTTCCCGGAATCGCGGGTGTGCCGGGGATAACCGTCGCGGACGTGCCCGGCGTGTAGCACTCGAATCCGGTACCAGATCGTGTGCGGTGCCAAGCGAATTAGCTCAATGACGCGCCACAGGTGCTAAACTCACTGCGCATGCGGACGGACCTTCTGCCCCTTTGCGACCAGCACTACCGAACCATGGAGCCCGGAATAGCTCCGTACAACGCCGACTATTCCATCGAATATTTTCGCTGCACCGACAAGTTCTGCCACCGCTGCTTCGGCGAGCGAATCGGCTACGCCACACCCAAGCGCGGAGACGCGCCTGTTCTCACCCCCAACCAGCCAATCTGCGAGCGCCATGGACGCCCCATGTTCATCATCAGCCTTGACCGCCAGCACAATCACATAACCTACGCCTGCTCAGAGTCCGGTTGCACGGAGCGGGTGGTGCGGACATAGGCCGATATTTGCCTATATGATCGACGCCCTTTTCTTTGGCTTGATCGGCGATTTCAATATGCAGAAAAATCCCGCGGAACAGCGCCACGGAGATGCGCACACGAAAAATGGACTTATTCTCCTGTCAGCCATCCGTACTGCGCCGGCGTCAGCGGCACCACGCTTAGCCTTCCCTGTCTTACCAGCGGAGACTCCGCGAAGGCTGGCCGCGCCTTGATTTCCGCCAGCGTCTTCGGCTTCGCGATCGGCTTTCCCAGCTTGATCTTTACTCGCGGAGTTTTGGGATCGGTGGCATCGACCGACACCACCGACGCCGTTCCCACTGCGCTTTTTTCCTCACCGGTATGGTAGATCACCAGCCGCTCTGCTGGCTTCATTTCGCGCAGGTGCTTGACCGCCGCGGGATTTGTCACGCCGTCCCAAATCGTCGTCTTCTCGCGTTCGAGATCCGCGAAGGAATATACCGTCGGTTCCGTTTTCAGAAGATAGTCCATGGCAAGGTATTGTAAACACAAAACTATGCACAGGAAATGGATCAGCGCCGATCCTTGTTGCACTCCCCGACAACCTTGCTATAATTCTGCAACGTTTCAGGCAACCGGAGCGGCGGTTAACTACGAACTTTTGCATGCGGGTGGACGCCGCGGAAGGAACTGATGGCCCATGGGTGAGAAACCAGCGACAGGAAGACGAATCGGCTGGCTGTTGGGGTGCGGCTTGCTTCTCGGACTCTTGGCAGCTTTCGCCGGGCGTCAGACCGTGAACTACACCTCGACGGACGCATTCTGCAATGATGCTTGTCACTCACACCCGCACGCTACCGAATCCTGGATGCAGTCTGCGCACCACTCCAACCGGCACGGCGTGGTGGTCCACTGCACCGACTGTCACCTGCCTCCGGGCGGGATAGAGTATCTCGTGGAAAAAGCGCGGCTGGGCGCGCACGACGCCTATGCTCAGCTGTTTCGCGATGTCTCCAAGATCGACTGGGCGCAGAAGCGCAAGCTCGACCGCGCCGTGACCTTTACGTTCGACGCGTCCTGCGCCCATTGTCACAGTAACCTGTTCTCCGAAGGGCTTTCCGAAGTGGAGGGTACTCTGCCTTCCGGCGATCAGGAAACCGACCCCCAGCAGGTCTTTGAGATGCGAATCGTCGCGCGCAGGATGGAAGGGCACCTCTACTACCAGCGCCATCGGGAAAAATTGCACTGCGTTAACTGCCACCTGTTCTCTGGACATCTTATGGAGAAGAAGATGGAGCCTCGGGCTGTGGCTGCGGTGGAGAATTCGCGGTTCCCACTCGCCGCTTCGAGCTTTCAGGACTATACGGAAGCTGTGCCTAGATCGACTGTGAAGTTCCACATGATCGCAGTGCCGGGCGGAGCTCTCGCGGCGGGGAGCCCGGAGCTGGGCGCTTGCCGCTTAGGAGACGCGGGGCCCGTGCACTCCGTTAGCATGAACCCGTTTTGGATGGCGCAGGCCACGGTCAGCAGCCACGACCTCGAATTGTTTTCTGCCCAGCGCAAAGTTGAAGCAGGTGCTCCGAGGTCGCAGATCGCCGAAGCCTACACGCAGTGGTTGTCGCAAGCGACGGGAAAGAAATATCGCCTTCCGACAGAATCGGAGTTGGAGTACGCATGTATTGCGGGGGGTACCATGCCAGCTTGGGACCGACACGATAGCCGTGCGGATTTCCATGATCCCAGCTGGGCCGTGCTCAATGCTTGGGACTTCTTCGACCTGCCGGGAGCCCTGCCCGAGTTTCGCCTTGCCGCCCCCGAAGGCTCCGATGGTGAGCGATCGAATTCTGAATCTGTCCGCGACGGCGCCAGTTTCAGGGTAGTAAGGGAACTTGAGGAGAAACCGAAACAGGTGACCAGCGCCAGCATCGATGCATCCAACAAAGGTCGATAAAGCAAAGGTCGATGAAGGCATTGAGGCGATAAGAGCGCTGCGAAAACGGCACGGTGTCCACCGAACCTTGGGCCGGAAGGAATAAAGCCTTATGAAGGAAGCACGCGATCACGATCTGGGCATGGATCGTGCCATTACCCGGCGCGATTTTCTGAACGGGGTCGCTATGGGGATCGGTAGCCTGGCGCTCGGTTCCGCGCTGACTGGATGTGTGCGGCACGGAGGCTCGGATTCCGGCGCGACGCAGGATGGCGTCGGTTATAGTCCTGCGGCGGCGAGCGGGGTGCGCGGCGATAACACGGGGTCGTATGAAGCCGCGCACGGCTTGCGCGACGGAACCTTTTGGCAAACCGCCGGCCGGGCGACCCAAACGGATGCGAGTTACGATCTCATCGTGGTGGGTGCGGGCATCAGCGGACTGGCAGCGGCTCATTTTTTCCGCAAGCAGGCCGGGGCCAGTGCGCGCATCCTGATTCTCGAAGCGCACGACGATTTCGGCGGGCACGCGGCGCGTAAAGAGTTCCACACAGGAAGCCGGCTGCTGCTCGGGTACGGCGCCCAGTCGATTGAGAGCCCATCGCTCTACAGCGCCGAGTCCAAGGGTTTGCTGGCGGACCTGGGCGTCGACGTACAAAAGTTCTACCACTACTACGACCAGAGTCTCTATTCCTCGCTGAAGATGGGAAGCGGCATGTTTTTCGACCGGGAAACTTTCGGAGAAGATCGTTTAGTGGCAGGCTTCGGTACGATTCCGCACCGGGAATTCTTCGCCAAGGCGCCGCTTTCCGACACGGCACGCCGGGACATCGTACGCCTCTATACAGAAAACGTGGACTACTTGCCAGCCCGCACCGCCGAACAGAAGCGGAAGATCCTGGCAAAAACCAGCTATGCCGATTTTCTGACCAAGATTGCCAAGTGCACGCCGGAAGTAATCCCGGTATTCCAGACTCGCAGCCACGATTTATTCGGAGTAGGCATCGACGCCGTCTCCGCCCAGGCACTTTACGATGAGGGTGATGACTACGGCTATGGGTATCCTGGCCTGGATGCCACCTTGGGACACGCTGGCGATCGCGGCGAGCATAAACCAGATCCTTACATCTTTCATTTTCCCGATGGCAATGCTTCCATTGCACGTTTGCTGGTGCGGTCGCTCACTCCGGAGGCGATGCCGGGACACACCATGGAAGATGTGGTCTTGGCCAAGGCCGACTACAGCCGCCTCGACCGCGATTCGTCTCCGGTGCGTATCCGCTTGAACAGTACTGTCGTTCTAGTGCAGCACGATGGAGAATCGCAGTCGGCGCACGAGGTGGAGGTAACCTATACCCGCGATCGGCAACTCTTTAAGGTACGCGGTCGCCGCTGCGTGCTGGCCTGCTACAACGGGATGGTTCCGTATCTTTGCCCCGAGCTTCCCACGAAGCAGAAAGAAGCACTGGTGTATGGGGTGAGAACGCCGTTGGTGTACTCCCACGTGGCCATTCGCAATTGGGAGTCGTTTCAGAAGCTGGGTGTGTATCAGATTGCGGCCCCGGGAAGTTATCACGTGTACGCCGCGATCGACTTTCCCGTGAGTATTGGAGAATACAAATTCCCCAGCCGTTCGGAAGAAACGATGGTTGTGTTTATGGTGCGCACACCGTGCCAGCCGGGCTTGTCAGAACGCGAGCAGCATCGCATCGGGCGGGTCGAGCTTTACGACACGTCATTTACAACTTTCGAGCGCAACATCCGCGACCAACTCGCGCGCATGCTCGGCCCGGGAGGCTTTGATCCCGCAAAGGATATCGAGGGCATCACGGTTGGGCGCTGGGCGCACGGCTACTCTTATGGATATAACTCCTTGTTCGATCCCGACTTTGCCCCTGGGGAAGCACCCAACGAAGTTGGACGAAAGCCGTTCGGGCGTATCACGATTGCGAACTCCGATGCGGGCGCCGTTGCCTACATGAATGTTGCCATCGACGAGGCGTTTCGCGCGGTGCGGGAACTCTCTCAATACCAAAGCTGAGGCCTTGCTCCTGCCGGGCGGGGACGTCCTGCTCTCCATTTACATCACTCATGAATCAGTTTTTGCGTTACTTGGTGGAGAATTTGTAAATGGTTTCCTGCCGGTAGGTGGAACTGGGTTCGAGGATGACCGAGGGGAAATCAGGATGGTTCACGGAATCCGGATAGTACTGTGTTTCGAGGCAGAACGCCGAATGCTTCGCGTAGTGAACTCCCCGCTTGCCCACAATGCTGCCGTCGAGAAAATTGCTGGTATAAAACTGGATGCCTGGCTCCGTGGTCCAGACTTCCATCTGACGACCTGAACCTGGGTCAAATACGCGCGCGGCGAGTTTCAATTTACCTGGGTCACCTAACACGAAGTTGTTGTCGTAGCCACCGGGGTCCCCCTTCATTTCGGCGATGTGGGCGCCGATCGCGGTTGGATTGGTAAAGTCCAGCGGCGTTCCTTTCACGGGCAGAATTTCTCCGGTCGGAATTGAAGTCGCGTCGAACGGGGTGTAGGTAGCGGCGTTCAGATAGAGAAGCTCCGCTAGCACGTCCGGCGCACCGCCCAGGTTGAAATAACTGTGGTTCGTGAGATTCACCGGCGTGGGCTTATCCGTCTTGGCGGTGTATTCCAGCTTCAGTTCGTTGGCGTCGGTGAGAGTGTAAGTTACCGTGATCCTCAGGTTTCCAGGAAAACCTTCATCGCCGTCGGGGCTCAAGTAGCTGAAGCGAACCGATGCGGCGTGAGGCGTCGGCACAGGCTCGGCTTTCCAGACGACGCGGTGCAGGCTATTTTCTCCGCTGTGCAGGCTATTCGGAGGGTTGTTAATCTCCAGCGAGTATTGTTTTCCGTCCAGCGTGAACTTACCTTTGGCAATGCGGTTGGCGACTCTCCCGACGGTAGCTCCAAACCAGGTATGAACTTCTACGTAGCCTTGAAGCTGGTCGAATCCCAGGACAACGTCCCCCATTTTTCCGGCGCGGTCCGGAACCCATAGCTCGGTAAGAGTGGCTCCGTAAGTGATGATCTTCGCGACCGAGCCAGTGGAATTCTTCAGCGTGAGTACGTCAACGACAGTACCGTCGGTGAGGGTTCCAAATTTCGTTCTTTCCACTCCCGCCTCGCTCTGATTCTTCGGTTGCGCTTGGGCCGACGTCGTCATAAGAACACCTGCTCCTACTAGGAGCAGGTACGTGATTCTCGCTAACATCGCCACTGCCGTGTGCATATCGTTGTCTCTTTCTGTCGTCCGCGTTTTATAACGATTTTGCAATTGTCCGCTTGGTGCGAAGCTCCACTTGCAGCCGCTTTTCTACCTCCGCCGCTCGTCCGCTGCGCTTACGCCATACCCCTTATTGATTCACCTCAGCAATCAGCAGTCCGAAGGGTTCGAGGGTAACCTCGCTGCCATTCGCCGATGCTTCGGACGAGATCAGAGTCTTCAGCGGAGCGCGTCCGAATCCCTGCTTGGAAAAATCAAAGGTTGTTTTTTGCGGCGTGGCCGACATGTTCACCGCTACCAGCACGGCTTTTCCCTTGTAGCTGCGCAAGTAGGACATCACGTTCGGGTCGTCTGCGTTGAGCGCGGTGTAACTGCCGTCGAGTAAGACCTGATTCGAGTGGCGCAACGCGAGAACTTTCTTGTACAGGTTCAGAACGGAGTTGGGATCTTTCGACTCCGTCGCTACGTTGTGAGTCTGGTAGCTGGCGGGCACGGGAAGCCAGGGAGTCTTCTTGCTGAATCCGGCATTGGTCTCCGTGTTCCACTGCATGGGCGTGCGTTCGCCGTCGCGGCCCTTCTCTTGCGGCCATCCGGTGCGGCCGATCGGATCTTTCGCGTCTTCCTTGCGTGTGGGGTCGTTGTTCTCCATGCCGATTTCTTCGCCGTAATACATGATGGGCGTGCCGCGCAGAGTCAGGTAAAAGGCGCCCATCAGCTTGGCGATAGCGTCGTTGTTCTTGCCGTCTCCATAGCGATTGTAAGACCGGACGATATCATGATTGCTGATCACGAACACGGGCCAGCCGTGGGCGCCGTCGACAGCCGCGATCTGGCGCCGGAATTCCGGTGGAGAAAGTTTGTTGACGGTAGTGAACATGAAGTCCATAGGCATCTGGAGTTCATTGCCGCCCTGGCCGTAGTACCGGTCGAGCTCCGCGGCGGTTGACGTCCAGGTTTCGCCGATGAGCACGGCGTCAGACTCGTCGGCCACCTTGCGCAGCTTCTGCAATTCCTCGTGAACCTCGGGAAGGTTTCTGTTGTTTTTCTCGTCCGTGTTGGGGTCTCCCTGTTTGTTGACACCAGGAAGAACGGGGTTATCTTGCAGAGCAGGGTCTTCAAACAAGATGTCAACCGCGTCGAGGCGGAATCCGGAGACGCCGCGCTTGTACCACCAGCGTGTCGTATCGAGCATTACCCTTTCGACCGCGGGATTGCGCCAGTTCAGGTCCGGTTGTTGCATATAGAAGAAGTGATAGTAGAACTGGTTGGTGCTGGGGTCGAGCGTCCACGCCGGGCCGCCGAAGATTGAGATCCAGTTGTTGGGAGGCTGGCCGGGTGCTTTGCCGTCGTGCCAGATGTACCAGTCGCGGTGCGGGGCGGTGCGGGAAGATTTCGAATCCAGGAACCACGGATGCTGGTCGGAGGTGTGGTTGGGCACGAAATCCATAATGATGCGCACCTGATGCTTCCTGCCTTCGGCAACCATGTGATCGAAGTCGCCGAGGGTTCCATACATGGGGTCGATATTCCGGTAGTCGGAAATATCGTAGCCGAAATCGACCTGTGGCGAGGGATAGCAAGGAGTGATCCAGACGGCGTCGACGCCGAGTTCATGGAGGTAACTCATTTTGGAGCTGATACCGTTGAGGTCGCCGACGCCGTCGTTGTTGCTGTCAGCAAAGCTGCGCGGATAAATTTCGTAAAACACGGCGTGCTGCCACCATTGATGGCCTTCAGCATCGACTGGTCTGGCTTGAGCGGCAGCGAAGAGGGAAAAAAACAACATCAGCAACGGCAGGACCAATGACGGTAAGACCAGCGATGGCAGCGACGACCGCCTGGACATGAGTTTTCTCTCCTCCTGAAAGAAACATAAATCGGGTCGCTGAGAATTGTATACAGATCAAGGCCGCGACGAGAGGATCGCGGCTCAAGAAAAGCATGAGTAGGTTGCATCTTGAGGTGCGGACACCGGCTTGGGCCCTACTTTTTGTCTAAGAGCGAACTCTTTGGTTCGGCTTTTTCTTTGCGCACAAAATGAAAGTACGCGCCGACACTTAGGAAATTGATCAACACCGCGACCACGTTCCATATGATCACCGGTCGCGAAAGAATCAGCAAGCCGTAGTAGACCCAGAGGATCTGAAAGACACCCATAATTGCCGCCATCCTTGGATTCATGCCCGCGCTTGAGCGTCGCTTGAGCATCGCGACCAAGTCCGGCACAGCGGCAAAAGTCGTTCCAAATCCCGCCACAATGCCGACGACTTCTGAGCGCTGAAACTTGGGATCGATTAAGCTCGACGTGTCGTGCGGAGCCAGGTCTTGACAGCCATCGAGCGTGATCAGGCTCAGGAAGAGAATCGCGAGGTAGTAAATGACGCGTCTCGGTTCCATTCGGACCTCCATCTTTTATCTTTCTGCGGCGGGATTCTTCGGGGGAAGGAACACACACCAGCAGGCGCGACACCTGGAGCTCCCAAGTCATTTTCGCGCTCTGAGGTTCAGTTGACACCTGTCAATTCTTTCCGTCAAACGCTGGCTGCTCCAACCCCCAACACCGCTGAAGACGTCGTGCCAGAGGTTGATGAACGGCAACTCGCCGGGACAGAACAAGGGCTCGCTTGAGGTCGCGCAGGGTTTCTCCCAGACGACTGGGCCACCGCAACCTCGTATACTCCGCTTTGGCTTCCTTCAGGATGAAGCACCGGATGATGGAAGTGCTTGGCGCCAAGTGCAACGCCCAACTAGTCAAGTACGACATCAACAACCACATCGGTGGCCGCGAGGCCGGAGCCGCTCTCCTCGCAGCGCAGATAAATCGCGTCACTGCGGGGTTGAACTGTTATTTCTGCCAGTTGTGCGAATCCTCCTGAGTCGCTACGTTCTTCGCATCAAGGTAGATGCGGATTTGATTGAAGTCCGCAATCTCCGGAGTACGCCATCCTTGTCGGAAAGGTCTTGTCCCGTGAATAGACGCTGCATGACCTTTTAATTATTCACCCGCAGATGCCGACGCCGTGCGGCCACCGACGTCGCAGACAAAGACTGAGGTGACATATGAGCAAGAATCCAGAAGTCATCAGATTGCAAGAAACCCGTACCGCCAAAATCCCCTGGAGAAAGTGGGGTCCATACCTCAGCGAGAGACAGTGGGGCACGGTCCGTGAGGACTACAGCCAGGATGGAAATGCCTGGGATTACTTCAGCCATGACCATTCCCGATCCCGCGCCTATCACTGGGGTGAAGACGGTCTTGCCGGCGTCAGCGATGACAAGCAGTTGCTATGTTTCAGTGTCGCGCTGTGGAATGGTAAGGATCCGATACTCAAAGAGCGCCTGTTCGGATTGACGAACAGCGAGAGCAACCACGGTGAAGACGTCAAAGAGTATTACTTCTATCTGGATAGCACACCAACGCACTCCTACATGAAGTACCTGTACAAATATCCGCAGGCGGCCTTCCCCTACGGTGACTTGGTCGCAACGAACAAAGGGCGTAACCGTAGCGAAATGGAATACGAGCTTCTGGACACCGGCGTCTTTGACGCCGATCGCTATTTCGACGTCTTCGTGGAATATGCCAAGTACACGGCCGAAGATATCCTGATCCAGATCAGCGTGTTCAATCGGGGGCCGGAACCCGCCCCGTTAGACGTTTTGCCGACTCTCTGGTTCCGCAACACCTGGACGTGGTGGCCTGACACACCAAGGCCGTCCTTAAAGCAGGTCACGGGGGAGAAAGGATCTTCCGTTGTCGCAGTGGCTCACAACCAACTAGGTAAGCGCTATCTGTACTGCGAGAAAGATGCTCCGCTGCTTTTCGCCGAGAATGAGACGAACAACGAGCTGATCTTCGGCACGCCCAACGCCAGTCCCTACGTCAAGGACGGAATCAACAACTACGTGGTAAACGGGAAGCAAGATGCTGTCAACCCACAGCATGCTGGAACAAAAGCTGCCGCTCATTACCGAATCAGCGTGGGCGCAGGCAACGTCGCTACGATTCGACTGCGGCTAAATGAGTTGACGCCTGGTGCCATGGGTGATCCGTTCAAGAGCTTTGGTCAAATCATGCAGCTTCGTCAAGAGGAGGCGAACGAGTTTTATCGAGACATCACACCGGAACGTGTCAGCGAAGATGAGGCGCTCGTCATGCGCCAGGCCCTGGCCGGAATGCTCTGGAGCAAGCAGTTTTTCTTTTTCGACCTGGACCTGTGGCTGAAAGAACATGGTGTCGATCCGACGAAACCCACCGGACGTTTCGTGCGGAACGGCGAATGGTTCCACATGGTGAACCAGAACATCATCTCGATGCCCGACAAATGGGAGTATCCGTGGTACGCGGCGTGGGATTTGGCGTTTCACACGATCGCGCTCTCCACGGTCGACACGGACTTCGCCAAAGAACAGCTCGACCTGATGCTGCAGACGTTTTTCTTGCATCCGACGGGTCAAATTCCGGCCTACGAGTGGAACTTCAGCGACGTCAATCCACCGGTACACGCCTTTGCCACCATTTTCTTGTATCGGACGGAGCAGGCTCTAAAAGGGCAAGGCAACCTCGATTTCCTCCGGCGATCGTTTGCCAAACTGATGCTGAATTTCAGTTGGTGGGTAAACCGCAAAGACCGATTTGGCAAGAACCTCTTTGAGGGCGGTTTCCTCGGGCTGGACAACATCGGCGTCTTCGACCGTAGCGCGCCGCTGCCGACCGGTGGCAGTCTCGAGCAGGCTGACGGTACGGCGTGGGTCTCCATGTTCTCCCAGAACATGTTCGAGATCGCCATAGAGTTGGCGGCCGATGACCCTACGTACGAAGACATGGCTCTGAAGTTTGCTGAGCATTTCATTTGGATCGCGCGCGCCATGAATCGGACAGGTCCCGAGGGGATGTGGGACGAGGAGGATGGGTTCTACTATGATGTCCTGCGCCTCCCCGACGGTAGCGCCAAGCGACTGAAGGTCCGCTCCATGGTGGGGCTATTGCCCTTATGTGCAACCACTGTGATCGAGCCGTGGCAGCGCGAACGGGTTCCCCGAGTATTGGAAGTCCTACGGGAGCGCCTCCAACGTATGCCCGAACTGAGGGAGAGCATCCATGCAACCGGCCCCGGCCACTACGGGTATGGCGAGCGCGGCATCGCTGCGCTGGTGAATGAGAACAGGTTACGCCGGATTCTGACGCGCATGCTTGACGAGAACGAATTCCTAACTCCTTACGGGATACGAGCGCTATCGCGCTATCATGCCGAGCATCCGTTTGTCGTCCAGGTGGAGGGTCAGGAATACCGGGTGAATTATCTTCCGGCTGAATCTGACACCGGCATGTTTGGAGGCAACTCTAACTGGCGTGGGCCGATATGGATGCCAGTGAACGCGCTGCTGATCCGCTCCTTGTTGTCGTTCTATCTCTACTACGGTGACAACTTCAAAATCGAGTGTCCCACCGGCTCTGGCAAATTGATGAACCTGTTCGAGGTCGCCCACGAAATAGCCAATCGCCTGGAAGGGATATTCTTGCGGGATAAATCCGGTCGGCGGCCGGTCTATGGAGGCTCGGAGAAATTCCAGACCGATCCTCATTGGAAGGATTACATCCTGTTCTACGAGTACTTCCATGGCGATAACGGCGCGGGCCTGGGAGCGAGCCATCAGACCGGCTGGACCGGTGTCGTCGCCAAACTGATCGAGCTCTTCGGCCGGATCGACGGAGCTCAGTTACTCGATGCCGGCAGGGCTGGCGCATTTGCCAAAAAAGAACCGGCAGCGGATAAGCGGGTCGCATGACCTAATTTGGGTCTGCCTCTGGAGGGTAAAGCATAAGGTTATGTCCTGCGGAGTTCCAGTCGCCCAACACCAATGAGGCCAGAAGTAGTACCAGACTGACGATGGTGAAACGAGCCCGCCGCTTTTCGTTCTGCCAAGCGCTCAACTGCTGAGGATAGCGGCAAGCGCGCCTCGGGCGTCATCTTCGGATTGACGGAGAATAGTTTTCGGGGCGGACAGGCAAAACAGATGCCTTTGCTAAGAAAAAGGCGACAGCGAATAAGCGAGTTGTTTAACTGGACTTACACTCTCGACATCGCCCTTGCCACCTTCTTACTCCTCGTCATAGCTGCGCATTCGTCGGCCCAGCTTCCCACAAATTCTGCAGCCCCTGCGCCGACCAAAGTTGGTCCTACAGCACAAATCGATCCGCTCGGACGTGAAACTCCGCGTGGTGCGGTGATGGGCTTGCTGAAAAGTGCTGGACGAGCAGACTATGAGACCGCTGCTCGTTACTTGCAACCGACGCCGGGACTTAACACGAACTTGGCACAGCGGGCCGAGGAACTCCAGGCGTTGCACCGGAACTTCAAGGGCAGCATCGACTTGCTGAGCCAGGATCCTGAGGGCACGGTTGATCCTGGACGTCCGCCCGGCCAAGTACGGGCTGGCGTGTTGGCCGTGGGCAGCACGACCGTGGATGTCATCCTGGTGCGGGTGGATGATCCGGAGTCAGGGAAAATTTGGCTGGTTTCGAAAGAGACGGTCGCGAGTATCCCAGAGGTCTACGCCCAAATGGAGAGCGCAGCACCGACGATAGTCGATCAACTCATGCCTGCCGCGCTGACTGTTCGGCGGCTGCTGCGGATGTCTCTAGCGCAATGGCTGGGGTGGCTGCTCTCGATCCCGATCTCGTGGTTACTGGCTTGGCTGCTGAGTTTTCTGCTCAGCGCGCCCCGACGAATCTGGTACAAGTTCCGAGAACGTCCTTTTCGAACGGTATGGGATACACCACTAGGGATGCCGCTCAGGTGCATCATCGCGATCTTACTGCACAGCGTTTTCGTCTACCTGCTCGAGCCGCCGCTTTTGTATCGCGTCTACTACTTTCGTTTGCTGGCGGCGCTCCTAATGGGATGTTTCGTGTGGCTCGTAAGCACGATTACGGACCGAGGCTTCGAACACGCCGTGAATCGGTCGCGAACGCAACACAAGGGCGGGGAGTCGATCCTCGTCTTGATGCAGCGACTTACCCGCATCGTGCTGCTGATAATCGTATTAGTCGCCGCGCTGTCCATATTTGGGTTCAACGTAAAGACGACGCTTGCTGGTCTCGGCATCGGAGGACTGGCGATAGCGCTGGCCGCACAAAAATCACTTGAGAACCTCGTCGGAGGCGTCTCGTTGCTGATGGACAAAGCTGTACGGGTCGGTGACTTCTGCAAAATCGGCGACCAACTTGGTACGGTGGAAGATATCGGACTCCGTTCTCTGAAGCTGCGCACGCTCGACCAGAATCTGTCGGTAGTTCCTAACGGATCGCTTGCACAAATGCAATTCGAAAACATGGCGCGCCGCAGCAAACTGCTCATCAACCAAACTTTCTCGTTGCGAATTGAAACCCAAACCGAACAATTGCGGTTCGTGCTGGATCGCGTACAGAACATGCTGGACCAACATCCTTCAATCGAACCAGGGACCTGCAGAGTTCGGATAACGAGTTTTGTCGGTGCTGCGTTCCAGTTGGAGCTGTTCGCCTATGGCAAGACGGGCGATTGGGCACAATTCACCGCAATTCGCCAGGACGTGATATTGAAGATCGCTGAAATCGTCGAAGCTTCCGGAACCCGGTTTGCGGCTCCGACACAATTGGCGTACGTGTCCAGAGACAAAGGCGTCGATGTGGAGACGGCAAATGATATTGTGCGTCGTGTTACCGAACGCCGAGCTAGCGATGTGTTGAGATACCAAGGTGAAGGCCGAACCGGCACGGAATAAGCGTAGTACCGAACGACATCGAGTGCAGGTGTGCGCCTGCGGACGGGCGAGATCCATGTTCAACTCTCGGGAAACCTTTCGCATCCGTCGTGCCCTTATGTGGTGAACCTTGCCGACAATCAAGCCGATACGCCCACGGCCTATGCCGGAGAAGTCAACTATGGCGTCCCCGTCGCCGGTCGCTTCCCTATCCGCAATGATTACGGCAATGTCGAAGGAACTCGTCGTAGCCGCTTTCTTTTCACTGGCGTCTACCGACTACCTTTCGGCCGGGGCCGCGCTTTCCTGAATACCGGCGGCTGGAAGAACGCGGTACTGGGTGGCTGGGAGATGACGGTTGAAACCGGCCCGTGGCTAACGCCAAGCATAAGCCCCGGAGGCTGCCAGGTGCCACTCTTATCCAACGGCACCTGCCCTTTGTTGGACGGTCAGTCGGAAACCAACGACCAGTCGAACACGAACATCGTCAATCGTGGTGCTTTCCTGCGTCCCGACCAGATCTCGGCCATCTCTATCAGGGTCAGTCGCGGGCGCATTACTTCAATCTGGCGGCGTTTTCGCCAACTCCAGTCGGCGCTGGCCGCTTCGGCAACGCTGGAGTCGGCATCCTCCAAGGACCAGGCACGGCCGCGGCCAGCCTCGGTCTAGCCAAAGTCTTCCACGTCACGGAAGCAGTGAGGGTGCGCTTCGAGTCCACTTTTACCAACGTGCTCAATCATACGAACTTCGCTCCTCCCTCGACATATATCGATGTACCGGCAACCTTCGGTGTCCTCAGCGCTCCGCGAACGGCTGAGAACGCTGGAAACTGAACCGGCCAACTCGCCTTATGTGTCAAGTGAGCACCGCAAAACCAGATGAACCAAGCGCGATTCGAGCGCTCTTCTGCAGGCGAATAAGTCGTCCATCTTCAATCTGATGCCTTCTTGAGGAAGATTCTACGAATTCTTTATGCAATCTTTATGGATTTCACGATCGAATCAAATGTGGTGAGCGGAAAACAATGTTCAAGCTTGCGCACGCAAACATTCTGGCTTCGCAGTGCGCGTGGCACGCATAGCGCAACTCACAAAACTCGCACGGAAAGGCTAGGCAGTCTTATGTCGTCTCTTCAGAACGTATCCGCAGAAAATCTAGCGAAAGTGTTTCATCACTACCACGAGGCTCTCGCACATAACTTCCATGGTCATAGGAGTAGGGAATCGACTTTTTCCTGGGAGCAAGCCTCACAAAACGAGCGCAAGTTAATGATCGCAGCGGCTAGGCTGACGCTGCTGGAGCTGCGTGCGACGTCCGAGGAAGAACAAGCGAACCGTCAATATTTCGCTAAACCTGGTGAGGCGGAATGGGGCTGCTAGCCCTGGGGGCGGCTCCCCATTTCGGCGATCTTTACGAAGTCTTTACGAAACCTTTACGGCATTTTTATGCCTAAGGATGTTAAGTGATCCCAAAGGCTTCGTGACAAGCATGTCGGACGGTCATCATGAAACTACTCCTCCTAATCTTTGTGCGTAGCCGTGGTGGTTTTCATGCGTCGGTTTCTCTCCGCTCTTCTGAAAGAAGAAAAAATGCCTGTCGACGCGACCGGTAACGGTTTATTTGGCGAAATTTCATCCAATTCAGCGACGTGGAGGACTGATAGTCATGGATTCTCGGAACCATTTGCGCAAGTCGACAATAGAAACTAGCAGACGGGCGACCCTGATTGTGGCAGCAGCAGCTGTATTGACGTTACCGCTTCGTGCTCAACAACTATTCGACGCGGCTCCAGCTGGTGCTTCGATAGTCCCCAACCAACAGGCGGCTCCTGCGAATTGGCAAACACAGCAAGAGATACTCCAAGAACTCGATGTTATGAAAAAGAGGATTGCACAACTCGAAGCTGAACTGAAGGGCCGAGCGGCACCCTCAGACGCGTCTTTGTCAGTGTTGACTCCCCCAAAAATAATGGAACCCGTGGCAATGGTAGTACCGACTCAGACAATGGTGGCGCAGCCGTCGAGCGATTCATTGGCCACCGCGGCCACGAAAAAGGGAAAAATCGAACCATTCTCGGATTGGGACTGGACCTGGCTCAACGGCAACCCTCGCAACAAGGACGTTGCCTTTGATTCAAAATTCTTCACACCGGAAATCCGGGCCGATATTACCTACAACTATGATTTCAACAAGCCGATAGACAACTCGATCGGCGGCTCGAGCGAAATATTTCGTTCCAACGAGATCCAGTTGGAGCAACTCGGGATCGGCGGCGATTTCCACTACGATAACGTTCACGCCCGTTTCATGACCCAATTTGGCATGTATTCCGCAACTACGCCACGCAATGATCCTAGCCCGGCGAAGGGCCAGTGGGACCTCGACACTGCCCATCGCTATATCGCAGAGGCCTATGGTGGCTACCACATTAACGCGTTGAACGGAATCAACGTCGACGCAGGAATTTTCTTGTCGTACATAGGTCTGTTCAGTTATTACAACGCCGATAACTGGGCTTATCAGCCTTCCTATGTCTCTTCCAATACGCCATGGTTTTTCGAGGGATTACGAGTGCAGATTTTTCCCACTCCCCACTTGAAAATTGAGCCGTGGTTCATCAATGGATGGCAATCGTATGGATCGGCCAATACGAGGAAGGGTCTGGGTGGGCAGATCAAGTGGACCCCGAGACCCTGGGTGAACATCATCTCCAACAATTACGGTCTAGGCCACGACGATCTCTACATACCGAATCGGGGCCGCATCCATACCGACAACAGTATTGAGGTCAAGTATTTCGACAAGCCGGGACAGACCCTCGACAAGATGGCATTCTCGTTCACCGGTGATTTGGGTTGCGAATTTGGACCCAGCACTGCCACTTTAGCAGGCGTGAGCTGCTTTGGTGACAGGAAGGACGCCCTGGCTCAACCGAGTGCCAATTTCCCGCAGGGGGGAATCGATCCGAAGCAGAGTTTCATCGGCTATATGCTTTATAACCGCATGTGGTTCAAAAAGGATACGTACGGACTAACCCTCGGCGGCGGCCAAATCAACAATCCCGGACGCTATCTGGTCCTGGATCCGCCGATCAACGGTGAAACTGCCCCGTCCGCGGCCATCAACGCTCCCTACTTTACTGGGAATCCCGGAGACCCATTCAAGGCCTGGGATTCGTCAATTACCTTTGATTACATGCCCAGGCAGTGGCTCACTTTCCGTTGGGAGTACGACTACCGCCACGCGAGTGTGCCATATTGGACCGGTCACGGCGGAATTACGCCGCCTGGATCGGGTGGAGTGCCTTACACCAACAACGGATATCCCCAATTCTTCGCTTGCAACGATGGGAATTCGTCGATGCAAGAGACCTTGAGCGGCGCACAAACGGCCTGCGGAGCGCAAGGCAGCAGCGTCTGGTTCCCTGATCTGCGCCGGGACCAGTCCATAGTCGATATCGACATCCTGGTTAAGTTCTAGTTCAAGTGCTGAATGGGGGCTCTTTATGGGGAAGCAGGCTTTAGCTGATCGATTTCAAACGGAGGTGGACCATGTCTAAGGCCTGCCCGATTGTTTTCGTCAGCATCGCCGCAATGTTCCTAGCCGGAGCCATGACAGTGAATGCCGGCACAACCCAATCCGAGAAATCAACGGGCGTAGTTTCTCCCACACCAGCAGCAGAAAAAGCTGAAAGAGACAGGAAGCTTGCCGCTGCAACGGAAGCAGCCCAGCAAGCATTGCTCGTAATGGACACGAACAAGAGTGGCAAGATCTCCAAGCAGGAATGGATGACGTTTATGGACGCGGAGTTCGACAGGTTGGACACGAACCATAGCGGAGAGCTGGACGTTAAAGAGTTGACGCAGTCGCGAGTGCGAGTCCGTCCATTTGTCGGCAAGTGACGTCGAACCGATCGCGGAATGCGCTACAAACGTCTTGCGGACACAACCGCTTATGTTCCAACCATGATCGTGCGGGGGGCGGCCAACAGAGTATGGTTTCTCGATCTGCGCCAGATGAGTCGTTCGTCGGCACCGACATGATGGCTAAATTCTGATCGTGACAAGAAGTTAGTTTGCATTTGAAGGAGGTCGTGTGCAAGACGTGATCTTTGTCGTTATGGCGATAGCGTTCTTCGCGCTGTCGCTCGGTTATGTGCAATTCTGCGATCGGATTCGCTGAGGACAAATCGTTATGAACGCTGAATCGATCATCATGCTGATTGTGAGTGCAGGGTTGATGGTCTACCTGCTCTATGCGTTGCTGAGACCGGAGAAATTCTGAAATGACAAGCAATGGCTGGATACAGATCGGCGTGTTTCTGGCCCTGATTCTGGCGATCACCAAGCCCCTCGGCGTGTTCATGGCAAAAGTGTTCAATGGTGAGGGTACCTTTCTCGACCCTGTGCTGCGGCCCATCGAGCGCTTGCTTTATCGCGTGACCGGCGTTGATGAAAAGCGCGAGATGAGCTGGACAGAATACGCTTTCACCATGCTGCTGTTCAGCGGCGCCTCGATGCTGCTGCTTTATCTGATCGAGCGGGTGCAGCAGTGGCTGCCGTTGAATCCGCAGAAGTTCGGGGCGGTCGCTCAGGCACTGGCCTTTAACACCGCTGCCTCCTTCACCACCAACACCAACTGGCAGAACTATTCAGGCGAGTCCACCATGAGCTATCTCACGCAGATGGCTGGGCTGGCCTACCACAATTTCACGTCGGCGGCGCTGGGCATCGCACTGGCGATCGCATTCGTTCGCGGCATCGCGCGCAAGGAAAAGGACGCAATTGGAAATTTCTGGGTCGACATGACCCGCTCCACCCTGTGGGTGCTGCTGCCGGCCTGCATCGTCTATGCCTTGCTCCTGGTCTCGCAGGGAGTCGTGCAAAACTTCAGGCCGTACGACGCCGCGAAGCTCATCGAACCGCAACAAGTCCAGAAGACTGGAACCGACGGCAAGCCGATGGTTGGAACCGACGGCAAAGCGGTGATGGATACCGTGACCGACCAGAGCATCGCGCAAGGGCCGGTTGCGTCTCAAGAGGCGATCAAGATGCTGGGCACGAACGGCGGCGGATTCTTCAACGCTAACAGCTCCCATCCTTTTGAGAACCCGACCCCACTTAGTAACTTGCTGCAGATGCTTTCCATCTTCGCGATCCCGGCCGGTTTAACTTATACGCTGGGCCGAATGACTGGATCGCAGCGTCACGGCTGGGCAGTCTGGGCGGCGATGGCGCTCCTGTTTCTCTGCGGGGTTACGGCGGCGTACTGGGCCGAGGCCAGAGGCAACCCTCTGCTGCATGGGGTTGACCAAAATGCCACCGAGATGCAACCGGGCGGCAACATGGAAGGCAAGGAAGTGCGCTTTGGCATCGCCAATTCCGCATTGTTTGCCACGGTCACCACGGACGCAAGTTGCGGTGCCATCAACGGCGTACATGATTCCTTCACTCCGCTGGGCGGATTGGTGCCGCTGGTCAACATCATGCTCAGCGAAACCGTCTTCGGAGGAGTGGGTGCGGGCCTGTACGGCATCCTGATCTATGTGGTTCTGTCGGTGTTCATTGCCGGACTCATGGTCGGACGAACGCCAGAGTATCTGGGCAAGAAGATTGAAGCTTACGACGTGAAGATGGCAATGCTGGTCACCCTGGTTTTCCCGCTGGTTATTCTGGTGCTCACGGCTATTTCATCAGTCGAGGGATTTGGCACGTCGAGCATCACCAACCCGGGTCCGCACGGCCTGACCCAAATCCTCTACGCCTTCACGTCGATGGCAGGGAACAACGGTTCCGCGTTCGCCGGATTGAACGGCAACACGCTTTGGTACAACACCGCGGGCGCAATCACGATGCTGGTGGGAAGGTTCTTCATGATCATCCCCATGCTGGCGATTGCCGGCAACCTGGCGAAGAAGAAAGCGGTGGCCGCTTCGGCAGGTACGTTCCCTGTAACCACGCCTCTGTTTTCCCTGCTGCTGGTATCGGTGATTGTGATCGTGGGAGCTCTGACATTTTTCCCGGCACTCAGTCTGGGACCTGTACTTGAACACCTGCTGATGATGGCAGGAAAAACTTTCTGAGGCTGAACTTTCCGAGACTGACTTTCTGAGGACAAGATGGCAGAAAAGAAAAGCAAGAGTTTGTGGGACGCAAAAATCATCCGGCGGGCTCTGGTCGACGCTGTGGTCAAACTCGATCCCCGCACCATGATGAAGAATCCGGTCATGTTCGTGGTCGAGGTTGGCAGCGTGGTGACGACCTTGCTGCTATTTCGCGAGAAGCAAAGCTTCGCCTTCAATTTGCAGATCACGCTCTGGCTCTGGTTCACGGTGCTGTTCGCGAATTTTGCCGAAGCCATGGCCGAAGGACGCGGCAAGGCGCAAGCTGACACGCTGCGCAAAGCGCGGTCCGAGACCGAGGCCCGGCGTTTGCTACCGGATGGGTCGACAGAAACGGTGCCAAGTTCGAACCTGCGCTCGGGCGATGTCGTGATGGTAGCGGCGAGTGAATTCGTCCCCGGCGATGGCGAAGTCATCGAAGGTGTTGCCTCGGTGGACGAGTCCGCGATTACAGGAGAATCCGCGCCGGTAATTCGCGAAGCTGGAGGCGACCGTTCGGCGGTCACCGGCGGCACACGCGTGCTTTCCGATGTGATTAAAGTTCGCATTACGTCGAATCCAGGCGAAACCTTCCTCGACAGAATGATTGCTTTGGTTGAAGGCGCGGAGCGGCAGAAGACTCCGAACGAGATCGCGCTCAACATTCTGCTGGCTGGTCTAACCATCATCTTTCTGCTGGCAGTTGTAACGCTGCAGCCTTTCGCGATTTACTCGGGATCGCCGCAGACCATATTTGTGCTCGTCTCTTTGCTGGTATGCCTGATTCCGACCACCATCGGTGGTCTGCTTTCTGCGATCGGCATTGCCGGCATGGATCGCCTGGTGCAGCACAACGTGCTCGCGATGTCAGGGCGCGCCGTGGAAGCCGCCGGCGACGTAAACACGTTGCTGCTCGATAAGACGGGAACGATCACGCTCGGCAACCGCCAGGCAGCGGAGTTCATTCCGGCACCGGGGATTACCACAGCCGAGATGGCCGATGCCGCTCAACTCTCTTCGCTCGCCGACGAAACACCAGAAGGCCGGTCGATCGTTGTGCTGGCGAAGGAGCGGTACAGCCTGCGCGGCCGTGAACTGGCTTCACACGAGGCCGTATTCGTACCCTTCACCGCGCAAACCCGCATGTCGGGCGTGAACCTCGACGGTCGCGAGATTCGCAAAGGAGCGGTCGATGCCATCGTCAAGTACTTACGACAGTTCGACACCTCGCTGCCGCGCGAGATTCAGGCTAGTGTGGAACAGATCTCGCGCTCGGGAGGAACTCCGCTGGTGGTCGCGGAGAATCAACGGGCGCTGGGCGTGATTTACCTGAAAGACATCGTCAAAGGCGGAATGCGCGAGCGCTTCAATCAACTGCGCTCCATGGGGATCAAGACGGTAATGATCACCGGCGACAATCCGCTGACGGCGGCGGCGATCGCGCGCGAGGCGGGCGTGGACGATTTTCTGGCGGAAGCGACTCCGAAAGACAAGATGGATCTGATTCGCCGCGAGCAGGCGGACGGCAAGCTGGTGGCCATGACCGGCGACGGTACCAACGACGCTCCCGCGCTCGCTCAGGCCGATGTGGGTGTGGCCATGAATACCGGCACGCAAGCCGCGAAAGAGGCCGGAAATATGGTGGACCTCGATTCGAATCCCACCAAACTGATCGAAGTCGTGGCGATCGGTAAACAGTTGCTGATGACGCGCGGAGCGCTCACCACGTTCTCGATTGCGAACGATGTGGCCAAGTATTTCGCCATCATTCCGGCCATGTTTGCTGGAACGTTCCCGGTGCTGAATGCGCTGAACATTATGCGGCTGCAGACGCCGCAGTCGGCGGTGCTCTCCGCCGTCATTTTTAACGCGCTCATCATCGTCGCCCTGATTCCGCTGGCGCTGCGAGGAGTCGCGTACAGGCCGATGAGCGCTGAATCTCTGCTCCGGCAGAACCTGCTGGTGTACGGATTTGGCGGACTGGTGGTCCCATTTATCGGCATCAAGCTGATTGACATGTTCATTACCGGCGTCAAACTGATATAGGGAAGGGCTGGTATCGAAAAAACATATGAAGAAAAATCTGATCACAGCAGTACTCATGACGATTGCGACGACGGTGCTGTTGGGAATTCTGTACCCACTGCTGGTGACGGGACTCGCGCAGTTGATCTTCCCAAAGCAGGCTAACGGCCAGTTGATCCAGCGTGACGGAGTGGTAGTCGGTTCGCGGCTGATCGGGCAGTCCTTCTCAGGGCCGGGCTATTTTCATGCGCGGCCATCGGCTGCGGGTACCGCTGGCTACGATGCCGCTGCCTCCAGCGGCTCGAACCTGGGCCCCACCAACGCGCAGTTGATTGCTCGGGTCAATGGAGACGTCGCTAAGCTGCAAGCCGAAAATCCCGGCGTGCCCATACCCGTCGATCTGGTGACGATGTCGGGTTCAGGACTCGATCCGGATATCTCGCCAGCGGCGGCCGCTTTCCAGATTCGGCGCGTGGCTGCGGAACGTAAGATTCCAGAAACTGAAGTCGCACGTCTGGTGCAAGAGAACTCGGAGAACCGGCAATGGGGATTTCTGGGCGAGCCGCGCGTGAACGTGCTCGAATTGAATCTTGCGCTCGATGCCCGCTACGGGCGACGTCACTAGGAGTCTGTTTTGGATTCGGGTCACAATCACTTTCCCACGCCGAATATAAGCGACGTGGACCTTGCCCGAAAAACGGCAGGAGGTGGTGTTCGCAGAGACTAAACATCTCAATATCCTTGACGATCACATCTCGTCGTACGCCACGTCGAACATCGCGCCCAGCAGAAGTTCTTCCGGGTTTTACTGGTAGCCTTTGGTCAGATACTCATAGAGCGTTCCGTGCGCTCGGGTGTATCCCGCAGGCCATCACGCTCGGGGTCCTCGCCGAGACGGACCAACATTTCCTGCATGAGTGGCGATCGCATTCCAAGTGTTACCGGCAATGACGTGCACTCGTTCGCGTCAAGGCAGCAGCGACAACAGATCCCTTGCTCATGTGTGCCGCCTCCAAGAGAATGGAGTTGGCAGGAGCCAATCGGTTACAGGCCGGCCACTCCATTTCCGTTCCGGACCTGGCACTTTGGTCTGTAACCTTTATGGCTGTGGTGACTCCATCGTATGGAGGGTTTTCATGGTCAAGCCAGCGGAAGTGGCCACTTCGCAAGAGCCCTTGAGTGACGAAGAAGTTGTGACCCGAGTGCTGGCTGGCGAGACGGTGATGTTTGAAATCGTCATGCGCCGTCACAACCAGCGCCTGTACCGCGTGGCGCGGGCTATTCTGCGCAACGATGGCGAAGCTGAGGACGCAATGCAGGAAGCCTACGTGCGCGCGAACGAAGCATCTGGACCAGTTTGCCGGGAGGGCGAAGTTTTCCACCTGGCTGACACGCATCGCGGTACACGAAGCTTTAGCGCGACAGCGTCGCGGAAACCGATATCAGGAGTTGGAACAAACATCAGAACGGGAGGGAGACCCCATGGATAGGTTTGCCTCTTTGGCACCGGATCCAGAACAGCAAGCGTCAAACTCGGAGATTCGTAGACTGCTGGAAGAAGCGGTCGAAAAGCTGCCGGATGCTTACCGAACCATTTTCATGCTGTGCGAAGTGGAGGACATGAGCACGAACGATGCTGCAGAGGTCCTCGAAATCACCGAGGACAACGTCAAAGTCCGCCTCCATCGAGCGCGGGCGTTGTTGCGCAAGAGTCTTTACGCGCGTGCTGGCACGGAACGGAAGGAAGCATTTAACTTTCATGCCGTGCGGTGTGATCGAGTTGTGAAGAATGTGTTTGAAAGAATTCAGAAGCAAATCTCGAAAGCGGGGAACTCCGTGCCCAAGACACAGTGACAGTCCGCACGGTGTCGCAACTGCAGGCTGCCCGTAACACGAAGAGAGTCGGCATTGATTGAAAGGCGAGGGGGTGCGCATGGCTGCTAAAGAAATTCCGACAGCTCGTTACGGACCCAGGTTGTTGAGCCGAGTCGAGGTTGCGGAAGGCACCATAGCCTTCCATTTCGAGAAACCACCGCGATTCGGTTTCAAGCCGGGACAGTCGGCCGACCTGACATTATCCAATCCGCCAGAAACTGACGCAGAGGGGAACACGCGCACTCTTTCGATTGCCAGTTGTCCTTTTGAAGGCCAATTGATGTTCGCCACCCGCATGCGAGACACTGCGTTCAAGCGCTCACTCAAGAAAATCCCTCTGGGTACAGAAGTGAAGATTGACCAGCCAATGGGTTCTTTCACGCTACACAAGAACTCATCCAAGCCGGCGGTGTTCCTGGCTGGCGGAATCGGTATTACACCGTTTCTCAGCATCGTGCGACAAGCCGATCACGACCGGCTCCCGCACAGGTTGTATCTTTTCTGCTCCAACCGGCGACCCGAAGATACACCTTTTCTCGACACTCTTCAGATGCTGGAAAAGAGCAACCCAAATTTCCGGTTGATTTGCACCATGACCAAAATCTCGCAATCAAAGATGGAATGGAAGGGAGAGACGGGTTTGATCAGCCAAGAGATGTTATCGAGACATCTCCCCGACCTACAGGGACCCGTCTATTACGTTGCCGGACCGCCCGCCATGGTCGCGGGCATGCGTCAAATGCTTGTAGGCGCGAACGTTGACGAGGACGACATCCGAACCGAAGACTTTGCGGGATACTGAGCTTTGTAGCCGGTTGGTCGAACAGGACAATCACTTCTCTCAAGGGAAACGACATGCTGACACACAGACCCACGACGCAAATTCTAGTTGACGGCGGCGATCCTAAAGAGACTCCGGATCAAGAACTTGATCGGGTTTGTTGATGGCCAGACGACGAATCCATCCTTGATTGCTAACTACGCTCTGGCAACTGCTCTTTCTGGGTTTTCTCGCAGGCGTGCATTTCGGCTGGGCACGTTTGAGCGTACGCTGTACCTGTTTCGTGAATGTCGACGCAACAGGATATTTTACTGAAGGCTTTAACAATCTGCGCTGGAGACCCGTCCTACACAAGGAAATTCATCCGGCGATTACACCCGTAAGGCCCGAGCTGGAGCCCGACTTCACCGTCGCGTAGATACAGCAGCAACGGCGTAGACTAGCAAGAGTGTTGTTGTTAGCGCGACAGGCCTGCCTCGTGCTAATATCCGCGCGGACGGGGATGGGACAGATTGGGGCCGCCATTCCCGTACCGGCGGACGTTCGGATTCAATGTGTATTAGGAGAAAATTATGCAATCGACATCGGAGGACTCTCCGAGGCGCTGGGCGTCAGGCCGCCGCGGCTTTCTTGGAGCGGCTCTCGGCACATGCATCATCACACCCATCACCTCCTTTTCTCTGCAGCTTACAACAGGGGCGAGTGCTTCTCTGACCAAGGAAGAGCGTGACCGGATGACTCCGTCCCAAGTTATCCAAGAGTTAAGAAAGGGGAATGAACGGTTTCGGGCGGGAAAGATGGTCAATCGGGATTACCTGGCGCAGCAGCGGTCCACTGCGGGCGGTCAATACCCGGCTGCGGTTGTGCTCGGATGCGTCGACTCGCGAGCGCCTGCCGAGATCATTTTCGATGCGGGCATCGGAGACACGTTCAACGCCCGCATCGCAGGCAATGTAGTGAACGACGACCTGCTTGGCAGCATGGAGTTTGCATGCGCGGTGGCTGGTGCGAAAGTGGTCCTGGTTTTCGGGCACACGGCCTGCGGCGCGATCAAAGGCGCGATCGACGACGTTGAAATGGGTAACCTGACCGGATTGCTCGCGCGAATCAAGCCGGCCATCTCGATGACGAAGTTCGATGGCGAGAAATCCAGCAAGAACCCTAGCTATGTCGACGCCGTAGCTCGAACAAACGTGATCCTCGGGTTAGATAACATCCGAAGACGAAGCCCCATTTTGGAAGATCTGAAAAAAAAGGGATCCATTCAGATTGCCGGGGCGATGTACAACCTCGCCAACGGAATGGTGGAGTTTGTTAGCTGATGGTTGTGGTACCTCGTAGCATCTATCGGAGGAAACATGAGAAGCCCCAAGGGAGTGGCACTTGTCACTGTTTTCTGTGCGCTGGCAATCACGCTGCCGTCAACAAGTTCGCAGGAGAACAGCTCCGGCAGGAGTTCAGGTTCACGTAGTTATCACGGACGCAGCTCTACGCGAGGACGCTGAGCTGCCACCTCTCCAAAAAGAAGATGTGAAAGTGAAGCAGGGTAAAACCTTCCTTAAGGTTACGCAATTGATTCCCGCGCAGGGCGACAATGCCGCGCTTCAGTTGATGATTTTGATCGACGACACGCTCGACACATCGGTCGGGAACAATCTCAGCGACATTAAGGATTTCATTAGAGCGCAGGCACCCTCCACCCTCATCGGCGTCGCCTACATGTCGAACGCCACCGTCAACATGGTTCAGAACTTTACCGCTGCTCATGATCTTGCCGTCAAGGCATTCCGCGTTCCTCGCGGTAGTGTTTCAGCTATGGATAGTCCGTATCTGTCGCTGATCAGCTTGGTGAAGAGTTGGCCTCAGCAGAATGTGCGCCGCGAGGTCTTGCTGGTGTCTGACGGAGTCGACAGGCTTCGTGGTGAAAGGCCTTCGTCCTCCTCCATAGGACCTGGCCGGATGGGACCTGGCCGGACACCTACTGGAGGACCTAGCCGGGGATCTGACTTCGGTCCTGTCTATCACAGCATGCCGACCATCAGCACGGACGCGACCTCGGCCAGCGAAATGAGCCAGCGCTACAACGTCATTGTTTATCCTATGTATGCGCCGGGGGTTGGCCGAGCTGGCCGCAGCTCATGGGACTTGCAGATTGGTCTTTCGGGCCTAACCAAGATTGCCGATGAAACAGGCGGAGAATGCTTCTCTCTCGGAACGTCGCAGGCGGTCAGTTTCAAGCCTTACTTGGAACGCTTGCAAAAGATGCTCTCCAATCAGTACTACGTGGTTTTTCTGGCTGTGCCGAAGAGCAAGGCCGGTTTCCAACGCGTGAATGTCCAGACCGGACTTTCAAACTCTGAGCTTCTGGCTCCGGATAACGTCTGGGTCGCCGCCGCCAAGTGATCGAGAGGCTCCGTAGCCCATTAACCACCCTTCTACTAGGCGAGAAGGGTGGGGGGTGGTCCTTTCAGCTGGTGAAGACACGAAGACTGTAGGAATGCCTCTTAACGGCAGATCCTCACTTGCTCCTGTTTAGAATCTTGAAGGCGACTGAGATGCCAACAATTTCGTTGGTTTCCCAACCGTTAGGCACGTTCACCGACTGTAATAAATAGTATGGCCGAACGGAGAACGAATCCGAGATAGGCAGCCGGATTCCTACCTGGAAGCGGTTTTGGGTAAAGCTGCCACCAGCAGCAAAGCTGTTGCTTCCGGGGACGACCAAGAACTCATTGCTCACAACCAGCACCGGAGGTCGCGTCGTCCGAAACGGCAACGTATAGTCGACGCCGGGGCGAAATCGAAGGCGAGCCGAGGGACTACGATTTTCAGGAAACCTCCCCTCGATTAGCGTGCGCAGGTTTGGCCGCCAAGGCCCACGCGAGGTGCTCAGTGTTATGTTGAGTTGCAATCGATTTTCGTAAGCGAGGGTGGGGTTCCCCGGAAAGCGCTGATATCGATAGATTGGTATCACCGTGATCCACGGCCGCAGACGAAAAGCGACGCCGCCCTGGAAAAAGTATTCGAACAGATTCGACGCTCCCTCATCGAACCGTTCATGGAATTCGATTTCCAGAGATTTGCTAGCCGAAAGCCCAGCGGAAACTCCCTGATCGAGCCAGAGCCCGATCTGCTTCTCATCTTCCGGATCCTCAGGAGGTTGTTGTTGCTGTGCTCGGGCCGGGACAGCCATCACACAACTTAGCACCGCAAGCACGATTACGACGCGTGGATTTGCTGTCCACCTAACAAGGAAACTCTTGCACGCTGAGCCTTCGCGGTTCAAACGATACTCTCGTCGGCGATCTGCGCAACCCAAGTTCACTTTTTGCAGCTGCCTTGACCAGACCGGTCTTTTGTACCAATTGGAGTGTTATTGTAACGTCTTGTTAGACATTTGTCCGCCGTAGCCGCCGGGGGCGACGTCAAGCTGCTTGATCGACTTTAACCCTCGGATGCTTTTGCTCCAGTTCTCTACACCAATTCCAGTGGGTGGTGACGCGTTGTCCGTTCAACAATCCAGCCTCGGCCAAAACCAGCGCGCCCGTGCAGACTGAGCCGTAACGCCGCGCTTTGCCGCTCTGGCGTCTCAGCCATTCCAGAAACTTCGGCGAATACTTCATCTGCTGCGCCCCCTCGCCTCCGGCCACAAGCATGGTGTCCACAGGTTGCCCCATTTCGCGATAGGTTCGGTCGGCCCTTAGCGGCACTCCGAGATAGCTGGGTACGGTTCGATCCTCCGTTGCCGAGACGATCTGCACGTTGTAGGCCGGTACACCGGGATAGAGATGATTGGCGTCCGCGAAGCAACCTTCATGTCACAAACGAGTATCTTCAGGCGACATCGAAGACCAAACGAACCGCGATTGCGACTCCGCGCATGGCAGATTTCAGCAAAGGCATCGCCCTCGGTTGCGATGGTTCATCTGCGGAACTACTTTGGCCGCGGCACTTCGACTAGATGCTCGGCTCGCGCTAGCCATTGATCGTTAACATGCCCCCAATCCTGAAAGGAACGCCTCCAACAGTGCTGCTGTCTGTTCGGGCATCTCCTGCGGAATCTCGTGTCCGCAGGGAGCGCGACCATCCTCGCCCCTGCAATCTGGGTCATTATGGTGGCTTTCAACACGTCCGGTGTCAGCAGCGGATCATAGTTGCCTGCGACGATCAGAGTGGGCACCCTAAGCCTTTTTGCCTGCTCGGCGAAAAACGACGCGCACATATTCAATGTCTCTTCCAAGCCGACGCGAGCAGCTTTGGCGAAGTCATCCAGAAATATCTCGGTCAGTTCGCGTTTGACTGGAATCTTGGTGAATGGGGCGAGGATTGTGCTAAAGGCGGCGTCCCGATCATGCTGGGTGTCGCACCACGCTTTCGCGACGTCGGCAGGAACCGGAAACTCGCTGGCTGGAACAGGGGCGATGAGCACGAGTCCAAGTACAGGTTGGGTTCAGGGCAGTAATGTACTGAGCAAACTTGCCGCTCATGCTGAAGCCGACAAGGACAAATCGCTGTGCTCCCACGGCGTCGGCGACGGCGAGCACATCCTTGGCGAATCCATCCAGCGTGTAGCCCGTTACGGGCTTGTCCGAATCGCCGTGTCCGCGATAGCTCGGCGCGATTATCGGCAAGCCTTTCAAGTTTAAGTGGCTCACCAGATCGCGCCAGTAGGAGGATGATCCGCCCCAGCCGTGGAGGAGAATCAGCTTCAAGCCGCCACTGCCGTGGGTTTCATACGTTATGCTAGTGCCGTCATCAGATTGGGCGAGTTGCATGGAATAGACCTTAGACCAGCGCGAGCATACTCCCGTCGCTCTGCCCTTTTCAACGCGGGAGAGGATCGGCAAACACGCTAAAAGCATTCTCAGCGGGGGCTGCCAAGTCGCTGAAAGGGACTGTAGGAACCGTTCTCTCGCGTTGAAAGCGAGCAAGAGCTTGGGCGTCCTTGGCTACATCATCGGGCAGGAACTTGAGGGCTATGAAGCGATGCAGCTTTACGTCCTCAGCCTTGTAGACGACACCCATTCCTCCCACCGCGAGTCTGTCTACGATGCGGTAATGGGAAACGGACTGTCCGATCATGAGTGACGCAGGGACTCAGGTTGGGATGGTACGGACCGAAGAGGCAAAGTCAACGGGCACGGTGAGCACGGGCACGGTGAGCAGCGTAAAAAGCTGCCAAAATATGTCACTCGCTTTGTTTTCTTGAGCTTGTTAACTGGTGGTCAGAAAGGCGTCCGCCAGAGCAGCCGCAAGCAAATGATTTCATTACCCCGGAATTTGTGTTTTGTGCTGGTGCAGGGGAATACGCATTATGAGAGGGCGCCCCGTTAAGGTAGGTTTTGAGTGTGATGCAGAACGCTACCGAAAGGAGCACCCACGATGGACATTAAGTATATCGGCATGGACGTTCACAAAGAAACCATTTCGATCGCGGTGATGAAGG
>DATDGS010000060.1:0-60458 GCA_036521955.1 Terriglobales bacterium
TTGGTGGCGGCGGTAGGACTCGAACCTACGACCTACGGATTATGAGACCGTCGCTCTAACCACCTGAGCTACACCGCCACAATTGAATATAAAGGACATCCACAAATTAAACTTTGGTTCTATTGCAAACGTACTGCAAATAACTTACTTTGGGAGCATGGCTCATGGAACGATCATCGAGGCGTCGGGCGTCTTCTACGTGCGCTACTCCATCGGCACCACCGTCAGCGAGGCCGGCAAGCCTCGCCCTATTCAGAAGACTCACAAACTCTGCTCCAAAGATGATCGCCACTATTCTATCAAAGTCAAATTGCCGAACGGTAAGACTCGACTGGTCCCGTGCAAAGCTGTTCGTCTGCTCGCCGACGCGCATATGCTCGGCATCCGCCAAAAGCGCGAAGACGCCACAGGCGAAAACATGCCCATCGCGACGTTTTGGGAGAAGCAACTTCTGCCTTACTGCGAGGCCGTCGTGATAGGCGGCCGCCCACGTCGAAAACCGTCAACCCTCAAAGGGTATAAGCAAATCTGGGCGCAGCACCTCAAGGCTCATTTCGGAAGCCGGACTCTTCAACAGTACAGGGCAGCCTGGGGTTCCACGTTCCTAGACAGCCTTACTGCAACTCAAGGTCGCAATACGCTCCGGCACATCAGCGCTCTTGCAAGTTCGATATTCTCGCGCGCAGTGGCAGAGCAGCGACTCCGAAGCAATCCCTGGAATGATGTGCAATTTCCGGAGTCGACGGCTCCTTCCAACACGCCGCATTACACATGGGAAGAAGCGGAGAACGCCATCAGCGCGCTGGTCGACCGCGTAGATTGTCAATTGGTAATGGCTCTTGCCTGCTTCGCTGGGCTGCGACCTAACGAGATTGCTGCGCTGCGATGGGAAGACGTTGACGGGGAGTGGTTGCATATTCGCCGCGGCATCGTGGGCGGAAAACTCGACACTCCGAAAACAGCAGAGAGTGTCCGATCAATTCCATTGCTGCCGCATGTGCGCGTACCCTTGGAACTGTGGCGCACCAAAAGTGCAAACACATCTGGTTGGATATTTTCAAGTGAAGGCACTTTGACCGCTGAGCGGATCATTACGCCTGAGATGCAGCATCTTGCCGGTGGTCCTTCGCCGGTGGATCTTCACAATCTTGTTAAGCGCGTTATCAAGCCAGCCGTAGAGAAGGCCAAATTGGAGTGGAAGCCAATAAAGGCCGGTCGTACGGGCGCCGCAACCGCTATTATCGAGCGGAGCAACGGTAACGCGGCATTAGCACAGGCAATGCTCGGACACAAGGACATGTCCACGACGTTGAAGACATACAAGAAAGCAATATCGCCAGCGAATCTTTTGGCAGGAATGAAGGCCCTCAATGAGTAGCACCAGCTCAGAGCGCAATCCATGCCACATGTGCGGCAGCCCGACTTGTGGGGAGTCGATGCCGCACGCCACTCATCCCGACTGGGTAGCTTTCGTAGCGATGGCAGCTGATCCGAATGATCCCTGGGCGAGCGAAGGCTCCAATGACAACTGAACCCTGCCCCATCTGTTCGGAGTTTCGTTACATCAGTCTCGTAAGAGTTTGTCCTATCTGCGGCGCCCCAGGTAAGCTACCGGAGGTCTCCGATACCGCGGAGAAGTTCCTGCGCCGCCTGGAGATTAAGAGGATCTGGGAGACCGTTAACTTCGAAGAGATCTGGGAGTCCATCAAACCGGCCCGTGCGGATCCCGGGCATTGCTTTTGTGAGGCTCCCTAGCAGTTAAGCGATGTCAACGTCAAGAAGATCAAGGCCGCAGTGACAACAGGTCCCGGCGGCCCACTATCGTCGATAATAGTTCGTGGTTGCTCATCTGAGTAGAGCAACGCTTGCTGTAAGTAGCGGTCGCCCATACGGCCGTGCACGCCACCTGACAGGAGAATCCGATGAATCGCACTGCGCAGCTTGTCTTCGCCCAAGCTGTATTACTCGGCGCTCTGCTTGGAGCCGTCGCCCACGCTCAGTTTCCCTCACCGATCCAGCACATCATTATCGTTTTCCAGGAAAACCGCACCCCAGACAACCTTTTCCAGGCATTGCACGGTCTCAAGGGTTCCAACGATGTTAAGTATGATATCGAGAACTATTGGGTGGAATCGACCGGGACTCACAAATTGCTGGCACCGGTCGGGTTGGCCACCGACTTCGACCTCAGCCACGCTCATAGTGCGTTTGTGTCGGAATCAACCTCTCCCGGCACCGCGTTGGTTCCCGATTGTGGCAGCACTGCGGAGGCCGAGATCTTCGGATGCGCGGCCTCGACCTGGAACCAGTTCATGTATGTCGATAACGCGCAGGAACTCAAATCCACCAATCTCTACGGCACCGGTATAACGACCCATATTCTCGACCCCTACATCACCATGGCAAAACGATGGGGATGGGCGAATTACATGTATCAAACCAACCAGGGGCCGAGTTATCCGGCGCACCAGTTTATTTTTGGAGGAACGTCCGCCCCCAGTCAGGCCGACGATCAGATCGGAACGTTTGTCTCGGAGAACTTTTCGCCTTCGGATTCTTTCGCCGGTTGCCTGGCGGATACGACTGCCATGAATTTTCTGATTGATTCGAGCGGCACGGAAACGCCATACGGCGGCGTGTTGGGAGACTTCTGCTATAGCCACAAAACTATGGCCACGCTACTCGATCCACCGGCCATTTCCTGGAGGTACTATGCTCCGGCGGCGGGTTCCATTTGGGACGCTCCCGCGTCGATCACTGCCATTTGCCAACCCAATTCGGGCTTCACAGCGTGTGATGGTAGCAAATGGGCGACGAACGTGATTTTCCCGTTCACCGGCAGCTACGGCGCGGTGCCTTTCCTGAACGATCTTCAGAACTGCCAGTTACCAGCGGTCAGCTGGGTGATTCCTGATGGGAGATGGTCCGATCACGCCAGTTCTAACAAGGGCCTGGGACCCTCCTATGTCGCCGCCATTGTGAATGCCGTCGGAGGGTTCAACAATACCTGTGGGTACTGGAACAACACCGCGATCGTCCTGACCTGGGACGATTGGGGAGGCTGGTACGATCACGAAGCGGCCTGGAAGCTTGCCGCGCCGTACAGCAACTACAACTACGGTTTCCGAGTGCCCCTGATCGTGATCTCGGCCTACACTACGCCCGGCTTCGTGAGCAAGGTTCAGCCGGAAGATTTCGGCAGCATTCTGAACATGGTGCAAGGTATCTTCTTTGGTCCTACACACGAGCGGCAGTTGGGCTTTGCCGACGCTCGGTCGGCGAACGATCTCCGTGAATTTTTCACCAGTGCAGCGCAACCCTACGGGGCTACAATCCCGGCGGTCGAGGACATCAATTACTTTCTCAATCTGCCTGCGCCGTCGAGTGGCGCCAATCAACCAGTGCCTCCGGACAACGACTAATTGGAGAGAAAGCGATTTGACCCCGGCCACATAATTGATGAGATATCCCCATAGCACAAGTTTGCGCTTTCCTTGGCGTGTCTGGCGAACAAAAGGCGCAAAGTTGCGATAACCTACTAGGACTAACGCCTGATAGCGTCGGGAACTAGTGCGGACAAGCTGGAGCTGGCCGGTAATTGCGGCGTTTTGAAAATCTGCGCGTGAAGAGCACTAAAGACGCTCAGAAATTCTGAGCCCGGTAATTCAAAAAGTCCACCGCCGGTACCATTCACAGCATTGCTGCAGCTTTCGTCGGACGTTAGGGGCCACTGCGTCGAGTAAAGCACCTTCTGCCCGGTGCTGTTTGCTTGCTGACGCAGCGACGATGCCTGAGCCGCGTCATTGTAAAACGCCTCACCGATGATCCACGGGACCGCTTGATATCCCTGACTCGGCAAGGAGTTGAAGGCGGTTGGGAAGCTGTCCCCGGTCTCGTCGTAGATATGGACCTCGAAAAGTTGTGGTGAGCCTTGATTTCCGTATGAGCTGGGCCCGCAGACCGCAACCGACTTGGCTACATGCACCGAATCGGCAATGATCACAAGGATACGATGATCCTCTGGACGCTACTGCTGGCCGCTGTGACCTATCCGATGATTGCCCACATCGATGTTGCGCGCGGGCAGCACGTGGGTGAGATCGTGACGGAGATACAGATCGAGCGTACGGTGTACATCTCACCGGACTGGTGTGCTGAGGCAAAGATCGGAGCGGCGTACCCGGCGCACGTCAATAAGGATGACACCACCGTTCAGGTTCGGATTGGCCAGACGGTATGCAAGTACCACATCACCTCCACACGTCCGTTTCTGAGGCGAGGACCTCCGCAGTGGTAGCCGCGACGACCTCGCAGGGTCGGCTGCCTGCGTGGGAGATATACCCTCCGTAAAACGATAACTCGCTCTCAGTTTTTCGAGCACAAAGGCAAAACTGATGTGCTTTTCGCTCAGCCGCAGCAGGTGAGTCTCAGGAAACTGATCTTCCAGGCGGAAGTAGTAGAACAGCGCTTCGGAAGGGCTGATAGCCGCTCAGAACGCCGCCCAAAGTCAGAACGGTGTCACCTTGTTTTTGAAACTGATCTGGGAAGAAGTTATCTTTATTTCAGGATATGTAGCCTATGACAGACTGGTTCGCACGCCCCGTCCTACACGTAACGGATGTTGAGGCCTCGCTTCTCTTTTACGTTAACCGGCTTGGCTTCACGAGCCCCTGGCGCTACGACGAGGACGGCAGAGCGCACATCGCACAGGTCGACCGGCAGGGCTGCGCGCTTATCCTAGCCGACACGTGGCCGGAGAAGATTGGCAAGGGACTGATGTTCATTTCCCTGAACGTCGAGCCGGAGACGCGCGAAGCCGCGGTCGCCGCGTTGGACGCGCTGCGCGCGGAACTCGAGGCCAAGGGCGTTCCGGTCAAGGAGGGTTCGTGGGGCTACCGGCTCCTGGTGGTCGATGATCCTGACGGCAATCAGCTCTTCTTCAACTACCCGAACGAGACTGCGTTTGGCAAGATTGCTAGAGATGATGCATAATCGTGTAGCCGTGCCAGCATGGCCGGTTCCACGGCATGAATTCGCGGGACACGCGCGGCAACGACGGACTCCCAGTCTGCACTCCGACCACTTGCGTTCCTCCATCACCCCAGCCTTGAGCCATTTCTGGATCAATCGCAGAATGCGGGGGTCGGCGACGCGATGCTCCACGAACTTGATCAGCCAACGGTGATCGAGGTTATCAGCATCATTTTCAAGCATAATGCGGGGGCCGAGACAATCGCATGAGAATCAAGGACCTAAAGCAATTCGTCGATAGGACAGTGACGCTCCGCATGAAGGACGGCGAGACTGCCAAGGTGAAAATAGGTTTTGTTGATGAGGAGGACGAGGACATAATCGCTGCCGTTGTGGAAACCTCGCGCCCCGAGCACTACCGCGCTGCTTGCGCTGTATACACCTTTGCCGCAGGGGACATCGTATCTGCCGAACTGTCGGAGTAAACCCCCCACAGTTGTGCGAGCGCACGCTGGCGTCGGGGTGCGGGACTGTTGATGGGCTCTGAGTGAAATCGCTGTTTGCGTCAACTATCAATTCCCGCTCCGAATCACGATATTCCAACGGGTTGCTTGACAACTATGCGCTCCGACAAGGGACGATCTTGGTGTGGTTGAGATAAAATGCGGTCCTCAAAGGAGAATGGCCATGAACACGCAACGGTCCAGCACTGCCTTGTTCGTCTCACTGCTGCTCGTTTCCCTCTCTCTCGTCGCATCCGCCCAGGACAAGACACTACCGGAGGCTTACTCCGGCGTGGCCATCGGTACTGGCGGAAGCGTCGGGGGCAAAACAATCTCGTTTGATTTCCGCATCACCCAGTACACCACCGATGCGGAGGTCCAGAACTTCGCGCAACTGGTCAAAGATAAAGGAACGGACGCCCTTCGCGTTGCCTTGGAAAGGGAAGATAAGGGTCGCATCAGCGTAGTGGGTTCCACCGGCAATCAGATCGCTGTCGCGCGTAAGCGCCAGGAGGGTTCGGACACGATCATCACCATCGTCACCGCTCGTATTATGCCTTTCATGGAGCTTTATCGCGGAGGGCGCAGCAAAGACTACCCATTCGGTTTCCTTCAAGTGAAGCTGGATGCGACGGGCAAGGGGACCGGTCAAATCATGGCTGCGGCCAAGATCCGCTTCGATAAGAAAAAGGGCCAATACGAAATCGAGAGCTTCGGCAACCAGTACATCAAGGCCACTAACGTCCGCACGCAATAATCGCTCGCTGGTGTAGTCGGTGCGGTTGCACGAATCGCGAACCCTGCGCGGTCTGCTCGCCTAAGCGTCACTTTCTGTTGGTTGCAGTTGGAGGGTCGACCGATCGGAGACGATGCGGTTGTTGTCGCAAAATCGCTCACGAGGTCGTAAGGTGACGTAAACGCTGTCTTCGAGCGTACTGCAACTGACTGAAGGTAAATGTAAGTGCTTTAGAATAAATACGTATGAGACCATCGCTCTAATCACCTGAGTTACACCGCCAATCCGGAAAACCGCGGAAAGGGAGACAGGGACAGCCCGAAATGGGCACAGAATCCCGCAGACGCGGGTGGACGCGTCCCTGACTCATTCTAAAAGTGCATGGAATGGAGTGTCAATTGAATGTCGTGTCAAAGAGCATGACTCCGTGCGAAACTGGGGCGCATGAAAGTGATTGCTGTGATTCCGGCGCGGCTGGCTTCGACTCGCCTGCCCCGAAAGATGCTGCGTGAGATCGCCGGCGAACCCCTGCTGGCGCTCACCTACCAAGCTGTTCGGCGCTGTCCCCAGCTCGACGAAGTGGTGGTGGCTACCGACTCCGACGAAATTTTCCAGTTCTGCCAGCGGCGCGGCTTTGGCGTGCGGATGACTTCACCCAGCCATCGCTCAGGCACGGAGCGCGCCCACGAAATCTCGACGGTAATTCCGGCCGATATCTATATCGACGTCCAAGGCGATGAACCGCTGACTCGCCCCGAACACATCGCCACACTGATCAAAGTGATGTTGCCATCCGAGGTCGAAGTGGGCACGCTGAAAACCTCAGCGGCTGACGTCGACATCAATAATCCAGGCGCCGTGAAGGTGGTGACCGATGCGGCCGGCCGCGCCCTCTACTTTTCTCGGGCCACGATTCCCTTCGATCGCGACGGCGCGCGTCCCCGATACTACAAACACCTCGGGATCTACGGACATCGCAAGGAGGCGCTGGACAAGTTCGTGGGCTGGCCGGAATCGTCGCTCGAACGCTGCGAGCGCCTGGAGCAGTTGCGTTTTCTCGAGAACGGAGTGCCGATCTACGTGGCGGAAACTCCGTTCGACACCGTAGGTGTCGACACAGAAGAGGATGTGCAGCGGGTCGAGAGAATTTTGCGGGGCGGGAAAAATCAACACCACCCACCACAGAGGCAACGAGTCACGGAGGAAAAATAGAAAAAGAGGTCCTCCGTGGCTCCGTGGTGGGCGTTGTTTTTGCCCGCGCGCATCAGTGCGACTTCGCCCAGGCTTGGGCGGCGGCTACTCGCTTGGTGATCGCGGGATGAGAGTGAAGCAGCCACTCGACCCAGCGCGAAGGCGTTTTTTCGGCGAGATTCTGTTCGGCCAATTTATTCATCGACGAAATGAAGGGTTCGACGCTGGCGACGGATTGGAAACAATAGCGGTCGGCCTGGCGCTCGTTGAAGCGCGAGTAGGCGTTGAGCGCGGGCATCAGCAAGAACGAGAGTACGGTCGAGACCAGAATCAGCAGCGGCAGATTGGCAAAATCGTGCATGGTTTCGAACATGTTGCGACGCTCCACGGCGAAGCGCAGAACTTCGTTGGCCAGCCAGAAGCCGAAGAGCGTGATTCCAGCCTGCACGAAAATACTTTTCAGAATGTGCCGGTGCACATGATGGCCGAGTTCGTGGGCGAGCACGGCTTCGATCTCGTCGTCGGAATAGTTGTCAAGCAAGGTATCGGCGAGAATGATGCGCCGGGTGGCGCCGAGTCCGGTGAGCGCGGCGTTGGCCTTTTTGCTCTTCTCGGAAAGATGCCACTTGTAGACGCCACGCACACGTGTTCCGGCACGTTCACTTAGAACGATCAGGCGGCGTCTGAGTTCCTCGTTCTCGAGCGGTTCGAACTTGTAAAAAATCGGGAACAGCACGACCGGCGCGAGTTGCGCGAGCAGCACGACGAGCCCAAGGAAAACGACCCACGCGATGATCCACCAGTGCTGGGGAGTCTCGCGCATGAGCATGTAGAGCAATTCGACGACAATCGTGGCCATGACCAGGCCGACGAGAAAACCTTTGAGCTCGTCCCAGAGAAACGATTGGAATCTCTGGTTAGAAAGATTATAACGATGCTCGAGCCGGAAACCGTAATACTCGAGCGGAGTTCCGAGCGCTTTGCTGATCAGCATCAGCATCAAGACGTAGAGAAAGACGGCATAGGAATAATTCTGCGAAGCGCCCCGCTCGGCCAGATCGCGGAAAGTCCCCGTCCAGCCGGTGGCCAGGAGCACGACGAGGAGCCCGAAGCCAATCGCGAAATCGGCTACGCCCAGCCACCGCTTGATGCGGTTGTAGCGGCGCGATTCCGGGGAATCGGCAGGAACCGGAGTGATCTCCTTGGTGACCATTATGTGAGTGTCACTATCCTATCGTGTTCCGCGGCGGGCCAGAACGCGAAAGTGCTGGACCAGCGGAAAGAAACTTGAAGGCCGGATGTGCCTCGCCGTCGAGTTCCTGCGCCGGGGATGCGGTTCTTGAGCTTCACAGACTGCTCACAAACTCGCGGGCCGCAGTCACCCTCAGCGGCTAAAGCCTGGCACTGAACACAAGCCATTTCTCGCAGCGCTGAAGCGCTGCGCCACCCAAAGGCAAGAAACAAGATTGTTTTTCAGCAAACCGTTCAACCGTTAGCTCTCTCGGCCACCAGCATGGATTGCAGAATCTGATCCGAGACCTCCTTGACTGCGGCGGGCGAGTGAGAGAGAAACAGCGTGTTGGTTTTGTCGTTCTCGCCAATGGACTTCAGGGTATCGAAATACTGGGTGACCATCACCAATTGCATGACTTCTTTCGCGGACGCTCCCTCGACCACCTTCTGGAACTGCTCTATCGAGACCTGCAGGCCTTCGATGATGGCCTTCCTTTGATTTGCGATTCCCTGCCCCTGGAGAGCCTTGCTTTCCGCCTCGGCCTCGGCCTTCTTGACCACCAGAATCTTCTCCGCCTCGCCTCTGGCGTTAGCGGCCACCTGTTCGCGCTGTGCCGCGTTGATATCGTTCATGGCCGACTTCACCTTGGCGTCGGGAACAATATCGGTCACCAGCACATTTACAATTTCGTATCCGAATGTTGCCATGTCGGCATCCAGTTCCTGCTTGACCGCAGCGGCGATGCTGGATTGCGAGGCAAACACTTCGTCCAGCGTCATACCCGGGACGTGCCCCAGGATCACCTGCTCGACATAAGATTTGATCTGCGCCACGGGATCGGACAACTTGTAGTAGGCATCGTAGACTTTTTCCGGACGAACGCGGTTCTGCACCGAAATCGGAATCGTAACGAAGACGTTGTCTTTGGTCTTTGTCTCCATGGTCAGAGTGATCTGATTCACCCGCAGACTCACTGTGCCGGTCACGGAATCGAAGAACGGCCGCTTCCAGTTCAATCCGGGCTGGGCGACCCTAAGGAACTTGCCGAATCGTGTGATCACAGCGACTTCGGCTGTGCGCACGGTGAAAAAGCTTCCCAGGATCAGGTAGAGAACAATGAAAGCGACGATCGCCAACGGAATCCAGAGCAGTTGATCCATTTGGTTTCCCCCGCTTGCTCCTTCTGGAAGCAAGCCAGATTATATCCTTCATTTCCTTTTTAAAGTCCGTGTAAGTCTCCGCCGGTTCTCATTGAAGACGACTTGCGTCTTGGGTTATACCTGCCGCACGAAGTTTTCGCCTGCTTCAAGAATTTCTTCGACCAGTTCGGGAGTGGCCGCTTCGACATAGCAGCGCAGCATATTTTCGGTGCCGGAGGCTCGGAACAACACCCAGGCGTCGGCGCCGTTGCCGTGCTTGGGAGGGTCGAGATAGAACTTCACTCCGTCGCGATTCTGCTTGCGCAGAATGGGATGGGCACCGAGCTTCGTCGTCCGCGGATCGGCGGCGCGGCGGATGGCACCGTTCTTCATCTCATCGGAAATATGCAGATCGCGGCGACCATAGTAGTGCGCGCCGAATTCACGTTGCAGATCGGTGACCAACTGGCCTAGCGGCTTCTTTTCTTCCGCCATGACATTGGCCAGCAGGAGCGCGTTGAGAATGCCGTCGCGTTCGGGGAGAAAGCGGCCGTATCCGATGCCGCCTGACTCTTCTCCGCCGATCAGAATTTCGTGATCCATCATCAGATCAGCGATGTACTTGAAGCCGATGTTGCATTCGTGCAACTTGCGTCCGTACTTGGCGGCGATGCGGTCCATCATGCCGGTGGTGTTGAAAGCGCGAACCACGTCGCCCGGCCACTTCTTGTACTGCAGCAACCAATTCAACAGAACGCACATACATTTGTGAGAATCGACGAAGCTGCCGTCTTCAGCCACGGCGCCGATGCGATCGGCATCGCCGTCGGTGACCAGGCCGGCGTGGCATTTTTCCTTCACTACCGTTTCCTGCAACAGCGCGACGTGCGGCAGAATCGGTTCGGGATTGATGCCGGGGAATAGTGGGTTCACTTCCTGGCGGATGGCTACGCAGCGAAGGCCGTGCGCGTCAAATATTTTTGCAAGAATTCCGCGGCCGGAGCCGTACATAGAGTCGATGGCGAACTTGAAATTCGCGTGGTGGATGAGATCGAGATCGGCGAATTCGGAGACGGCTTCCACATAGGCGGGCTTCAAATCTACTTCGTCGATTTTTGCCACTCGGCCACTGGGCATAGCGTCGGCGGCCAGTTCTTCTTCGATAAACTTCATGATCGCGGGCGTGGCCGAGCCTCCGAACTTGGCTTTGAATTTCACGCCATTCCAGTTCCACGGGTTGTGGCTCGACGTCACCATCACACCGCCCGCTGCTCCCAGTTTTTTGACGTTGTAGGAAACTGTGGGCGTGGGCACGTAGTCGTTGGCGAGTTGCACGGGGATGCCTGCGCTCGCGATTACTTCAGCGACGGTACGAGCGAATCGGCCGGACAGGAAACGGGTGTCATAGCCGATGACGACGCCGCGGGTAGGATCTTCGTGCTTGAGGAGGTAGCTGGCGATTGCGCCCGCCACGCGGCGCACGTTGTCGAAGGTGAAATCGTCTGCGATCAGGCCGCGCCAGCCATCGGTGCCGAATTTGATTTGGGTCATGGGGTCCCGTCGTTCGTCGTTCGTCGTTGGCGAAGGCCTATCGTCGTCGGTCGCCGGGGCGCACGTAGCTGCAGATCCCTCACTTCGTTCGGGATGAAAATTCAAAAAAAGGTTGCTAACGACGGACGTCCAGCGACCGCATTCCAGCGACTGCCTCTTTAGACCAATTTCTCCAGCTTCTTTTCATCCAGATGCTTCACCACTTTGCCTACGTCCTGCGATTGGTCGAGCGTGGTTACGAGCAGGGCGTCTTCGGTCTCGACAATCACCAGGTTGCTTACACCGATCAGTGCAACAAACTTCCCGGGCACGTGAATGTAATTGTTCATTGCATTCAAGGCAAAACTTCCCGACGCTGAGACCGGCCTTCGATCGCCGGATTTCGCCTTTGCCGCGTGGTGTTCGTGCAGGGCGGTCCAAGAGCCTAGATCGTTCCACCCGAAATCGGAGGGCAGACAGAAGATGCGCGACTCGGCTCCTTCCTTAGCCGAGCGGGGTTCGAGGACGGCATAGTCGATGCTGATGTTTTCGCACTTCGGGTAGAGCTTGCGAAAAGTGTTTGCGAACTTGGGCGTGCCATAGGCGGCGGCAATTTTTTCGAGGAGCACCGCGGTGCTGGGAAGATGCTCGCGCAGGGCGCTCGTTAGCGTGTCGGCGCGCCAGAGGAACATGCCGCTGTTCCAGAAATAGTTGCCGACATCGAGAAACTGCCGGGCTGTGGCTAGATCCGGTTTTTCCGTGAAGCGGCGGACGCGCAGCGAGCCATCACGATTGGGAGCGTCGTTTTTGGGCGGATCAGCCTCGATATAGCCGTAGCCGGTTTCGGGGCGTGTTGGACGGATGCCGAGCACGATAATGTTGTCTCCCGCGGCAGCAATTTCGAATCCTCGACTGAGAGTCGCGCGGTATCGAGCAGGATCGGCGATTACGTGATCGGAGGGAAACAGACCGAGCACGGCATCGGGATCGTGACGAAGCAGGAAAAATGCCGCTAAACCAATTGCGGGAGCTGTGTTGCGTCCGGCAGGCTCGGCGATGATCTGTTTGGGAGGAAGTTTTGGGAGCTGCCTAAGAATGGCTGGACGCAGGTCGTCATTGGTGATGATCCAGAAACGGCTGGGCGCGGCCATGGGTGCGAGGCGCGCGACGGTCTGCTGGATCATGGTCTGCCTGCCGTCGAGCGCGAGCAGTTGCTTGGCGCGGCGCTTGCGGCTCAGCGGCCAGAAGCGCGTGCCTCGGCCGCCAGCCAGGATTACGGGATAGAAGTGCGGGTTCGTCTTCACGGTCATACGAAGCCTAACATTTGCGCGCCGGGCGGCAAAATCTTTACCACAGGGGGCACGCTGGATCACAGGGGACATCCGGCTTGTTGCGGCCGGGCGGGGACGCCCGGCGCTCCGCCGGTAGAGTTTCAGATGCGGGTGGCGGGCTCGGGCACGGTCCCGCTGGGCACGTTGGCTTTCAGGAACTCGACCGCCCACTGCGGGCGCACTATGAAACTTTGCACCACGGCCGGAATCACTACCGCATCGCCTTTGGCTAGTGTCACCGGGTCGCGGCCTTGCGCTTCTACAACTCCGCAACCTTCTACTGCTACCAGAATCTGGACGGAGGTCTTACCGGCATCGTCTGTCGTTGAGAATACATGTGGCTCCTTCAACTCAAACATGTCGACTTTGAAGTAAGGCGCGGCAATCATCGAAGACTGCCGGCTGTTGCCGCCGTGAATACTGACGGGCGCGGGGCGGATCACTTTGCCGGCGGCAGTGCGCTCCTTGACCGAGGCTAGGCCACGCTCCAGATGGAGCGGACGCGGGCGTCCGAAGTCGTAAAGGCGGTAGGTGGTGTCGGATTGCTGCTGCGTCTCGATGATTACCGAGCCTGGTCCCAGCGTGTGCACCGTTCCGCCGGCTACGTAAATCATTTCGCCCTGATAGACGTTGATCCAGTTGAGCAACTCTTCGGCACGATTTTCTTGGATGGACAGCTCGAATTGAGCCACGGTAACACCGGGCTTCAATCCGAGAGCGATTTGCGATCCGGATTTCGCGTGGGCTACATACCAACATTCGGTCTTGCCCCAGGGCTCGCCGAAGCGCTGCGCGGTAGCGTCGTCGGGGTGCACCTGGACGGAGAGTTTTTCCTCAGGAAATAGAAACTTCAGTAGCAGCGGAAAGCACCGCAGGTCGCGCCCGGCGGTGCCTACGAGTTCAGCGCCGAAATCTTTGCTCAGGTCTGCTAGGGTTCGTTTTGCCAGAGGGCCGTTTGCGACTACGCAGTTGTCGCCGGTTAGCCAAGCTTCTCCGATGCGTTCGTTGAATTTGTGATTGGGGTAGATCGCGGAGAGATCGAACGTGCCCCAGGGGCGGGGGTCGAAGGCGGGCGACATCAGGAGTGGGTAGAGTTGAGTCATGCGCAGCAAACTATCTGCATCTTGCGGCGAACAGCAGGTCCTTCGCTTCGCTCAGGATGACAAACCCATATTTATGTCGCGAATTTGAAGCACGATGTTAGAGACCACCAAAGAATTTGTGCATGCGCTCCAGACCACGGTCGAGTTCGGTCATCGAAGTAGCGTAGGAAATGCGAATGTGTTCCTTGGTGCCGAAGCCTTCTCCGGGAACCGTGGCTACGTGCGCCTCGCGCAGGAGTTTGCCCGCGACATCGGAGGCCGAGTTCACTCCGCTACGGCCGAGAAATTCCGACACGTTGGGATAGGCGTAGAACGCGCCTTCCGGCAGAGTGCATTTCATCCCGGGGATGGAGCGCAGTCCCTTCACCACGTGATCGCGCAGCTTGATGTACTCAGCGCGCATGTCTTCCACGCATTGTTGTGGACCTCGGAGCGCCGTGACCGCGGCTTTCTGCACGATCGAAGTCGGGTTCGAAGTCGACTGGCTCTGCAGCTTCTGAACGGCGGTGATTACGGGCGCTGGTCCGAGCGCGAATCCCAGGCGCCAGCCGGTCATGGCGTAGGTCTTTGACAGCGATCCAATTACCAGAAAGCGGTCGCGGTACTCGCGCAACGAACCGACCGAAAAGCGCTGGCCGGTGTAGTTCAGATAAACGTAGCACTCATCGGAAATTACCCAGATGCCACGCTGGTGGGCGAGGCGGACGACTTCGGTCATGTCTTCCGGGCTCATTACGGCGCCGGAGGGATTGGAGGGTGAATTCAGGATGATGAGCTTCGTCTTCGGCGTCACCAGCCGCGCCACCAGCTCGGCGGTGACGCGAAAGCCCTGGGATTCATCACTTTGCAGGAGCACGCAGTGGCCGCCGGCATAGCGCACCATGTCTTTGAACGAGACCCAGTAGGGGACGGGAAGAATGACCTCGTCGCCATGGTCCACGAGAACTGAAATGACGTTGAACAGGGCGTGCTTGCCGCCCACCGAGGCGGCGGCCTCTTCACGGCGGTAATCCGAGTCGAAGTCAACGGCATGACGGTGCACGATGGCGTCCTTCAGTTCGGCAGTACCGCCGACAGGGGTGTACTTCGAAAAATTCGCCTGGATGGCGGCGATGGCGGCATCCTTGATGTGTTGCGGGGTGGCAAAGTGGGGCTCGCCGGCGCCGAAATCCACGACATCAATACCCTGCTGCCGCAGCTTGTCAGCCTCGGCCACCACCGCCATGGTCGCGGAGGGCTCAATGCGGTTGATGCGTTCCGTCAAGCGAACGGGGTGGGTGATGGGTGCGATTACGGTGCTCATGAGTTTCTTACTGTCCTTTATAACTTCTTTTTTCTGAACTTCTTGGCTTCGGGATGCGACTTGGCTGCAGGGTGCTCGCCACCCTCGAATTTGTGAGCTACATCTATTTTCTCACGAAGCTTCCGTTCGACAAGTTCAGGCACGAGGCATTCAATGGATCCGCCAAGTTGCGCGATTTCGCGCACCAGACGCGAGCTCAGGTACGAATATTTTTCAGCGGGCATCATGAACACCGTCTCCAGACGGGGCTGGAGTTTGCGATTCATCAGTGCCATCTGCAGTTCGTACTCGTAATCGCTGATGGCGCGAATGCCGCGCAGTATGACCCGCGCTTCCACCTGCAACGCGTAGTCCACGGTGAGACCGGCGAACGTGTCCACCGAGACGTTGTCAAAGCCGGAGGTCATCGCCTCCAGCATCTTGCGACGATCGGCGACGCTGAACAGCGGGTCTTTCTCGGGATTGCGAAGAATGGCAACGACCAGTTCGTCGAAGATCTTGCTGCCGCGCTCGATCAGGTCAAGATGGCCGTTGGTGGGAGGATCGAACGATCCGGGATAGATGGCCTTGATGCGCTTCACAGGGGGCCTCGTTCGACGACAAGGTCGAAGAAAGGAGGATTGTATGCGGGGGCTGGCGTGGATGGCAATCGGAGGGATTACTTTCACTTCGGATCGGTCCGGTAGCTCCAGAAACCAGCCATCTCCTGCTGCAGAACGTGGAAGGGAGCTTCGCGAGGTTCGGGGCCGGAACCGGCTGTCGCATCTTCGCGCACCGCATCTTCGACGATGTGGTGCAAGGGCGCGAGCTCGCACACCGGATCGGTCGCGCTGGCGTCCCCAGTGAGCAGAAAAGCCTGGCAACGGCATCCGCCGAAATCTTCTTTTCGGCGGTCGCAAGAGCGGCACGGCTCGGGCATCCAGTCTTCACCGCGAAATTTCTGAAAGGCTTCGGAATTCTGCCAGATCCAATCGAGTGTGCGTTTGCGCACGTTGTCGAAGCGCAAGCCTGGAATCACGCCCGCTGCATGACAGGGCAGCGCTCGGCCGGTGGGATCGATCAACAGCAACTGGCGTCCCCAGCCGCCCATGCAGGCTTTGGGAAAGCGGGCGTGGTAGTCGGGAACGACCATGTCGATGCGAACCTTGCCGCGCAGACGCTCCTCGGCCGCTGCAACCACTGCCACCGCGCGGTCAAGTTGCGCTCGCGTGGGCAGCAAGGCAGAGCGATTCCGGAGCGCCCAGCCGTAATACTGCGCGTGCGCGATTTCCATGCGATCGGGATGGAGCGCTTCGAGCCCGGCAATCATTTCTTCGAGGCGATCGATGTTCTGCCGGTGGACGACGAGGTTTGTCGTGAACGCGATGCTGTGCGAGCGAATCCACCCCGCGAGTTCGAGCTTGTGCGCGTGCGCTCGCGCGCCGGCAATCCAGTTAGCAGGGTCTTCGCTTGAATCCTGAAAGCTGAGTTGGATATGGTCGACGCCTGACTCCACGAGCTGGGCCAAACGCTCGCGCGAGAGGCCGATTCCAGAGGTGATCAAGTTGGTGTACAGACCCAACTTCTGCGCGCCTTCAATCAACTCAGCCAGATCGGGGCGCGCCAGCGGCTCGCCTCCGGTGAGGTGAAGGTGGAGGGCACCGAGCGCGGCGGCTTCGCTGAAAACGCGCAGCCAATCGGCGGTTGCGAGCTCTTCCTGGCGTGAAGTCAGCTCCAGCGGATTCGAGCAATACACGCAGTGCAAGGGGCAGCGGTGCGTGATCTCGGCAATCAGGGCCAGCGGATTGGAACATTTCGTCATTTAGTCGTTGACTCATTTAGTCACTGGAAACAACGATTCAATACCTCAATGGCCAAATGATTCAATAGTCAATGATGCGCTTGGCGTGCAGTTGCTCCAGAAATGTCTGGACATCGGTTCGAATCTTGCCGTTCGGCGCCAGCATGAACTGCGTTTCCAGCTTCTGCACAATTTCAGCCAGCGAGAAATGGCCGTCGCAGAGTTCGAGGATGATGCGGCCAGTTCCTTCGACGCGGATCGCGCCTTCGGGAAAAAGAACTACCGGCGCTTCCACGGTTCCACCCCAGCGGCATCCAGCGGCGAACTTCGGGACGCTGGTTTCGAGAAGCTCAGCCACGGTTCCCCTTCTCACTTTCCCGACTCTTTCCATCAATACGCTTGGCCATCGTCTTCAATCCGAAAAGCGCCTGGCGGCGGCCAGCCGGGTTCGACGTACGCGAAATAGAGTGCGTCGAGCTGCGCCCAAAGAATGTCGCACTTATCGCGCAATGCTTGAATGACGCGCTCTTGTTCGGCTCGCGTGGGGGCGTGGTCGAACACGTACTGGATCGCAAATGCGGCGTCTTCGGGCGCTTCCGTCAGGCGCGCCTCAAAGTAATCGAGGGCGGAAGCGAGCCAGGGATAGTGCTGGCGCATTTTCTCCATGCGCAGCGCGATCAGGTCGCGGGAAAAAAGTTCGGTCAGCGAGGAAGCGACGCACTCCAGAAAAGGCCGCATACGCACCAGGTGGAGATATTCGTTTCCGATGAAGCGCGTGGCCGGCAAAATCTCGTGAGCACTGATCACCTTTTCTCTATCGAGGCCGGTTGCTTCCGCCAGCTTGATCCAGCGCAGGATTCCGCCATCGCGCTGGGCGTCGCTGTCTTGGCCACCTCTGTCTTTGCCAGGTGTGTCCTGGCCATGTCCGTCTTGGCCGTCGTGATCCACGATGCGTTTTCTCCAGACGCGGCGGAATGAGGGATCGGTCGCGCGCGAAAGAATGATCGCGTCTTTTATTGGAATGATCGACTGGTAGTAGTAACGATTCAGCGCCCAGGCCTGCAACTGTCCGCGGGTGAGTTTGCCTTCGTGCATGAGCAGGTGGAAGGGGTGTTTGTGGTGATAGCGTTCTTCGCCCACCTGGCGCAGCGCCGCGCGCAATTCCCCGAACGTAAGCTTGGCGGTGTTTCCCGGGTTTACAATTCCAGCTGCCAATTGTCCTCCGCTACTTCCCAGCCAGCCTGGCGCACGGCCCGATGTTCGGCACTCGTTTCGTTCAGGATCGGATTCGTGTTGTTGAGGTGGATGAACATCTTGCGCCCAGCGACAGCATTGATATTAATATCTTTCAGCAGGCGCAAACTCTCCTCGACCGGAATGTGTCCCATCCGGTGCGCGGTCTCGCCATTGCCTTGAACGCGCTGCAGTTCGTCGTCGCTCCAAAAGGTGCCGTCGAACAAGAGCACGTCGACTTGACGAATCTTTTTGAGCAGCGTGTCGCTGAGACTGCCTATGGCGGGAATGTACGCAACTCGTTTTCCCGAGGAAGATTCGAAGAACAAGGCAGCGGTCGCTTCATCGCGGGCGAGGTCTTTAGTCTGAGTCTTAACATATTTTGGATAGCGGCCGGAAAGATAGTGGACCTCACATCGCAGTCCGGAGTCTTTTCCATCGGTGGACAACAAGGGAAACGGCGTGTCTGATTTCATCGGCGTCCAAACCACCTGCGGGTCGACACGGTTCAACATGCCGAACATGCTGTTCTCTTCGCGCAGAATGCGCAAGATCGAGGGAGCGGCATACACGCGCAGAGGCTGAAGTTCGCGGAGGAGAAGCAGTCCTACAATGTGGTCGAGATCAGCGCTCGCTAACACCACGCCCGAGATGGGAGAGTCGCGCAGGGCCCGTGGGTGAAGCTCAGGGGAGCTTTCGATTTGAAACGCCAAGTCGGGAGAGGCTCCCGCTAGAAACCAAGCGAATCCGTCCGCGCTCAGCGCGAGTTGAGCCTGCGTGCGCGGGTCGCCGGAAAATTTATTCTTGCACTCATTTTCATGCGCGTTTTCACGCACGGCGACACAGTTTCCGCAACCGCAATTCCACTGCGGGAACCTACCCCCGGCCGCAGAACCGAGGATCCGAATGCGCATCTTCTTTTGGCAGGGCTAGAGTTTTGCGCTCACGTAAGAATTGATTTCGCAGCAGAGAACTACTTCTTCGAAAACGGGAGTGGTCCAAGCCATAACTTTCACCCTTTAAGGTTTGAGATTTTCCCCCTCGCCGAGCGCTTGGCGCGGCATGGGTGGGATAGCAAATCATACCATTGCGGGGGTTACTTTTGCCGGGGAAAGTTGGGAGACGCACGGCCCAAATGGGGCCATTTTCTTGTCGTTGGGATAAGCGGCGGTTCCAAGCTATATCTTTGATTCCAGACGGCTTACACAAATTCTATCCAGGCGGCCGTCTTTTGTTTCCCCTCGATAGGAAGTCAAAGGTCGCGGGCAGGAGTGTCCGCGCCACGCTTACTGGGCGGCTTCGAGCAAGCCCTTTTCGGCTTTCTCCTGGCACTCGATGCAATGGCGGGTCCAGGGGACGGCTTCAAGACGCTTGGCGTTGATTTCTTTGCCGCAGGAGACGCACTCTCCGAAGCTGCCTTCGCGGATGCGAGCGAGAGCGCCATCGACCATGTTGAGCAACTGGCGGTCGTTGTTGCTCTGGCTGAAGAGAAATTCCTTGTTGTAGGAACTGGCGGCGCGGTCGGCGACGTCCTGAGTGGCCTCATCGTCGGCGGTACGACCGTCCTGCTGATTGCGGACAACCATGTGGCGTAGTTCGTTGCGCCGGGTTTCGAGTCTTTTTCTGAATGCGTCTAGTTTCTTCTTATCCATGATTGCTGCCTATGATTGCTGCCTGCCGTGAAGCAAAAGTCGCGCCTCACGGGGCCTCCATACCTATGAAGTCAAACAAATATCCTAAGCGCGGGGAGATCGGGCGTCAACTGGATGGTGGCGGTCGGACGGTGGCGGTGCAGTTTTCCCCATGGTGCGCGGCCGAACCTCGAGAGAATGCGAGGCCGTCTCACTGTGTTCCTGAAGAAGGTGTTGTCGAAGAAGAGTTAGCTCCTCCAACTCCCTTCCGCACTTCCGGAGACCATCGCGCAAAACCGCCTTTGACCGGGGCCGTGGATTCTTCAGCACTTTAGTTATAGCGCTCCAGCAACAGCCGCCGATCCAGCGTGCACTCGATGAGCGCCGCACGCCCATAACGCTTTTCCACCCGCACGGCCATCCCGTAGCCGACGGTGTACCAGGGGCCCTGGATGTCGCCAAAGTATGAGAAGGCCTTTTGATCTGCTGCCTCATCCTTCAGGTTCCCATGGAGCACTCACAGGAAAAACTCATCCAGCGTTGGTAGGTCCTGGTCGAAGTTCCGCTCCCGCGCTCCCAGTTTTGCTGCACATCGGGCTGGCTGTAGCGATTCGGAGGCACGTCCGGCCCTCCAGTCGCAGCCAATACCCGAACCCTATCACCGAAAGCGCCCATCCACTGGGCAGCCTTTAGGGGCGTCGTTTTTTGCGATTTTCTCCGTGTACAGTTTGTCCGTGCTTGACAGACCAAATATGATGCATCTCGTGCGACACCGTGTTATCGAACTCCTGCTGCGAGACCCTGGGATCGAGGTAGAGAAAGATTGCCGGATCCGAATCCACGTCAAACACAAAACTATTGTGTCTGGGTTTGATCTCTGGAAAATCTTGACATGGCGGGTGGCTTGACCCGGGAGATACTGCAAAACTCTGAGGCCGCCAGCGCGCAGATCGGCATTCTTCCATGCCGCAAGCGTGCGGGTTAGCTCGTCATACTGTTGCGCCAGTTCATCCGTCCAGACGAAGCGCCTAAAATCTTCGTCGCTGAAATCACGATGGATTGCCGCCTCGCGCTTCTTTAGGCGCTGATAAGTTCCGTCGCAAACAGTGCCTGCCAGTCGGCATCGGTAATCGGCTGGGCCTGCTTGCGCCTGGTTACGATTGCCAACAATTGCTCGGATTCACTGGTATCCAGCTTGACCTGCACTCGCTCGGCATCGGAGGCAAGCGAAGGTAGAACGGTGAACAAGCCAACGATGATCCAGCTAACCACGACGAGATTTGTTTTTCTGGGAAAGATTTTCACGGCAGATTCTCTGTCTATTAGATGGTCATCCTTTAGACAGTCCTCTTTCTCATTGGTGGGCGGCGATAAGATCAAGGGAGCGCGTAGACACGTGAGTTGCCGTGTCTCTTGCAGTGAAGACGGGGCAAGCCCCGTCTCTACAGGAAAATAGAGTCATGGCTTATTCGCGGCCGCTCCGAGCGCGGGCGCGGGATATTCCGGAAGCCCCTGCTTGGCGGATTGCGACCGCTTGACCTGCAACTCGTCGAACAGAAGCGCGGGGCTAGCGACGCTGAACCAGACGGGTTCAGAGCGGTCTTCGACCTCGGGCGCGGTTCCGGCGGCGATGAGATCGCTGCGCAGGGAGCGGACGTCGAGATCTCCGAAGACGCCGCCGCGAACGAGTTCTTCATGCGCATCCTTCGTCCAGATGCGATAGAGGAGCCGCGGTTCGAGGTTCGGGCCCATGGTTTCCACGTAGAGCCCGTAAGGCAGGTCGCGGTTCTTGCAGATTTCGATCAACGTTGCCTTGAGGCCGGCATCAGGCTGAGGATCGGTTGACTGCAAAATAAGATTGCCGGGATGAGGCGCAGGCGAAGCCGCGGCGGCGGCGCGTCCGTGACCGTTCGAGGCGGGGAAGTCGCGAATGGGCTGGCGTCCCATGAGGTAGGCAACGAGTTGTCCCTTTTCGATCAATAACACGCGCTGGGCTTTCACCCCTTCGTCATCGAGCGTGTAGTTACCGAAAAGCGGATGGCCGGAAATGGTGGAGATTGACGGGTCGTCGAACGCATTGATGAAATCGGGCAGCACGCGGGACTTGTAGCTGCTGGACCATTTTCCCGTAGTGCGGGCGTTCTCGCCGAGCTTGGGCTTTCCGCCGAGAACATTCGGCTCAATCAGTTCGGTGACGACGCTGGCGGCGGCATCGTTCGAAAACAGGACGGGACCGCGGTATTCCTCGTCGACGACCGGGGCGTCACGCAGCAACTTCAGCGTTTCACGGACCCGAACCGTGGTCTTCAGAAATTCCTCGTGGGTGGGGAGTTCTTTGAGATCGTTGCCCTGATCGGCGTGCGAGCGGTGCAGCAGCATGCCGTCGGAAGCCTGGGTTGAGCCAGAGACAGAAATGAGGTAGTGGGCATGACCGGAGCGGGCAACCGTGCCTTCGGAGTTGAGGAAATACCGGTTCTCAACGGTGAAACGCAGCCCGGATTCGAAGGTCTCCAGATCGTTGTCGGTGCGATAGAGGGCGGAAGCCTCTTCGAGCAGATGCGTCCACGAAGCGAAGTCGGAAGTGAGATCGGTCGGGGAAAAATGGGCTAGAGGCTCGATGGCTTCGACAGGCGTGGCCTTGGCAAAATCGTCGACAGGCTCATCGACTTTCAACTGCTTCAGGGCAGCTTGCTTGGCGGAAAGCGCTTCGCTGGCGACTTTGTAAGCGCGATCGGTAGCGAGCCAGATGCGGTGGCGGATGGCGAAGACGTCGTCATCGGATGCAACCAGGTCGACGGCGCCTTCTCCGGTGCGGTAATAACTATCCTGCTTGTAGTCGCCGACGCGGACTACGACGCGCAACAGGCGGCCGCGATTGCGTTGCTGGTTGAGCAGGGCGCCGAAAACGGCGCTGGCTTCGAACTGGTCGATCTCGCTGACGCGGTATTCGATGTAATAGGGCGCCGGCACGTTCTCCATTTTCAACTTCGTTTTGGAGCGGTCCATTTCTTCGCGAAGAGCCCGGAGGACGATATCGGTGGAAGCGGGGTTGGCAGCGCGGGCCAGAGTTGAGAAGCCGCAGAGGATCGCGCACAGCGCTGCCCCACCCAAAATCGAGCGTGAGATCGACACGACGCGGCTGATCACTGTTTGCCCCCTTTGTCATCGGTTGCACCAGGTGGCGGCGGAAGAATTGGAGGTCGCGTATCGCCGTACTTTCGTTTTTGAACTTCCATCTCGGAAAACAGCATGGCCGGAGCGGCCGCCGAGACCGGAACGCTGCCGGATTCGGCTCCGCAAATGCCGTTGAAGACGCTGGTAGTGTCACCGGTGGCTTCGATCTCGGTCAACACGGTGAGCGGTGTGCCGACAATGTCGACGCCACGCACCAGTTCATCGGGACGCCCATCCGCATAGACCCGCCAAACCATGACGGGCAACACCTGGAAGGCTTGCGGCAGTTCGCGCGTGGTCAGGGTGAAGCCGCCCTGGATGTCTTCGAAGTAGAGACCGTAGGGCTTCCCCTGCTTCTTGATTTCTTCAATCAAGCGGGTGCGCAGTTGGGCGTCGGGGATGGTTTTCGAAGAAGTAACGATCAGATTGCCCTGGCGGCCGACAGGCATTCGCCCGGCCTGGGCGCGTCCGTGCCCGTTCGAGTTGCTGAAGTTCTTTACCGGCAAGCGTCCCATCAGAAAATTTTTCAGGATACCGTCGGTGACCACCTCGACGCGCGCGGCGGGAATGCCCTCGTCGTCGAAGCGATAAAAGCCCGAGAGTTCGGTGCTGCCGAGGGTGCGCAGGGTGGGATCGTCGGCAACGCTGAGAAACTCGGGCAGAATTTTTTCGTTCACCTTCTTAGTAAAAGTCTGGCCTTCGTCGCGGCCCCTCTGGCGCTGTCCTTCGACGCGATGACCGAGCACTTCATGAAAGAAAACCGCGGCGGCGCGACCGGAGAGCAAAGCGGGACCACTATAGGGTTCAGCCAGCGGAGCGGCGCGCAACGCGCTTAAGTCGTTCGCCATCTTTTGCACGCTCGCGGCCACTTCCGCTTCCGAAGGAACTTTTGTTGGGTCGGAAAACTGGAAAGTTTCCACGCGCATCAGTTCCATGCCGTCGTCAGCGCGGGTTTCTGCCTGGATCATGATTCGGAAAATGGCGTCGTTGGTCACGATCTTCGTACCCTCGGTCGACACCAGGTAATTGCAGCTCGTCGTCGCGTAGAGAAAGACCACAGATTCTTCTACCTGGGGGTACTGGCGGAAAGACGCGGAATAGCGGCGGGCGAGTTCTTCCCAAGCCTTTTGCTCGGGGAACGCAGGTAAGGGAGCTTTTTCGATATAAATCGAGGGCTTCTCCTCGGAGAAGTCGGGCGAGTCGTCCTCGTCCTTGGCACGGACGGCGGTCTTAGTCTTCACGTTCGTATAGGATTGGCGGGCCTTGCGGTACTGCTCGTAGGTCAGCTTCCAGAGGACGCGGGCGATGGCGTCGGGGTCGTCGCGCCGCGGAAGCTGGCCGGAGGTAATACCGGAGACGCGTTCATGGTCGTGGGTGTTGTCTAGCGCCGGAGCACCGATGCGCATGCTGACGTCGGCGACGCGGTGGTGGCCGCGAGCCGAAGTGAGGATGGCCCCTTGGGAGCTGAGAATGACCACCGATTCGCCGTCAGTCACATCGTAGCTGGTGAAGTACGGGGCGGGATCCTGCTTGGCGAGCTCGGACTGGCCGCGATGCAGTTCCTTTTCCATGGTCGAGAGAAGTAGATCGTCGGGCGCGTTGACCGACGTTTGGGCGCTCAGCGGTTTCTGCCCAAGCAGGACGATCAGGACCACAAGAACGAGGATGGATAGGATTTTTTCGGATTTCATTTTTTCGGACTTCATTGGAAACCGCGAGTGTACAGGAGCGACAGAAACAAAAAAAGCGGCCCCTTGCGGGGCCACCCTTTTCAAAGAGGCTAAATGGCGGGAATCAGAGGAAACGCAAATGACGCCGCTCCGGCAACAGGAACGGACAGAGTGAGATGTCGAGAACATCGAGAGTGAAGTTGTCCAACGGTAAGCAGCCTCTTCAGCTACCTTGGAAGTGAGCATTTGCGGAACCAAAATAGTAACTGGGAGTCAGGACCAAGGCCCCATTTTGGGAACCTGTTCAAAATCAAGATTTTAGGGTGAATCACTTAGGTCCAGAACGGGAGGCGAGCATCGGGCAAGGTAGCGGCCAGATGCATAAAACTGCACATTATTTCAGGCAGAAGTATCAGTGGGAAGATCCATTCCCCCGGAATTTCCGCGGAAAGGCAACCCCCCCCGCGAAAGGGGGGGTTGGGATGACTCGGCACTTATCTTAAGTTAAGCAGTCGCCTCTAGCTGTCGCCGGCAACGGTGCGCACTTTCCCGGGCAAGAAATGGTAGGGCGGCCAGGGACCGGTCACCACCATCTCGCAATTCTTAAGTTGCTTGGCAGCCGTGCTGTAACGGTTCTGATATTTTTCGATCGACTTGGTGTCGATGAGGTGAGCGATGTCCAGCAACATGCCATCGGCATCGACCTTCTTGCAGCTGACTTCTTCTTCGAGGGGATTGAAGAGCTTGTGCACCTGCACCGAGAGGGCGCGGGCCTTGGTCTGGCGCTCGCGTTCACGCGATGCTTTCTCGCGAAGCTTGGTAAGGTACTCACGACCGACCGTATCGGGCAGGACGATCTCTTGCATGGCGCCACGGAGAGAACCGTCGCGGACCATCAATTTAATGCGCATTTCGGACTTGCCACGAAGCCGGGCCACGCTCTCGCAGAAAGTACGGCGATTGCTTCGAACGGCCTGCCGGATGGCATCTTCGGTGTCGAAAATCGTTCCGAAGCGGAAGGGCAGGACGGTGGCGGTTCGGAAGCTCTGGCTGACCACGCGGGCGTGCTCCAGAACGGACTTTTCGTCGAGTTTGGAGGTCGCGCGGTCATATTCGCTGACGATCACCGCGAACTCCCCGCTCGGGTAGCTCATAACGGGAGCGGAGTTCACACCCTGAATTCCATCCAGGACGAAGGGACGACGGGAGCGGACACCGTTAGCTAGAGTCTGGTGTTCCGTGAGGCAGTACGCGTACCACGACATGCATTCTCTCCGAATTGCACCGGGGCCTAGGGCACCCCTTTAGATTTACTCTTAGGCTAGGGCTGCGTTTCTACTTGGAAGTTTTGGTTTTGTTCGCAAGGTGGTCGCGAATGCCGCGTCCAAAGTCATACTACTTCCGGTCCGCGTTATTTGCAACCTTTCTTATGATGAGTGCATCGTCGAAATGTCTCAATTTGCTACGAACACGATTTTGGCGTGCCAGCAAGGCGGTTCCAGCGGATCCAGCGCGCTGCCGGGGTGGTGAGAATTGTGGAAAAACTGCATCCTCATGTCTCCGTGAGTCACATTCGCGTTGTCTGGATGCCCATCGTGGGCGCCTAGAGAACGTCCCGTTCATTTTGCAGCTGCCGATCCCGGTCAACGAGTCGTGGAAGTAGCGTGTGTGCGCTTTCCGGCAGGCATGCGAAAGGACGTAGAATAGGCGCGTGCAGAAATTTTGGGACAACACGGATGCAGCGCTGTCCCGGTCGGGCGAGGCGCCCGTCGCTCGACCAGACACCGCCCGCGCGGCACACTTGTTTCCTACGACCCTGAAGATTGGCAAGGTTGAGGTCGCTCCCGCCACCGTGCTGGCCCCCATGGCCGGGGTTACGGACACGGTCTTCCGCCGCTTTATCAAGAACCTGGGCGGATGCGGTCTAATCATGACCGAGTTCACCTCGGCAGATGGAATGCTGCGCGACCAGCGCGTTCGCGGGCGCTACCTTCACTTCTACGAAGACGAGCACCCCATCTCGGCCCAGCTTTTTGGCAGCAGTCCGAGCGTGCTGGCCGAGGCCGCGCGCCTGGTGGAAGACCTGGGCTTCAACCTGGTCGACCTGAACCTTGGCTGTCCGGCGAAGAAAGTGGTGAAGTGCAACGGCGGTTCAGGACTGCTGCGCGATCTGCCGCTGATCCGGCAGATTTTCGAGGCGGTGCGAGCGGCAGTGAAGATTCCCTTCACCGTGAAATTCCGCGCGGGCTGGAGCGACGATGAAATCGTGTGCGTCGAACTGGCGCGCATGGCCGAAGGTTGCGGCCTCGGCGCGGTTGCGCTGCACGCCCGCACTCGTGAGCAAGGCTACAGCGGCAAGGCGCGCTGGGAATGGATTGCGTCGGTCAAACAGGCGGTCAAGATTCCGGTGATCGGTAATGGCGACATTCGCTCGCCCGAAGATGCCTGCGCCATCGTCGCCCAAACCGGCTGCGACGCGGTGATGATCGGCAGGATGGCGCCAGCGAATCCGTGGATCTTCCGGCAGATCGAGCAGTATGTAAGCCGTCACACAGCCCACGTAGGGGCGGACGAGTGCGTCCGGGCCCATGCGACCTCCGATGGTGCACGCGGCAAGCTTTATGACGAACCCGCCGAAGCCGACCGTTACCAGATGATCCGCACTTATTTCCAGATGCTGCTCGAAGAAGAAATGTCCGGAACGGCAGGCAAGATGAAGCAGTTCGCATCGTGGTTTACGCACGGCGTGCCTGGAGGCGCGGCGCTCAGGAAGGCGATCTACGAGGCTAAGAGCGGGCCGGAGATACTGGGGCGGGTGGAGGAATTCTTCGAGGCCGGGCTTCCGGCACAGATCACGTAGGGACGGTCGCCCCTACGCAGGTGTCTTCAATGCCAGCCGGCCTCGCTCGCCGCGTTCCACATATCCCCATGGCGTGGCGTCATCATGCGTGAACACGGTCAGCCATCTCTCCGGGATCGCCCACGCGTAGTATTTCTTGCGGCTCTCGATGGTTTCGAGCGGAAACAGATCGAACGCCATTACCCAGGTAAGGTCGAGATGAGCTGAAGTCGGAATCAGATCTGAGATGTAACAGGCTTTCTTGCCGTCGCTCTCGATCATCACCGCCTGCATGTTTGCCGTGTGCCCGGGAAAAACCTTGACCGAGATGCCAGGCGAAAGTTCATGATCGCCGTTCAGTAATGCCATCTGGCCGGTCTCAATCAGCGGATGGTAATTCGAGCTCATGTAGCTGATTGCGTCGCGCTCCAGTTGCAGGCGGCCGTGCTCCCATTCTTTTTGCTGCACGTAATACTTCGCGTTCGGAAACGTCGCCACCACCTGATCTCCGCGCCGCACCGTATTCCAGCCGCAGTGGTCAAAATGCAGGTGAGTGTTGATGACGATGTCGATATCTTCGGGCGCGACTCCGGCGGCGTGCAGGTTGTCGAGCAGCTTGGCCGGTTGTTTGTAGATCTGCACCAGACGGTCGGAGAGTTTGTTGCCGATGCCCGTCTCGATCAGGATGTTCTTGTCGCCGGTGCGCACGAGCAACGAATTCAATCCCGCATCAAGGCGGTTTTGCTCGTCAGGTATGGCCTTCTTCGACCACATGGTCTTGGGGACGACGCCGAAGAAGGCTCCGCCATCGAGGAAGTAAGTTCCATCGGAGACGACGGAAAGCTCGAAATCGCCGAGGTTTGTACGATGCATTCGTCACCTATTCTCACGTAGGGACGGACGAATGCGTCCGTCCCTACGCGATCACTTCAATTCCTTATTCCAGAAGTCTTCCATCATGTAGAACAACTGCGTGCGCGTACCCGATCCCGAAATGCCGTGCGTCTTGTCCGGATACAGCATCAGACGGAACTGCTTCTGGGCTTTGATCAGCGCGTCGGTCATCTGGATTGTATTCTGGAAATGTACATTGTCGTCGCTGGTGCCGTGCACGAGCAGCAACGACGCCTGCAGACTGCTGGCGGAGTTGACAATGGAATCATCGTAGCCGCTGCCGTTGTCCTTCGGCAGACCGAGCCAGCGCTCGGTGTAGATCGAGTCGTAGTTGCGCCAACTGGTCACGGGCGCCACTGAGATTCCCGCCTTGTAGCGGTCGGAGTGGGTCAGCGCATAGAGCGTCATGGACCCGCCGTTCGACCACCCCCAAATGCCGGTGCGTGTGCGGTCGAGTTGCGGAAACTGCGTATACAACTGGTCGAGCGCGGTGAGCTGGTCTTTCAGTTCGACACCGCCAAACTGTAAGCGGGTCGCGGCGGAAAACTTCTTGCTGCGGTTCGGGGTTCCGCGATTGTCGACCGCAAAGATCGCGAACCCCTCGTTCGCCAGAATTTGGTGGAACAGCGCGTTTGTTCCACCCCATGCATCCCGCACGATTTGGTCGGCCGGACCGCCATAGATGTGCACGATCAACGGAATTGGAATCTCCTGGGTCGCATCCGGAGTGCGCGGCAGAATCAGATAGCCATACAGCACCGTGCCGTCATCGGCTTTGAATTCCAAGGACTTCGGCAGAATCGGGCTGTAATCCATTAGACTGCGCCCCTCCCACACTTTGTAGCAGCCACCGCCCGGCACGCACAATAGAATCCGCGGTGGCACGAGCGTCGCGGAATACGTTTCCACAAAATGCTTGCCATCATCGGAGAAGCTCGCAGCATAGTCGCCTGCCTCCGGTGAAATGCTTCGCATGCCAGAGCCATCCAGCTTGACGGAAAAAATCTTCTCCTGCCGTGGATCTCCCTTATTGGCGGTAAAGAATACAGTGCCCAATGCCTCGTCCACTCCGCTGACCGCGATTACTTCATAGTCTCCGCTTTCGAGCTGGCGTTCGAGTTTGGCATCGGCCGCCAGCGGGTCAGGCGCGTTGAAACTGTAGAGATAAATGTGAGTCTGGCCGTCGCGCCAACTGGTCCACAGAAAACGGTCGCCGGATTTCAGAATGCGAAAGTCGTCGTTGACGTTCACCCACGCACCCGGAGCGGATTCGGTCAGCACCTTGCGCGACTTGCCCGACTTCGCGTCGATGAAATACAGGTCCATCACATCCTGCTTGCGATTCAGGACCTCAGCCCAAGCCCAGCCTTCGCGAATCCAACCGAAACGCGGCACATAGGTGTCGTCGTCATCGGTGAGTTTGATCCAGCGCACCTTGCCGCCGTTGCTGCCCACCACCCCCACACGCACCGTGGGATTCGGATCTCCTGGCTGGGGATATTTTTCCTGCTCGACCCGGGGATGCGTCGGCAACCAGTCGGTGATGGGATAGGTGGGTACGCGGGTCTCATCCATCTGCAGAAAAATGATTTCTTTTCCTTCCGGCGACCAGAAGTAGTTGCTGCGCACCGCCAGCTCTTCGGCGTAAACCCAATCCACTTCGCCGTTCAGGATGTTGTCTTCTTTTGCCGTCGCCGTATTCCTGTCCTTGTCTTTCTCTTTCTCTTTCTCCTCGCGCGTGAGCGGACGTTCGCCTTCCTCACCCGACACTGGATGCACATAAAGATTGTGCTTGCGCACGTAGGCGAGCCGCTTGCCATCGGGCGAAAACTTCGGGTCTCCGCTCGGGTCCGGAGACGACGTAAGCTGCACCGCCGTTCCCGTATCCAGGCGGTAATACCAGAGCTGTCCCTGTGAATTGAAGAGCAGGTGTTGGGAGTCGGGCGACCACGTGTACGCGGCGACGTGATAGCGTGTCACGCGTTCTTTCTCACGCTCGTTCTTGATTTTGCTGGTGGGCGGAGCAAGCGGCGATAGTTTGGTCTCGCTGGCCAGCATTTTTTTCTCGCCTGTCACCGCGTCCACATACCAGAGTTCGCCGTGTTCGCCGGCGTCGTCGCGCTGCACGAACGACACCTTGGCGCCGTCCGGACTCCACTGGATGGTCTCCGGGGCGCGCCCCGTGACTCCGCCTTCCGCGAAGATCTGTTCAATCGTGAGTTGCTTTGGCGCAGCGGTCGGTGCAACGTTCTGGGCGCGCCCGACGGAAGGCAGAACCAACAGGTTGAAAGTGAGGACGAAAAAGGCCTTTTTCACGAACGCACTCCGATTCAGCATTAGGCGTTACCCGCCGCTGTGCTAGTGGTGAAAGTGAAGAGTGTACAACCTGAGAGGAATTTACGTCAGGGGCGTTTGTTGTACGGCCGACCTCTCCGGCCGACTTTGGACAGGCGTAACCTGCGTCGCTCCACGGTTGCGGGTCACCCTGCCAGAATCGCCTTCATCTCTGCACGGACTGGATGGTTTGCTTCATAGGCCGCGATTTCCGGCTCATGTTGCAGCGTTAGTCCGACATCGTCCAAACCGTTCAGCAGACAGTGGCGCGAGAATTCGTCCATTGCGAAGGTCGCCGCGAATCGTTGCACTTGTCCGTCTTCCACTCGCAACTTTTCGAGATCAACTGTCAGCTGGTAGTTTTCGATCTCTTTCGAACGTCGCATGATCTCGGCGACTTGCTCATTGGTGAGGCGTACCGTGAGCAGGCCATTCTTCAGGCTGTTGTTGGCGAAGATGTCAGCAAATGAGGACGCGATTACCACCTGGAAGCCGAAATCCGCCAGTGCCCAAACCGCATGCTCGCGCGAGGAGCCGCAACCGAAGTTTTTTCCCGCGACGAGGATCGAGGCCTTCGCGTAGCGCGGCTCGTGCAGTACAAAGGCGGAAATCTTTTTTCCGTCTCCCGTAAAGCGCCAGTCGTAGAACAGGAACTCGCTGAATCCGGTGCGCTCGATGCGCTTTAGAAACTGCTTGGGGATGATCTGGTCGGTGTCCACGTTCACCTTATCGAGTGGGACAACGACGCCGGTGTGCTTGCGAAAGGATTGCATGCTTAGTCCTTGCTATTGCTACTTGCCAGTCGTCGACGGCAGCCCCTAAAGGGGCGTCGGATTTTGCGAATTTTCGGTATCGCTAAAGCGATACTCTGATACGAACCGCGCCTGATACAAAGCCAGAGTTCCTGAGCAACCATGGACGGGGCAAAGCATCGTCACCACACGGTGCTACTGAAATCGCCAATTCCGAATGTCGGTGAAATGTCCGGCAATCGCTGCCGCCGCTGCCATCATGGGACTGACGAGATGCGTTCGTCCTCCGCGGCCCTGGCGTCCTTCGAAATTTCGGTTGCTGGTTGAAGCACAGCGCTCGCCCGGCTGCAGAATATCGGGATTCATGCCAAGACACATCGAGCATCCCGATTCGCGCCATTCGAATCCAGCATCCTGAAAGATGCGGTGCAATCCTTCCTGCTCCGCGGCGCGCTTGATCGCCTGTGAACCCGGCACTACCATCGCCCGGACTTTCGGATTTACGTGCTGTCCCTTCGCCACTCGTGCGGCCGCGCGCAGGTCTTCGATGCGCGAGTTGGTGCACGATCCGATGAACACGCGGTCCACGACGATGGATTCGATGGGCGTTCCAGGATTGAGACCCATGTAGGCGAGCGCGTGTTCGGCGGCGCGCCGGTCGGAGTCCTGCGTGAAACTCCTCAACTCGGGAACGCGCGCAGTTACAGCGACCACCATGCCGGGATTCGTTCCCCAGGTCACGAAGGGCGCGAGCGAAGCGGCGTCGATCTCGATCACTTTGTCGAATCGCGCTCCGGGATCACTCGCCAGAGTGCGCCAGGAGGCTACTGCTTGTTCCCAAGCTCTTTCTTTCGGAGCAAAGCGGCGGCCGCTGACATAGGCGAATGTCGTCTCATCGGGCGCGATCATTCCGGCTCGGGCTCCCGCCTCGATGCTCATGTTGCAAAGCGTCATGCGGGCTTCCATCGACAACCCACGCACGGTCTCGCCGGCGTACTCGATCACGTATCCGGTGGCGCCATCGGTGCCGATTCGTCCGATAATTCCGAGCGCCAGATCTTTGGCGGTCACGCCTTCGGCGAGCTTTCCACTGACGCGGATCTGCATGGTCTTCGGATTTTTCTGCGGCAAGCACTGTGTTGCCAGCACGTGCTCGACTTCCGAAGTTCCGATGCCAAACGCCAACGACCCGAAGGCGCCGTGCGTCGAGGTATGGCTGTCGCCGCAGACTATCGTCATCCCCGGCAAAGTGATGCCAAGCTCGGGGCCGATGACGTGGACGATGCCTTGCTCGGCCGAGTCCATGTCAAATAGTGGGACTCCGAATTCGCGGCAGTTTTTTTGCAACGCTTCAATCTGTTTCGCCGCAATCGGGTCGGTGATGGGAAGACCGCGAGGGGTGGTCGGGATGTTGTGGTCGACGGTGGCCACGGTGCGCAGAGGCTGCCGCACCGGTCTCTTCGAAACGCGCAGACCGTCGAAGGCCTGGGGCGACGTCACTTCGTGCACCAGGTGCAAATCTATATAGAGCAGCGTCGACTGCCCTTCGGGAGCGGCGACGACGTGCGCATCCCAGACTTTCTCGAATAGAGTACGCGGAGGCATGGTTTTAGTTTCGCCCATAGTTCGCCGATACTTCAAGAGCGCGAACGCTTCTCGGGGTGTGCTGTTCGATAGTCTACCAAGGTAGACGCCACAAAAACCCTCGGCCTCCGCTTTTCCGCGGCCACATAGAGCGAATCCAGATTACCGCGGCCACTGGAGGCTTCCGAGCTACGCTCGGCTTGGACGGCGAGCGCGCCCGTCCCCACACGAACAGGTTACGGAACGCTGGGTTTCCGGTTATTATTTGGGAAGACCATCGAGGATAGATACTGCATGATCAACGGCAAGCGCATTGCCGTCGTGTTCCCCGCTTATAACGCCGAAAAGACACTGGAAGCGACGGTGCGGGAATTGCCCGACCTGGTCGATATTCGCATTCTTGTCGACGACCACAGCTCCGATCGCACCCTGGAAGTTGCTCACCAGCTCGGTCTGCAGTCGTTTGTTCACAACCGCAACTACGGCTATGGCCGCAATCAGCAGACCTGCTACCACGAAGCTCTGGCGGCCGGCGCCGACGTCGTCATAATGGTTCATCCCGATTATCAGTACACGCCGCTGCTCGCAACCGCCATGGCGAGCATGATCGCGTACGGAGTCTATGACGTTGTCCTCGGTTCCCGCATCGTCGGCGGCACCGCGTTGCGTGGAGGCATGCCGCTTTACAAATACGTCTCCAATCGCCTGCTCACCGCTTTTGAGAACTTGTTCCTGCGCGTCAAACTCTCCGAGTATCACACTGGCTACCGCGCTTTCAGCCGCGAAGTGCTCACCCGGCTGCCACTGCGTGAAAACAGCGACGATTTCGTGTTCGACAACCAGATGCTCGCGCAATGCGTCTACTTCGGCTTCCGCATCGGCGAGGTTTCCTGCCCCACCAAGTACTTCAAGGAAGCCTCATCCATTAATTTCCGCCGCAGCGTTCAATACGGCCTTGGAGTGCTCGGAACCACTCTTCGGTTCGCGCTCCAGCGAAGCGGCATCATCCACAACCCCATCTTCAGCGACAAGGGAAGGACTCTCGAGGCGGGTTCTGACGCTTACTACGAGGAAGGGGTGCCGACCGCTTCGCCGCGGCGCTGAGGCCGCGTTCCGAATCAGTGATGTCAGTCGACAGGGCACACTCGCACCGCCGAATTCTCATACGGACATTCCATTCCCGGCGGACCAGGCTGCTGCACCACCACCCAGCTGACTCCGTACGTCCGTCGGAGGCGTTCAAAGTCCTCTTTCCCGAACTTCTCAAAATTCTTCTGGTCCGCGATCTGTTCCGCCCACTTCACCGAAAGCGCAGGAAACATCGAACACGCTCCCTTGTCCTTGACCAGATCTGCCAGCATGCTGCGTTCGGCGCGAGCGCGAAATCCATTTTCGTCTTCACCAGGCAGTTCCATGTGCCGGGGATCCAGCGCAAACAGGGCGTCCACCGGGGTATGGCCGCGAATCCACTCAAAGGCCTGGGCCCACTGATTGCGCGGCTTCGCCCACGGCCATTCGATGTGCGCGCTTGCGGGAAACACTTGCCGCTGCGCAAAATACATTCCTAGGCTGAGCGGAACGAATAGCACCAGCCAGCGCCACACCTGACGTTGCAGTATGTATTGCCCAAATAATTCGCCGCTCACGACCACCAGCACCATGTAGCACAACGCCAGGCAGCGCAAGGGCTGGAGCCGCGTCAGAGCCTCGAGGCGAGCCGGGATTCCGAGTCCGATTGCCGCCAGCGCTGCCACCACTACGAATGGCACCATCGCCCTTGACACTAATTCCAGGTTCTTCATGCCATGCCGGCGCGCCCAACTTCCGAACCACCAGAACAGGAGTACCGGGCCAATCACTCCCAGCCACTCGTACCACTCCCAGCGCAGAACGAAGTTCGAACGCTGCCGCAGCGCGACCTCATGATAGGCAGCGGGCGGAGGCTCGAATGTAATCCCGAAGGGAAGCGCAGCCGCGAAGCCCCACATCCGCGGACGATACCGATCGAGGAAGACGAGCCACGCACAAAATAGAATCGTGAAGCTCGCCATGAACGGATGCATGACGGCGGCAAACGCCAGCCACAACCCGGCGCGTCCGTATCTTCTCGTGGACTTTCGATGCAGCACCTCCGACAGCGCAAACAGCGTCGCGAACGCGGCGAAATTCCGCGGATTCAAGAACTGGTCAAGGATGTAGAGCGTCGTCCCGGCAATGGGCAAGGTGAGCAAAGCGGCCATCAAGGCCACGGCGCCCCAAAGCGCGGGTTCGGCGTCGGGCGATTCCGATTCGAACGATTCCGACTCAACGAGTGCCGCAGCCAGCCGGCGGGAGGCCGCCAGGAGCAAGAAGATCGACGCTAATTGCCACAGAAACGCCGCCCAAGGCAGCGGTAGATGCGTGATCCGAACTGAAAAGGCGATAAGCTTCGGATACAACGTATGCCTAGCATGCTCGCCGAAGAACTCGGCATTCGCTGGAAATAGGCTGGGATTAAGGATCTTCAGAACACCGGGGAGGTAAATCTCGGCATCTTCCGCATACGGATGATAGCCATGAATCAGAAGCGCGATGACGGTCAGAACGAGCAGGCCAATATAAGATTTGATCTTCAGTTTGATCTTCAGAAAGAGTCTCTCCCGCGACTCAGAATCTATGTTCTCCGGTGGATTCGCCAGACATGCCGGGATTAGGAGAGTGTTTTAAGAATACCTGCGGAGAGAAGTTGTGGTCAACGCGCTGCCTAGTCATAGGCAAGCTGGAGCACGGAGTCCAACTTACCGTCGCCACGCTGTTTTCTAGTTGGGAACTTGGAGGGGGTACCCTCCCCCGTCGCTAGTGGAATCATGGGGTTAGGAGAAAATCCCCGCTAGATCGTGGGTTTAAAGGACTCATAGCAAAGGTCTTTCAGAACCAACTTGGCGGTGAAATTGCTTCATCTGGTTGTCAAAGAATGTCCCAAAATGGGTCTGGGGCGGCATCGGTGGCCGTCTTGATCAGTTCTCCACACGTCTGGCTTCACCCATCGGATTGTCATTGTCGCGCACCGCGAATTGCATGTTTGTGATTGCACACGCAGTTGATTTGTGATGAATACATTCAGTGGCGAGTTGGGTCTCCCCCTTCCTGCCGGGTGGCATAAAATTGAGAGGAAGCGATTCCGCCGCTTCGCGAAGCCGATGATGGAATCGAACACAACCGGCAAACGCAGCCGCGCCGTGGTCCTGCTAAGCGGCGGCATGGATTCCTGCGTTTGTGCGGCGCTCGCGGCGCGAGACCACCAGACAGCTGCCGTACACGTCAGCTACGGGCAGCGCACCGAGCAGCGCGAACGACGCTCGTTCGAAGGCATCTGCGACCGGCTCGGCATTCGTGACCGACTACCGGTGCGCAATGAAGCCCTGCGCGCCATCGGCGGATCTGCCCTCACCGATGCGAGCATTGCCGTTCCCGAAAGGCACGGGATCGGCGCCGGCATTCCGGCCGGCGTTCCCGTTTCATATGTCCCTTTCCGCAATGCGCATTTTCTCGCCGTCGCCGTGAGTTGGGCGGAAGTGCTGGAGGCCGAAAAGGTTTACATCGGAGCCGTCGAGCCGGACAGTTCCGGCTATCCGGATTGCCGTCCGGAGTATTATCGAGCTTTCAATGAAGTCGTAAAAGCGGGCACGAAGGACGGAACAATCCGGGTGGTGGCGCCGCTGATTGCGATGCATAAACGCGAGATTGTGACGCTTGGCCTTGAACTGAATGCCCCCTTCGATTTAACGTGGTCATGCTATCAGGGCGAAGACCGAGCCTGCGGGGTCTGCGACAGTTGTATGCTCCGCCTGCGCGCATTTCGCGAAGCGGGCGCGAAAGATCCTATTCCGTACGTGGAAGCCACCGCCCGATTAGGTTAGAGCCGTATATTTGGAAATCGTCGCTCGATGACGAGCCCTAAAAGGGGCGGCTGATTTCGAATGTGCGGCGGCACCGCTAACGCGATGCCCTGATACGAAACCGGCGCATGGGAGTCGGTGATTCAGGTAGGGATTAGTCGTTCTAGATTCAATGCCGGGAGGCCAAATCATGAGGAAATATTTCATTCTTCCGCTGCTGCTCGCGCTCGCCGTGGGACTGTCCTCTCCACTAGCGTTCACGCAGACCACGGGCAGCGTGAAGGGAGTTTGCAAAGACGCAGACGGGAAACCGATCGCTCAGGCTGAAGTGGAATGGGTCGGGACCGAAACCGGCCACAAGTACACCCTCAAAACCAATAACAAGGGCGAATACTTCTCGCTCGGCATCGTGCCCGGCAAGTACAACGTCATTTTGCGCAAGGACGGCAAGGAACTCTTTCACATCAACGGCATCTCGGTGGGTCTGGAGGAATTTGAGTTGCCCTTCGACTTGAAGAAAGAACAAGCAGCCGCAGCCGCGGGACAGGGATTGACCCCTGAACAAGTCAAGGCACTCAAGGAGAAACAAGAGGAGGCCGCCAAAACCGAGGCCGCCAACAAGGTCGTCGGCTCGCTCAACGACAAACTCAAAGCCGCCGCTGCGGCTTCCGATGCCGGCGACTTCGAGACCGCAATCGCCACTTTAAATGAAGCCAACCAGATTGACGCTACGCGGGATCTGATCTGGTTCAAACTTGGCGACGCCTATCGCATGTCGGGACCCAAGCAGACTGATCCGGAAGAGAAAAAGAAGCGTTACGAAGAGGCCGCAGCCGCTTACCAGAAGGCCATTGACCTGCGCACCGCCTCGGAAGCGGCGCAGAAAGATCCCGACAGCAACAAGAAAATGGCCGCCTACTATAACAACCTTGCCGATGCTTATGCGAAGGCCAACAAGGTGGATGATGCCGTGGCCAACTATAACAAGGCGGTGGCGCTGGATCCGGCGGGCGCAGGCGGATACTTATTTAATGTGGGCGCCGTTCTAACCAATGCGGGCCGGGTGGATGATGCGATTGCCGCATTCGACAAAGTGATTGCCGCCGATCCGACCAAAGCCGACGCTTACTACTGGAAGGGCGTGAACTTGATCGGCAAAGCTACGCTTAAGGGCGATAAGATGGTTGCGCCCGCAGGTACAGCCGAGGCCTTTCAGAAATATCTTCAGCTCCAACCCGACGGTAAGATGGCTCAGCCGGCCAAAGACATGCTGGCCAGCATCGGCGCTACCGTGGAAACGGGCTTCGGAAAGAAAAAGCCGGCGAAGTAATAAGGACGTCCATTCCGGTTTTGCATGGAGAGCGGCCCTGGAGGCCGCTCTTTTTTGTCACTAGTTTGGTCCCTCGGTTACTGAGGTCTATGACCTACTTGTCCTTCCGCTCTTCGGCACATCCGCGTAACATTTAGTACATAGGTTCCTCGGCGACGCTTCTCCCCTGTGGTGTCAATACGGATAACTGGGAGTGTATGAAATGGCTGCTCCGGGGAATTCCCCGATTGCGATTGCCTTCGAGGGCATCAGTGGAACGGGCTCAATCCCGACGCCGGTTCTACTGGCCGGGATGTTGCGCGCTTCCGAGAAGGTTAGCGATCTGATTTTTTCGCCTGGGCGGCCGCCCCAAGTCGAGATTCACGGACAACTCACGGCGGTCGAGATCTCCGGAAGCAGCACGCTTTCAGCGGATGACACGCGCCGCATCGCGGCCGATCTGATCGGCACCAATAAGCAGGCCATCAATACGCTTCGCGAGCAGGGTTCCTGCGATATTTCCTACGGATTGCCGGGAATGGCGCGCTTCCGGGTCAACGTGTTTATCCAGCGCGGGAGCTGCGCGATTGTGATGCGCGTGATTCCGACCGTTATTCCGACATTTACTTCACTTCGCCTGCCGGCGCAATTGGGAGAAGCGGCGAACGTCCGCAACGGCATCATCCTGGTGACGGGTGGAACCGGATCGGGCAAATCCTCAACCCTGGCTGCTTTGATTGACCGCATCAACAGTCAGCATTGTTATCACGTTCTGACGGTGGAGGATCCGATTGAGTTTCTGCACCGGCACAAGAAATCGACGGTTCACCAGCGCGAGCTGCACAGCGACGCGCCGAACTTCGCCTTGGCACTACGGGCGGCGCTGCGCCAGGCACCGCGCGTAATCATGGTCGGCGAAGTTCGCGACCGGGAGACGCTGGAGATTCTTCTCGAAGCCGCCGAAAACGGACACCTTGTTCTTTCCAGCATGAACACCGTCGATGCCTCGAAAACGGTGGAACGCATCGTCGGTACGTTCGCGGCCGGCGAACAGCGGTCGATTCGCGAACGTCTCGCGAAGACTTTCCGCTACATCGTTGCCCAGAGGCTGATGTCGCGCGCCGATGGCGGTGATCGCATCGCTGTCGTCGAGATCTTGAAGTCAAACTCGCGCACTCGCGATTGCGTCGAACAAGGCGAGCGGCCAGGCCGAACTCTGCTGGACGCGATCAAGGCTAGCGAAAACGAAGGCATGCAGCATTTCGATGGCGAGATCGCGAAACTTGTGCGCTCGGGCCTGGTGGATCTGGAAACCGGACTTGCTTTCGCCAGTAATGCGACGGTGCTGGGGCAGGAACTGGCGCGGTAGGACAGTAGCCAGTTGTCAGTTCTCAGTTCTCAGAAAATACATTCCGTGTTCTCTTGGTTTGGCGGAGCGAACCGCCAGAGCTAAATCTGGCGGCGTATCATTCCTGCATGTCCTCTTCTTCAGCAGGCACTGCGGCTCAGGTGGTGAGCTTCGAAGTGGCTCGACACCTGGTTGAGCAGCATGCGATTGGCGTGTGTCCGGGAGAGATGGAGACGGTGGATTTGCTGGCGGGTTTGGGGCGAGTGCTGGCGGAGAGTATTTTGGCGGACCGCGACTTTCCTCCTTTTGATCGGGCTACTCGCGATGGATATGCGGTCCGGGCGGCGGACCTGGCAGCGGTTCCGGTGCGGCTTGAAGTGGTTGGCGAGGTGAAGGCCGGCGATTGGCCGCACCCGGAACAATGTTCGGTCGGGTGCCGGCAGGCGGTGGGGATCATGACGGGGGCTCCGCTGCCGGCTGGGGCGGACGCGGTGGTGATGGTGGAGCACACGTCATTGTTGGCAGATCATTTAGCGGCAGATCATTCCGTGGAAGTGCGGCGCAGCCTTACCGCCGGCGAGAACTTTGTGCCGCGCGGTGCCGAAGCGCGTGCGGGACAGCGGTTGCTGGATCGAGGACGGCGGCTGGACCAAGCGGGCATCGCGATTGCGGCGTCAGTTGGCAAGAGCCGGGTGCCGGTTTTCAAGAAACCGCGGGTGGCGGTGCTTTCGACCGGCGACGAGGTGGTGGAGATTGACGCGACGCCGGGGCCGGCGCAGATCCGGAATTCGAATTCGTATTCGCTGACGGCGCAGGTTCAGAATGCGGGCGGAGAGGCGGTGCGGCTTGGGATCGCTCCGGATGAGCGGGGACCGCTCAAGTCGTTAATCGAAGAAGGATTGGGTTGCGATCTTCTGTTGTTGACGGGCGGCGTCTCCATGGGGAAGTACGATTTGGTGGAGCAGGTTCTCGGAGAGTTGAAGGCGGAGTTTTATTTTACGGGAGCGAAGATTCAGCCGGGGCGGCCGGTGGTGTTTGGTTCGTGTGGAGCGGACATTCCTGCCCGCTTGCCGGCAGCGGATGCGCTGGCCACGCGGACAGGAGTGTCCGCGCGACACGAGAAATATTTTTTTGGGCTGCCGGGGAATCCGGTATCCACCATGGTGACTTTTGAATTGTTCGCTCGGCCGATGATTGAGGCGCTGGCGGGGATGACGCCGCGGCGATTGGTGTTTCTGCGGGCGCGTCTGAAATCGGGGATAAGAACGAAGACAGGGTTGAAGAGATTTCTTCCGGCGGTGCTTTCGGGCGAATTTGAGAATGCGGAGGTGGAGTTGGCTCGATGGCAGGGGTCGGGCGACATCGCCGCGCTGGCTCAGGCGAATTGCTATGTGGTCATTGCTCCCGAGCGGGCGCAGATCGAGACGGGAGAATGGGTGCCGTTGCTGATGCGATAAGGGGCGACCTCAGCGGCTAAAGCCGTAGGTATTGAGAAGCTGAATCGCGGCGGTAAACCGCTGCGCCGCCCAAGATCAGGCGTAGAGCTAGTTTTTCGGCAGCGACGCGTGCGGGTGCGATAACCTTGTTGCTGATGGCGAAAAAAAAATCTCACCTTTCGCACTATGACGCGCGAGGGAAGACCCGCATGGTGGACGTGTCTTCGAAGGCACGAACGGCGCGCGAGGCGGAGGCTAGCGCTTTCGTAGTGATGACGCCGGAAGTGCTGCGCGCGTTGCCCGAGAATCCGAAGGGCGATCCGCTGGAGGTGGCGCGGACGGCGGGAATCATGGCGGCGAAGCGGACGGCGGAGTTGATTCCGATGTGCCATCCGGTAACGTTGTCGCACATTGCTGTGACTCTAGGTGTGTGCGAGAATGGCGTTTCTGTTGCCACAAAAGTAAAGACTACGGCGGAGACGGGCGTGGAGATGGAAGCGCTGGTCGCGGCCAGCGTGGCGGCGCTCACCGTATACGACATGTGTAAGGCGCTTGATAAGGGCATCGAAATCCGGGAAGTGGTGCTGGAGCGGAAGACCGGGGGCAAGAGCGGATACTACCGGAGAGGCGCGAAGCGCAAATGACGCTCAGCCCCCTAAAGGGGCGGTGGATAAATGGGCAGACTTGGCATCGCTAAAGCGATGTCCTGATACAAAGCTATGGCAAGCGACGTCAAAATCCTGCTGGTGGATGACAACCCGATGGTGCTCGGGATGCTTCAACAGGCGCTCTCGGCGATGGGCCAGGTTACGGTCGCAACCGACGCCGCCGATGCGTTATTGAAGGCAGTGGATGACTTGCCGGATGTGATGATCAGCGACTACCGCATGCCGGGGATGGACGGACGGCAGTTGCTGGAAAAGCTGAAAAGCAGACCGGCAACGGCTGGGATTGCAGTGATCCTCATGGCCAGCAAGGCCGACATCAGCGAACGATTATCGATGCAGGATCCGATTGAAGACTACCTGGAAAAGCCCTTTTTCCTGAAAGATGCCACGCACAAAATCAAGCGCGTGGTCGACCGGATCGCGCTAGAAAAGCTGAGCAAAGCAGGGTCGACCGATGGCGTCTTGCGCGGCAGCCTGTCGCAGATGAACGTGATCGACCTAGTGCAATCGCTGGAAATGGGGCGCAAAAGCTGTCTGCTCACCATGACCAAGGGCGACGACAAATGCGAGATCTATTTCAACCAGGGACAGGCCAAGCATGCCGCTTACGGTTCGATTACCGGGGACGAAGCAGTTTTCAAAGTGCTGCGCTGGACGGAAGGAAACTTCCAGATTGATTTCAATGGCAAATCGGCGCAGGAAACGACCACGCTGAATACGCAGGGCCTGCTTATGGAAGGCCTGCGACTGCTGGACGAGGCGCAGCGGGACGCGGCGACCGAGGGTGAAGATGTCCTCCTCGACACGTAATGCCTCGACACCTGCTGCCTCGGCAATTAGTGCAACGCGGGCGGCGGTCTTGACGGTTAGTGATTCGTGTTCGCGCGGCGAAAAAAAGGATCTCTCCGGTCCGGCCGTGGCGAAGGCGCTGGGACGGCGCAATTTTCAAGTGGTGGTGCGTAGTGCGGTGGCCGACGAGCGCGCCGCGATTCAGGAAAAACTGATTGAGTTCTGCCGGTCGGCTCGACTGGTGGTGACCACGGGTGGGACGGGGATTTCTCCGCGCGACGTGACGCCGGAGGCCACGGTTGCGGTGTGCGAGCGTCTGGTGGAAGGGATCGCGGAGCAGATGCGATTGCATGGAGTGCGCAAAACTCGCTTCGCTGCGCTGAGCCGCGCGGTGTGTGGCGTCCGAGGGACGAGCCTGATCCTGAATCTGCCGGGTAGTCCGGGGGGGGCGGTGGAGTCGCTCGAGGCGGTGCTTGATTTGCTGCCCCATGCGCTGGAGTTGATTGAGGGCAAGACGGCGCATGAAGGTCGTTAGTCGCTGGTTCTAGTCGTTGGCAAATCACATTCTGCGAGCTGTGGATGCGAGAACCATCACTGAGGTATTTGGCTCGTGTAGAGTGGACAGGAGTGTCCGCGCCACACGAGACGACTAACGACTGCACTCCTCGCGTAAACTTACCTACTTGAACAAGATAAAACATTTTGTCCACGCCTACAGCGAGTGGATCAAGCACGTTCTTGTGCCTCTGGGGCCCTGGGGAATGCTTGCGTTTGCGGCGGTGGATGGCTCGTTCCTGGGCATGCCGCTGGATGCGATTTTCGTAGGCTATGTTTACCACGATCGCTCGCGGTTCCTGATGTATGTGCTGCTGGCCTCGGCGGGGTCGGCGCTGGGAAGCATTGTTCTCTACGTCATCGGGTATATGGGTGGCGAGGTGCTGTTGCGCAAGCGACTTTCGGCGGAACGGTTCGAGAAGATTCACGAATCTTTCGATCGGCATGAATTCTGGGCGCTAATGTTTCCGGCAATGTTGCCGCCGCCCGCGCCTTTCAAAATTGTCGCGCTGGCGGCGGCCGCGTTTGAGATGAACTTCGCGCATTTTCTGCTGGCGATGTTTCTCGGACGGTTCGTTCGCTTTCTGATTGAGGCGCTGTTGACGCTCTGGTTCGGTCCACAAATTGTGATGCTGATGGGAAGCCTCTTCGCCCACCACTTTGTGTGGATTCTGGCGGGGGTGGCAGTGCTGGTGGTGGGGTGGGTGGTCTGGCGGCGAGTGAAGCGGGGCCGGGCTGCGCTTGGCTTGGACGGGGCATAGCCCCGTCACCTCACGAACTGGCTCTGCTAGGCTGCGGCTGGCTTGTGATTGGAGCGGGCTACGGCAGTGGCCAGGGCGGGCAATCCGAACATGACGGTGGTGAAGAGCAGGTCGCCGGCGACTCCGCGACGGAAGAATGGCAGGCCGGCTGCGTAGCAGGTCATCAGGCCGGAAAGAGTCTTCGGATACATATTCCAGCACGCCCAGACCGCGAAATTACTGACTCCGAAGAAAGAGATGGAACTGGCCAGCGCGGCGGCTCCGACCCGCAGCCAGTTGCTGTTTTCGCGCAGTCGGGTGCCGAGCAAGAGAATCGCCGCATACCAGGCCCAGGTCACTAAATGGTCCCAAGAGAATTGATAGGAGTACACGAACTTGGTGAGGATGACGTCAGAGGCGGCGAGCAGGGCGAAGGGCACCCAGAGCTGGCGTCTGGAACCGCGCCCACCAAAATAGAGCAGCGCGGCCGCTACTGGGGTGAAGTTCCAGGGATGCGGCACGAACGGCATCCGCGTCAAGACGGCAACAATGACAAACAGATAGGCCAGCATAATTCACCTCGTCGAGCGTCAATTAGGATTGTTGCGCGAGCGGATGCTGCTGGTCAAGCGACTCTGCGAATTGTGGAGAGACGGGCGGCTCGCCCATCCAGCATTATGGCGGCCGGGCGAGGACGCCCGGCTCTCCACGAGCAAGTTACTTCGTGTTCGAGCTCCTTATTCCGAAGCGCTCTTCCACCACTTGCAGGTCGCGAGTGAGAAACACCACGGCATCCAGGGTGGCACGCGCGTTGCGTCCGGGATAGTCGTAGCGGAGGTCGCGAAAGCGGACGGCATAGGCGACACGGGTGTTCTCGACCGGATCGTTCGCGAGCTGCTCGGTTTCGGTCATGGGATATTGAGCCCAGCTCAAGTACACGCGCCCGAGGTAGGTCTTCTTGGCGGCTAGCGTGACGGGCGTTTCTTCCGGTTTGTAACGAATCCGCATTTGGGCATCGGGATCTACTTCGGGCGCAAGCGAATCGACGTCCATTGTGGCGAAGAAAGCGGCCGTTTCTACGACTCCGTACCAGCGAAACGGATTGACCAGGTAGGGATATGCGGAAACTCGAACCGCATCGGCTCCCAGATAACTGCGCGACTGGAGTGTGGCCAGGGCGCGGCGATGTTCGTAGTCGCGAATTCCCCAGTAGGCGACGACCACGAGCAGCGCGAGAGTCGCGGCTAGTCTGCCCCTCGGTGCGGCGTCTTTGTTGCGGGCGCCGATCTCTTCGTTGATCAATGAAAATAGCGCGGGGAGAATCAGGCCCAGCGTGAGTACGACGAGGAGGACGGGCTCGACGATGAAGATGATGTCCCACGAATACCAGCGTTCGGAGAACGGCCAGAAGGGACGTACTCCGTAGTTATTGGTGAAGTCGAGGAGAATGTGGCTGAGGCCAGCCAGGCAGGCGTAGGCGAAGAGCAATCCCCAGCGCGGAGGAAGGTTGGGATTACGGGTCTTGCGGCCGCGCAGGCGCCAGAGGAGATAGATGAATCCAACGACCACCGCGGCTACCAGCGGCACGCCCAGAAACGAATGAGTGAAGCCGCGGTGATGGTTTAAGCCAAAGGCGGAACCACCGAAGCGGCTGAGGACGTCGAGATCGGGAGCTTCGGCGGCCAAGGTTAACGTGGCGGTGGCGAGCGCGGTCTTGCGGTTGAGTCCGGCGCGGCCCATGTTGGCGCCGAAGAGAAAGTGGGTGACGGGTTCCAAGGGAACTCCTGGCCTAGAGTGTTGGGCACTGCCGAGACGGGGCAAGCCCCGTCTCTACTACACGGTTACGCTGGTACCACCAGTGACAGGGCATCGGGCTGCATCGTCACGCGGGCGGGCAGGCGGCCGAGGAGTTCGCCGTCGGCCTCAACGTAGACCTGATCTTCACTATCTCCATCTTTGCTATGACCATCTTTGCTATGGCAATCGCTTTTCTCCGGTAACTGGCAGACGACCTCCGAGCAGCTCACCAGATCGATGCCGTCGATATTCCATTGACGGCCGAGCAGGGCTCCGGTCACATACTGCAGATAGGCATTGCGGCTGGCGGTGCGGCACATGACCGCGCGGAGATCGTTGCGATCGAGCGACGCTCCGGGAACCAGTTCGCGCAATACATTTCCGAAATGGCGAATTCTTACCGCCATGAGTTCAGTCAGCGAGGCGCGCTGGCGCAGACCGTTTCCATTGGCGTACTCGACTTCAAACCTGCGCATGTTATACGTCGCCCATAACTGCCAGGCTGTGATGTAGTAGGCCGTCATGCCCGAGCGAGTCTTGAGTTGCGCCGTCAGTTTGTAGATCAGGTGTGCGTCGAGGCCGATTCCGGCAGCGACGGTGAAGTAGCGTGCGGAAGTCTTGCCGTGGAAATCCTCGTATTCAATCCGCCCGAGTGCAATGCGACGGACCTTACTCTTGCCATCGACGGCGGCTTGAGCCGCAGCGCTGGGGCGGAGCGGGACTCGGAGGTCGTGGGCCAGGGCGTTGGCCGTGCCGAATGGGAGAATCGCGAGCGCGACGGGTGTGCCGGCCAATCCCTGAATAACATCGTGGATCGTGCCATCTCCCCCGCAGGCGAAGACCGTGTCACTGCCGGCCGCCACGGCGCAGCGGGCATTGTCGGTTGCTTCCTGGCTGGAGCGGCAAACCGTAAGTTCGGTGCGAACGCCGGCCGACTGGATGACGCCAATGGCACGATTCAGTTCCGAGTCGCGCTTTCTTCCGCGGCGGCCAGAGTTGGGATTGAACAGGATTGTGGCTTTGTTCATGCGTCGGCTAGGTCTGCTTTGAGTTTAGCGTATGCCGCATTCCCAGAGCGCGCGTTCGCTTCAACGACGATTGGTGTCCGCTTGTCTCTTGATGGAATAGACACAGTGCGTTAGTCCGCGCCAGTTCACTTGTTTCCAAACGGTCATCCCATTGCGCTCGGCGACGCGGCGTGAGGGGAGATTCTCGGGACGAATCAAGGAAATCAGGCGATCGGTTTTCAGGTGCTCGAAAGCCCAGTCGCGGCAGGCGATGGCGGCTTCGGTCGCGAGGCCTTGTCCCCAGAAATCGCGGCGCAGGTGGTATCCGATTTCGTAGAGATACTCGCCTTCGACCTGCTGGCGGGTGATGCCGCAATCGCCGATGATTTTATGAACCTCGGAATCATGACCCTCGGAATCGTCGGTCTTTATCAACTCCACGCCCCAGAGGCCGACACCATCAGTTTGGTAGCGTAGGCGGTTGCGCTCAATCCATTGCTCGACGCCGGCTCGGTCGTAGGGTGCGGGGTAGTAGCGCATGGTCTCGGGATCAGAGATGACCAAGGCGAGAGCGTCGGCGTCTTGCGGAGTGAACTCACGCAACAGGAGCCGGGGTGTTTGGAGAATCGTCATGCGTCGGATCGGCGGGCGAAACGCGTGCAACAAAAAGAACCGCGACATTGGTTACGCTCTAGCCGCCAGCTCCTGCGAAGGAGCGGGGCGACGTGGATACGTGCACCGTCGCGGTCCCTGATGCGATCCCTGCTTTCGCAGTACCAAACCCCGGCGTCTCCTCGCAGATTCGTCGGTTTTTTCGGGTCTGGCCGTCGAGCGAGTCACCCCGCGCTACGAATCACTCAGCTTACTTCGGGTTGGCAACCATTTTGTAGCCAATCCTTTCAGCCATCGATGGAAAGAAGCTTACTTGGTCCTGGAAAGTTGTCAACGCCCGTTTCTTGTGCAACCAGCGGGATGACGATGAAGCGGCTGGCGGTGCAGATTGCCCGTCAGTCAAGGCTTTTGTAGATAGGGGGAGAATTCGCGTCAGAATTGATTTGCCGGTCTGTGGAAATCTTCAGGACATGAACGCAAGGAACCATGAAAGGTCTTGCGCGGCACGCCGTTTTCACGCATGGTGATGTCAGGAGTCGAGAAAACGACATGTGCAACCTGGTAGCCTACGTGGACGGCAGCTCGCATGGGAGTCCGGGTCCGTCGGGTATCGGGGTCATCGTCGAGGATTCCGCCGGAGGCTGCGTCCGAATTGCCAAGTGGATAGGCTGGCAAGACAACAACGTGGCAGAGTACGTGGCGTTGCTGGAAGCTCTGCAATGCGCCCTGGACAGGCGAGCGCTTTCACTTCATGTTTACTCGGATTCCGACGTAGTGGTGCGGCAAATGCGCGGCGACTATGCTTGCCGGAGTTCGAGACTGTATTCTTTGCACTGGATCTGCCGCAAACTGGCTCGGAGCCTCGAATTCGGAATTACTCGCATTCCACGGGAGCGCAACCTCGAAGCCAACTACCTGGCCAATCGCGTTGCCCGGCTGTGCCGGGACATGCCGACGGTTGGCTGAGAAATCCTAAAAAGATCGATCGGGTCGGGATAACCTGCTAAGTGATTTTTTTTTGCTGGGTGCTTCGAGTCCTCCATAGTCCGCGCGGAAGTAGTCGTATGTATTTTGATCCCTTCGGGTCTTTAGCCTGTCTTGGACATCCTTAGCTGGGGCCTTCTGCTTGTTCAAGTAACTCTGCTTCGCTCAAGTGTCGTCTAACACTCGCGGGGGGTAAACTCGAAATATGGCTGAATTGGGCCGGATACTGGTGCTGCTTGGCGTGGCCCTTGTAGTGATTGGGGGCCTGGTAATGCTGTTTGGGCGGACGGGCTTGCCGCTTGGGCGTCTGCCGGGGGACATTCTGTATCGGGGCAAAAACACCACTCTCTATTTTCCGCTGGCTAGTTCCATCCTGATTAGTATCGTGCTTTCCATTGTTCTCTTCCTGATTGGGCGGCTGAAGCGGTAATCGTCACCGACGAAAAGACGCTGCCGCGCTGCGTTTGGCTGGACGGACGAATGCCTCCTTCCCTACGTGGGTGTCTTGTAAACTGAGACCTTATGGAAATGGCGGACCAGCTCGGATTTCAGTTTCGTCTTCCGGAGCGGCGCGTCTGGACGGTGCGGGCGCTGGTCTCCGCGGTACGGTCGCACATTGAGCGCGAATACTCGGATTGCTGGGTGGAAGGGGAAATTTCTAATCTGCGCATTCCCGACGCTGGACATTTGTATTTCACGCTGAAGGAGGAGAGCGCGCAGATTCGCGTAGTGATGTTCCGCTCGTCGGCGAAACTGCTGCGGTTTCGTCCTGAGAATGGGTTGCACGTCATGGTTCGCGGGCACATTACGGTGTATGAAGATCGCGGGGAGCTGCAAATCTCCGCCGAATTCATGGAGCAGAAGGGCGCGGGCGCGTTGCAATTGGCGTTCGAACAATTGAAGGCGCGATTGCTGGCGGAAGGATTGTTCGAGGCGGCGCGAAAGAAGCCGATCCCGCCGTTGCCGCAAAGAATTGGCATCATCACTTCACTACAGGGGGCGGCACTGCGGGACATTCTGAATATTCTGGCGCGGCGGCATCAAACGGCGAATGTGCTGATCTATCCGGCACAGGTGCAGGGAGACGCGGCGCCGGGCGAGGTGATGGCCGGGCTTCGATGTTTTCATCTTCATCAGGAGCTCCGTCACGGTCACGCAGTGGAAGTCATCATCATTGCGCGCGGCGGAGGATCGGCGGAAGACCTGGTCGCGTTTAACCATGAGGGTCTGGCGCGAGCGGTCGCGGAGTCGAAGATTCCAGTGATCTCGGCGATTGGTCACGAGACGGATTTCACCATCGTGGATTTTGTCGCCGATCTGCGAGCGCCTACGCCTTCGGCGGCGGCGGAACTGGTGATCCGGTCGCGCCAGGAGATCGAAGCGCAGGCAGAGGATCTGCATCGGCGGCTGGAGCGAGCAGTGCGATATCGCCTGCTGATGGCGCGTCAGGAGTTGACGGAGTGGGCGCAGCACAGAGCGTTTGCGCGCATGATGGACGGCATCCACCGGTGGCAGCAGAAACTGGATGAACAGCGCTTCCGTTTGGAGAAGGCGCAACGACAATTGCTGGAGCGATGTCATCGGCGTTGCGAGAATGTTGCTGCGGCAGTCCGGCACTATGACGCGCGCCACCTTCTGGCGGCGGTGCGGCAGCGATTGGAGGGGCAGGTTGCGAACCTCGCCGCCGCTACGCACACGCGCTTGCTGGAGAGCCGGGGAGCGCTGGATCGCGAGACCGCGAGCCTGGAGGCGCTTTCACCGGTGGCGATTCTGAATCGCGGATACGCGATCGTGTTCGATGCCAAGGGCCAGCTGGTGAAAGATGCGGCGCAACTCAAAAGTGGGGATGAAGTGTCGGCGCGCCTGGCTCGGGGACGGGTTCGCGCCCGCGTAACCGCAACTGAGCACAGCGAAACGGAATCCGGTGGGGCTGCATTAGAATGAATTCAACGAAACTTTCGACGTGAGGATTCGGTGACAGCGTCGCTGGCTTGGCCGCACATCTCGGTCATTTCGATCATCGATATCGTGCTGGTCGCGATCTTGATCTACCAGTTCCTGGTCCTGGTGCGCGGCACGCGGGCGGCGCCAATGCTGGTTGGAGTGGCGGCGCTTGGTCTGGCCTTTTATTTCGCGCGGCTGGGGGAATTGCGCACCCTGAACTGGTTGCTCAGCACCCTGCTGCCCTATGTTGTATTTGCTCTGATCGTTGTCTTCCAGTCGGAGATCCGGCACGCCCTGGCCAACCTCGGGAGCCGGATTTCGCTGATGCGATCTTCGAGCTCGGTGGCCGACGTCTACGACGACATTGTTCTGGCGGCCAATCTTTTTTCGCAAAATCAGACGGGTGCGCTGATTGTGATCGAGCGCGAGATTGGGCTACGCACCTACATCGAAAGCGGTGTGGCGCTAGATGCGAGGCTGTCGTATGACCTGCTGGCCACGATATTCCGTCCGAGCGCTCCTTTGCATGATGGCGCCGTGATTGTGCAACGGGATGGCATTGCGGCCGCCGCTTGTTTTCTGCCGCTGTCGATGAACCCCGTGCTCTCGACGCAGCTGGGGACGCGTCATCGCGCAGCCATCGGGATCACGGAAGAAACCGACGCGGTCGCGGTGATTATTTCGGAAGAGACGGGGACGATCAGCGTGGCGGTGGCGGGCAGCATTGAGCGCGATTTGACGGTGGAACGTCTGCGCGAGCGATTGAGCGCCCTGCTGAGCCGCTACGCTCCCTCGGCTACGCTGCCGAGTCCGGTGGAGGAATCCTTTGTCGAAGAAGAGGACACACCCAGTTCGCTCTCTCGGAGGCAGGATGCCGGCGTGCGCCGCGGAAGGGACGACTGAGGATGCCGGGCTTTGTTGAGCACAGCTTTTCCCAACGGAGCTTCTTCCATCGCACCTTCGTCAACAATTTTTGGCTCAAGCTAGTTTCCCTGTTGCTCGCTATCGGCCTGTGGCTGGCAGTGGCGCGCGATCCCGTCGCCGAAGTCGAAGTGAGGGTTCCGATCGAGTTTCAGAATCTTGCCGATAATCTGGAGATCGATTCCGCCAACTCCACCGAGGTGCAGATCCGTGTACGCGGACCGGAGCGTCTGATTCATCGATTGCAGGCGGAGGATGTGCACGCGGAGATTAGTCTGGCTACGGTTCGGCCGGGGGAAAGGACTTTTGATTTGAGCAGTTCACAAATCCATGTGCCACAAGATTTGGAGGTCGTACAGATCATCCCCGGTCAGTTTCACCTCTCCTTCGACGAGCGCGAGACCCGGCGGATCGACATTCAACCGCGCGTGACCGGAACTTTCGCGAGCGGCCAGCGCGTGATGCAGGTGATCGCCGATCCGCCGAATGTCACGATCACGGGACCCCGCCGTCGCGTCGAAGCGGTGGAGGCAGCCATCACCGATCCCGTGGACGCTAGCGGCGTTATGACGCGGGCTACATTTGTGACCCACGCCTACGTTACCGATCCTCTGATCCAAGTGGCACACCCCACTTTGATTCGCGTGACGGTTATCATGGGAAGTTCGGGAGAAAAGAAATAAGACAGTCGTTGGTCGATAGTCGATGGTCGTTCGCGGTCCGGAATGAACGACGCAACGCGAACAACTAACGACTAACTACAAACGACGGATTCATGACGCAAACCAGACAGCTCTTCGGTACTGACGGGATTCGTGGCGTGGCGGGGGAATTTCCGCTCACGCGTGACAATGTTTATTGGATGGGACGAGCACTGGGGCACGATCTGGTGCGCGTGAATGCCAGAGCGCGAGTGGTGATTGGACAGGACACGCGCGTTTCGAGCCGCTGGATCGCCGACCGATTTCTGCAGGGGCTTGCGTCCGTGGGAGTGGAAACGCGTAGTGCGGGCGTGATTACTACGCCAGGCGTCGCGTTTCTGGCGCGCTCGCAAAAGTTCGATGCCGGAGTGGTGATTTCGGCTTCGCACAATCCGTGGACCGATAACGGGATCAAAGTTTTTTCCGGCGATGGCTACAAGCTGCCGGACGAGCGCGAACTGGCGATTGAAAAAGAGATTTTCGCGCTGTTGCAGGATTCGGATGCGGTTCCGGTGCCGGACTCCACGGCAGCGGGTTCGAGCCTTCCCGGCGAGGAAAACCTGCGGCAGGCTTACGTTCGCTGGCTCGCGGGCTCGGTTTCCACCGACTTGAGCGGGCTTCGCGTGGCGGTCGATTGCGCCAATGGCGCGGCGACGGCGGAAGCTCCGGAGCTATTCGGGGCGCTCAAGGTTAACACGACCCTTCGGCACTGCGCGCCGGATGGACAGAACATCAATGAGAATTGCGGCGCACTGCATCCGGAAATATTAGCGCGATTTGTCGACGAGAGCGTTGCTGCCGAAAACATTGGTAACGGCAAACCGGGACGCTTCGATGCGGGCGTTACTTTTGATGGTGATGCCGATCGCGCGCTTTTTTGCGATGCCAACGGGCGAGTGGTGAACGGGGATGCGGTTCTGCTGCTGGCAGCGCGTGACATGCAGTCGCGCGGCGTGCTCGCCAATGCCACCGTGGTGGCGACCACCATGTCGAATATGGGATTGGAGTTGGCGCTCAAGCGATCTGGCATTCGGATGCTGCGGGCCAATGTCGGCGACAAGTACGTGCTCGAAGAAATGCAGCGCGCGGGAGCTACGCTGGGCGGCGAACAGTCGGGGCACATACTGTTTCGCGATGGGGAGGCGACCACCGGTGACGGACTGCTCACCGCGCTCCGGGTGCTGGAGATTATGGTGCGGACGGGCAAGCCGCTGGCCGATTTAGTGAGCGATCTGAAGGTGTTTCCGCAGATTATTCGCAACGTGCGGGTGCGAAATAAGACTCCTTTCGCCGAGATTCCGGCAGTGCAGACGGCAATTGCGGCGGCGGAACGGGAACTCGCCGGCAATGGCCGAGTGGTCGTACGTTACTCTGGCACCGAAGAGTTGGCGCGGGTGATGCTTGAAGCCGAGTCCAAGGAGCAGACGGATCGGCTCGCGGAATCGATTGCCGGAGCAATTCGGTCGGCGCTAGGCGCGTAACCCTGATATAGACTCGAGCAATCAAGTGTAGAAGCGAAGTTATGCCCGCTTGGACGGGGAAGCGCAACCGGTGGGCGGTAAAGTGATGTTTTTGCTGAGCGAGGGCCCCGGCGGGCCGAAGGCGGTGGCGGTTTTCGCGAGGTCCGGCAGGGCGGGCCAATGCGTCCGCCGCCACGCATTCGGGCGACCACACAGGAGGCAACGAGCGCGCCGACCACGCCTGGCGCGGCCCGAGCGGCATCAGCTGCCTCAACTTAGTGCAGGATGAGGATGGCGATCGCCAGTCGGGTGCTCGAAACCGCGGGAGCGTCCCTCGTGTCCGGCGACGGCGACGTTGGTCCAGCGGGATTCGTTCTACGCATTCCGTGCCGGGTTGGCACTCCTGCATGATGACTTCACTCTGGAATTTTGCCGGATGACGCTTGTCGCCAGGAGTACAATCCAGCCTTTCCGGAGGTTGCGGTGAAGCGTTCAATTGTTCTGCTGAGTGTTCTGTGGATGATTTCCGTAAGCTGGGCGCAGAAGAGCGCGCCCGTGGTCGCGCCGGTGACGCTGATCCGGGCGGGGGTGCTGATTGACGGTGTGTCGGGTTCCGCTCGCCGCGACGCGATCATCACGATTCGCGGAAACATGATCACCGACGTCACCGATGGAGAGGCAATCAATCCTACGACCTTTCCCGCGGGTGTTACCTTCATCGATCTTTCGCAGGCCACGGTGCTACCCGGCCTGATTGATGCCCACACTCACATCTTCTTGCAGGGTGAAGATCCCGCCGAGGGCGGATACGACATTCAGCTGCTCAAGTATCCGCTGGCATTCCGCGCGGCGCGGGCAACGGTCTCGGCGCGGCGCGCGCTGGAACAGGGTTTCACCACATTGCGCGACATGGAAACCGAAGGGGCGGGCTACGGCGACGTAGGCATCAAGATGGCGATTGAAGGCGGATATATTCCCGGGCCGCGTTTGTTTGTTTCGACGCGTGCGATCTCGACGACCGGCGGATATCCACTTGAGGGTTACGCGCCGGAAATCGAAGTGCCGAAGGGTGTGCAGATCATTGACGGGCCCATCGAGGCGCGCAAGGCCGCGCGCGAGCAGCTCGACCATGGCGCCGACTGGATCAAGGTCTATATGACGCATCGGTCGTGGGTGGGGAAGAATGGCGAACTGGAATCGCAGCCCACGCTGACGGTGGAGGAGCTGCGGGCGATAGTGGACGAGACGCATGGCTGGGGAAAGAAAGTGGCTTGCCACGCTTACAAGGGAGAGGGCTTGCAACGCGCGCTCGACGGCGGCTGCGACTCGATCGAGCACGGGCTTGGGCTGACCGATGCCCAGATCGCGCAGATGATCAAGCAAGGCACGTGGCTCTGCCCGACGCTGAGTGTTTACTACAGCGACTGGGCGCCGGCCGACACTCCGGAGGGCCATCGCGACCGCAAGCGCGCCTCCGAGCACGAATTGTCATTTCGCAAGGCGGTGAAGGCGGGAGTGAAGATTGCATTCGGGACGGACATGGGGGGAATTCCGTGGACGGAGCCGATCGCGCAGGAGTTTCCGCGGATGGTCGAATTTGGCATGACGCCGATGCAGGCGATCCAGAGCGCGACGTCGCGGGCAGCGGAACTGCTGGAGATGAAAGGCCGACTGGGCGTGATTGCGCCGGGCGCCTATGCGGATGTGGTTGCCGTTTCGGGCGATCCCCTGGCGAATGTCAAAATCCTTGGGAATGTCGGGTTTGTGATGAAGGACGGCAAGGTACTGAAGAACGATCTAGTATTAAAGAAATGAGTATTTGAAGAACTCCGCGATGCCGGAGGGTGCGGCGATGAACATTCTGGAAATGTGCGATTCGGAAGCGGCCTCGATTCCGGTGGACGCGACCGCCGAGCGGGCGATCCGGACGATGTTGGATCGGCATGTGGGAGCGGTTGCCGTGGTTGACGAAGACCGTCGTGTCGCTGGAATTTTTACGGAGCGAGATGTGCTGCGCCGACTGGCGCTGGGCGAGCACGACCTACGCCAGGTTCCAATTCGCGAAATAATGACCGCGCCGGTGGAGATGGCAACCCGTGCGACCGCTGCGAGCGAGGCGCTTGCCACCATGGTGGAGCGTCACTACCGGCACTTACCGATTGTCGATGATGACGGACGGTTGCTGGGAATGCTTTCCATTCGCAATTTGCTGCAAGCGCAGATCGACTCTCTGACGACTCCATTTCAGCAACGGTCTGTGATTTAAGAGCGCGGCGCTAGTGCGCGTGCGGACTCTGGGCGGGGTTGCTTCTCGGCGGTGGCGGAGCCTTTGCGATCTTCACGTCAAAGCTGACCGGCAACTGTTTTGGTGGATAACACGCCGAGTTATCGCAGGCTTGGTATTTTAAGGTTCCGCGGACAATATACTTGCCGGGCTGCACGGAGACCAGAGGCCGCACCAGCACACCCACTTGGAAATCTCCGGTGTAGACATTGAGCTTTTCGTCGGGAGCGAAAGCAAAACTCATGTCCTGGCCGTTGGGGTAAGTGGTTTTGCCGATGACGATGTCGGTGGTCGCTTCTACCTTGAGCACGGTCGGAATCAGGAACTCTGACTTCGGTTGGTTGGAGTTGACGTGGAGTCCCCTGGCGACGCGAAAGGTGAGCGGGACGGTCGCCGATTTGCCCTGTACGGCGGTCACGACCGGAGCGGGCGCCATCCTTACCGCAGGACCTTGCGGGCCGGCGTCGTCCTGGGCCGAGGCCCACCCGGAGAGTAGGAAAACAGCGCTCGCGAAAAGGATTTTCATTGATCCACGGTACTCCAATTCTAGCGAGCTCTAGAGTAACCCAATTGAGGCGCGGCTCGCAGTTACTTCTGAGCCTGTACCGCCTGGCCTTGGCTCAGGGCCTTCTTGATGTGGTCGACGAAGACGCTGCGGCTCTGCAGGCCGAATTCGCGCGCGATGATCTTGCCGTCGCGATCCACGAAAAACGTAGTCGGCAGGGCATTGACGCCGCCGTAGCTCTGACCAACGGACTCTGTGCCCAGCAGGATGGGGTAGTTGACCCCCATTTCCTTTGCGAATTTGGCGATGTCTTCGGTGCTGGCATCGTCCATGGCGACGCCGACGATTTGGAATCCTTGTGGGCCATATTCTTTTTGCAGTTCGACGAACCACGGCATCTCGATCTTGCAGGGACCGCAATATGTCGCCCAGAAATTGAGCAGAACGGCTTTGCCGCGCAGGTCGGAGAGTTTGATTTTTTTGCCGTCCAGCGTCTGCAGTTCGAAGTCAGGGGCCAAATTGCCTATGAGTCCATGGTTAGAACCGTTCGCGCGGTTGTTGCGGGTCATGCGAATGCCGGCGAATAACATAGCCGCGACGAGGGCGGCGACGAAGAACAGAATCAGGGGATTTCGTTTCACTGGCTACCTCAGCTGCTAAAAGCCGCACTCGAAATAATGCACTTACCACAGCGCTGAAGCGCTGCGCCACCCAAAAGCTTCTCGCCTCCTATAGCGCGAAGCGATTCAAGAACGAGAAATAGCCGGAGATGAGCGCGAAGCGGCCCATCGCCAGCAGGATGCCCAATGCGATCAGCAAGCCTCCGCTTGCTACTTCCACGGCGTGCATGTGGAATTTGAAACGGTTGTAGAACTTTAAAAAGCGCTCGATGCCGAGCGAAGTCAGCAGGAAAGGCACAGCCAATCCGGCCGAATAGATGGCCAGAAGGAAGACACCTTTCCAGACCGTATCCTGGGCGGCGGCGAAGCCGAGCACTACCGCGAGGATCGGACCGACGCACGGCGTCCATCCAAAAGCGAAAGCAAATCCAATGACAAACGCGCCCCATGCCGAAGAGCTGCCTTTGAGGCCATGCAGTCGCGTGTCGGCAAGCAGCGGCTTGATCTGCAGGATGCCGGTCAGGTGAAGGCCGAAGAGAATGATGACCACTCCGGCGATGCGCGCCAGCAGCGATTTGTACTGCGCGAGGACCTGGCCGACTTCCGTTGATATTGCGCCGAGGGTGATGAAGACGATGCTGAATCCTATGATGAACGCGGCGGAATTGAGCATCACCTTGCGAAAGAGCTCGCCTTCCTTCATCTTCAACTGCTCGACGCCTACGCCGGAGATCAGGGAAACGTATCCGGGGACGAGTGGAAGCACGCAGGGCGACAGGAACGAGATCAGTCCGGCGACGAAAGCGGCGAGCACACCAACGTCATTTCCATGGACGGCGGAAGGTAATGGCAAACTGGTCATATCTCTCTATTGTAGCGAGCCGGCGAGAACTCAACACCATCCCAGCCCCTAAAAGGGGCGTCTAATCACGATGAACTGCGGCTTCGCTAAAGCGATGCCCTGATACGAGACCAGAGCTCCGCCGGGCTACTTACCAGATGCTACGGACGGCGGAATTGTTCCAACAAATTCCGGCTCTGTACTTTGTTCCGTACTTCGGAAGACATCATCGGATGGACGTTATCGCGACACGGGTGTCTGTGGCCGCCTTGGGGCGGGCTGCTCCTTGGGCGGCGTGGCAGGCGCGGTATCGGGCGGGGCTTCGGTCACCACTTTCTTGATGAAGCCAGGGGGCACGGTGGCGGTGAGAATTGCGCGATCTCCCGACTGTTCGACTTTGAGGCTGTCGAAGAACGTCTTCACGTCCACATCGGTGCCGTGTGTTCCGACGCTGCCTTCGGCGGCGTGAAAGATACTGAGGAAGGCGGCGGTCTTCCCGGTGATCGCCTGCGCGTCCGCCTCACTGTCGGTGAAGGCCTCGGCCCGCAAGTGGAGAGCGCGAAGATAGCGCGCGGAAATAACGGCGACCGCAGGATGGGGAAACAAAAGGCTCCAACTGCCTAGTCCGCCCATGGAACTGGTTTCAGGCCGAACTCGCAGGATGGCAAAAGACAGACTTGCCAGCGGAACTTTTCCGAAGAACCTTCGCAGCAACCTGGGGCCGCCGAAGGGCGAAGCCAGTTTGCGGGAACGGTCGAGCATACCGCGAATCACCTCGGGGTCGGGATGGTTCGAAACCGCGACGCTGTCATACGAAAGAATGACCACGCGAACCGTGCGCCCTTCGAGAGGGATGCTGTAGATGTCAAAGCCGCGATAGTCGTCGATTGAAGAAGAGATCCCTTTGAGATAGGCCGTCAGCCGGCCGGCGTCGATCTTGCCGACGAAGACCTCGGAGAAACGTGGCTCGGAAGCCGATCCAGCCGTGCCGTCTCCCCAACTCTGTGGATAGTGGATGGCAAAGGCGGCCTGATCCAGATCGTGCTCGAATTGAAAGCCCGTCTCCTCTACAAACTTCTGGTATTCGGGGTCGCGGGAAACCGGCGGAAGTTGGCTGGTGGCGTTGAAGGTGCGAATCCACTTCAAATTGATGTAGAAGAAACCGTCCGCTCCCGGGAGCAGGCGGGCCGCTTCGGGAGCGGCGTGCTTGCGCAGGGTCACGATCAAGGCGATGGCCGCGACGATCAGCAAAACGGCCAGGGGGATGGGGAGGCGGCGTCGAATGCGCATCGAATTTCGGCGGGTGCTCGGCCCGCCCACTGTGAACCGTAAGGTGAGCCTGCTAATCATAGCATCCGGTGGCGGTGGGGTTATTGCGATGGTTGCATTCACAGACGGGGCAGACGCAGTGTTGCACGTGAATTGCCCTTGTGATAGCTTAAATAATTGTCCCGGACTTCAGGAAGGGATCAGGGAAGTATTGTGCCTAGTTGCACTTGCTTCCACCTGCTGGCGTAGCTCAGTCGGTAGAGCATCTGATTTGTAATCAGAGGGTCGGGGGTTCGATTCCCTTCGCCAGCTCCAGAAAAACAAGATTCCGGAAACAGAAGAGGTTTGCGCTGCGGCGCGCGCTGGTGGCACGGTTCTAAAGCACTCCTTCAGATTATTTTCCGGCGAGTGTAGTTGTCAGGCGGGAGTTCTCGCATTTCGTTTCCCGAGCTGAGAAGTGCTGAATCGTGTCGGTGTTGGTTTTCGCGCGGCCGAGCGGTGTTTTCGGATTTGCACAGGTGGGTGAGTGGTTAAAGCCAACAGACTGTAAATCTGTCCCTCTCAGGAGGTACGGAGGTTCGAATCCTCCCCTGTGCACCAGAGTGGCGAAAAAGCGGCGATGCTTCAGTTGTTGGCGGCGCTGAGGCGGTAATAAGAGGTTGACGATCGAGCAGTGACGATCAAGAAGAAGTTTGTGCTGGCTCTTATCGCGTATGCGGTGCTGGGCATTTTAGCCTGGACTACGTTGTCGGACGAGCCGATTCGAGTCTTCAATGCGAATGTGCGACTGCGAACCGGGACGCTTCTGATCTTGGGACTGTTCGCGTTTCGGGCGGTGCTGTATTTTTGGCGGACCCGGATCGAAGAAGAGCGAGAAAGCACGAAGCCGACGGAGTGAAGAGGCGGAAGCGATGTAGACAAGAAGCAGGTCCTTCGCTTCGCTCAGGATGACAGGTTTTCGGAAGTATGGCGGGCCGATGTAGCTCAGTTGGTAGAGCACTCCCTTGGTAAGGGAGAGGTCATCAGTTCAATCCTGATCATCGGCTCCATAGGATTGAGTGGAGACGCGGCAAGCCGCGTCTCTACAGGGATTCGGTAGAGGGCGGGAGTAACTCAGTGGTAGAGTCACAGCCTTCCAAGCTGTTGGTCGCGGGTTCGATCCCCGTCTCCCGCTCCAGAGTTCGAGCGTTAGATCGAGCGTTGCGTTTTGAAATTCGGTGTTTCGGGTGGGAACGGTGATCTTCGAGCCAGGCGTCATCAAGGTCGAGAAATGGCGCGAGTTCGGCGATCTGAAAGCCGCGATGGAGAAAGCGTTCGCGGCTGACCGGGTGACGAAGTATTTGAAGACGCTTGACAGCGGCAACATTCGAGTCCGCAACCTGGATGCGGTTTTTGCGGCGAACGCGATCGACCGGGCGACGGGAGAAAAGGTTGGAACGGCGTGGTCTTTGTATGGGTCGCTGCCAATTTCGGATCAGGCCCAGATGCGAGAGTTTTATCTCTCGAAGGTCGAAGAAGTGGATCCGGCGCTACGGGCTAAGTTTCACAAGCTGTATCAGTACTACTGAGTGGATCTCAGGACGACACTTGATTTTCGAACCAGCCGGCGAGACGCCGGCGCTACAGAGGATAAGAGCAAATGGCGAAAGAAAAATTTGAACGGACCAAGCCGCACTGCAACGTAGGGACGATTGGTCATATTGACCATGGCAAGACAACGTTGACGGCGGCGATCACCAAGGTGTTGCAGAAACACAATCCGAAGATTGTGTTCCGGTCGTTTGATTCGATCGACAACGCTCCGGAAGAGAAGGCGCGTGGGATCACGATTGCCACGGCGCACGTGGAGTATGAGACG
>DATDGS010000061.1:0-83304 GCA_036521955.1 Terriglobales bacterium
TTGTCGGCTTCAACAATCTCTATTCGACGCAACCTACCGCCGGCGGTTTCTGCGACACCGACGGACCGTCAGTGCTGTTTGCCTATAACATCACCACTGTCACTACGGGCAGGGTGGTAACCTCCCCAGTTCTTTCCGAGACCGGAAAGCAGATCGCCTTCGTTGAAAGCATTCCCGGACCGCCCGCCGAGGCGATTTTCCATGTCTTGACTTGGACTGCCGGCCAGGGCTCACTCCACTCCGCCGCGCTACCCACGATGACTTCAGTGCTCCTCTCCTCAACCGCCAATGACACCACGTCATCGCCATGGATAGACTACGGTGCGGGTGCGGGTACGGGTACGGCCTACGTGGCAACCGACGACGGCTTGCTTTACCAAATTACGGGTGTCTTCACAGCAACGCCCAAGCTGAGCACTTCTCCATGGCCGATTAAGCTCACCAACAACAGCCTGGGTTCTCCCGTTCTCGACTCGAATCTTGGCCTGCTGATGGTCGGCGGCCATGAAAACGGAACCCTCTACCAGATCAACATCAACTCCCCGTCGACCCCGCCCGTGACGTTCCAGGTTGGATACAACCTCACCGGCAAAGTAACTCCCGGTATCGTGGCTCCGCCGGTTGTCGATGTCACCAACGGTACAACCTTCGTCGTCAGCGCCTTTGGTGACTTCGTCTTCTCTTCCACCAACTTTGCCGCCGTTCTTGTCCAAATCGATACCGCCACTCTTGGTCTGAAGATGAGACAGGTTGCCAACATTGGCGAGGGCTCCACCAAGGGAACTCATCTCAGCCTCTACGAGCCCGCCTTTAGCAACGGTTACTACAGCGCTCCCTCGAGTGGAATAATCAGTCTTTGCGGCACTGGCGCCGCTGATACCACTCCCTACCAGTACGCCTTCGGGTTCTCCGGCATCAGCATGATCGCGACTACGCCCGTGATCTCGCAGCAACTCTCCACTGTTGCCATCGACACATGCACGGGATGGACGGAGTTCTACAATCCCAATATCAACAGTGGAGTCGATTTCTTTTTCTTCGGGTTGACCGGAGATTGCACCAGTGCGTTCTTGGGGGGCACTTCGACTACTGGTTGCGTGGTGGCCTTGAGCAGCGATACGACGATCCCCACGGCGACGGCACCTGTGAGCAACGGTCCCAGTGGGATCGTCGTCGATAACTACAGTACGGCTTCGCAGGCATCCAGCATCTATTTCACCGCCGTAGGCCGACAGACAGCGTATAAGTATACCCAGGACGGCCTGCACTAGAAATCTTCAGAACCCGAGAGCCCTAATGACTCAGGAATTTCTCACCAGCAAATTCCTTCATAGGTGTGGGTGCCTTCGGGACGCAGTGTCTTATTCAGGTGGATGAGGTCAATCACAATCTGTTCGGGTCGAAGGTATTTGGCAAGCTGATCTTTGCTCGCCGATTTGTTGCCGAGAATCACGACTTCGGCGGCGCGCAAAACGCTCTCGAGGTCGGCAGAGAGCACCGATCCAATATGCGGGATGACCTCTTCGATGTACTGACGATTGGAACCTGCTAGGCGACCCAGGGAGACGTCCTCGTCCCAGACTCTGACTTCGAGGCCCTCGCCCATGAGGCGCTTGATCAACTGCACCTGCGGGCTCTCGCGCAGGTCGTCGGTGCCGGCTTTGAAGCTCAGCCCGAGCTGCGCAATTTTCTTTTTGCCCGTGCTCAGCACCATCTCCACGGCACGATCGACGTGCTCGGCGTTGCTCGGCATGAGCGATTCGAGAAGGGGAAGCTTGAGGTCGAGCTCTTTGGCCTTGTAGGTGATGGCGCGCAAATCTTTCGGAAGACACGAACCGCCGAACGCGAAGCCCGGAGAAAGATAGGCGGGAGAAATGTTCAGCTTGGTGTCAGACGTGAAGATCTTGGTGACCGCGTACGCGTCGACGCCAAGATGTTTGCACATGGTTCCCATTTCGTTGGCGAAGCCCACCTTCACCGCGTGATAGCAGTTGGAGAAATATTTAACCATTTCGGCAACCGGAATGGTCGTCTCGTAGAGTGTGCCGGGAGTGTTTTTGTAAAGTTCGCGCAGCGCCGTCAAGTGGTGAGTGTCGCTGGCTCCGAGAATCGTGTAGGGCGGGTTCAGGAAGTCGGCGACCGCGCTGCCTTCGCGCATGAACTCTGGGTTGTAGCAAACGGTGAAATCCTGGCCGCACTTCTTGCCGCTTTCTTTTTCGAGGATCGGGAGCACCACTGTTTCGGTGGTGCCGGCCAGCACCGTGCTGCGCAAAACAAAAACGTGCGGCGATTTTTTCTGGCGGATGGCGGCGCCGATTTCCCGGGCGACGTGCTCGATGTGGCTAAGGTCGAGCTTGCCATTTTTCAGGCTGGGCGTTCCCACGCAGACAAACGAGACTTCGGAATTCAGCACGGCCGCAGTGGCGTCGGTGGTTGCGTGCAGGAGTCGGGCGCGATGCGCTTCGGCGACCATATCGGCCATGCGGGCTTCGATGATCGGAGTTCGGCCCGAATCCATCGTCTCAACCTTGGCACGGCTCACGTCGACGCCGATGACCTTGTGGCCCATGGAGGCAAAGCAAGCGGCCGACACAGAACCGACGTATCCCAACCCAAAAATGCTAACCGTCAAGCACAAGCGAATTCTCCTGGCAATCCAGTGTCTGGGGGCTACTTGGTGGCACTATGAACTATACCAACCCCCGGTTAAGCGATAGCAAATGGCTGCCCATTGGGGCCTGCAATCGTCCCAAACACATTAATCAAGATACTTTTTTTCAACATCTTACATAATATCTCTAAAATTCCTCGGAACCCCTCCTGTTGCCGGGGCAAAATGTGGACAACTTCTTCCACCGGATGGGAATTCCGTTGGGTTAGATTGCCACAAAGTTGATCGCAGGCGTCGGCCGAGAACACGGATTGGCGGGGGTATCGGGAGTAACCAGGTGCGTCGAGACCGGCCTTTTCAGCATGTAAGATAGGGGCAGCTGTGGCTTCTGGATGGCAAAGCAAGCTGGCGCGTGTTTCCCGGATGGACTGGGAAGAGGTGCGGGTGCGCGTGGGGCAGGAATTCCATAAACAGAGCGACCTGCTCAAGCACAGGATGGGGGTGCGCGCTGGGGCGATTCGGCTGAATGCGGATCATGCGGCGCGGAGGCAATTCTTCTTTTCGGCCAGCGACTTTTCTAGCCGTGAAATTTCGGAGCGCGCGGCACTGTTGCGCAAGCATCTGCCCGTCGAAGCATTCGAAATTCTGCGCGAGGCCGATGAAATTTGCGCTCATCGTTTTCGTTTGCTGGGCTACGAAAATCTTGCCTTCCATCTTGCCGGCGGCAACACTCTCCAAGATATCGACTGGCATCTCGATCCGGTCCACGGCAAACGCGCGCCGCGCGATCCATGGTTCAAGATTCCTTTTCTTGATTTCGCGGTTGTGGGCGACCACAAGGTCAGGTGGGAATTGAATCGTCACCAGCACCTGGTAACACTAGCCAAGGCTCGACTGCTGAGCGGGAATGAGAATGACAAATACGTTCCCGAATTGATGGCGCAGTGGCGAAGCTGGATCAAGGCGAATCCCTATCCGCTGGGGATCAACTGGGGCAGCACCTTGGAGGTTGCCTTCCGCAGTTTGTCATGGATATGGGTGGACCAGTTGCTGGCCCAAGCGCCCGAGTACGCGCAGCTTCGCGCCGAATTGCTACCCGCGCTCGCCTTTCACGGTCGTTACATCGAGCGCTATCTATCTACCTATTTTTCTCCGAACACGCACCTGCTGGGCGAAGCGGTGGCGCTTTTGTTTCTGGGCACTCTGTATCCGCAAATGCCGGGAGCGGCGCGCTGGAAGGAATCAGGGTGGAAGATCGTGCGGCGCGAAGCTGAGCGGCAGGTGCGTCCGGATGGCGTGTACTTTGAGCAATCGCTGTACTACCACATTTACGCACTCGATTTTTTTCTATATTCGCGGCTGCTCGCGGCCCGGAATGGAATGAAAATTCCGCCGGCGTTTGACGCCGTGCTGGAACGCATGCTCGCGGTAATAGCGGCGCTCGCGCAGGCAGGACCGGCGGAAGGCTTCGGCGATGACGATGGCGGGCGGTTGTGGAATCCGCGACGCAACCGGACGGAGCAGATGACAGACCCGCTGGCGCTGGGTGCGGTGATGTACTCGAGCGAGCTTTCCGCGGCGCGTCTGACGGAAGAAGCGATCTGGCTGTTTGGAAATCAGGCTGTCGAGAAACTCGCGCGTGCGAACTCGGGCCCACCAGCCAGCCCGGCTGCACATTCGCTGGCCTTTCCCGAGGGCGGCCTTTATGTGCTGGCCGATTCCGCGCCCTACGCACAGGCGATGGTGGCGGATGCCGGTCCCCAGGGTGTGGGGCGTTCGGGGCACGGTCATGCCGACGCGCTCAGCCTGCGGCTCACCATGGATGGCCGGCGCTGGCTCGTGGACGCGGGCAGCGGCGTCTACATTGCGAAAGATCCGGCCGACCGGGACACGTTTCGCGGAACGGGTGCGCACAACACCCTGCGGGTGGATGAAGTCGACCAGGCGGTTGCGGACGAGCCTTTTTCGTGGACTCATATTCCGACCACGCAAGCGGAAAACTGGATCGAGGGGAAAAGCTTCACTTACTTTGTGGGCAGTCACAACGGATACGCGCGGCTGGCGGATCCGGTCTTGCATCGGCGACACGTGCTAAATCTAAAGAATGCGGGCGGTCTGTGGCTGGTTCGTGATGTTGCGCTCGGCCAATCGGAACATGATCTGGAGATACGGTGGCACTTTGCGCCTGATCTCGAAGTTAGAGCGGTCGGCCCGGGACGAGTCGAAGTATCGAAGGCTGGCGCTAGGTCGGGGGAATCCGGACTGACCCTCCTCATGCCGGAAGAAACGATCTGGTATACGGCAACCGAAGTCAGCAGAACTCTGCTTTCGCCCGCTTACGGTGCGTTCGAGCCCGCTCCTCTACTCAGATGCCATGCGAGGGTGTTGCTGCCAGCAGAGACGGCGACTGCGCTGGTGCCGCGTCGCGGCGAACCCTGCCAGGAGGATGAGCCATGCCTGGCCAGCATGACGCAGGCTGCCGTGCAGGTATACGAACTCGACTCCCATGACGAAAGCGACGGATTCTTTTTTGCGCGCGGCGACCAGGGGTGGAGTTTCGGTCCGTGGTCTTCGGACGCGCGAATGCTCTATTGCCGGATCGAAAAAGAAAAGCTGGCGCATCTCGCCGTGATCGATGGGACGCACGTGAAGTGGCAGGGGCAACCTCTGCTGAAATCGGAGGGGCCATTCACATTTTTCGAGTGGCGCAGGCAGGACGTGGTCATGAATGCAGAGCCCAATCGGGTTTCCGTTACGTCCTGGTTCGAGGAGCTGACGGGCGATTCGCCTTCCTCATCGTCGAGCTGGAATCATGGCTCGTCGAGGCATGGGTCATCAAAACCTGGTCCGTCGCATGGCAGTTCGTCGTCATACGTGGAGAAACACTAAATGTGCGGGATCGCTGGGATTCTTGAATTCGGACGGGACGCGCGGGCGAACGCCGCGGCCTTGCGCGAAATGTGCGGCGTAATCACCCATCGCGGGCCCGACGACGAAGGCTTCTATACCGACGCCGTGGTGGGCATCGGCATGCGGCGGCTCAGCATCGTCGATGTGGCCGGCGGACATCAGCCGATTGCGAACGAAGACGGCACGCTGTGGGTCGTGTTCAACGGCGAGATCTACAACCATCTCGCCTTGCGCGAGCAACTGATTGCGCGCGGCCACCGCTTCAGCACGCACAGCGATACCGAGACCCTCATCCACCTGTTCGAAGAGTACGGTGCGGACTGTGTGCAGCACCTGCGCGGCATGTTCGCCTTTGCCATCTGGAATCGCAACACGAAAACACTCTTTATCGCGCGCGACCGGTTGGGTATCAAGCCGCTGTACTACAAATTGACGCCGGTGCGACTGCTGTTCGGATCGGAAATCAAGGCGGTGCTAGCGCACGGCGGGATTCGCCGGGAGTTCAATCGGGCAGCGCTGCCGGAGTATTTGGCGTTCGGATATTTGTCGGGCGAGGAAAGTTTTTACGCTGGAATCGACAAGTTGTTGCCCGGACACACGATGACGATTGGCAGCGACGGCAAAGCGCAGATCCGGCAGTACTGGGATCTGGACGCATCGAAGCCGCACGAATCGCGAGATGAAAGTTACTACGTCCAGAGCTACCGCGAGTTGCTCGAAGGCGCAGTCAACAGCCACCTGATGAGCGACGTGCCGCTGGGTATGTTCCTAAGCGGCGGCGTAGATTCGAGCGCGGTGGCGGCGCTGATGACGAAACTGCGGCGCGAGCCAGTCGAGACTTTTTCCGTCGGCTATACCGAGCAGACCTACAACGAACTGCCGTTTGCGCGCACGGTTTCGGACCACATCAAGTCGCGGCACTATGAAGTGTTGGTTGGCGAGCAGGATTTTTTCGGGGCGCTTCCGCATTTGATCTGGCATGAGGATGAGCCGATCGTGTGGCCGTCAAGCGTGTCGCTCTACTTTGTCGCCCGCCTCGCGCGTGAGAGAGTTACGGTGGTGCTGACTGGAGAGGGCGCGGATGAAACCCTGGCGGGCTACACACGCTATGCCTTCACCCTGAAAAATGTGGCCATGGATCGCGCCTATCGTACCGTCGTACCGAGTATTCTGCGGCGGGGACTGCGCAACACGGTTGCAACTTCTTCTCTGCTGGGTGCAACCCTCCGCCGCAAACTGGAACACACCTTCTTAGCTAGGGATGGAAATTCCTGGGCTTCTTTCTACTTCGATAATTTCTTTTCCGCCTTCGGCGAAGCGGAGCAGAGCGAATTGCTGACCGGCGAGTTCGCCGAGGAAGCCGCGCCCGGCACAGCCTATAAGAATGTCGTCGATTACTGGGACCACTCCTCGGGCGAAATGCTGCAACGGCTGCTCTATACCGACATCAAGACTTACCTGGTCGAACTGCTGATGAAGCAGGACAACATGAGCATGGCCGCATCCATCGAAAGCCGGGTGCCGTTTCTCGATCATGTGCTGGTTGAATTCGCGACTCGCATCCCACGCGAAGTGCAGATTCACGGACCGGCCGGCAAACGGATTCTGAAGAAGGCAGTGGAAGATCTGTTGCCGCACTCGATTCTGTACCGGCCGAAGCAGGGATTTCCGACGCCGTGGAGCGGATGGTTGGCCGGACCGCGTCTCGAAACGATTCGCGACATGCTGCTCGAACCACGCAGCCTGAATCGCGGATACTTCCGGCGCGAGGCGATCGAGCAGTTGTTCAGCGAGCATCGCGCGAAACATCGCGACAACTATGATCGCATCTGGCGTTTGCTCAATCTGGAATTGTGGCATCGCGTTTGTCTCGAAGGCGAATCGCACGCCGAGATCGGTGGCCCTGCTATGAAGATGGCGTTGACGCGGTAGCGGTTTGTTTTCGCCGAGGGTCTGAATCTCGTGACATGTCGGATGTTATCCTCGTTACCGTATGCGCAGCTTCCGCTTGATCTGCTTCTTTGTCGCGTCCGCCACGCTTTGTGCTTTCAGCCAGCAACCTTTTCTCGGCGCTCGTCAGTGGACAGCGCTGCGAGACGAGTCGAGCGGAGCTGCTCCCTACGAAAACCTTCGCTACTTGACTGGGTTGCATCGAGTGCCGGCAACTCCAGAATTTGACCAAGCTGCGCAATTCGTTTTGCAGCGCGCGCGCGAATACGGCCTTGCCGATGCCCATAGCGAGCAGTTTCCCATCGACGGTGCGAAGCATTACGGCCTGATGCGCTCGTACCTGGCGTGGACGGTCGAAGAGGCTCGGCTGTGGGAAGTCCGACCGCAGCATCTTCTTCTCGGCGATTGGAAGACGGATCCAATCCACCTCGCGGACTACAGTCACAGTGCCGACGTGGAAACGGAATTGGTTGACGTGGGCAACGGCGCGAGCGCTGCCGATTATTCGGGCAAAGACGTGCGTGGCAAGATCGTGCTGGCCGACGGCGTTTTGGCGCGAGTGCAGGAATTGGCAATCGCACAGCATGGCGCGGTGGGAATCGTCAGCGACATGCCCAACCAGACCACGGCCTGGTCCGGTCTGGACACAACTGTGGTTCGGTGGGGTCACCTGGATGCGCGTCAACCTTCCGGCTTCGCCTTCATGGTCTCTCGCCAGACTGCCGAGGCACTGCGGATGCGATTGCAAGGCGGCGAACCCATCGTTCTGAATGCTCACGTCAAAGCGACCGTCGGCCCTGGCCACTGGACGGTAGTGACCGCCACAATTCCTGGCACCGACCCTGGCGCGGGAGAAATTGTCTACAGTTGCCATCTCGATCACGAACGCCCCGGAGCCAACGATAACGGAAGCGGTTGCGTGACCATCCTTGAATCCGCGCGCATGCTGGCGCGCTTGATCGATTCGGGCCAGTTGCCGCGACCCAAACGCACTCTGCGCTTTACCTGGGGACCGGAGGTCGAGGGCACGATGGCGTTTCTCGCCAGCCATCCCGAGATCAGACAGCGGTTGCGAGCCAGTATCCACATGGATATGGTTGGTGGCGACCCTTTCAAAAGCAAGTCGGTGTTCCATGTCACCGGCACCCCGTGGTCGCTGCCCAGTTTTGTGACGGATGTGGGCACCGTGTTTCTCGATGCGATTCGCAGTGCCGCCAGCGGCTATGCGGCGGGCGAGAGCGCGGCGGACACGGGCATTGTTGAAAACCGCGCCGGTGGACAAGGCACTCGCAATGAACTTATCGCGGACGTAACGCCCTATTCGAGCGGCAGCGATCATGATGACTACGATTCTTCCACCATCGCGGTCCCGTCGCTTTATCTTCGCGACTGGCCAGACATCTACATTCACACCGACCACGACAGCCTCGATCAGATCGATGCCACGAAGTTGCGCCGTGTGGCGCTGCTCGGAGCAGCCTCGGGATACTTCTACGCAAGCCTCACTGCGCAACAACTTCCAACGTTGCTTCCGTTCCTCACCGCCCAGGCGGAAGTTCGCCTCGCCCGGGTCTTCGGAGCGGCTCAGCAGTTAGTGAATGATCCTCAACTCGACGCGGAAATCGCCTGGTACGAAGCGCGCAACCTGGTGAATCAAACATTGCAACGTGAGAGCGCAGCGCTGCACTCCGTAATCGAATTCACGGGCGGACCTGCGGAGGCAGATGGAGACGGCGCCAAAGCTCTCACGGAGCAAGCTACCAAGCTCCTTAATTGGCTCGATAAGGCAGCAAAGCTGCGTGGAGTAAAAGGAACGGCGCCCAGCGCGCCCTGGGCCGGCGACTCCGAGGCGAAACGTGTGCCCGTTCGCGTGGGTGAATTCGGTCCGCTGACGTATCAGAACGATAACGTTCTGCTGGCACACCTGGGCAACGAGCGCTACGCGAAGATCAAGCTGATCAACAGCGGAGCGACCCCATTGCTGAACGTGCGTGACCAATCCGAGCTTTATGCGTACGAGATCGTCAACTTCGTGAATGGCAAGCGCTCCGCGGGTGAGATCCGCGATGCGGTGTCGGCTGAATACGGGCCTCTGCCGGTGAATCTTGTCACCGACTACCTCGAAGCTTGTGTTGACGCCGGCGTAATCCAGTGGAAGTAAGGTGCTGATCGATAATAGATGCACGAAGCATAATCACGCCCTGCTCCTCCACATGCAGCGTTGTGGACTTACCTAACTGACCCTGCACTGACCAACAAGATCAGTTGCAAAGTGGGCGCGGGGGCACTAGAGTACGTCCAATATGGAATGTTTGTTGCTGGGTGACTGACGTTCCGCAGCAGCCAAGATTCCCCAAGCAGCCGGAAAGGATACAAGGTTGAAGATCTCGCAAAAAGGTCTTTACGCGCTGCAAGCGATCATGACCCTTGGCCGAAGATACGGGACGGAAACGGTAAAGATACGCGACATAGCCATTGACAGCGACCTGCCGGAGAAATTCCTTGAGTTGATTCTGCTGGAGCTCAAGAATGCGCGCATCGTGGAAAGCGTTCGGGGCGCGAAAGGCGGCTACCGGCTGCGCCGTGCGCCAGCCGAGATCAAACTCAGCGAGATCATTCGTTTGGTTGACGGTCCACTCGCACCCTTTGGGGATGCTGATCAGCTCCGCAGCCTCATCGCCACCGATCCCGATCATCGCTCGCTTTATGGCGTGTTTTTGGAGGTGCGAGATGCCGCGGCCAAGATATTGGAGAGCACCTCGGTCGCCGACATCGTCGGGGGGGCGTCGAAGTCCCACAAGAAATCGAAGGCCAGACAGACGACTAAGAGAGGTCCTGTTCTCTCCATTGTCCATGAGGGCGCCAAGAGCAAGTAGATTGCTCGTCCCGCGAGCCCGGACGGTTACGCGAGAACGGACTCGTACTCGCCGTAAGCCCCTTTGAAATCGGTGATTTCGTGCGTGCCCTCGAAATGCCAGATCCTGGTCGCGACTTCATCGATCAGGTCCTCGTCATGGGTGACCAACAACACCGTGCCGGGATAGCGCTGCAGCGAAATATTGAGGGCGTTGATCGATTCAAGATCGAGATGGTTGGTCGGCTCGTCGAGCACCAGCACATTCGGTTTCTGCAGCATCAGTTTGCAGAAGAGCAGGCGCGCCGCTTCTCCGCCAGAGAGTATGTCGGTGCGCTTCTCGGCATCATCACGAGGAAAGAGCATCTGTCCCAGTATGCCGCGAATCTCTTCGGTCGAAGCGGACGGATCCCACTGATGGAGCCACTCCAGAACCTTGATGCCGGGCTCGATCAGCGCTTTGTGATCCTGGGCGAAATATCCCACCGCCGCTTCGTGACCCCAGATAACCTTTCCGCCGTCGACAAAGGGGCCGTCGTAGCCACTCGTCTTTCTCAGTTCCGACTCCGTAACCGTCGGCGAGTTCGCCAGCAGCGCGTTCACTAACGTGGTCTTGCCGGAGCCGTTGCGGCCCATCAGCGCGATTTTTTCCCCGCGGACCAGGCTCGCCGTGAAACCGGAAATCACCTTGGCTTCTCCGTAAGATTTGGTAATGCCTTCGATTTCCAAAATGTGCTTGCCGGATGGGCGCTTCTGAGCAAACTTCAAGTACGGACGCTGAATGTTCGAACTCGCCAGTTCGGTAACCTGCAGGCGCTCGACTTCCTTGCGCCGCGACTGCACCTGACTGGAGCGGGTTCCGGCGGCGAAGCGGGCGATGAACTCGTTCAACTGCGCGATCTTCTTCTCACGCTGCGCGTTTTGCCCTTCGATCTGCGAGCGAACCTGCGTCTTCGCCACCACCATATCGTCATAAGTGCCGGTGTAAGTAATGATGGTCTCGTAATCGATGTCGGCAATGTGCGTGCAGATGCCGTTGAGAAAATGACGGTCATGCGAGATTACGATCAGCACGCCCCCATATTGATTCAGAAAATTCTTCAGCCAGTGGATCGAGTCGAGATCCAGGTGGTTGGTGGGTTCGTCGAGCAACAGCGCCTGCGGGTGTCCGAACAGCGCCTGCGCCAGCAGGACCCGCATTTTTTGTCCGCCCGGTATCTCAGACATTTTTCGCTCGTGCATCGCGTCGGGAATATCGAGGCCTTGCAGCAGAATCGCGGCATCGCTTTCGGCGGTGTAGCCGTCTTCTTCGCCGACGATGCCTTCGAGTTCGCCGAGTTTCATGCCGTCGGCGTCGGTCATCTCATGCTTCGCGTAGATGAGTTCGCGTTCTTCGAGAGCGGCCCACAAACGCCGGTTGCCCATGATGACCGCGTCGATCACGCGATACTTATCGAAGGCAAATTGATCCTGGCTCAAAACGCCAAGCTTCCGCGGACGTATGACAGTTCCCTTCTGCGGTTCGAGCTCGCCGGTCAGAAGCTTCATGAAGGTGGATTTGCCGGCGCCATTGGGGCCGGTAAGGCCGTAGCGCTTCCCCGGAACAAAGCCGGTGGAAACTTCGTCGAATAGAATTTTTGCGCCGTAGCGCATGGACACATTGCCAACTGAAATCATGATATTCAGGGAACTGCGGGAATCGATCCAATCGGAGGAAGACGCAGCTGCTGTCATAAGAATATCACGAGTCTCAAGAGCGACCGTGGTTCTCCCTCGTGAAACTTTAGCACCCTTGCTGGCTATCTCCTTCCCCTGTGTCGCCCTGTGCCCTCTGTGGTTAGACCTTTGATCCTGAAGCCGCGCGCTTTGATGCAGCATACCCCTCGCCAAACATGTTAGCCTTCTCCGACCAATAATCCTGAAAAGCGGAGCGCAAATGAACGACCTTCAGCCTTCTTCCGTTAATCTTCAGGCAATCGCGCGGCAGGTCATGCAGGCCCAGGGCTTTGCGCCGAATTTTCCACCCGAAGTTCAAACGCAATTGGCGGATATCACCGCGCATCCGCGGCAACTTCTGCCTTCCGACAAAGTGCGTGACCTGCGCAATCTTCTTTGGTCGTCGATCGACAACGACACCTCCAAAGATCTCGACCAGATCGAAGTCGCCGAACGCTTGCCGAATGGTGACGTCAAGGCAATGATCGGCATCGCCGACGTGGATGCGTTTGTCGCCAAAGATTCTCCTATCGATCAGCACGCGGAGCGCGAGACCACTTCGGTTTATACTGGCGTTTGCATTTTCCCGATGTTGCCGAACGAGCTCTCGACAGGCGCGTCATCACTGCTCCCGGACGTGGACCGGCCGGCCGTGGTTACGGAATTTGCGGTCAATGCCGGCGGCGTTCTCGGTGCGTGCAGCGTGTATCGGGCCATCGTTCGTAACAAGGCTCAACTCACCTACAACGGGGTCGGAGCATGGCTGGAGGGCACTGCGCCTGCTCCGCCGAAAGTTGCCGCGTCCGCGGAACTGCAGACGCAGCTCAGACTGCAGGATCAAGTTGCGCAAGCTCTCAAGAAACTGCGCTTCGAGCATGGCGCCCTGAATCTTGACACCAGTGAAGTTCTTCCACTCCTCGACAACGAGCAGGTTGTCGACGTCGTGAAAGCCACAAAGAACCGCGCCACCGATTTAATCGAGGACTTCATGATCGCCACTAACGGGGTGGTGGCGCGACTGCTGGAAAAAGTTTCTTCTCTGCGCCGAATCGTGAGAACCCCAGCGCACTGGGACGGCATCGTGCGCCTGGCGGCGGCGCAAGGTGAAAAGTTGCCGGCAACGCCCGATTCCAAGGCGCTCAACGATTTTCTCGTGAAGCGCAAAGGCGCCGACCCCGATCACTTTGCTGACCTGTCGCTTGCCGTCATCAAGTTGGTCGGTCCGGGAGAGTATGTTCTGGAGCGGCCAGGTGATTCTCCGGAAGGACACTTCGGACTTGCGGTGCAGGATTACACCCACTCGACCGCACCCAACCGGCGCTTTCCCGATGTCGTAACCCAGAGATTGATCAAGGCCTCGCTCGACGGAAAACCCGGACCCTATTCCGATAACGATCTCGCCGCCATTGCCTCGAACTGCACCCAAAAGGGCGACGCAGCGCGAAAAGTGGAGCGCGAAATGTCGAAGCGGTTAGCCGCGATGGCGATGAGCCATCGGGTGGGAGAAACCTTCGACGCCATGGTCACCGGAACAACTCCGAAAGGAACGTTTGTGCGCGTCATGCAACCGCACATGGAAGGACTACTGGCGCAGGGAGCGCAGGGGTTGCACGTGGGCAATACGCTCCGAGCGAAGCTGGTGCGGACGGATGTGCAGCATGGGTTTATTGATTTCATTAAGGCATAAAACCTAATAGGCTTTCGATGAATAGCCGTTAGGAATGCCAGGAGGCAAGACGTGCGACAAATTATTGTGTGTGTTCTCGCACTACCTCTATTGCTGCAGCCGGCGGCGGCGCAAACTCCCGAACTCTCCAAAAGCGTACAACAGTTCGTTCGGGTGAATGCGCCCAGGGTCGTCCTGACGCATGTGCGCGTGGTTGACGGCACTGGCGCGGCGGCAGCGGAAGATCAGAATGTGATCATCGAGGGCGGAAAGATCCGGGCGATCCAGCCGGGCGCAGAGGTTGCCTCAACCGCGGACACGACGGCGCTCGATCTCCGCGGATACACCGTGATGCCCGGCATCGTCGGCATGCACAATCACCTCTTCTATATCGCGCGGCCAGACCTGACCAGCCAGTGGAAGTACGAGCAGCCTGTAATCGTGACGCAGATGACCTTCTCCGCGCCGCGTCTGTATCTTGCCGGAGGTGTGACGACCATGCGCACCACCGGAAGCGTGGAGCCGTATGCTGACCTGAATCTAAAGCGCGACATCGACGCGGGCAAGCTTCCCGGGCCCCACCTTGACGTTACCGGCCCGTATCTCGAAGGAGCGGAGAGCTACTTCATCCAGATGCCACACCTGACGAGCCCGGATGAGGCGCAGCAAACGGTCGAGTACTGGGCCGATCGCGGAGTGACTTCGTTCAAAGCGTACATGAACATCACGCGAGCCGAACTCAAGGCTGCGATTGTCGCGGCGCACAAGCGCGGGATCAAAGTCACTGGACACTTGTGCTCGGTCACTTACAAAGAGGCCGCGGAGCTGGGCATTGACGATCTCGAGCACGGGTTCTTTGTGAACACCGAGCTCGATCCCGGGAAGAAGCCCGATGCGTGCAGCGACAGTGCCGGTGAATACACGCTGGCGCACATGCCACCGGATAGCCCCGAGGCCAAAGATCTGATCGACACGCTGGTCGAGCATCACGTGGCCATTACATCGACGTTGCCCGTGTTCGAAGGAGAGGCTGGCGGAGGACGTCCACCGATCCGCCAGCAGGCGCTGGACGCGATGACTCCGGAAGCTCGCGAGGCGTTTTTCTATCTGCGGCAGCGGCCGGCATCGGTGCCGGCTCCGAAGAGAGATGGAGCCATGCTGTTCAAGCGCGACATGGAACTGGAGCGGGCGTTCGCGGCCGCGGGAGGGCTGCTGATTGCGGGTCCGGATCCAACTGGGGATGGAGACGTTGTGCCCGGGTTCAGCGATCAGCGCGAAATTGAATTGCTGGTGGAAGCCGGCTTTTCTCCGGTAGAGGCGATCAAGATCGCCACCCTGAACGGCGCAGTTTACCTGGGCAAAGAAAAGCAGATCGGCTCGATCGCGGCCGGAAAGAACGCGGACTTGGTGGTGATCAAGGGAGATCCGTCAAAGCGTATCTCGGATGTAGAAAACGTAGAGATTGTGTTCAAAGACGGCGTCGGCTACGATTCCCAGAAGCTCCTGGACTCCGTGAAGGGGCGCTACGGAGAGTACTGAAAGGCTCGGCTTTTTCACCGCGGCGTCACTTCCCGGTTGTGTTGATAACGCTCAGCTATTTTTCTTTTCCAGCTCGGCCCATCGCTCGTAGAGAACATCGAGCGCCTCTTGCGCCGCGTCCAGCGCCGCCTGCGCGCTTACCAGCCGCGGAGCGTCCATCGCGTTGGCTGGATCCTCCAGTTCTGCGCGCCTGGCTTGCACCAACTGCTCGGCTTCTTCCACTCGCTGCTCGATGGTCGCGTACTCTCGCGCCTCCAGATAGGAAAGTTTCCTTTTTGTTGTTGTGGTCGCTGCGGGTGCAGGGCTGAACGACGTTTTTGAAGTCGCCGGAGCGGGGCGAAGCCCCGCCGCCACACGAGCCGTCGTCGGCGCACCTGACTTTGTGCGCTGCGCCTGCCACGTCTCCGATTGCGCGTAGTCGGCAAAGTTCTCGGCTCCGCCTTTGCCGTTTAGTCCGAGGACGATGCTGGATACGCGATCAAGCATATAGCGATCGTGGGTCACCAGCACGAGCGAGCCGGGAAAATCGATCAGGCTCTCTTCCAGAATTTCAAGCGTCGGAATGTCGAGGTCGTTGGTAGGTTCATCGAGCAGCAGAATGTCGGCTGGCTGGAGCATGAGCTGTGCGATCAGGACGCGCGCCCGTTCACCTCCGGAAAGCCGTCCGACGGGCTGGCTTAGTTGCTCGCCAGTGAACAGGAATCTCGCCGCCCATCCTGCGACGTGAATTACGCGGTCGCGATACACGACGGAATCGCCGTCCGGTGCGAGCGCACGGCGCAGAGTCACTTCGGGATCCAGAGTGCGAGTCTGGTCGAAGTAGACGATGCGCAGCCAATCAGCGCGCCGAATCTCGCCATCGCTCGGTGCGAGGTCTCCCTGCAACAAGCGGAGCAGGGTCGTCTTGCCGCTGCCATTCGGGCCGACCAGGCCTACCCGCATGCCGGCGGTGAGAATGAAGCTAAGACCTTCGAATAAAACGCGATCTCCCATGGTGCAGGTGACGTCCTGTAGTTCGATAAGGCGCTTGGTCTTGCGATCAGTCGCGGAAAAATCGATCAGCGCCGTCGTGGTGCGCGTTCTCGAATTCAAATCGGCAAGCTCGCCCATAAGCTCACCGGCTTTGCTGATGCGCGCTTTGGATTTGCGGGTGCGAGCTTTCACTCCCCGGCGGAGCCACTCGATTTCTCCGTGAACCAGATTCTCGAGCGCTTCCTGGCGCCGCGACTGCGCGTGCAGGAATTCTTCTTTCTTCTCCAGAAAAGCGAGGTAGCTGCCGCGGACGCGGAGCGAACCATCGGGGTAGATCCGATTGAGCTCAACCATGTCGGTGGTGACGTTCTCGAGAAAGTAACGATCGTGACTCACGATGACGCTGGCGAATGGCGCTTGCTCCAGCAGGTCTTCGAGCCACGTGATTCCGGGCAGGTCGAGATGGTTGGTGGGTTCGTCGAGCAGAAGGATGTCGGGATGCCGCACCAGGGCTTCGACAACGGCGAGGCGCTTCTGCCAGCCACCGGATAACTCAGTAGCGCGGGCATCGAGATCTTCAAAACCAGCACGGCCGAGCGTCTCGGCAAAGCGGGCGCCACGCTCGGATCCGCAGACGCCACAACCATCGAGAGCACTTTCGATCACCGATCGCACCGTGGCTCCGTGCTTGAATCGCGAGTCTTGCTCAACACCGGCAAGACGGGTTCGCTTCCGAAACGACACTTCCCCGCTGTCGGGAGCAACGTCGCCAGCCAGAATTCGCAGAAGCGTCGACTTGCCGGACCCGTTCGGGCCAATCAGGCCGATGCGATCTCCCTCAGAAATGGTAAAAGAAACATTCTGGAAGAGCGGGTTTGCCCCGAAGGCTTTCGTAATTTCTCGTGCGTTGACGATGGGCGGCAATGATTTGCGCTCTCCTGAAATATGCAACTTCAGATTATCAGTTAAGAGTGGTTCAGCGCTGAGACTACTGGACGATAACTTTTTGCTTCAGATCCTGAGCGGCTTGCGCCACATTCTCCAGCCGGCCGAGATCGCGCCAATAATATTCATCGGCGCGGAAAGCGCGTATTTTTTCTCCCTCGGCGGCGAGACGCAAATAGGAAGTGATGATGGAGAACGCGCCGTCTTCAATCATCATCGCCAGCAGACGCGGAGAAATAACGTGGATGCCGGAGAAGCCCCACGCATGCAGTGGCTGGGCAGGTCGAACGAGTGAAGCTCGAGCAAGCTCAGGTTCTTGATCGCTTTCGGAACGCCGACCGCGGAGCTGAAGCTGATCGTCGAACAGCAGGTGTCGAGAGGTCTTGCGGTCCTGCACCGCCAAGGTCGCTAGAGCCTGACTTGCACTGTGAAATTGCACCATGCGCCGAAGATCAATCGTGCTGAGAACATCGACATTGTGCACGATAAAGGGTTCGTCAGCGCGGTCGGAATCTTCCCTGGAACGATTCGCAAAGAAATAAGCGGCCTTCTTCAGGCCACCGCCGGTGTTGAGCAATACCTCCTCGCGAGAAACTTCGATGCCCATCCCGAAGTTGTCGTTCGTTTTCAGATACTCGACAACCATGTCGGCGAAGTGATGAACGTTAATGACCACCTCGCGAACTCCAATGCTGCGCAAGCGCGAGAGCGTGAACTGCAGGAGCGTGCGGCCGTTGATTTCGACCAGCGCCTTGGGACGATCGTCGGTGAGCGGCCGCAGGCGCGTGCCGAGTCCGGCGGCCAGGATCATCGCCTTCATTGGTCTATCGCTCTCCGATCCAGCGCCTTCACTGATCTCGCGTTTTCGTGGATCTCGCTCTCACGGGGCCAGCTCTCCTGCTCGCGGTGACGGACGACCACTTCCACCTCGCCGTTAGCCTTGTCTTGCAAATGCTTCGTCAATTGCTCCGCCAGATAGACCGAGCGATGCTGGCCGCCAGTGCACCCGAACGACACCATCAAGTGTTTGAAGCCGCGACGCTGATAGGTGCTCACGCTTGCGTCCACCAGCGACTTTACGCTGGCTAGAAACTGGTGCACGCTCTCCTGCTGATTGAGATAGTCGATGACTGGCGCGTCTTTGCCGGTGAGGGTTTTGAAGCGCTCTTCGCGCCCGGGATTCGGGAGGCTGCGACCATCAAAAACGAAGCCACCCCCATTCCCGCTGTCGTCTTGCGGCAAGCCTCGATGAAATGAAAAACTGAAAATCCTCACCGTCAATTTTTCCGGTGTAGAGGCCAGGCCCTGCAACTTATCCGAGGCCACCATGACCTTGAATGCTTCCATTAGCGTTGGCAAGGCGATGGGCAACTCCACATTGTGAAGCAGCCAGCGCAGGTTTTTCAGCGCATACGGCACGCTTTGCAAGAAATGCTCTTTGCGTTCGTAAAACCCCCGAAAACCATAAGCGCCCAGCGCCTGCATGATGCGGACATAAACGTAGGCGTAATAAAACTGCATGAACACGGCACGATCGAGGTCGACGAATCCGGTGAGGCTGTCGAGATAATGATCGAGCAATTGCTGGCGCAGATCCGAGGGCAGGTCGGCCTTGGCATCGTACAAAAGAGAAGCGATATCGTACTGCAGCGCGCCTTTGCGCCCGCCTTGATAGTCGAGAAAAAACGGTTGGTCTTCGTTAAGAATTTTGCGCAACATGACGTTGCGGGACTGGAAATCACGATAAAGAAAGTAATCGCGGCTGGCGCTCAACAGGAATTTCGTCAGGCGGCTGAAATCGTGCTCCAGTGCCTGTTCGTTGAAGGGAATGCCGGCGAGCCTGAGAAAGTAATATTTAAAATAATTCAAATCCCACGCAATGGACTGGCGATCGAAGCTGGCGCGCGGATAGCACACTTTGTAATTCAATTCGCGTCCTGCTTCCACTTGAAAGCGCGGCAACAGGGCGACGACTTTTCGATAGGTCGCGATGGCCTCGGGAGCGATGGTCGTGCCGTCGCGATGGCCAGAGAGAAACTCGAAAAGCGTGGTGCCGCCGAGATCTTCCTCAAGATAAGCGCCGTGGCTCAAATCTTCGGCGTAAATTTCCGGCACCGGCAAACCGTGACGACGAAAGTGCCTGGAAAACTCGAGGAAGGCGACATTCTCTTCCCGCACGTTATACAGAATGCCAATCGCGCTGATTTTGCCGCTGTCAAGCCGGACGATCTTGCGTCCCGACCCTCCGAGTTCCCCCTGCAGCGGCCGCACCCGCTCAACCGGCGAGTGGAAATGCTGCTCGAAAAGTCTTTTGAGAACTTCCATGAATTATGCCGCTGTCCTGCTCGCTGCCTCCTAAAGATAACATCGCACACACAGTCGGGTGGAATACGCGATAGGACGCCCAGGAGCTTCTGCATCTGGGCGCGCGCAAGGTCATCATCGGGTCCGCGTGGTCAACCGAAGGCCGGATCAACGAGGAGTATGCTCGCGCGCTCGCGGACACGCTCCCGAGGACGGCACTAATGTTTGCGCTCGACTCCCGAGGAGGTCGAGTTGCGATTGATGGCTGGCGTACCCAAACCATTGTCACTGCGTTCGACCTGATTCGTGAGCTAGAACCCTTCTGCGAGTCGTGCCTCTATACCCACATCGACACCGAGGGCGTGATGGGGGGAATTTCAATGGAGACGGTTCATGCGATTCGGCGCGTCACTGCCCGGCACCTGGTGGTGGCCGGTGGCATCACCGAACAACATGAAATCGACACCCTCGACGCGCTCGGAATTGATGCGGTGGCAGGAATGGCGCTGTATGCCGCTAAAATTCGCGGTTGAAAGATTGAAAACCATCCACGTAGACGAGAAGACATTTGTCACACCACGGTTGGACCGTAGTTTCGTTGAGCAACTGCGGCTCCCAGCTTCACCACATCGCGTCGGCGAAGCCGGCTGCGCGACTTCGATGAAATCGAGGAAAGTGAACCTCGAACGGACACGAAATCCGCTTTCAGGGTCGAGAGCGTGCGGCATTCGCGCCAGGGTTGCGGTATTCGCATCAGCGAGTTTCTTCAGAAAGTCATTGCCCATTTCCACCAATCGACGCGACACTCGCCGGATTTGCCGTTCTGCCTCCTCCTGCTCGGGCTTCAACCACGGGAGCACATACCGCCTGGCGATTTCCTGTGCCTCTTTCATTATTCGGCGACGATAACGTGGCCCTGGCCCATCACGGAGAGTCATAACCGCCTTTTCAAATTCCTCGCGGGCTCGCGGCAATGCATTTGCGAGAAATGCTTTGTGCCGATCCACAAACACATCGGAAATGTGTCGCTGATCCGCCATGAACAAATACGCAAGTTCCCGCATCGATCGTTCGGCTTCGGCGATCGTTGCCTTCATGGCCGCAATTCGCTGTTCCGACTCTGCAAGGGGCCGCTGCAGCGCTTCCCGTTCCTCGCCGATAACTGCCAGCAGTTGCTCTCTGAGTCGGTTGATTCCTCGCTCACAAGCGGAATGAATCAACTGCCGTCCGGATTGATCGACCAGTCCATTGAGAGCGTCAACCAGCTTTTGCCAGTCGCGTTTCGGCCCTCGATTTTCGAGTCGTTCGCATGCACTCACTTCCAAAATGGGGCCGAGATTACGCCGCAATCGCTTCTGCACTTGCCGGTCCGCGAACCCGATGGCCGCAGCCTCTTCTTCTCGAGTCGTCCGATCAGCCTTGTTAAGAACCAGGACGAGATCCTCGACCTGCTGCGCTATGGTTTCCACCAGCGCAAGCTCTTCTCCGGCCAGCGGTGGATCGGCCCCGATCACGACCAGCGCCGCATCAATGTGCGGTATGAACGCCTGAGTTGCCGCCGTGTTTCCGGTGAATACTGAGCCAAGGCCGGGCGTGTCCACGAAGCACATGCCGCCGGCCAGCAACGAACTGGACACAAAAACTTCTACGCCGCGAACTCCCTTCGCGTTCTCCGGGTTGCATTCTTCCGATACATACTGGTTGAGATCAGACGCGCTAACTTCCTGCCAGGAACCATCTCGCGCCTGGATTCGTGCTCTTCGCTGCTCTCCAAATCTAATTACAGTTGGAACGGCCGTCACCGGAGTGAAGCCGACTGGAAGAACCGCATCGCCGATCAGAGCATTGATCAAAGTGGACTTGCCGCGCTTGAACTGGCCAACGCAAGCAACATAGAACCGGCCCTCGGAGATCCGACCGGCAAGATCCCGTGCCTCGTCCGCAATTCGACTCGAGCCCAGCTCTTGTGCAACTTGGGCGAGGCGAAGAAGTCTGGCGGCGCCGTCAACATCGCTCGTCGTTGTATTTACTGTCGCAGATACCGCCACGGGAGAACGTTCCGCTTGCGCGCTGGCCGTGACAGACGAATTGTCTTCGCTTTTCGTCATGCCACTTCAGGCCGGAGAACGAACGCCCTCCTGATGCACGTACTTGACCACTTCCACGTCAGACATGGCGATCAGGCCTTCGTCCACCATCTGATCGAGCGCAGGCAGGAGCTTGCTGATGTTCTCGTGCGTATCCACAACGGATACCATGATAGGGCGATCGGAAGACCAGAGGAGGTGAGCGCGGTGAATCAGAGTGCTCGCGCCATAGCCTTCAATACCGCGATAGACCGTTGCTCCGGCAATATCCAGCTCTCTGCACTTCTCGACGATAGCCTGGTAGAGAGGCTTGCCATGCCACTTGTCATCTTCGCCGAAATGAATCCGCAGCATCTTGGCCTTGCCTTCGAGTTTCATACTCGTGTCTCCTGCCGGCGCTCAGTTTTTTCGTAGTTGTGTGTGTACTTGATGACATCCACATCGGAAAGCACAACCAAACCTTGCTGCACCATTCCGTCCAGGGTTGGCATGAATGCCTTGAGCTTCTCCTCCGCGTCAACGACGGAGAGCAAGATGGGCCGGTCATGCGAAAGACTGAGCGCGGCATCCTTGTGGATTCTGCGATTCGCACCGTAGCCGAGAATGCCTCGATACACCGTGACGCCGGCAATATCGCGAGCTCGTAAACCGCCTACAATCGCTTCATACAGAGGCTTGCCATTCCATTTGTCGTTCTCGCCGATATAAATTCGCATCAATTTAGCTTTGCTCTCGTTCTTGAGCGCGGGTTTCCCAGGCACGACCGCTTGCTCTTTCTTTGTCTCGGCGGGCTTTACGATGGTCGTGTCGTGCATTTCAATCAAGCCGGAGCCAACCATCGTTTGCAGCTTGGGCAGCAGTTCCTCCACCTTCTGCACAGTCTCGATGAACTCAACCTTGATCGGCAAATGAGTCGCCAGGTCTACCAGCCTGGTCGTGTGCAGTTGGTGGTCGGAGCCGAAGCCAGCGATACCGCGGGTCACGGTTGCGCCCGCTACGCCCCGGAAGAACAGAAAATCCAGGATGGCGGCATAGGCCGCGCTCCCGTGATACTGCTGGTCTTCTGCCACATAGATCGCGACCTTCTTAGCAGGTCCAGATGTGAGCACTTTTCCTCCTCCGGTTTACGTATTACAGTCCTGGCTGGCGGACAAGAAATTCATCCGCCACCCTAGCACCACACCAGCAGCGTGATCTCCTTCATGGGATCGCCCTCCCGGCCACAACACCCGCCCAGACCGCAGCAAAACCGACCACCACGCTCAGCGTGACATTGAGGAAAGAGATCAAGAATTGGCCGTCCTGCACACTGCGCAGCGTCTCAAATTCGAATGTCGAAAATGTCGTATATGCGCCGATGAATCCAATCGGAATCAGATATCTCCAATTTGGACTCCAATGCGTCTTCTCGTCCAACAGTGTGAGAATCAGGCCGATGAGGAACGATCCGGAAATGTTGATCACAAACGTTCCGTATGGGAAGCGTGTTCCCATCTTCCCTCCGATGTAGCTGCCCAACCAGAAGCGTGCGATCGCACCGACGAAGCCTCCGATTCCAACCATTAGGTACTTGAGCAATTCGTATCGTCCCTTTCTTTTTTGCTGGGTTTCTCTTCCGGAGACTGCGTCTGTCCACAAACTTCACTAGTCAGGTAGCGATCGAACTCCGTTGTCAGGCTCATCAACTCCGCAGCAATTCGATTGAGATCGGTTGCGGCCGCAGGGGAAATCTGCCCATAGCCGCGCATGTATCTTGGCTGCAATTCCTCAGCGGCAATCCTGATGAATGTCAGAGCGGTGTGCAGACATCGGCTAACCGGGATGAAAGGCTCAGGACGCTCGATGCCCTGAACATCCAACACCTCAGCCAATTGCACCCGTAAACGCGCAATGTAGTCTTCGATCACCTGCCGTTGCGCCGGCGTGACGTCAGGCTGGTACTCAGGAAAAGCCTGCTTGGAATTGGCGACAGCGAGTGCATTTTCCATATCGGCCAGCAGTTTGTCGATGTGCCTGCACGTAACCGACAAGCGGCGAGCCTGGTTTGAGTTGAGAGAATCCTCTGGCATGAAGCTCCACCGACGCAGACACGTCGTCCTTAACCTTTTTCAGCTCTCAGAAATCTCTTGGAATCAGAAGGCGGAAGGGGACGGCAGACCAAATCCCTACCAAGAGAATTCCTTCTTCTTCGTAGGAGTCATCTGCCCGATGTGGGCGATTAAGGTGAACTCCAACACCCAAGCAGATTATGACAACCTCGAACGGTGAAGTCAATTGTTGCGTCAGTTTCTGAGAAGTCCCTGCCGACAAAGTGCAGATGTTCAGCGGTCTCGAACCGCGGGCGACCAGTTCATACGGAAGTCGATGTAGAGTGGCGTAATCTTGATGTGCTCGTCGGTGCGGTACTTCGGGTATTTCGCCATCTGAAGCATGGCAAGGATCGCTCCCGGATTCCCGTCGCTCAATTCCAGCACCTTTGCCAGGAATTCACCCATGTTCACTGCCGCCAGCCCGGCACGCTTGACGATCTCGTCAGCGAACAGCCCGGCGGCAGCCGAGTCCAGGTTCTTCAACTTGTACTGCTCGGATCGAGCGGAATACAAAGGCTGGAGAAAACCCGTGTCTTCCATGTGACTCGATCGTGCCGCGGCAATTACGGGTGTGGAACACCAGCCGATGATTTCCCGGACCGCCAGGGCGAATGATTGTGACGGGCGGCTTACGTGATCCATCACAATGGAGTAGTTCCCCTCGCGCAGCGCATCCATCACGATGCCCTTCAGCGAAACTGCCGATTTAGCCTGGATGCCATCCCGATTGCGACAGGCGGCCAGTACGCGCTTGTCACGCCGCTCCAGCAAACTCTCGGCAACGCTGCGACACACAGCTTGTGCAGTTGCCGAGTTCTCGCAATAGAGAACCGCTGGCACTTGCGGCAGAAGACTGCGGATCAACAGCGTCTTGCCGACTCCAGCTGGTCCATGAAGAAGAAAGGGATTCCGATTCAGCAGACGCTGTTTCAAGGTCTGCAGTTCCGCCTCACGACCGAATATGAAGTCAAGCTCCCGCATGCTCGTGCTTCAGTGCACGACCATCACAGGGCAATGGGCATACCTTAGAACGCGCTCGGAGACGGAGCCCAGCATCATGCGGGCGATCCGGGATCGTCCGCGGCGGCCCAGAATAATCAGGTCAATGCCGTCCACTTCGGCCCGATGGATGATCTGCTCCCCGGGATGCCCCACCGCCATATCCGTTTTTACCTCCAGGTCGTGCGCGCGCGCCTTTTCGAGGATCTTCTTGAATCCCTCTCGGTAGTGCTCCTTGGCATCGTCGAGCACAGCCCCCAGTTCAACCGAGGTCGCTGGCTCCGGAGGACGGGCGACCGCGAAGATCAGCACCGTCGAATCAACGCATTCTGCAAGAGAAAACGCGATCTCCACTGCCTTTTCCGACTGCGGAGATCCGTCATACCCCACCAACATGTGCTGAAAATGTGCATTATGTCTTTTTCCGCTCACGAATGTTCTCCCTCAGCATTTAGCGCGACTGCCTGGGAAACCGCAGCAGCTTCTATTTTGGCCTTCGGCAACAGGTGCCTGGGCATGAACCACGCATTGGCGATCATAGTCGGGATGACGGCACTGCCGATGACTGTGGCCACCAGATGGGAATACTGTGCTTGATCAATAATGCCGTGGTTCAAGCCAAAAAGGGCGGAAATAGTTCCAAAGGTGAGGCCAGTGGACATCATCAACGTGAAGTACAGGCCTTCCTCGCGCTGGTACTGGAATGCTTTCACTGTCGGCAAAAGTCCGACCACTTTGGAGATCATCTTCGCGAAAAACAAAGCGACGAACACCATCGGAGCCGCTCTTAAAGCAGGTACCGAAACAAATGATCCGGCCCGTATGAAATAGAACGGAGTCAGCAGCCCGAAAGTGAGCGTGCGGAGCCGCCGGATCAAAACGTGGTCTTTGCCAACCGTTCCCGCCAATACCATTCCGATGATGTACGCAGGTAAGACAGCCTCGCTTCCGGACCACACCGCGAATCCGCCCATGGCAAACAGGACAAACAGCAGATACTTCGCTTCGAGTTCGGAGACCCTCCCGCCATAGATTCTGAAAAACCACGGAGTGAGGAAAGGCAAGACCGCGAATATGGCGACGCTCGCACCAACGAAGATCACGGTCTTGATGGTGAATGGGGAGAAGATCAGGCCGAGCGCGATCACGGTTCCCAAATCGTTCACAAAACAGGCTGCCAGAATGGCCTTCCCGAAATCCGTAGCGTTAAAACCGAGTTCCAGCATCACCGCATAAACGACCGCCACCGAGGTCGTGGACAAAGCAACTCCCGCCAGCCAACTGGATCGGGCTGTCCAATGCAGCACGTAATGAGCGACCGCCGTGCAGCCCAAGAACGGACAGACGAACCCCACCAGGCCGACCACCGTTGACTCTTTCCATTTGGCACGGAAGATGGTGGGATCGAGTTCGGCTCCCGCTAGAAAGGTGAGAACAATGGCCCCCGTACCTGCCAGGAAACCGATCCATTCACTCTTGGCGGCAAGACCGCCCTGCACGATAAAAGCGCCAAAGATAAGCTGGGCCACCGTGCCCACAACAATCTCGGTGAGGGCCGTGGAAATCTTGAACCAAATGGCGAGAAGAGTCGCCACCAGGGCCAACCCGACCCAAAGAGACGCGAGAACCCAAACGTTCGGCATAGAACGACACCTCGACTTCTGAACTTTTTCGACGGATTCTTGCCGGTACCATGACTCCGCGACAAGCCCGCTTGTCAGGAGTCATCAGCTGTTCCCGGCTCAAAGATGGGACAGCGGTTGGCGGTGAACTCCTTCACCGTTACTGCCCACTACACATACCATGATGCGTTCGCTCCCCGCCGGAGTCAAGGTTTTTGGGGCACCACACTTTTTTGAGACACACCGTGGCACGCTACACATTACGTTCGGCAACATCACGGACGCAAATCAATAATTCTTTGCGAGGTATTGCTGGTCCACTTCACGTCGGGTATCTCGAATACAACCGATTTCATGCGTGGCTCGACACGCCCGTTTGCATATCGCCCCAACTGGAGTGTACAGTCGCCGATACGGTGGCGCTGCGCGACGTCCTGTTGTGCCGATGGCACTACGTTCACACCCGCCAAGGTGCTCGCCGCTATGCAGAACCCCTGAGGTGCGAGATCGTGCCGTCTCTGGCCCAGCGCGGTTCAGCTAAACTGATTTGTCATGAGTGAACGCCTGCTGGGCAAGATTGGGATCGTCACTGGTGCCGGCACTGGAATTGGACGCGCATGCGCGATAGCCCTTGCGAGAGAAGGAGCGCGAGTGGCGCTGGTCGGCAGGCGAAGAGATCGCATTGAAGAGGTTGCGCACGAAATTGGCGATTCCGCGTTCGCGATTTCAGCCGACGTTTCTGACACGAGCGAAATTAGTCGCTTGTTGGACCAGACCGTACGCCGCTTTGGCGGACTGAGCTTTCTGCTGAATAACGCTGGGGTTCTGCATGTCGGGAACGCAGAACAGATTACCGAAGCTCAGTGGGACCACACCTTCCAAGTGAACGTGCGCGCCGTTTGGCTGCTCTCTCGGGCCGCGTTACCGCACCTGAGAAAAGCTGGCGGCGGTTCCATTATTAACATGGCTTCCACGCTCGGAGTTGTCGGCGCCCCAAACCGCGCAGCCTATGCTCCATCCAAAGGTGCGGTGCTCCTGTTGACTAAGAGCATGGCCATCGATCACGGGCATGAAAATATCCGGGTGAACGCAATTTGTCCCTCGTTCGTAGAGACCGATCTGACTGCGGCTGTCATCGCCCAGACTCCTGATCCAGCCGCCGTTCGTCGGGAAAGAACCGCAGCGCATCCCATCGGCAGGCTCGGCCGGCCCGAGGATGTTGCAGGATTGGCGGTTTATCTGGCGAGCGATGAATCATCCTGGGTGACCGGAGCTGCTTTGCCGGTGGATGGAGGCTATCTCGCGGTTTAACGCATTGGCGGTAATCGCGGTCTGATCGGCACCTTTCAGAATTTTCTCGCCGCCTTTTACGGTCTGGCCCGGGTTTTTTGCCCGGACCAGGCCGCTTCAGTTTAGCCATCCATTCGCCGACGACTCCAACGTGCGGATGTACTCGATGACCGACTCGGACCAGCCATCGATGTGCGTCCACCTGCCGTAGCCGACGCCGTTCTTGTACGAGGCCACGTTGATCACGTATCCCGCGCCCTTCGGCACCGGAGTGCGATCGTGCGCCTGCTCGTCGGTGATAACGATCAGGCGATCGTAGCGCTCGCTCTGGTTCAGCCACTCGACTGCATTGCCGAGCAGCGTCCCGCTGTGCGGCTGCGAGGCATCGATCGCGGCGCGTAGAGCAAAGCCGCGGCGCGCTGGAACCTCGACCACACGATCCGAGAAGGAATAAACCGCAACCTTCTCGCACATCTCCCGGACCAGCACCGCAAGACCGTATGCCGCGTCGGTGCGCTGCATCTCCGAACGACGCGAGAGCGGCGCAGTCATTGAGCCGGAGACGTCGACCAGCACGATAGACCGGCCGGTGAGCTTCGGCTGATCCGCGAGTGCCTTGAGCATTGCCTGCTCAAGCGCCTCCTCCCACTGCGGCGCGTAACGAGCCGCGGCGAGGAAGCGGAACGGCAGCACGCGCGAGGCGCTCATCGTCCCGAACGCAGCGAGCACCAGCGACTCGTCCACTCCGGCCTCACGCATGTTGCGAAGGTTGCGGAGCAGGGCGAGCGCTCCCAGCTTCTGCTCGCGGAGCAGACGCTCCCAAGCCTCGCGCTTGTCGGCGCCAGACGAGAGAGCGACCTCCCACGTATCAGGCGTCGCGAGCCGTCCCCAGACGAGCTTCTTCCAGACACTTGCCTGCGCCGCATCGCGCGGCTTGGCGTGCGAAAGAAAGAGCACGTCGCGCAGCTTGATCGCTCCGCCACGGTCGTATTTCGCGAGCTCGTACTCGTCGAACTTCGGAAAAGCCGCGGCCAGTCCTTTCTTGACCTGTGCGGAAAGCGGCACACGTCCGTCTTTCCAGTAGATGGCGACGAACTCCGCAAGTTCGTCGGCACGCTGGATGACACGCTCGAGCGTCTCCGCCACCAGACGTCGATGCGTCGCGTGACGCGCCATCTCGCGGACCAGGAGCAGCGGAGTGTGACGAATCTTCATCTGCTCGCGGGCTTCGACGGCGAGTGCGGCCACCTTCTCGCCCTCAACCTTGGGGACAAGTTCAGCGATGCGGCCTGCAATCTCCACTCCGTCTTCGTAGAACTGCGATTCCCAGAGCAGGCAGGCCAGCACCGAGCGACGGAGCTGAAGCTCCGGTGCCAGGTTGCGTGCCGGTGTCCCCTCGTGCGTAACGGGACGGTAACCGAGATTAACTAAGTTAAGACGAGCCATGTTGACCCTCCGGTCAGTGGTGAGTTACTAGCAGGGATTCGAACGAAGTCCTCGCCCTTCCACCCTCTTTTACATCGCCGGGGAATGAGTTGACGACGGCATTTGGTTTCCGATGCTCTATCCAGGCTGAGCTACACGGCTTGTGGCCGTGGCAGGATTTGAACCCGCGACTTTCGGATTAATCGAAGGAACCGTAGTCTTCGCCACCGGCGAAAGTGAATCATGGTTATTCCGTTGATGGGATCAATTCCTTGGCCGCTTCCGTTTGCGGTTCGCCCGCGAACCCGACGCCAGCGAAGCCTGTGCGCTTGCGGGCGGGCTGGGTCGGAATGATCAGGGCAAGCATCTCCATCTGCTCGCGCGTGGGCACATTCTTGCTGCTAAAGTCGGTGCAATCCGCCACTTTAAACGGGACGGGGCGAAACTTGCTGAAGCAGCAAAAGACTGCCTCCTCGCTTTCGCGAAATCCCTTTTGGATGTGCGCCCAGTAGCATGCACGGCAAAGAGACTCTTCGTCTCGCAGCGCTGCCTTCTTCATAATTATCGTGTGCATAAGTACTTTTTCTAACCGGCGTTAAGCCCGAGTTAGGTGCTAAGGGTACGTATAAGTCCGGTCGGGGTACATGTGGACACGAACATGCTGCACGAGGGAGTTTCGAACCCCGGCGTCCAGAAGGTCGCCTGCACCCGAAGTATCCGTGGCCTTCGCCACCGACCCTGTGAGGTTAGGGCTGGGGGAACAGCCAACTGCCCGCGGCATGAGCCGAAGCAGAAGGCAAGCGGCAGCGGACTTACTCGATCCACATTCGAAGGAACCGCGGCCTGCGCCACCCAGCGAAAGTTTTGGTTTTAGGGCTGCTTTAAGTTCGTCGTGGACTTAGTAACTGACGAAGTCGAACGCCGCCCTTAGCCAAATGCGACCCGGTTCGAGTCGCCGTGGCATGCGCAGCACGTTATGGGTTGTGCTTTTATCCGCCATTTCTGGGCGTCCTTTCAATTGAAGATGTAAGAATATGCCATGACTTTCTATCTCACGTCAAGAGGAAATCTTAAACTTTCTTCAACAGGGCGGCGAATTCTTGTCTCGCAACCCGTCCTCGACTTCTCGCCACTCTCTACCATGTTGCTTTCGACTCCGTGCCCTCAACTATTTTCATAAGTTGCAACCATGAACCCGGCCGGAGGGTTCGAAGTATGCCACGCCATTCTTGTAAAGGCTGACCTTCCCCCTACAATAATTGTGCAAACAGGAGACATTTTGATGACAAACCGCCTGGCGCTGCGGAACTAGCATTCGAGTGCAAGCCGGGTCGAGAAAATATCGTTCAAGCGTTGTGCGCTCTGCGACTAACTCGTTCTCCACTCTGGCTCGCACAATTCAAGGAGGATTCTGTTATGCCGCGTCGCAAGAGTTTTTTTACAATTTGCTTTGGGCTGGCGGTGATGCTCGTTTCGAGAGCAGCCCTGGCACAATATCAACTCACAAACCTGGATTCGAATCAGGCAAAAACGGCTAAGTTCATGGACCCGATGCAGGTGAACGGTTGGGGACTTGCTCGCAGCTCGGGCAGCCCCTTCTGGGTCAGCGATCAAGGCTCAGGCTGGTCGACAATCTACAATGGCCAGGGAGTCAAGCAGGGCTTCGAGGTTCTGATTCCATCGGCCTCCGGCGCAGGCGCTGGCCAGCCCACGGGAATTGTTTTCAATGGAACGGGAGAATTTCCGGTGCAAGGGTGGTCCGCCTTCTTCATCTTCGCAACTTTGGACGGGACCATCAGCGGATGGGCTCCGCAGTCGAATCCCAACGCTGCGATTATCGCGGTGAATAACTCGGCGTCCCACTCGATGTTCACGGGCCTTGCCATTACCAACAGGCCTTCGGGGAACCTTCTTTATGCCGCCGATCTGGCCAACAACGTAGTCGATGTCTACGACGCAAACTTCAACCTGGTCAATACGTTTACCGACACCGCCCTGCCCTCCGGCTATGCACCGTTCGGCATTCAGGATATCAATGGCTTGGTCTACGTAGCGTTTGCCCAGGCAGACGGAGCCCCAGGCGGCTACATCGACATCTTCCGGGAAGACGGAACGTTCGTAAAAACACTCGCGTCTGGCCCGCCCTTGAACCAGCCCTGGGGTTTCGCCGTCGCCCCCAAGAATTTTGGGCCACTCAGCAACACGCTACTGGTCTCGAACAACACGAACAGCGGCACTATCAACGGCTTTAATCCCGGGACCGGTCAGTTTGTGGGCACGGTGAAAGACACGAACGGCAAGCGGATCGTCATCAACCAGCTCTGGGCGATTGAGTTTGGCGGAGACGACGCAAGCAACGGCCGCACGGACCAACTTTTCTTCACCTCAGGTCCATACAATAATCTGGCGGGGACGTTCGGGGTGATCGCGTTGAAGTAGCCGCAAGCCGCTCGATAACGAACATACAAGATACAAGCGCGAGAAAGGAAATATCGCAAAAGGCCGCCTCCGACCGGGCGGCCTTTTGCGCTCTTCTTTTGTTTCGCTCTTTAATTTCGCACTTTATGAGCACCTAACGTTGCTTTTCGTAAACAGAATTGTTGGGCGTGGGCTCGTCGTACTCACGTCCATACTTGTTCTTATGCGCCATGCTCTGTGCATTGGCGTCCGGCACTCGAATCACGCCTAAAGACGAAGCATTCTCCGCGATCGTGATCTCCCGCACCAGCGGCTTCGCATTTTCCGGACCCATGCCCTCGCTCCAGACGTGCAACATGTATCGCCCATAGGGAACGTCCGCCAGGTTGATTTGGCCGTCCGCATTTGAAATGGCATACAGCGGCGTCGCCATCGTAATAACGACCGCGTTCATCTCCGGATGAATATTGCAGAAAATGTAGCTGATTCCGGGCCGGTCAAATCGCACCATCCGCGAGGTACCGGCCTCATACAAACCGAGATCGAACCGCTTTCCTTCGAAAAGCGAAAAGACGTTATGGAAGAAAGGATCGCGATTGGGAAACTCCACGATCGACCCCGCCGGAACCACCAGGATGTGCGGTTCGAAGGTCTTGTTCTTCTGCACCAGCCGCGGGTTTTGCGCCGCACTTGCCGGCGGGCCGGCGGAGGAGTTTGGCACTATCGTCGCCGCTTCGCCTCCGGTTCCCAGCATCGTTATTGTTATTGGCGTCAGCCACACTACCGTCCCCGGAATCGTTCCATGCCGCCTCTTGCTCTTGCCCGCTGCATCCATGACTTCGACGCGCCCGCGCACCGTCGTCGTCGTCGCTCCCTGCGGGTGCAATCCGGCCGCGCCGGCCCACAACATCGCGATCCAGATCAAAATTCTTCTATGGCTCATCGTGGACGATCCATCTTAGTTCTTAGTTCTTAGTTCTTAGTTCTTTGCAGCGGCTTCTTACCATGCCGCTTCCATCGATCCGCTCAGAAAAGAACTCCCATCATCAAATTGACCTGTCCTGCGTTGTTCCCGCCGTCGGTTACCGAATACGTCGTCAGGTGCCGATACTCAGCGGAAAACAACAGGTCTGATCGCGGACGGTAAATCATGTTCACGAAGGCCGCCTGATTTCTCGCCAGCGTCGCATCTCCGTATGACACCGGATAGCGGAAATACCTCAGGTCGCTGGCGTATGGATTATCCATCCCAAAGGCCGCATTGAACTCCCATTTATTCGCGGGCCGGTATTTCAGTTGTGCCCAGCCACCGATCGAGTTCAACGCTTGCACTTCCGTGCTGGCCAATGTCGGATCGCCACTGAACAACACGCTTTGCCCGAATGCGCCGTACAATCCGCCCACCGCCCTTCCCCGATAAAACTTTCCGCTCAACGAAAGCTGGTGGCTGAGCGGCAGTTCAATGTCCGCCATTCCGGCCCAGCCATCAACGTTCCGATTGAAGCCATAATCCTGCCGCGTGTAGTACCCTCCGGCTCCCACCCGCAACGGCTGTCCGAAAACATTCCGCGTCCATGCGATCCGTGTACCGTATGCCGGTTGGCGTGATGCTTCCCCAGGCCCCGCCTGCCGGTAATAACTTGTGCTTGTCTCCACTCCCGTCACTGTGCCCGGTGCTTCCCCGCTCACCGGATCGAGAATTCCTGCCTGGAGGATCAGGCTCGATTCTTCTCCGAGCGCCACTCTATGTTCGACTCTTATCTGCGGCACCCAGCCCCACAGATTCCCCGCATAGGTCAGCGCCGGAATCGCCAGCGTAGCAAATGATGTCGGTGAGTTCGGTGAGAAGAAAATCGTATCTTGCCCAACCACAACCGAGGTGTTTGTCCAATCCATTCGCATCGTGGCCGTCCGCAAGCGCACGAGTGCGGAGTTGATCCCGTTCGGAATCGACGGGAACCCGCCCGCCAGATCGAGTTGCAGGTCCGCCGTCGTCTTCGCACCCGCCACCATCGGCCCAAATGCCTCCAACCCGATCTCCGATTGCCGCAGCGTCGCTCCAAAACTTCCGCCTGAGCTGCCTGGCGGCTGCGCATACGCGATCGTGGGAAGATCAATGCTGTCCACCACACCCTGATTGCTCACCAGATTCATCAAAACAATGCCCGAGAGCCGCACCCGGTACTTCGATGCGCTTTCCACTTTTGTCTGATACTGGTCGTCCACTTTTCCGCTCAGTAATTGGTATTCCTCGTCCAGGCTGGCGGTGCGCTCGGCTTTTTTCTGAGCTTCCTTCTGACTTTCCGTTCTTTGATCTTGCGGAGTGTCGTTCTGCAAGCTTCCCGCAGCCGCTTCAGAGTTACCCGTCTCAGCTTTTGCCACGACGTTGCTCAACACCGCTTTCTGCAGCCCCGCTCCGCCGCGGACTTCTCCCAGGCGAATCTCGTCGAGCTCCCGGCGCAGTTCCGCTGTTTCCGCGCGAGCTCGCTGCCAGTCGGAGCGCATCTCGGCAACCGCCGACTGCAACTCGCCAACCTGTTCCCGCAACTCGCGAACCGAGTCACTGACCGACTCGTGCATCGACTCGGGAGCAGGTGGCTGCGTCCGATTCGCAGGTTCCTGCGCAGCGCCGATCGCGCTCCATGCCGTCACACCTAGCAGCATGCCCCGCCGCAAGCATTCGACCCAGCGTGTCTTGCTCATCGTCATATCGCCTCCTGCCACTCTCCGCATTTCATTCTGAATTTCGGGTGTGTACTTCAAGTTTGCATTCTGGATCTGCATTCAAGGAGTTCGCAACCGAACCATGCCGTCTAGTTGGCATGCCGGGCTGCCAAAGCATTTTCCGGCGAAGGGTTCAGCGGAATATTTGCGCGGAATATCGTTCCCGAAGCCGACGTCTGCTCCACCGTGACGTCGCCCCCGTGGTCCTGCAGAATCTTCTGTACCACCGTCAGTCCCATCCCGGTGCCATTTTCCTTGCCGTGGCTCACGAACGGTTCGAACAGCCGGTCACGCACCGCCTCCGCGATTCCGGGCCCGTTATCTTCAATGCGAATTTCCAAATTCTCGCCCGTGCGTCGCAGCCCGATATCGATCTTTCCTGAGTCCGCCGGCACCACCTCGCACGCATTCAGCAGCAAGTTGAGCAAGGCGCGTTCCAGCTTTCTGAAATCGAACCAGCCCTCGGTCGACCCCGACGCGGAAATCCGGATTCGTATGCGCTGGAATTCCGGATGCGCCTTCACCCCCTGCACCGCTCGATCCACCGCCGACCGAACATCGCCGTACGTAGACCGCAGCGACTCTCGTGTACGCGAGAATTCCAGCAGCGACTCGATCAGCTCCGTCATCTGGTTCACCGCAATTCGTATTTCGCAGTAAAGATCTTCGCGCTGCCCCGGCGTCAGGTTGCTCTCGCAAAGAAATTCCGCATTCGCTATGACCGCCGCCAGCGAATGCCGCAAATCATGCGAGATCGAACTCGCCATCCGTCCAATCGTCGCCAGCCGTTCCGCATCCAGCAACTCTCGGTGAGTTGTTTGCAGGCTTTTTCTCATCCGGTCGAAGGTTCCCGTGACCTCAGCGACTTCGTCTCCTCCATGCGCATCCAGCGGATAGGCATAATCGCCCTGCTCCAGCGCGCGCACTCCCGCCACTAGATTCTCCAGCGGACGCGTGAAGGTATGCGAGATCAGAAAAACCAGCAGGCTCCCCGCCAGCACCGCCGTCAGGCCGAGCCCCAGCAGCAATTCGTTCAGGCTGCGCAAAAATGCAGTGGCCTGATCGAACGACTTCAACACCCAAAGATTCAGCGCCGGTTCGGCCGGCGTGGGCAAATCTACCGCCGTCGCCAGGAACCGTTCCCCGCCCAGCCAGATCTGATCCCCTTGCGGTGGGCCGCCCGCAGCCGTTCTCGGCGTCACCCGCAGCAGCGCGGTTTCCTGGGCTGGCTGCAGAGTGCTCCGCACAATCACATCGCCATAACGAAACGCCACTTCGCTCGCGGCCACGCGGCTCAGGTCCCGAGCAACGTGGTCGTCAATCTCGTAACCCAGCAACAGGTATCCAAGAACGTGACGCCCGCTCGCGGGACCAAAATAAATGTCCTGCAGGAAAACTTCGTAGAGGTGCCCTTCGACGTACCACCAGTGTCGCGTCTCGTCGCGCAACCCATCGTTCGGAAAGCCGGCCGGGAAGAAATCCTGCGCCTCGCGAACCGTGACCTCCGTCGGAGTGGCTTGCAGAGCCATCACCTTCCCGGAAGAATCGGCCAGCAGCAGCAAGTCGCTACCGGCCAGTTGCCACAAATTACGCGATGCATCCTGGATGGTGGCCGGATCGTGCGTGGTCATTAGTGCCCGCACATTCGGCAGATCGGCCAAGAGCGCTGCCGAGCGCTCGAGAGTGACTTCTCTTTGCTGCTGAAAACTGTGGAATGCGGAAACCGAATTCTCCAGGTCGCGCTGGATTCCGAGGCGCACCTCTTGCTGCACGGTGTGCCGTACGACCAGCAGCGTCGTCAATGTCAATGCCGCCGATACCACCACCATGGAAAGCAGGAACTTGGTCCGCAACCGAATTCCGCCCATGGTCAAACCTCAATCTCCCGCTACAGAATTGTTAGTGGAGACCCGGGCGCCCTCGCCCGGCCACCTCGCCGCTGGACGGGCGAGAGGTTGCCCCGAATGGACGCCCGTCGCTCCATCGTACATTTACCATGCTGAAGCTAGCTACGGCACAAACTTGTAGCCCGCGCTGTGTACTGTCCGGAAGTGTAAAGGGTTCGCGGGATCTTTCTCCAGCTTCTGCCGCAGCCGTAGGATGTGATTATCCACCGTCCGCGTACTCGGATAATTCCGGTATCCCCAAACGAAGTTCAGTAACTCCTCACGCGATAACACGCGCTCCGCATTCTGAATCATGAACTTCAGCACTTTGAATTCTTGCGAAGTCAGCGCCACCAGGTTCGCTTCGCGCCACAATTCCATCTTCGTGAAATCAACTTTCACATCGCCAAAGCTAAAAGTCTCGGTCAGCGGAGTCCGCAGCGATGGCGACCGCCGCATCGCCGTCCTCACCCGCGCCAGAAGCTCCCGCGGACTGAACGGTTTCGTCACGTAGTCGTGCGCGCCCAACTCCAGCAGGAGCACTTTATCCATCACTTCGGTTTTCGCACTCAGAATGATGATCGGCAACGAGGGAGCCGCCTGGCTGATTTCCCGGCATACGTCCTGTCCCGGCGTCCCCGGCAAACTCAAGTCCAGTACCAGAACGCACGGCGTCGCCGCCCGAAACATCTCCAGACCCGACGCGCCGTTCCCCGCAATATCCACAGCAAAGCCCTCGGCCTCAAACAATCGCTTTAGCGCTTTTTGCACAGCGCGATCGTCCTCAATCACCAGGATCCGCTCCGAACCAACCGGAACCGCGTCCATGGTCGTCGTCGCTATCGTCGTCGCTGAAGATACGTTCTTGTTCACGACTACCCCCACGCCGTAATTGCCCTGAATCATATTCCTAAACTGTAGCCTGCTATTGAGTTAATGACGCATTTCGGGGAAGAAAGTGACATCAATTTGACAATTTGTTGACAAATGCCGCCTCGGGAAATGACCGACTTTCCCGCGGATACCGATAACGATAACGATGATGATAGAGTGCTTGCGACAAAAAAACGGAGGCTATGCATGTCCAGGGTGGTGGCGTGGGCGCTCATTGCGTTGTGTGCGGCGGGGACGGTGTGCGGACAGGAATCGGCGCCGGCCGCGCGCGTGCAAACCGAGACGGACGAGTACACGCGCTACGAGCTGTTGTCGCCGGAGACCTCAAGTTTCGCGATCCGTTACGAGGTGACGGCCACCACCGCCGGGGCGAAATATTTCTTCAATCCGATCCGCCGAGGCAGCATGGCCAGCGGCGAGTCGGTCGTCGACGTGATGACCGGACAGCCCTTGCGATTTGAAGTCGTTAGCGGTGAAGAGGCAGTAAAGGATCCGCTGATGAAGGGCGAAGACACATCGGTCGATTACATCAAGGTGTACCTGGCGCGTGCCGTACCGCCCGAAGGGCAGGCCCGCCTGCTGATTCTGAAAACGTACAAGGATGCCAAGAGTTACTACCGGGAGGGTGACACGATAGTCTTCAACCGGTCGCTGAGTATCCCGCGGAACAGCGTGGTGCTGCCCGCGGGATATGAACTGGTGGCGTGCAACGTGCCGTCGCAGGTTCTGGCGGAGCCGGATGGACGAGCCGCCATCAGCTTCATGAATGGCAGCGGGACGGAGGCTCCGCTCGTCGTGAAAGCCAAGCCAAGCGCGCAGCCGGGTACTCTGGCGGCACCCCGGGCGCCGGGTTCGGCGAAGAGCTGGGAAGCGCCGTTCGAAGGAGAAACCGAGCAGGAGCGCCTTTCAGAACGCGCGCACCAGGACCGCGAAATTGTCTACCTCCTGCAGCAGCCGGAAACGCACGCATTCCGTCTTTATCACGACTACACGGAGTCGCACCCGGGAGTCGACAAGTATTTCAATGTAGTCCGCAAGGGCAGCAAGGTATCGGATCCAGCGGCCTACGTGCTGGACACAGGCGAAAAGCTGACCACTACGATGATGACTGGAGCGGAACTGGCGGCCGCAAGAATAGATGCCGGGGAGCCGGTTGACCCATCCGCTCAGGTGGTCGTGATTCCCTTCTCTCCGGTGAAGGCAGGGCAGAACATTCGCGTGCGAATTTCGGAGACCTATACTGCCCCGGCGAGCTACCGCTTGGAAGGAGACACCCTGGTGTTTGACCGGAGCCTTGGACGCCCGCGCAATGCCGTGGTGTTGCCGGAGGGGTGGTACGTGACCGCCAGCTCAATTCCGGCAACGGTCACACAGATGCGGGACGGTCGCATCCGGCTGGATTTCTGGAACGGACGGCCGGACCCGGTGGACGTGCTGATCAACGCGAAACGACAGGCGCGCTAGCGCCGACGAAACTGAAGTAAGATGTGCGTTGTCGTTCGTCGGGAAAATCGGGTGCGGCCGCTTGATCGCCAATCGATGGAAGCAAATATAGACAGAGCCAGGAGATAGAAATCGCTATGCGCGTGTCACATCCGCGAGTGCGCCCACGTCCCAGAACCCTCCGGAAATGACTTCGCGCGAAACGACGGCCACGTTCAGACTCCGCAGGGAATGGCTCAGCAGTGCGCGTGGCGGAGTTTGTGGTGGATTAGATCAGACAGGCCCGCTTCGGGCGCGTGCCCTCACCCACCCAGCCGGTCCGAGTCCCGTGGGATTCCAGCTTCGAGCCGGCCCCTGCGCCGCTCCCTAGCTGCCTTGCGCGGCGCACCTGGCGCTCGGGGTTCCGCAGCTAACACTTTTTCGATTTCTTCGCGCAGCCATCGGTTCGCCGGATCGTTCTCCACACTCTCGTGCCAGTACAAGTGCGCTTCGAGACGAGGCGCTGGGAGCGGGAAGGGATACACCCGATTCATCAGACCCGTGCTCACCAAACCCGCGTTCAGCAGTTGCGCATGACGCTCCGGCAAGGTCAGCAGCATGTCGGTTTGACTCACAACCATGCAGGCGGTGAGATTGTGTTGGCTGCGCAGAAACACCTGCCGGCTAAGCCCTCGCCGGCTAAGTTCAATGTCAATCAGGCTAGGACCGTGGCGCCGGGAAGAGACCTGGACGTGGCGCTGCGCCAAATAAGTATCCAGGTCGAGTTTATCCTTGATCGCGGGGTGATCGTGCCGGGCGATGACCACGAATGGTTCATTCAGGAGCCACTTATGCCGAATGCGATCGCTCATCGTCATGGGGATATCGATGGCCAGATCGACCGAACCACTTGCCAGTTCGGTCTCCAGGTCTCTGCGCTTAACCCGCGACGTTGTGATCGACATTCCCGGAGCGGCATGCGCCAGGCGCCGCAGTAGAGATGGAAGAATCAAGGCCTCGGCATACTCCCACAGCGAGAGGTGAAAACTCCGCCGCGTGTGTTCGGGAACGAAATTACGACTTTGGCTGAGGTTCACTTCCAGGATTTGCAACGCCTGCCGCACTTGCTCAATCATGTTCCGCGTGAACGGCGTCGGTACCATGTGCGGCCCTTGACGGACGAACAGCGGGTCCTGCAGCAGATCGCGCAGTCTCTTCAGCGCGTGGCTGATCGCGGGTTGGGTAAGGTTCAGTTGCTGGCCTGCACGAGTGATGTTGCCCTCGCGATAGATGGCTTCCAGCACCACAAACAGGTTCAGATCGACCTGACTTAAATGCACGCCGCATATATTACAGGATTCATAGGATTCATTAGGAGAATTCTGCTGAAATCGCTAGCCTATAGAGCCTGCGGGGTCTGCGCTCAGCGCTATCAATGGACTTTTCGCTGTCACCGAAAGCTCAGAGCTATGTCGAGCGCCTTGCGGCGTTCATGCAAGAGCACGTCTTGCCGGCGGGGCCTGATTATTTCGCGCAAGTGCAAAACCTTCCCGACTGGCGCGGCTGGAAGCAGCCACCGGTTATGGAAGCTTTGAAGGCCAAGGCACGAGCTGCCGGGCTGTGGAATCTGTTCCTCCCCGACCGGGAGTATGGCGCTGACCTCTCCAATGTGGAATACGCGCCTCTGGCGGAAATCATGGGCCGGTGCTCGATTGCTCCCGAGGTCTTCAACTGCAACGCCCCCGACACCGGCAACATGGAAGTGCTGGTGAAGTATGGTTCGGCAGAACAGAAACTGCAGTGGCTCACACCGTTGCTGGCTGGCGAAATTCGTTCCGCGTTCTGCATGACGGAGCCCGACGTGGCCTCTTCGGATGCCACGAACATGCAAGCCACGGCCCTCATCGAGGGCGATCACGTCGTCCTCAATGGGCGGAAATGGTGGAGTTCCGGAGTTGGACATCCCCATTGCCGGCTGCTCATCTTCATGGGCATCACCGATCGCTCCGCCCCGAAGTACCGGCGTCATTCGATGGTACTGGTGCCGCTTGACACTCCCGGCGTCAAGATCGAGCGCATGTTGTCTGTGTTTGGATCCTATGACTCGCCTTTCGGTCACGGCGAGGTTAGCTTCACGAATGCCCGGTTACCGCTCGACCACATCCTCGCCGGGCCCGGGCGCGGTTTCGAAATCGCGCAGGGACGGCTTGGCCCCGGTCGCATTCATCATTGCATGCGTACCTTGGGAGCGGCCGAACAGGCGCTTGAACTTTTGTGCCGCCGCTCGCTTCAGCGCGTGGCGTTCGGCAAGTCTCTGGCTGAACTGGGCGCGAATGCCGATATCATTGCCAACGCTCGCATCATGCTGGAGCAAGCCCGGCTTCTTACCCTCAAGGCCGCCTGGATGCTGGATGAAGTCGGCACCAAAGACGCGCGCAGCGAAATCTCCCAGATCAAAGTCGCCGTTCCCAACATTGCCCTGCAGATTATCGACCAGGCGATTCAAATACACGGAGGCGCCGGTGTTTCCGCCGATGTTCCGCTGGCCGAACTCTTCGCAACGATCCGCACACTGCGCATCGCGGATGGGCCCGACGAAGTGCATCGCGCCTTGATTGCCAAGCTGGAACTGGAGAAATACAAACCCAGGAGCGCCGCATCGGCCTGAGTGAGGCCAGCTCTCAGCTCCGGGGTGAAGCGGGGCACCCCATGGAATTGGCTAATATCCCGCTCGCGATACGGCCGCAAGGAGTGACCACCCCATTGAGTTTTCTCAACCTTGATGATCTTGAATGGGAAAGGATTTAAGAATGACTTCACCGTTGTTGGGCGAGTTCATGGGAACACTGGTTTTGATTCTGTTGGGAAACGGCTGCGTCGCTAACGTCTTGCTCAAGCACTCCAAGGCACACGGCTCGGGGTGGATAGTCATCACCACCGGTTGGGCATTCGCCGTGATGTCGGCCCTGTTCGTCGCCATCGCATGCGGCAGCAGGGACGCCAACATCAACCCCGCGGTCACGCTTGGACTCGCTGTCGCCACCAACAGTTATTCCAAGGTTGTGTCCTATTCGCTGGCGCAGATGTTGGGAGCCTTTGTAGGCTCGATACTGGTTTGGGTCCACTTCGGACCGCACTGGAAGGAAACCGAGGAGCCCGAGCTTAAACTCTTGTGCTTTTGCGGCGCACCCGCGATTCGCAACCTGCTGGCCAATACAGTCAGCGAGATCATCTGCACGTTTGTTCTTGTCTTTGTCGCAGGAGCGATTTTCTCGCGAGCGCTGATTTCGTCCGGCTGGGTTGGAATTGCCGGGCCCTACCTGATCGGGTGCCTTGTTTGGGGCATCGGACTTTCTCTAGGAGGAACCACTGGTTATGGTATGAATCCCGCCCGAGACCTACCCACGCGCCTCGCCCACGCCGTCCTTCCAATTGCCGGGAAGGGAGGCTCGGACTGGAACTACGCGCCCGTCCCCTTTTTTGGCCCGCTCATCGGCGGCTCACTCGCCGGCTTGTTGATACGCTTTCTTCACTGGTGAGATCGCCCCTAGAGGGTCGCGACCCCGCCCGGCCCGCGCCGGAATGGCTTTGGACGGGCGAGACGCCCGTCGCTCCACTAGCGGCCGGTGAAATTTGGCGGCCGTTTCTCCAGAAAGTGTGCCACTCCTTCCTTGAAGTCGGCGCTGCGGAGACTGGCCACCATCTCCACTAGGGAAAGATCAAAGGACTCCGCCAGCGTCTGGAACATCGCCGCGTACACTTGTCGCTTGATTACGTCCATGGAACGTGGGCTGACGCTGGATGCCAACTCGGCGGCCTGATCGTGAATAGCAGCGGCAAAGCCCTCCTGGGGAAACACGCGGTTGACCAGCCGCAGATCCAGCGCTTCGGACGCGGTGACGGTGCGGGCCGAGAACAGCAAGTCCAGGGCATCGGACGGACCCACTATGCGCGGCAACATCCAAGCCACGCCGTACTCCGCGATCAGTCCGCGCCGCGCGAAGACCGTGCTGAAGCGCGCACTCTCCGCCGCCCATCGCAGATCGCAGTAGAGCGGAATCACGAAGCCGAGGCCGACTGCCGGTCCGTTAATGGCGGCGATTACTGGTTTCGCGACCCCGAGAAAATAGGAAAACTTTCGCTGGAAGTCCGGCCGTAGTCCTTCCTGAGCAGTGCCACCGGACTGAATTCTGCCGGCGACATCTTCTGGCAGACCCTGAGTGGCGACGGCGTTCAGTAGCGACATGTCCGCGCCCGCGCAAAATCCGCGCCCCGCCCCGGTTAACACGATCACCCGCACGCTGTCGTCCCGCTCCGCTTCATCCACCGCGCAGCGTACTTCCCGTTCCATGGTCGCGGTCCAGGCATTCAGTTTGTCCGGACGATTCAGCGTGACGGTTGCGACCCGATCCGCAACTTCGTAGATCGTTTCCTCCGTGGGCATCGGAACGACCTCAGAAGGTGAAGCGCACGCCAAGTTGGACCTCACGCATGGGGAAGGCGGAGGTGAAGCCCAGCGGCGTGCTGGATGTCGACGTCCCACCACCGGGTAGGCCGGTTCCCGGTCGAATCCCGCGCACGTTGAACGTCGTGAAACCCGAACCCGGGACACCCGGAATACCCTGGTTAAGGCCGAACAGAGGGCTTACCTCGTTGTTTACACTGGCATAATTTGTCCGGTTCGCGATGTTGAATCCTTCCGCCGTAAATTGGAGGTTCGTCTTCTCGCCGATTTTGTGCTGCCAGCTCAAGCGCATGTCGAAGTCAATGTAGTCGGGGCCGAGACCGGTATCGCGTGGGGCTCCGATGGGACGTTGATTGGTGGTGTGATTGTCGCCGTTCACCTCTCCTCCAGCGAGTAAGTTGAAAGGATGTCCACTGTGGGCAGAGAAGATCGGGGCGAGTTGGAAACCCGACAAGATACTCTGTTTCCAGGGGCTATCGAGCACTCCCGCGATCACTAATTTATCCCGCTGATCGAACTCGGAAAGACCACGATCTAAATTGAGGTTCGTCGGATCCTGCGGTCCGTAGTCGGAGTTGAAATCCGTGGACGTGTCATAGCCTTTGCTGAAGGTGTAATTCCCAAACAAGGTGAAGTGCTCGCGGAAGCGCTTTTTGACTTCTACGATACCGCCCTCGTAAAGAGCGTATGCCCCGGAGGTATATTGGTTGTTCTGTACAACCAGAGGGTTCACAAAGCATTCGGTGACCAGAGTGACTGGGTTATCACAGGGCAGGCCCTCAATGCCGCCCAGCGGGTCGGCGCCCGCGGCCGTCGTATTCCAGTTGCGATAGGAAACCTGTTGGCCATTGGCCAGGGTTACCGTGCTGAATGGCGCCCGCAGCAGATTTGTATCGATCGCGACCGGGAGTCTCTGCGTGTGCGAATAGATAAAGCTGAGGGAAATTGAGAACCCGGATGAGATCTCACGTTCGATTCCGAACGAAGCCTGTTGCGCGATCGGGGGGCGATAGCCCGGCTGGTTCACAAACGCCACCTGCAGCGGAGCGATAGGACCGCTGTTCGTAACATTGATTCCCAACGGAGCCACCGCGGCCGGCGTGATGCAGGCGGCATTCCCTGCGGCTGGGGTGGTGCACGCGATCAAGTTGCCCGGCGCTCCACCCGCAAAGAGGGTGTGAAAAACAACTGGCGCACCCGCTAAACCTAAAGCCGGAATCCCACCGAGCGGATCTACATAAATAGAAATTTCCCGGTTGCAAGGGCTGGCACCGGTGCCGGGAATAATCGGTACACCGAACTGCGAGAGCCCGCAGATCGAGGTCAGGTTTGCGACCTGGCCAGCTCCCGGGGTGTTCTCGACCGCAGACTTATTGCGGTTCAGAACCCCCAGGCTCAAGTCGACGTCGGGGATCTGGGCGTCCACGGGTCCGTAGAAGATTCCGTATCCGCCCCGGATCACCGTCTTGTGATCCTTGGAGGGGTCCCACGCGAAAGAAAATCGGGGGGCAAAATCCTTGTAATATGTGGTCAAAGGGTTGAATTGGGAGTCGATTTCGTAGCGGAGACCGTAGTTCAAAGTCAGGTTTGACGTTACCTTCCAGGAGTCCTGCGCGTACATCCCAGTCAGCGGTCGGGTGTAATTCCCGTAGTCTGGATCTCCGAAGCCCTGCTGGTAAACCTGAGGCACTCCCAACGATGCAGATTGCAACGGGCTGAGGGTGGCGCCTGGCGTAACTACTCCACAGGGATTCTCTGCTGTGGGAAGCAGGCACGGGCTGAGCACGGGCCCACCGGGGAGCGAGCCGAACACAAAGCGACCCGGGAAAAAAGTGTGCGATTCAGTGTGATTGCCGCGGAGGATTTCGGCAGCACCGAACTTAAAGGTGTGATGGCCACGGATCAGGGTGAAATTGTCTGCGAATTCGTAGCGGCGCAGGATGGTGATGTTGGGGATGAAAATGTTCGTGCCCAAATTATTGATGAAACTAGGAATCTGAATCCCTACTTGGCCCGGCTCGTTGGGTATCACGTTAAAACTGTTGTAGTCCCACTGCGCGCGCGCCTCGTTCTGGGCGGTTGGACTGAACTGGTGATACCAGGCGACCTGCAGATTGTTATCATAGGTGTGGATCGAGCTTCCCGCCGAATACGCGGTCAAAGACTCCACATCGGGCGACTCCTCCAGATCGTGCCCATACCTGTAGGTCACGGAAATGTTGTTGTTCCCATTAAAGCGGTGATCCAAACGTCCCGACGCCAGGTATTCCCGCGTGTTGTAAGGAAAGACTCCACCCTGGGTTTCAAATTGGTCTACCAGGAAAGCATTCAGGGGAGTTGCAAGTGGGTTCACCGCCAAAATACCCTGGAGAGCGAAGGCGCACTGATATCCCAGCAGGGTTACACCGGTGAAGCAGGTTACGGGCGCTGTGGAAGCCGCCAGCGCGGTGACAATTGCCTGTTGCTGATACCTCGGATCGGTGGTCGGCGAAAAGGGGTTCGTGGTTGCGGTCGCCGAAGGCCCGGCAAAGATCGAACTGTTCGTCAGAATGGGAACGGAATTCTGTGAGTTCTGCAGCAGACCTTCAAAAGAAGCAAACAGGAAGGTTTTGTCTTTCTGGATGGGGAGGCCGATGGCGCCGCCGAACTGCTGGCGGGTGAGCGAATTCTTGATTGGCTCGCCGACGGAAGTAGTGTTGAAGTTAGCGAAGGTCGGGTCTGGCGCCAGGGCCGAGCTGAAGGCAAATGGGTCGCGAGCGTCCATGACAGAGTCGCGGAAAAAACCATAGAGCGTGCCATGCAGATTGTTGGTTCCGGACTTGGTCACGATATTGATGGAAGCGCCGGTGGCTGCCCCCAGGTCCGCAGCGTAGTTGCTACGATTGACTTGGAATTCCTGCACCGCGTCCTGGCTCACCGTCAGGCGCACACCACCGCTATCGCCCGAGGTCTCACCGCCATCCACGGTTATGCTGTTGCCTCTGCCGTTGCTGCCGTAGAACGACAGCCCGCTTTGCGGGGTTTGCTTGACTCTGAAATCCTGGTCCCCCGCCAGCCTTGTGGAATCAGAGACACCAGGAGCTAGCAATGTGAATGTGAGGTAATCGCGCCGGTCGACGGGCAGGTCGGCGATGTACTGTTGCGTGATTCTGTCCGACTGGCTGCTTCGTTCAGTTTCCACCACGGGCGGCTGGTCGGTCACCTCGATAACCGTCGCGACGTGCGACAGTTTCAGCTTGAAATCAGAGACCACCGTCTGCCCAACGGCGACCGTGACAGCTTTTCGAATCTCGGTCGCAAAACCGGCCATTTCCGCAACGATGTTGTAAGTCGAGGGCGGCAGCCCTGCTACTCGGAACTGGCCGCTACCATCCGTCATCGCCGTGCGCTTGAGACCGGTCTGGGTATCGACGACGTTGACGGTAGCTTTGATCACAACGGCGCCGAACGAGTCGGTCACGGTTCCAGTGATTTCTCCCGACGTGCCCACACCCTGGGCGTGCGCCATGAAGGTTGCAAAGAGGAAGCACGCGAGGACACAGGCGAGCGACTTCATCTTAGTCGACGAAGAGACAAATACCCGCTTCCGGGAACAGGCCCGGTACCGCGCGACCATCCGACCAACCAAACTGCTTTGTTCGAAAAGCATATTTCCTCCCACCTCAGACTGGCCTGAGTCACCACCTAAAGACCCGGTCCCCTGTCACATCCCGCTGCTTTCTTCCAACCTGCTGAATGTCTTCGAGGCCCGGCATGGTTCGGAGCGAACTTCCCTGGTTTTTTTGGATCTGCTGAATGAGAGCGGACAATTCCCCGCACGCTCGTGCCTTTTCAGAGCGCCGCATGTTCACAATGGGCGCGAGCCTATCCGCGTTCGCGAAATTCATCAAATGAATTGTTTTGATGATCATGTATGCCTGCCGGGAATGTCAGCTCAGTTTTTCTCGCACTCCTGAAATGGCTCATGACGCCGCTGTTTACGGACCCTGATCGCCATCCTGCGACAAAAGAAATTCGAGTATTTCCTTGTTTGCCTCGCGGGTCCGGTCGGTGAGAAACAAGTGACTAGCGTGGTCGAGCAAGACGAGTTTTGCGTCGGGAATCCGCTTCGCGATCAACTCACCGTTACCCGGGGGTACCAGCGCATCCGAGGTTCCATGGATGACCAGAGTCGGCGCCGTGATCTGAGCGATTCGGCTGTAGCTCTCCCACGCCAGGATCGCCTGCAGTTGTGCCATGTAGCCCGCCGGAGTTGGAAACCAGGGCTGGCGCACGGCGACATCTTCCTCGATCTTCTCTCGCGGTGTGGCGGCATCGTAGATGTAAGGAAGGACGGCATCGCGTGCTTGCTGCGGCGTCATGCCGCGCGCGAACAGTACTTCGATCACGTTGTTCTCTGCGCGCACCGCCGAAGGGCCGCCGGCTGCGGTGCAGCCCAGAATCAACGAGCGCGTCCTCGCCGGATATTGCAGCGCGAATTCTTGCGCAATCATGCCACCCATGGAAACGCCGAAAACCTGGGCGCGGGCAATGCCGGCGGCATCCAGAACCGCAGCCGCGTCCGATGCCATGGTCGCAATCGAATAAGGCCCGGGAGGAACGTCGCTCAGTCCCACGCCTCGATTGTCGAACGCGATCGTGCGGAAGTGTTGCGACAGCGCCGGACGTGTGCGATGCCACATGACCGAGGTGTAGCCGAGGCCCATGATCAGCAGGACGGGTGCTCCCTGGCCCCGTTCGTCCCAATAAATCTTTGCCCCTTGATTTTCGACGAATGACATCGGAGCCCGCCTGTACCTGGAAAATTCTGCGCCTGCAGCATTGCTGGTGTGGTGGCGGGACTCTGCCCCGCTCACGAACGCATTGATTCAACATCATTCAAGCCACAGACAGCTAGCCTACTTTCAGCATGAGCTTCCCGAAGTTCTCGCTCTTGAAAAGCTTGAGCAGAGTTTCGGGAAAGGTTGCAAGCCCCTCGACGATATCCTCGCGCGACTTGAGCTTGCCAGCCGCCATCCATCCCGCCATTTCTGCTCCGGCTTGTGCGTAGCGATCGGCGTAATCCATCACCAACATGCCCTTCATGCTGGCGCGATTCGACAGCAGAGTCATATAGTTGCTGGGCCCAGCCATCGGGCCGGTGTTGCAGTATTGCGAGATCGCACCGCAGATCACAATTCGCGCGCCTCGCGCCAGGTTCGCCAACGCGGCCTCGAGAATCGTGCCACCGACGTTGTCAAAATAAATGTTAATGCCCTCGGGGCAATGCTTTCGCAGCGACTTCTTCACGTCTTCGGATTTGTAGTCGATGGACGCGTCGAAGCCCAGCTCTTGCACGATGTAGCGGCACTTCTCCGCTCCTCCCGCGATGCCGACCGCGCTGCAGTTCTTGATCTTGGCGATCTGCCCCACTACCGCCCCTACTGCTCCGGCTGCTGCCGAGATCACGACCGTCTCCCCCGGCTTCGGCTGACCCGTGTCGAGAAGCCCGAAATACGCGGTCATGCCCGTCATGCCGAGCACGCTGAGATATGCTGGCAGCGGAACCATTCTCGCGTCAACCTTCGCCACTCCCCGGCCATCGGTCAGCGCGTACTCCTGCACTCCAAACACTCCGGAGACGTGATCGCCCACCGCAAAGCGCGGGTTGCGCGAAGCGGTTACGATTCCCAGTCCGAGCGCCCGCATCACTTCTCCGATGCCTACCGGCGGCATATACGAACGCACGTCGTTGATCCACATGCGCATCGCCGGATCCAGCGAGATGTAGAGCACCTTGACCTGCAGTTCGCCTTCCTTCGGCTCCGCCACCGCTTCTTCCGTGTAAGTCCAGTCACTGCGCTTCGGCATTCCCACCGGACGCGCCGCCAGTAGAAACTTGTGATTGGTGAGTGCCATGTTGCCTCCCTCGGTAGAATCCTGCTCGATCCGGAGCTCTCGGGTGATCCCAGACGGGGCAAACCCCGTCTCTACTCTAATTCGGAGCTTTTCCTCAGCGTTTCACACCGTATACCGCTCGTTTGCCAGCAGCCGCACCGCAATTTGGCGCCGCAGTGCGATCGAATTGACGGGATCGTGATTGGCGTACCCGCGCACGCGGGAAACAGACCGCCGTAGTTCGTCGTCCTGCGCGCAGGCGCTCAGCGCTGTCCTCGACGAGAGTTCCACCTTCGCTATAGCATCACGCAAATACACGGCACACACATCTGCAGCATTGGCGCCGCCGCCGGCCGCGGCCAGTTTGCGACTGCGCAGCAGGGCTGACTCCATGGCAAACACTTCCACGATGATGTCGGACAGGTTCATGATGATCTCCTGCTGTTGCTCTAGCTGCGCGCCGTACTTCTGGTGCGCAACTCCCAGCGTCAAAAGGAATATGTTCTTCGCTCCGCGGACCAGGTTCAGCTCTGCGTCAGCCGCGCCTAGATCCGGCTCGGTTTGCTGCAGGACGGCACGAGCGGCGTCGAGCAGAGGCAACTGTCCGCGGCCCGCGCGCTTCAGCGGCATGCCCGTAATCACCAGCCGGTTGATTTCGCTCGTCCCCTCAAACAGACGGTTGATCCGCGAATCGCGATAGGCGCGCTCGACCGCATAATCCTTATGGTAGCCATAGCCGCCGTGGATCTGGACTCCTTCATCGACCACGTAGTCCAGCATCTCGGAGGAGTAGACCTTAATCATGGAGCACTCCGCCGCAAACTCCTCAATTGCCTTCAGCTCTTGAGAGCCGTCGGCAGATTCCGCCGACGCGCTGTGCATTTGATTTTCAATCAGTCCCACTACGCGACAAGCCATCGACTCGGCAACGAAAATGCGAATCGCCATTTCCGCCAGTTTGTGTTGGATCGCGCCGAACTCGGAAATGGTGGTGCCGAATGCCTTGCGCTGCTTGGCATACTTCAGGCAAATCGCGAGCACGTTCTTGGCGGCTCCAACCGCGGCCGGACCCAGCTTCAACCGTCCGATGTTCAGGATGTTGAACGCAATCACGTGCCCACGGCCAATTTCTCCCAAGACGTTTTCCACCGGCACCGGGACGTTGTCGAGATATACGGCGGTAGTGGAACTGCCGGTGATGCCCATCTTGTGTTCTTCCGCGCCGCTGCTCACGCCGGAAAAATTTCGCTCAACCAGAAACGCGGTGAACTTTTCTCCCCCAACCTTGGCGAAGACCGTGAACAGGTCGGCCGCGCCACCGTTGGTGATCCACATTTTCTGGCCATTCAAGATGTAGTGTTTTCCATCCGGCGAGAGATCGGCCCGCGTTCGTGCCGCCAACGCATCCGACCCCGACAGAGGCTCTGTGAGGGCATAGGCGGCCAACATTTCGAGCTTTGCCAGCTTCGGCAGATATTTTCGCTTCTGCTGTTCGTTGCCAAAATAGACGATGGGCAGCGTGCCGATGCCGGTGTGCGCGGAGTGCCAGCCTCCATAAGAACCGTCGCGTCCCAGGCGTTCGGCGGTTACCATCAGCGACGGCAAATCCATGGCCATGCCGCCGTACTCCTCGGGGATCGTCATCGCGGTCAGACCCAGTTCCACCGATTTCCGCAGCACCGCCATCGCGACGCCCGGTTTCTTCTCACGGATCGCCGGCAGATTCGGCTCCACTTCATTGGCCCAAAATTCATCGATCATACGGGCGACGGCGAGATGCTCCTCGCTCAGGTCCTCGGGCGTGAAAATATCCTCGGGGGCCGAGTCTTCGATTAGAAATGAAGTTCCCCTCGTCGTCTTGCGTGGGGCGTCTGTTAATGTCGTCATAAAATACTCCTATGCCGCCTTTTGAAATTGAGAATCTGAATTGTTTGAAACAGTTCGAAGGCCGCGAATTTCCTACGACCGACTGGTTCGTGGTCACGCAAGATCGTATCCAGAAATTTGCCGACGCCACCGAGGACCGCCAATGGATTCATCTGGATCCGGGCCGTGCCCAGCGCGAATCGCCCTTCGCTGGCACGGTGGCCCACGGCTTTCTCACTCTTTCGCTGCTGAGTTACTTTCTGAAACAGACGATTCATATCCGCTCGGGCCTCGCACTGACCGTCAACTACGGCCTGAATAAAGTTCGCTTTCCATCGGCGGTTCGCGCAGGTTCGCCGGTTCGCGCTCGGGTCACTCTGCTCTGCGTGAAGGAATCGCCCGCATTTGTGGACGCCGCGTTCCTCATTCATGTCGAGGGTCAACCTTCTGGCAAGCCTTGCTGCGTCGCCGAGTGGTTGATTCGCTATTACTCGCACTGAGGTTTGCGGTAAATGCAGACTCATATCGTCCCGCTTTCTGCTGAATGCCATGAGGCACGCAGCAAAGCATGAATTCTTGTCGGCATCGCCGCGAAGCGCGCGTCCTGCGTCAATCCCTGGGCGTAGCGGTAGTAGATCTGCTGGATGATGACGGCAACTTTGAAACGCGCAAACGTCAGATAGAAGACCATGTCGCCGGGATCGCGGCGGGTTGCGGCTGCGTAGCGCCCTACTAACTGCGCCCGCGTCAGCGTGCCCGGCAATGTGGTGGGCGCGCTGCGAATTTCTTGGAACTCTTCCGGATCTTTTGGATCGGTCCAGTACGCCAGCGCCGTCCCCAAATCCGTCAGCGGGTCTCCCAGCGTGCACATCTCCCAATCGAGAACGCCGACGATCTTCGTCGGGTCGCTGGGGTCGAGCACGACATTGTCATACTTGTAGTCATTGTGAATCAGCGCCACCTCATGGCTGAGCGGCATTCGTTCGGTGAGCCATGCGGAGATGCGTCCGACTTCCGGCAGATCGTGCGTTTTCGAATTATGGTAGCGCTCGATCCAGCCCTTGACCTGGCGTTCGAGATAGCCCTGCGGCTTGCCTAAATCAGTCAAGCCGATTGCGGCGTAGTCCAGTTTGTGCAGGCTCGCGAGGTTATCGACGAAGGCTTCGCTCAATCGCCGCGCCGTCTCCGGAGAAAAGGGCAGATCCGGAGGAGGATCGCGACGCAAGATCATTCCCCGAATCGGCTCCATCAGATAGAAAGGCGCGTTGAGAATGGAGAGGTCATCGCAATAGAGAAGCGCCTTCGGCGCGACGGGATAGGCGGTGTGCAGTTTCGAAAGCACGCGATACTCACGCGCCATGTCGTGTGCGGAACGGACCTTGCTGCCAAAAGGCGGGCGTCGCAACACAACCTCCCTGCTCTCCAGCCGCTCGTCACCCAGGCGCACCAGATACGTAAGATTGGAGTGGCCGCTCGGAAATTGTTCGACGGAAACCGGTCCGCTGTGACCGAAGCGCTCCAGCAGAAACGGGCGCAGCCGGGCGAGATCGAGTTCTTCGCCTGTTCTTGCCATTCCGGCTTGATCGCAAAGTGCCACCATGCTCGCCATTCCTGTTGGTGGAGCGCTGGGCTTCCCCGCCCGGCTGACGGGCGAGACGCCCGTCGTTCCACCGTATGAACATCGACTACCGGTACGTCAGCAACCCGTCCCCGTCGAGGTGCGGGTGTGCATTGAACGTGCTCAGCGTGAAGCGCTCACCCAAAGCAAGAAATTCGCTGAACGCGGCGTTGCGCGACATCCAGGTTAGCCGCAGCGCGTCATCGGCAGACAAGTGCAGTGCCCGGCGCATCGCCGCGCCGATCGTTCCCGCCGAAGTGAAGACCACCGCGCTTGCTGCGGGAGGAGTGTCGCGCACGACTTGGGACAGCCCGCGCTCAACCCGCAAACAGAATTCGTGCCAGGGTTCAACGCCGACGGCCGAAACTTCTCCCGCAACCCACTTGGCAATCACCGCTTCAAACAACTTCTGAAATGTTTTGCGCCGAGCGCCGGATTGACCGAATCCGCCGAATTCGCAGGAATCTTTATAGGCCCGGTGCAATTCGTTGATCTCGGCACTCGCACGCAGCAGTTGCGGAAGGCATTCCCGCAGCACCGCCTCGGCCTGGTATTCGTCGAATTCGCTCATGGCCACGGTCTCGGGAAAATCAACGCCGGAGCTGCGATACGCTTCGGACACAATCTTTGCTGTCTCCACTTGCCGGAGGCGCGGACCCGAATAAACAGCGCCAAAAGCCAGGCCACGCCGCGACCAATACTCGCCCAGCAATTTGGCCTGCGCCTCGCCATTCGCGCAGAGCTTGTCATAATCCTGCTCCAGAAAAGACGCTTGCCCATGGCGCACCAGAATGATTCGGCTCACGTTGTCCTCTGCAGGTTCAGCGCTACGCGGCCGCAACCTGCTCCTTGTCGAAATCGGCAAACGTCTTCCCCGCTTCCGCCAAACGTTGCAGCAGAGGAGCCGGCTCCCAGATTTCTCCGTGCTGCCGGTGGAATTCGCTAATCCGCTGGTAGACCTTTTGCAATCCCACCGTGTCGGCGTGCCACATTGGACCGCCGCGGTAGGCGGGAAATCCGTAACCGTTGATATAGATGATGTCGATGTCGACTGCCCGCAGCGCGTATCCCTCTTCGAGAATCCGCGCTCCCTCGTTGACCAGCGCATAAATGCAACGATCGACGATCTCCGACGCGGAGATCTGCCGCTGCGGGATTCCTGCGTCCGCGCTCCACTTCCGCACCAACGCCGTCACTTCGGGATCCGCGCTCGCGCGCCGGTTCTCGTCGTACCGGTACCACCCCCTCACCGTTTTCTGGCCGTACCGCCCCATTTCGCAAAGACGATCCTCGGCGAACGGCTGGCGGATTCCCGGTTTTTCCAGGTGGCGATACTCCTTGCGAATGCGCCAGCCCACGTCGAGACCCGCCAGATCGCCGGTCGCCAGCGGGCCCATTGCGTTGCCGAATTCGACGAGCGCCTGATCCACCGCCTCCACCTCCGCTCCTTCTTCGACCAAGAACTGCGCTTCGCGGCGATACGGACCGAACATGCGGTTGCCGACGAAGCCACGGCAGTTTCCCACCAGCACTCCGATCTTGCCCAGCTTCTTCGACAGTTGCATGCAGGTCGCAATCACCTCTTTGCTCGACTTCTTTCCGCGCACGATCTCGAGCAACCGCATCACGTTGGCCGGGCTGAAGAAGTGCGTCCCGATCACTGCCTCCGGCCGCGACGTGGCCCCGGCGATCTCATCGATATTGAGTGTCGAGGTGTTGCTCGCCAGAATCGCGCCTCGCCGGCAGACGCGATCCAAGTCCGCAAACACAGTTTTCTTCAGCGCCATACCTTCGAAAACTGCCTCCACCACCATGTCCACTTCGGAGAACGCATCGTAGTTGAGCACAGGGGTGATCACTTGCAGACGTTCGTCCACGAATGCCTGAGTAACACGCCCGCGCTGCACCGAGTTGGCGTAGTTCTTTTTTATTTTGCCCATGCCAACGTTGAGCGCCGGCTCATCCACGTCTTTCAGCAGCACCGGAATGCCCGCATTCGCAAAGACCATTGCGATGCCTCCGCCCATGGTTCCGGAACCGACGACTGCCACGCGGTTCACGGGGATCACCGGAGTTTCCTTGCGAACGTCGGGAATTTTCGCAACCTCGCGCTCGCCAAAGAAAACATGGATGAGCGCTTTCGACTGATCGGAGAAAAGACATTCGGTGAAAAGCTTCGCCTCAGCCTGGCAGCCTTCTTCGAACGATAATCTCGTCGCCCCCTCTACCGCATCAATTGCCGCCAAGGGAGCCTTCAGGCCTCGTTGTTTCTTGCGAGCCGCGTCGCGGGCCGCCGCAAAAACCGCTGCGCTCTCCGCAGCCGTTCCCAGCTTCTCCGTGCGCTCCCGCGTTTTGGGCGTGGGCTTGCCGGCGATCTCGCGCGCAAAACGAACCGCCCCGGCCTGCAGGTCTCCCTCGATCAACCGGTCGATCAGTCCAAGAGCGGCGGCCTCACTCGCGGAAACCGGTTTGCCCTCGGCACACATCTCCACTGCTTTGGCCACACCGACCAGGCGCGGCAGACGCTGCGTTCCACCGGCTCCGGGAATAATGCCCAGCTTTACTTCGGGCTGACCCACCTGTGCCGTGGGCGACGCGACCCGGTAGTGGCCGGCCATGGCCAGCTCCAGTCCGCCCCCAAACGCATTCCCATGAATCGCCATCACCACCGGCTTGCCGCTATCCTCCATATGGAGCAGCAGGGGAAGCAGACTTCTGCGGGGTCCACCCGCTGTCATCTTGCCGAATTCCTTAATGTCAGCACCCGCGACAAACGTGCGGCCCGCCCCGATTACGACCGCCGCCTTGACGGCCGGATCGCCATTCATCTCATCGATCGCCGCGGAGATTCCCTCCGGCACGCCCGGACTGAGAGCGTTCACCGGCGGGTTGTCGATGGTGATGATGGCGACATCCTTATCATCTTTAGTGATTTTCACGAGGTTATTCATATGGCATCCGAAGGAAGCGTTACAGCTCCAGCTTGATTTTGATATTTCTTGCGCAATTCTCTTTTCAGCACTTTTCCGGTCGCGGTCTTGGGCAAGCTGTCGCAAAAGTCAATCGATTGCGGACACTTGTAGTGGGCCATGCGCGCCCGGCAAAACTCGATCAATTCCACCTCGCTGAGTTCGCATCCCGGTTTCACCACCAGCACCGCTTTCGGCACTTCACCCCACTTCTGGTCAAGCACCGGAATCACCGCGGCTTCAAGAACGCCAGGGTGCGCCAACAGAACTTTTTCTACGTCGAGCGACGAAATGTTTTCCCCGCCGCTCACAATGATGTCTTTCTTGCGATCCACGATCAGGATGTAACCGTTCTCCATGATCACGGCCATGTCGCCGGTGTGAAACCATCCGCCCCGCAAAGCTTCGGCCGTGGCTTCGGGCTGTCGCCAGTAGCCCGCCATCACCCCATCACTGCGCGCTATGATTTCGCCCATGGTCACGCCATCGTGCGGCACGTCGTTGTCTTCGGCATCAACCACGCGAAGCTCACACCCTGGATAGGCATAGCCGGTCATGGCCTGCAGCACATACCGCTCGTCGAGCGTGCAGTGCATGTCTGGTTTGAGTTCGGCAGTGGACAGCCCGGGCGCGGATTCCGTCAGTCCGTATCCCGAGAAGCATTTAAATCCCAACGTCTGTTCCACGTCCCGGATCAGGGTGGGATTCGATGCCGCGCCGCCGATCACGGCCCATTGCACGCTGCTCAAGTCGTACTTGGAACGCGCCGGCGAGTTCACCAGCACGGTGGCCATAATCGGCACCAGACTCAGCCCGGTCACTTTCTCCCGCTGCACCAGCCGAAAAACTTCCTCTGGCAAAAAACGTGGAACCATGACGTGGGTTGCGCCCACGGACGTAATCGTATGGGCCGCTCCCCAGCCGTTGGCATGGAATAGCGGGATGGTGTGCAGCCCGACATCTTCAAAACGGGCGCGATGGTACAAAGCGATGGTCATCGCGTGCAGGTACACGTTCCGATGGGTGAGCATCACGCCCTTCGGGCTGGCGCTGGTTCCGCTGGTGTAGAACATCTCGGCCACGGAGTTCTCGTCGAACGCCATCAGATCTCCGCGGTAGGGAGTGGCGGAGGCCAGCATCTGTTCGTAGGTTTGATCGGAGAGCCACGTGGCTTGCGGCGCTCCATCGATTGGATGGAAATCAAGCTGATGAAACGAGCGCACGGTCTTCAGGTCACGGCGGAACGAATCCACAAGACCGACAAACTCTTGTTCCAGAAACAGCACCGTTGCACCCGAATCATTCAGAATGTAGGTGAGCTCCGACGCGGCCAGGCGATAGTTGAGGGGAAGCAGAATGCAGCCCGCTTCCAGAACTCCAAAGTAGGCTTCGAGCAGTCGATGACAGTTCAGGCTGAGGAATGCCACGCGATCGCCCGGCTTCACTCCTGCGCTGCGCAATGCTCCCGCCAGACGCCCCACCCGATCGCCAAATTCGGCGTAGGTAAACCGCAGGTCCTGGCACACCACCGCCGTCTTGCGGGGAAACTGCTCTTCTGAGTACCGAAGAAATCTCACCGGAGTCAGGGGAACATTCATAGTGAAAATCCGATTACCAGGCCGTTTGGCCTCCATCCACAACCAGCACGTGTCCCGTCACATACGCCGAAGCGTCCGACGCCAGAAACACTGCTGCGCCTTTCAGGTCGTGATCGCCGCCAAAGCGTCCCAGCGGGATCTTCTCCAGCAGCGAATCTTTACGGTGCTCGATGATCCATTCCGACATATGTGTCGGAAACCATCCCGGCGCGATCGCATTCACCTGAATGTTGTGCGGAGCCCACTTGCACGCCAGATCTTTGGTGAACGCAATCACGCCGCCTTTGCTCGCGTGGTAGCCGATGGCCTGCAGTTTCGCAGACGCTCCGCCCAAACCCGCAACCGATGCAATGTTGATGATCTTGCCCGACCTCTGTGCGGCCATGGCCTTGCCCACCGCCTGACAAAACAGGAACGTGCCGGTCAAGTTGGTGGAGAGAACTTTGTCCCACTGCTCCAGCGTCATCTCTTCGACCGGGGCTCCCCAAGACACGCCGGCGTTGTTGATCAGAATGTCGATGCGGCCGAACTGTGCGAGCGTCGCATCCACGACTTGCTGAATCGCCGCCTTGTCCCTGACATCGCATCCCAACGCAAGCACCTGCGCACCGAGGCTGCGCAACGATTCCGCCGCTTCCTCGCATCGCTCTTTCTTGCGGGCGCAGAGCACAAGATTCGTGCCCATCTCCGCCAGACCTTCGGCCATCTGGCGCCCGAGACCCATCGACCCACCAGAAATAATGGCCACACGGCCGGTCAAATCGAAAAGCTGTTTGACATTCACTAAGAGAAGGGCCTTTCTGCGGCGCGGCGCCACACAAAAGTGATAGTTAATATCATGTTAGAGTCGCTAACGTCAACAAACGCTCCTGCTGGTGGAGAGCCGGGCGTCCCCGCGCCTCGCTGCGGGACGGGCGAAACGCCCGTCTCTCCAGCGTATAAATTACTCCTGCATCCGAAGCACGACCCGCCCTGAGACCTCGCTGCGCCTCAGTTGTTCCAGAACCTGTTGTACCTCGTCGAGCGGGCGCGCCGACACCCGGCAATGAACAGTCCCGGCTGCACCCATTTCCAGAACCTCGCGCAAATCTTCCCGTGTGCCCACGGCGGAAGCTTTGATCTGAATCTCGCCAGCGGCCATCAAAATCGGCGGAAACGAGATCTCTCCGGCGGGCAGCCCCACCGCCAGCAGAGTCCCCGTTGGTCGCAGACAATAGAACGCCATGTCGTACGCGGACTTGGCCGCCGAGGTGACCAGGGCAACGTGCACTCCGCCGAAGCCACGTACTTCCTTAACCACTTTGCTGGTTGCGGCGTTCAGCGTTCGAGCGGCGCCCAGCGACTTCGCGAGCGCTAGTTTTTCTTCGGAAACATCGATCGCGGTTACTTCCGCTCCCGCCGCCCGGCCAATCTGGACCGCTATGTGGCCAAGCCCGCCGACACCGAAAACCGCCAATCGCTGTCCCGCGCGAATCGTTCCCTGCTGAATCTTGGCCTGCTTGAGGGCGCGATGAACCGTGACTCCCGCACAAAGCAACGGCGCGGCCTGCTCCGAGGAAAGCGTGTCGGGAATCTTGACCACGTGGCTGGCAGGAGCCTTCGCGTATTCCGCATATCCGCCATCCGCCATGACGCCGGTTATGCGCTGACGCGCGCAGAGATTCTCGTTGCCTTCGTGGCAAAACTCACATTGCCCGCATGTCCACTGCACCCACGGAACGCCGACCCGGTCTCCCACCTTGATAGTTTCCTGGTTATTCTGCACCGCCGCGCCCCGCTCCACCACACGGCCTATGATTTCGTGTCCCAGGATCAGCGGTTTCTTTACGATGCCCGCCAACTGAGTCCAATCGCCATCGGCGACGTGCAGGTCGGAATGACACACACCGCAGACCTCAACCTTAATTAGGACCTCGTCCGCGCCAACTTCCGGAGTTGCCACGTCCTCCAGCGATAGCGGCGTCTTGAATTCGTGCAGAACAGCGGCCTTCATCGCGTTCTTCCCTAACAATTTTGCGTCGCTAATAAGCACGTGCTGGCGCGATCCGGAAAACCTTACGGCTGGACGCCGCGCAAGAAAAACTCCACCGCGCTCCGCACCCGGTCTGCAAGTTTGTGCGGACCGGTCAGATCCACCGCCCATTGCCGCACCACCGTGCTGTAGATCCCTTCCATGAACTCTGCCAGATGCACGACCGGAAACGCACGCGTCACTTCGCCGCGTTTCTGCCCCTGCGTGAGGATTTCCCGCAGCAAGCGGACGGCAGCCTCCTCGTGCCCCCGCAGTTCCGCGGATCGCACCGGATCCATGGCGCCCGACAACACTACCGCTTGCCACAGTTGCCGGTCACTTTCCACTTCCCGCGCCATGGTCACGTACAGCCGCCGCAAACGCTCGCCCGTCGCCGCCTGGCTCGAAAGCTCTGAACGTAACCTGTCGCAGATACAGGCGTACCCGCGTTCTCCCACCTCGCGTAGAACCGCGTCTTTACTGGGAAAATACCGGAAAAAAGTGGGCTGGCTGATTTCGAGCATTTGCACAATGTCGTCGATCCGGGTGTGCTCGTATCCGTGCTTGCGAAACAGCTTGATCGAGGTGTCGATAATCTGCTGCCGTAAGCGCGCCTTCTTCCGTTCCCGAAGCCCTACCTCAAGTGGCTTTCGCATTGCTTCTGCGGCCGCACTCCTGGTTACCAGCGCACCAACCATGGTTGCTACCTTCCGAATCGATTGCCGGGACGTCATCCCGCGACGAATCCGTGAAATGTGAGGGTAACTATAACAAAAGAGCGACTAACGGCGTAACGATCAACGAGCTGTCGGTGCTGCTAGCGGGAATACCGATACTCCCGGGAATCAAGTCTCGTGCGATTTGCGTTTAAGCGGTTTGCCGATCGCAACCAGGAAGATAGCACTCTTGTCTTTTGCGTGCGGTGAAAAGAAACTAATCACATCATCGTCGAAGAAGGTCAGCCCGGTCGCACCCAGGTGCTGGGCAAACGCGGCCAGGTAAATCCTACCGCCAATGGCACCCGCCTCGAGCTGGACGGCCCGGTAGCCGCGGTTCCCGTATTGCTCCAGAATGCGTTTTAAATCGGCGAGAAAGAAGATGTCCACGCAGGCGTCCGCCGGCAACTGCTGCTCCAGTCCAAGATGGTGGGCTTCGGCGCGGAATTCCCCTTCCTTCAATCGCTCCAGAGTGTTTTGCTCACGCCGGAAGAAGTAAGCGCCCGGCTTGAGCCCCTCGACCGAATGCACGATCAGGTAAAGATCGTTGAGCTGCGTGCCGAGAGGATCAAGGAAGTCAGCCCGGAGACCTCGCGTGGCGCAGTCGAAAATCGTTGAGAGTTGGTTCAGTGTAATCGATGCGCTCCTATCGAACGCACGACTAGAGCCGCGGCGCAGGATGACCTGCTCGATCGTGTCCTTCGGTTGTTCTTCTTCCGGCAGGCGCTGCAGTGGAACTTCCTTGCCTGCCTTTGCGGAAGATGCAAACGCCGATTGCTTACCACGCCACTGAGCTACTCCCGTTTCGGACTCAAGCAAAGACGCGTCGTGCATCTCAAGCATGGCGGGATATTCGACCTCGCGCTCCGAAAGCGGGATTGTCTCCAGCCCGAGCGCTGGAGTTTCTTTCGGAGCTGGCAGCGAAGTGCTCGATATGCGCCCGATCGGCACGAGGCACAAGGAGACTTCACGTCGCGCATCGAGATCGAGCAGGCGGTTCACCTCGGCGTCCACAAATCCGAGCACGATCTCGGCCGGCAGCCCGGAGGCAGCAGAAACGGCCAGCAGATTCGCAAGCAGCGTGCCGTTGTCCCAACCGAAATGGCGATAGGTGCGCGCCTGATACTTCCAGGCGTTCCGCCAGTACGTTCCGGTGCAGATGATCGTCGCGGGCGCGTGAACCACCGCGGATTCCATGGCGGTCGCCTGAGCCAGAGTTTGACGGAAATCACCTCTTCGCAAAAGCCGTAGCGAAACGTCGGCCGGATTGAAGTGATACACGCCGGCCTCCAGACCCTGAACATCGCCAGCCACGACGTAGAGCTCGATCTCGTAAAGAGCTCCGGTGCAGGCGGCGGCGCGAAAGTAGATTTCTCCGCCTGGATGTTTATGCTGTTTGGTGATCCCCGCCGCGAAATAGAGAACGCGCGCTAGGTCCTGCAGGCTAGGGACCGAATCAGCACGCGAGGACGGCACGGGCTCTGAAATCGCGGACAGTGCCGCCACCCCTGTTTGCGGCACGTCCCGCGGCAGCGGAAGCGGATCGATGGTCGGATAGATTTTGAAAGAAAGTGGCCGATTTGCCCAGTCCAGGAAGTGAGGATTGTTACGAATACTCCAGTAGGAGTGCTTCGTACCATCGTGATACTTCCAAGCCGCCTGGATATCGCGGTTGTTCATCGCTTGGTACGTCCACGGGACGCTATTCCGTTCATCCCTCTATCCTAACCGCCTGCTGGGCAAAAGGCAGACATGGCGAGTTGGCGCCACGCTGGCCGCAAGTGGACCCTCGCGGCCCTTTAGGGACATCCGAAAAGGAAGGTTTACCAGGAGTTGACCAAATAAACGCAAGACCGCCCGGACAATCACGGCGTCATTCTACCGAGCACGGACACGTTGTATACGGCGGGGTGGGCTGATGTCTCGAAGGAACCAGTGGTCTTCACAGCGCCAGCCATTCCAAACATCCCCGGAACCAACAGAAGGCGCTTCATGATGTATCAGTTCATGGACGCATGGACGAATGTGTGCTACAGCAATGGATTGCAAAAGGGCTTGGTCAACAAGACGAGTTTCATTTTGGTTAGCCCTGACTTCAAAGGGGATTTGCCCCAAATTCCGAATAGCATCGTCGTTCACTGCACCACAAATCAATCCTGGGTGATTGTACGTACGCAAGTTGAGGGCTTTCATGATCTGGACAACGTGCATGCCATTCAAGATCAATATGATTTGAGGCCACTGAGTGCGTATGGCAAGCCGTTTACCCAGCCGCTGGGCACGGTTGATCCGAATATTCCGTTGACTCCCGGCCCCTCGATTCAGGCGAATAACTATGACGGGAGAAGTTTTTTACCGAGGCCGCGAAATGGTTTAACAAGGTGCCGTTCCCTGATGAAGATAAGGCAGCGGGCATGGACAAAATCCTTGCGCAGTTCGGCATTGTTCATGGGCAGCCCTTTGACTACGCGAGTCTTTCTCTCGAAAAGAAGGCGGCAATGGGCATCGCGGTAAAGGCCGTACAAAGGGATTGTGAAGAAATAACAGCTGATCCGTCCAGTATCGGTAAGTTGGAGAATGGGTGGGCGATTCCAGCCCCAGATACGGGAAACGATGGTACGGATTACAAACTTCGGGCAGGCATTGCATTTGTTGGAATTGGAGCTAACAGACCGCAAGATGGCTTCTACCTTCTTCTGGTGCAGGACAGCAACGGAAAACTCCTGGATGGCGGGAAGAAATACACAATTACCTTCCCCAAAGGTCAACTGCCACCCGTCGGGGCATTTTGGTCCGTAACAAATTATCAAGAGCACTTGCTGATACCTGGCACGACTAAATTTGCTGTAAGTAAATGGATGAATCCGAAGGCGAGTAGCGACGGATCGGTAACGATTTACTTGCAGCCGACAAGTCCAGGCCCACATAAGGAGATCAATTGGCTGCTACCACGGCGAGCATTCCAATGATGACGCCACTGATGCGTCTTTACTGGCCGTTGCCCCCTGTCTTGGATGGCCGCTGGTCTCCGCCACCCGCGGTCGAAGTGGCGTAGCCTCAATAATTGCAAGGAGAGGCTGCCAAACGCGAGCATCCAGGTCGGGTTTTGTACAATTTTTCTGCCGTCGGAGATCCCGCCCTCTTCCGTGTCGTGCCGCGCGGGAACAAGGCGCTAAGGATCGGCGGTCTGGCAGCGCGGATTTGAGTCGTCGCTAAAGTGACTTGGGAGTTCGGTGGCAACGCGGGGGGACCGGGCCGGAGACACAGGCTGAACCACCGTTAAATTCGCTACTGCTGCTAGCTCCCGATTAGTCCGGCTTGTGGATAACGAAATCTTGTGTATAATGTGTTCCGCTTGAGGTTTGGAGGCTTTCGCCTTAGCGGAGCACCTTCCGTCTTCCCCCCCAACGGACAAGTCCAGAACGACTCGTGGACACCTTTGAGCCATTTGTCAACAACTCGGGTTTGGCCACGTATTCAGGTATTGAGGAGTACGGATATGCAACTATGTCACCATCCAGCTTCCGAAGCGTCCGCAACGTTGAGCCGCGTTTCCTTCCAACCGGTCTCTTGTCGGTCCGTCGGCAGAGACGCGTTAGCTTTGTGCCGCCGATTGACGCCGAATGCGTTTTTTTATTCCCTGCTCTTTTGCTGCCTCGCGCTGTTGCTGTCTTGCCTGTTCGGCACGCCCGCTTACGCCCAGGAACCGGGACAGAACGTCAACATGGTTTCGGGCACGGTATGGCCATACGGGGACCCGTTCCTGGAACGGCAAGATGAGCCGAGTCTCGCCGTTTCTACTCGAAACCCCCTGCACCTGCTGGCGGGCGCCAACGACTACCGCACGGTCGATCTGAATCTGCCGGAACTCGACGTTGGCGAGTCAGCCTTGGCGAATACACCGACGGGGGAACCGTGGGTTGGGCAGTACATGTCCATCGATGGGGGCGCACACTGGCAGAGTACGCTATTACCTGGCTATCCGCAGGATACTTCTGCCCGGGGGATGAGCTCCCCATTGCACGGTTTCACCACGGCCGCCGACCCAGTCATCGCCGCCGGTACGAATGGGATGTTCTACTACGGCGGGATCGCCTTCGATCGCGGGTCAAATCTCGGGCTCGTCTTCGTGGCCCGATTCATGGATCTGAACAACAAAGAAAACGGTAACATCGCAGCAGACAGCTTTCCCATCCGTTACATCAACACGGTGCCAGTCGCTTACGGCACCAATTCTCCAGCACGGTTCCTCGATAAGCCCTGGATCGCGGTCGACATCCCTCGTGGCAGTAGCACCTGCAGCTTCTCAGTGACGCAGTCGGATGGCTCGACCGTCCAGCAGAAAATTCCTGCGGGGAATGTCTACGTTGCATATGCCGATGTGGCAACCAGCAGCAGTGGCGTCCAGACCAGCACGATTTATTTCAGCCGTTCCACAAACTGCGGAGTCAGCTGGAGCTCGCCGATTGCGATCAGCAAGGGCTACGCCATCAGCCAGGGCGCAACGATCCAGATCGATCCCGAGACCGGGATTGTCTACGTCGCCTGGCGCGTGATCCACAACACACCGACTGCGAATGACGGCATAGCGATTACCGCATCGCTCAATGGTGGAGCGAGTTTTCTGCCTCCGCTCACCCTGGTGAGTCTGCCACCGTACAATGCAACCGAGCCCACTGCCCACGCGTTTTTCGATCAGAACACCACAGAAACAAGCTTCCGCACGACTGCCTACCCGACCATGGCAGTTGCTGATAGCGGCATAGAATTCATCCCTGGCCCACTCTACCTCGCGTGGTCACAACGCGGAGAAGGACCCAATGGGGAAGCCCGGATCATGATGCTGGCCATTCCAGGGAATGCCAGCTTTACAGCCAGTGGTTTCAAGCCGCCCACACCATTTCCTATTGATAATGGCGCGGTCACGAATGATCTCGGGGGAACATTTCCGGCATTGACCCCCGGGCACCAGGTCATGCCCATCATGACCTTCAATCAGGGCAACCTCATGGTGCTCTATTACGACTTGCGTCAGGATCACACCATCGGCGAGTTCACGCCAAGTATTATGAACGGCTTGTTCACTCCCGACAGCAATGGAAGTTTCTTCGAAGAGACGCGCGACCAAGTGGAGGAATATCCGACCCCGGCGTACTTGCCCTACTTCATCGATGACGCGGGCCTAACGGTCCGCCGGCACACGATCGACCTCGTGTTGGCGCAATCGAACGGACAAGGCCCTGTCCCAACATTTAACTATGTCCGCGTTTCTCATTATGATTTCGGTTTGTTTGAAGGAGAAGCCAGCGGCGCGACCGCTCCATTTAATCAACTCAAGTTCGATCCCCCGAACCTGCCCATGTTCGAGCAGGGTCAGGGAGCGTTCATGGGCGATTACTTGAGTATCACCGGACAGCCCTTTGTGCTGGTCAATTGCGGCAGCTCAAAATGCTGGACCTACAACAACCCGTCGCCTCCAGGGGTTGCTGGCACCTTCTTCGCGGCTCCGAAACCAGCTCCCAGTTCAGCGGTTAACTTCGCGTCGTGGACCAGCAATCAGGACGTCATTCCACCCGCCAATGGACAATGGGACACCTACACGGCGATCGCAAGCGGACCTAGCGTGTACAACCCCACGGTGACCGTCCCCGGCTGCCAATCAGGATATGAAGGCGATCGCAACCAGAACGTGTACGAAAGTCGCATCAGTCAGGGGCTTTTAGTTTCGTCGCCCCAAGTCTCAAAGCCGCTGAGTTCCACCATAGAGCGTGGGTTCGTGATCCTGGTGCAGAACGCGACGAGCGGCCGATCCACGCCATCAGGATTCGTAAATTATTTTCGGCTGACGATTGCCAACCAGCCGGTGAACGGATTCGCGTCATTTGGGCAGTTCGTGCCGCCGAGCCCGGTTCCGAGTCCACCGTTCCCCACTACAAATAATGGGTTGCCTTTCCCACTGACCAGTGTCGACGTGGCGATTGCACCGCACACCGGAGTGGCGCGCACTGTATTTGCCGTATCGAGCAGCGCGACTGCTAGCATTCTGGTCAACGTGAACGAGATCACCGGCCTTGGCGGCACTGTGATCTCCGGAGGGATGTCCGCTTTCATCCTTCTCAACGCCGACGGAACCGTCCCGACGAGCCTGGTCGATCCAAACGGACAGACCGGGACCAACAGCATCACCGACGTTGAGCTTTACAATCCAAATGTTTCTGCGCCCAACGTCAGCGCGCCCAACGTGAGTGCTCCGAACGTCAGCGCGCCCAACGTCAGCGCGCCCAACGTGTCTGCTCCGAACGTCAGTGCTCCGAACGTCAGCGCGCCGAATGTCAGCGCTCCCAACGTGAGTGCCTATGGGGTTGCCAATCCTAACGTCAGTGCCCCGAACGTGAGCGCTCCGAATGTCTCGGCGGCACCGCCTTCCGATGGTACCTATACCGTCACCAACGACGGAAATACCACCACGTCTTACAACCTCGCGATTACGGGATCGACTTCAACGCCGTTGCAGCTGCTGCTGTCACAGATCTACATGACGCCGCAGACGGATGGAAACTGCAATCTGATCACGCAACAGCAGAACATCACGCTCGCCAACGTTCCCAATGTGCCGTTAACTCCTGTCAATTCGCTCCCCAACCCAAACGTGAGCGCCGCGCCGATAACCGAGCCTACGTTCTCCTTAGCACCTGGCGACACAGCCTACATCACGATTCGCGGCAACGTGAGTATTGCCCAGATGGAGCAGATCGTAAACCAGGTCTCTCCGGTGATCGTGCCTCAGGCCGTCAACAGCAACAGCACAACCTCAACCACTCCGCCTACAATTTATCCGCCGATTTCGATCCTTACGACTCTCTTGCCTACCACCGATCGCAGCGACCCCACTTACTCCGTACAGTTGGTAGCTGCGGGTGGCAAGCCCGGAACTCAGACTTGGTCGATTACCGGCGGAGCGTTTCCAACTGGAATCAATTTGAGTCCCTCCGGCCTGATCTCTGGCCAAACGAGCTCGCCGGGCAATTTTCCGGTAACGATCCAGGTGGCGGACACCAACTCTCCGCAGGACACTGCTGTGCAGGGCTACACCTTGAGTGTCAGCTCCACGCCTCTGACGGAGCAGTTCGTGACTCCCCCACCCGACGGCATCGTGGGCCAGTCCTCCTACTTCGCAACCCCCTTGACTGTGATCACAGGCAGCGGAACGCCTCCCTATAATTGGTCCGCGGTGGGGTTGCCGCCGGGTTTGTCGATTAACCCCAGTACCGGCCAGATTACCGGAACTCCCACCACTGCCAATCCAGCAGGCTCCGCCGTCGTTGTTACGGCAACAGACTCCGCCACGCCAGCCGAGTCGGTCTCGTATAACACGACGATTCGCATCGGCGCGGTCATCCAGATTTCGCCGCCTTCCTCGACGCTGCCCGCAGGCACGTTCGGGCTGTCGTATTCGTACCAACTCAACGCGAGCGGCGGCATAGGAACGCTTGTGTTCTCGGGATCGCCAGCAGGCGGTACTCTCGACAGCACCGGCCTGATTTCGTTTGTCAATCCGCAGACGTCGACGGTGACGTTCACGGTCTCAGTGCACGACCAGGCGAATCCGAATCAATCCCAGTCGGCGACTTACACGATAAATTTTGCTCCCCTCAATACCGGGAACTTGACCTTTGTGACGCAACCCAGCAACACTCTCGTTGGTCAAGTTATATCGCCTCCGGTTCAGGTCAAGGCGACCGACAACACCAATGCAGTCATTCCCGGTCTTGCAATCACGCTGAGTCTCAGCTCCGGACCGGGAACTTTGAGCGGCACGCTCATGCAGATGACCAACGCGCTGGGTATCGCTACATTCTCCGACCTCTCCATCAATGCGGCCGGAACTGGCGATGCTCTGAAAGCTACGGCGGGCAGCGTGATCGCGACGTCGGGTCCGTTCAACATCACCTTGCCAACGCCGCAGGCCTGCGCCCCAATCCCGGGAGCTCCCATAAGCTGGTATCCGTTCAACGGCAATACGCTCGATATCCGGGGAGGGAGACCCGGCGTGCTGCAAGGCACGTACTCGTTCGTTCCGGGCAAGGTCGGCCAAGGATATAAGCCCGGCGTCGAAGGCAGCGTTGTGGTTGCGCCAAACTCGTCGGCCTTGCCCGTCTTTGCATTCAGCATCGGCGCCTGGATTCGCGTCGATGGGATCGACTCCGTTCCGCTGATGCAAGTGCTGTGGAAAGGCGATAATCTGGGCACATCTTCGACGACACCGTACTCGGTGTCAGTGCAGGGTACCGGTACGTATACCAGTAGCAGCTCGCTTCTAACGACGGTCGGTACGCCCGGCGCGGGCAAGGTTGTGGTGATCACCGGGAATGGCGATACCGAAACGGACCTGTTCTCGAACACTACGCTATCGACGGGTACGTTCTATTACGTTGTGGTAACGGCGGATGGGAACAACCTAACTCTTTACATTAACGGAGCGATTGATACCCAAACGGCGGAGCCTCCCATGGCTTCCAGCAACTCGCCGATCCAGATTGGAGGAATCCAGGCGCTCAATTCCGATACCTTCGACGGGGTGATCGATGAATTGCAGATCTGGGGCGCTCCGATCAGCCAGTTCCAGGTCAGCACAATCTACAAAGCCGGTGCCGCAGGCGAATGCCAGGATATCTGGTTCACCGAGACGGCCACCAGCAAGATCGGCTTCATCACACCCGATGGGGCGACGAGCAACGACTTCACGACTACAACGGCAAGCAGCTTTCCCTACAACATTACTGGTGGACCAGACGGAAATATCTGGTTCACGGAGAATACTCCGAACAACATCGGGGAATTTTTGTCGGTCGGTGGAGGAGGGGGAATTGGCGAAACTGCGATTACCTATCCAGCTGCGGATGGGCCTAGCAGTGCGTTTGGGGCCTGGGGCATCACCAGCGGGCCCGACGGAAACCTGTGGTTTACCGAATCGCACAGCCCTGAAGACTCTAGTTTCGTCGGAAACATAACGACGGGCGGAACAATCACCACGTTCCCCATCGGATTCACACGCAATCCGGAGGGCATTACCGCGGCGCCGGACGGTAACATGTGGTTTACCGAGCCGACCACCAATACCATAGGTAACATCGCGCCCACCTCCACAAGCACGGTTAATCACTACACTATTCCGACTGCCAGCAGCGGTGCCGTGAGCATTACGCTAGGGTCGGATGGGAACCTGTGGTTCACTGAGAGCGCCGTCAACCAGATTGGTGTGATCACCACGGGCGGGACTGTCACGCACGAGTACCCAATACCGGCTGGGGTCAACGCTGTCGGGATAGCCGCCGCCGGTACTGGTTACCATGTTGGAGATGTCGTAACAGTCGTGCAATCCGGAGCTAGCGGCGGCACATTCCAGGTCAGCACCATCAACGCGACCGGCGGAGTGACCACCTTATCCCTCGAAAGCATCGGTACGGGTTATACGTTGTCGACAGCACCGACCAACATAACCGGAGGAAGCGGCACAGGGCTGCAGGTCAATGCCTCCTCCACCTCAAACTCATTCGGCCCAGCGGCTATCACGCTCGGACCGGATGGCAACGTCTGGTTCGTTGCCGCTTCCGGCGTCGCCAACAACATTATCGAAGTCTCGCCGAGCGGCCAGTTTACGGCCTACCCGGTGCCCATCGGCGGCTCCGCTGAATTTATCACCGAAGGACCAGATGGCAATATCTGGTATACGGATAACTTCAACAGCGCGATTGCTCAACTCGTACAGAGCACGGGAGTCACTACGGAGTTCCAGACCCCGACGGCGAGCAGCGGACCGTGGGGCATCGGCACAGGCCCGGCGGTGATGCCAGTTCCAGCTGCCCCGACGAACGTCTCGGGCATCCTGAACGTAGGAGGCGTACCCCAAATCAGTTGGACGGCTAGTGCCGGAGTGGTTGGGTACAACGTTTATCGCTCCAGCGCCAATAGTTCCACTGGACCGTTTACCTTGGTGAACAGCAACCCCATCACGAGTACCACCTTCCCTGATCTGAACGTACCTATCCCGCCGTGTGGTGTCAGCTACACCTTCTACTATTTCGTAACCACAGTGGGGACGGGCAACACGGAGAGCCCGGATTCTAATGAGTCGAACGGCATCGTGGTGAATAACGGCGGCCCGTGCTAAACGCCGGCGCGAGCGGTCTGAAGATACCCTGGGATGGAAGACTGGAGCGGAGAGGATAATTCATGAACGGGAGCTGTTTCGCAGTTCAGTTCCCGTGCACGTTCAAGGCGGCCAGGCGCTTGGTGGCATCGGCAAGCAGCGGATCCTGACCACCGTTCTTTATGGCGATGAAGGCGTTATACGAGTCTGCGGCGGCTGAGCTCTTCAATCCTTCCTGCGCGCGCGCCAGATAGTAATAAACCGGCGGGAACAAATAATAAGTTGGCGCCTCGTCCAAAAACAGCGCGCTGGCTTCACCGCGACGCTTCTGACAGGTCTCCAGCTCCGAGTCCGCTTCGGCAAACGCTCCCGCCTCAACATAAGCGCGACCGGCATCGAAATGGCCCAGCCAAGTGTCTGCCGCCTTGCGCGACTCGAGAAATAATTTGAGCGCCTCTTGCGGCTTGCCGTGCTTCAGCAGGATCTCGCCTTCCACCAATTTTCCATATGCCTGGGGATCCGCGTCCAAGCGGCCGCCAAGGTCTTTGGCAATCGCAAGAGCCTTGGCATCCTGGTTCGCGCCAATGTAAGCGCGCGCTGCCCAGAACTGGATCGGGATTTCGTGACTCGCCGTCAGCGCTCGCTCCGCCGCTCGCGCTGCCTCCGAAGAATTGCCTGCCGATAACTGTGCCTGCGCAAGAGTAGCCAGCTTGACCGCCGCAGCGTCGGGATTCTTGCTCGCCAGATCGCCTCTGACGCCCGTCTCGAGAATCTTGATTGCGTCTGCAGTGCGGCCTTGGTAGAGCGCTACGTCCGCGAGTCCGGCAGCGGCCGCAGAAACGCCATCCGGACCCAGCTTCTCGAGTTGATGGTATGTGGCGCTGGCCTCGTCAAGATGTCCGAGTGCCAACTGCGGTACGGCAGTCCCAACATACCCCAGCACGAGACTTGGGTTCATCTCAAGCACGCGATGTTGTTCTCGGATGGCAGCCTCAAAATCGCCCGCATACATTGCGTAAAGGCCGACATTATTTCGCTGAATCGTATTCGTGGGATAGATCTGCACGGCGCGCGTACCTAGTTCCAGCGCGCGGGCCATATCGCGGCGGTAGAAATAGGCGAGAGCCAGGTTCGCCAGTCCGGTGTTATCGGCCGGGTACTTGGCTACAAGCTGTTGCAGTTCTTCGAGCGCCTGATCCGGTTTGCGGGCGACCAGATAGTAATCGCCCCGACTTCTATATTTCTCGCGCTCGCTCATGGTGTCGATCTTGGAGAGCGCCAACTGGAAATACTTCTCAGCCTGGCGCGGCTGCTTCATGTTGTTGTAAACCACGGCAAGCACCACGTAGGCGCGGCCAAGCTGAGGATCGAATTGCAATGCTTTCAACGAGTGTTCGATGGCGCTGTCGTAATTGCCGGTGAACTGTCCCTGCTGGGCCAATGCGTATTCGTGGGCCGCATCGAGCGACCGCGTGGTGTAGGTCTCCGCTGCGGCAAGCTGCACCGATTCCGGAGTCGTATCACCGAGAGTCTTTCGAATTCCAGCAGCCAGCTTGCCAATCGCGACCAGAACATCCTGCTTCGGCACATGCTCGGACTCGGTGGTCAGAACTTTTCCTGTAACTCCATCGACGGCACGAACCGTAAGTCTATAGTCGCTAGCCTCGCGAGTGATGGAACCGGAGACCACGATGTTAATGCCTTCACGAGTCGCTACCAATCTTGCGAGTTCCTCATTCAGCTGGGTGGAGCCAGGCTGTAGTTTTCCAGCGATCTTATGGGCAAGACCGCGATTGAAAGAGTTGATGAATGAAGCGCCTTCCAGGGCCACGCTGAATGCCGGTTCCAATGTCTGATCGAACACGGGATCTGACGTTTCGTTGCTAAAATCCGCGAGCAGTATGCTGACAGGCGAATGGGCAACGGGAGCCGTCTTCCAGATTTTGTTCTTGACCAGCACGAACGTGACCGCCAGCAGCAGAATGCCCAGCACAGCTGCCAACCATCTGTAGATCGCTACGACTGGGGGCGGTCGTCGAACTATGACAGTGGCAACCGTGGCATTTGAAGGTTGATATGCTTCGAGTTCGGCCAGCAACTCCGCCACGCTTTGAAATCGATTTCGGCGGTCGGGTTCAAGGCAGCGACCCACGATGCTGCTTAGAGTCCGCGGAATCGCCTTGTCGATCACGCTCGCAGGAACGGGACGTTCCTGGCTGCGTTTGAGCAGGCTTGCCATCGGGGTTTGAGCTTCGAACGCCACTTTGCCGGTTAAGAGCTCGTAAAAGATAAGCCCCGCGGCGTAGATGTCCGACGTAGACCCGAGCTCCTGGCCTTTGGCTTGTTCGGGAGACATATATTCGAGCGTTCCCATCACCATGCCGGTTTGCGTCAGCCCGCTTGTCTGAACGGAACGTGCCAGCCCAAAATCCATAACCAACACTTTGCCCTGCTTGTCGCGCATTACATTCGAAGGCTTTAAGTCGCGATGGATGACGCCCTCGGAATGGCAGGCGTCGAGCGCACGACAAACCTGCTGCATGATGACCACAGCCTCTGAAGGAGGAAATTTCTTCGTTTTCGACAAAATGCTCTTCAGATCTTCACCATCGACGTACTCCATCGTGATGAATTTCACGCCGTCGGCATCGCCCAGGTCATAAATGCGTACCACGTTCTTGTGCGTGATCTGCCGCGCGACCACCAGCTCCTGCTTGAATCGTTGGAGAACCTCTGGACTCCTTCCCAGTTCAGGACGGATTACCTTGAGAGCGACCAGGCGATCGACCTCGGTGTCGCGTGCCTTATAGACAGCGCCCATGCCCCCTTCGCCAAGCAATTTCATGATCTGGTACCGGCCGCCGAGAACACTACCGGGACTCAATAACGGTATCGACCCGGGGATGCTGCTCGCCATGGTAGGCGCGTCAGGTTGGGGCCCGGACGAGGAACCAACTCCGATGGTCGCCCCGTCGGAGGCGGAAAAAGAAGTCGGAATTTTGGGCTTCTCATCTTGCATGCCCTTCTCGCCAGTCTGAGGGGAAGTGCTGAAGATTTGCTCCCGCCCAAGTGGACACAGTATATATTGCTTGTCCTTCGGTAGCTATATCGTGGACGGGTTCCGCGCGAGCGCGAAACTTCCCCGGATACCAGGGGCATTCCCATCCCTGTCCATTCATGTCAAAATCCCTCTACACTGGAGTTGCTAGGCGTCCGCAAATTCGCTTGAACGTTCAACTTGCCGGTAACTGCACAAGGTTTAAACGATGCGCAGAAGGAGACCGCTATGACTACTCCAAGGGGTCCGCGAGGTTTTTCAGGCAAGCATCACCACTGCCTCGCTTGGCTCCTGGCGCTGGTGCCCGCTCTGTTGTCGGTACCATCGACAGTGGCGCAGATACCCGCTCGACTTGACCCACTCCGTAGGGCCACGAGAGTGTCGGAATCCGCGTCCAGGAATCCGCTGTCTCCTGCCGGCGAAAGCAACACCGATTCCAGCCAATGCCGGATGCACGTCGTTGCCAACGAGGTGATCGTCTCTGATCATGAGAGAGAAGAGGTTGGCTATCACGTGCAGCCGCCGGGCATTATTCCGGAGCCCGGCCAGTGGCCATATTTTGCTTGGAGTGACACGCCGCTGGGGGTGGTTCGAGCCCGCAATGGATCGAGTTATCTCTTCTTCGGCAGCGATGGAGGCTGCCACGAAAACTGCGACGACCAAAACACTTGGCGCTGGGGCTCGGTCACGGTTTCGCAGGGGACATTCGATCATCCGTTGGGCGAGCCGCTGGGCGATCCAAACCCGCCCGTCTACGAGTACGCCTTCCCGGTAAGCGACAAATTGCCCGCTTATATCGACTACGCCGGGGGTGGACCCGTCTACCGCGTGCCCGAAGGTGAGCCCGGCGCGGGAAGTCTGCTCCTCACCTATCACATTGAGCGCAACGCCAATCCGTTCTGGTCTTGGACTGGTATCGCCAAGTCAACCGACGAGGGACTCAGTTGGCAGGATCTCGGCTTAATTCTCAGCGTTCCTCATACCTACAATCCAACCGGCGCCGCCGACGTTGGAGACAATGCTCTCGTACCTTACATCGACCCAACCACGCAACAAAGGTATTTCTACATTTTCTTCCCTCAACATTGCTGGACGGCAACCGCCGAGTGTAGTGACTTCACGTTTATATCCGTGGCCAGGGCGCCCTACGAAGAGCTTCTTACTACCGCATCGACGGGCGACCGCGTCTCGAAGTTATTCAACAAATACTACAACGGCACCTGGGATCAACCCGGATTGGGAGGGCTGGCCAGCGAAACTTTTCCGAACGTGACCGGAGATACCGATGGAGACTACCAGATCGTGTGGAGCGCCTATCGCAATCGCTTCGTCGCCATGGTCGATAACGGCCAAGACATTGCCTATGGCGAATCCGTCGACGGCCTCTACTGGCCTGCCATGCAAGTTCTCTACCAGGAACCGAATCTTCAAGCTACCATCGGCTATGCCAACGCGGTTGGCTTAGGGGAAGATCCTACGGTTGTCGGCGACACTTTCTATAGTTACTACAGCGACTCGCCCGTGCCGTACAACCCGTGGCAACCCGCCACCGTCAACCGCCTCACCGTCACGACGACGGCGTCAGTAACATCGGTGCAGCCGAATGTCGCGACCGCCGGCGCGTCGGCGTTTTCCTTGTTAGTGTTCGGTGAGCACTTTGTGAAAGACTCCACGGTCATGTGGAACGGCTCACCTCGGGCCACAACTTTTGTAAGTCCAACTCAACTCGACGCCCAGATCCTAGCCTCCGATATCGCCGCCGCGGGCACGGCGCATGTGGATGTGTCGAACCCAGCTCCGTGCGGAGGCCTTTCCAACGCTGAGCCCTTTAACATTTTCGCTCCCTGAGCAGCTAACCTCGCCCGGGCAGCGTGGGATTCGTTGCATTTCGGATCAACTTTGTCGCGCCATAGCGGGTTTTTGGGCTAGGCGTGGAACGGCACAATTTGCAGCGGTTCACTAACCGGTCACTCCTGACGTGGGGTCCCTTGGTTGGAAGTCTGTTCCGCTTGTAGCAAGTCGATGCGCCGCCGAGGGCGGCGGCTCAAAAGGGCTGTTGGTGAAACCTCTCGTTTGACCTGGGCTCTGAGCGCTAACGCCGATTACAACCGTTAACCTCTGGGTTGTCCGTGATACGACAAAATGCATAAGTGCGGCCCAACAACGTGTAGCGCGGCGTCGTTCTCAATTGACAAATACTGACGCGGTCGCAGATACTGCAATCTGCGCATGTAGGATGCAACGGCACGTCGCCGAAGGGCAACGCCCACCTACGATCTCATCGTGGAGGCCTACATGCCCAATCTAGAGAACCTTAAAAAGCAAGCCAAGCTCATATTGCGGTGGCATCGCGAACGCCACTATCCCGTCGCCGCACAAATCCGCCGGGTCTTGCCTCGTTTCATGAATATGCCCGACTCCGAGATTCTTGTTGCGAGCTTTAAGCTCAGCGACGCGCAAGAAATGGTCGCGAGACAGCAAGGCTTCGACAGTTGGCAAGTCCTGAAAACTGGACTTTCGACCACGTCGCTCAGGGCGAAATCATCGCCATCCAAAGCAACGATTGTCCGTGCAGAGCCGCAACTGTTCGTCACCGATATCAAAAGATCATGCGAATTTTTCCGTGAGAAGTTAGGCTTTTCGCTTGTATTCAGTTACGGCAAACCTCCCTACTATGCACAGGTGGGTCGCGACGCGGCGCGTCTCAATCTAAGGTGTGTCGAACGACCAGTAATCGAGTCGACGGTCCGCGATCGGGAGGAACTGTTGTCGGTATCTATGACCGTCGCTACTGCCGAAGAGATCAAGCTGCTGTTTCTTGAGTTTCAGTCTGCTGGTGTTGCCTTTCACCAGACGCTGAAAAAGCAGCCTTGGGGCGCCAAGAATTTCGTCGTCAAAGATCCGGACGCGAATCTGCTGTTGTTTGCTGGACCGCAAACTAACAGGTACCAAGCCGAAGTGTGCTGATCGAGCATGTACAGTCGGCAAACCGGCTCCCAAGCGGCAGTTGGCGTAACATTCCGGTATCACTCATCGGCGGGGCTGTGAGTGCAAACAGCACCATCTCAGTTGAACTCGAGTATCTGAATCGCGCTGGGATCCCTCAATCGCAGCGCGAATCGCGCTAGAGGACCCGGAAGCGCCAGAGTCGATTGGGATCGTGTTGCATGAACACCGTTGTTGCGTGCAGGCCCACAATCAGGTCCATCGTGTCCCCGCCGATGGAGGCGGGCACGCCGTAATATGGCGGACCCGGGGGAGCGCTGGGCGGAGAACTGGGGGAGAATTTGGAGGGGAACCGGAGGCAAACTTGTGTCTGCAGGCAACGTCCTCGTTCCGAATAGACCCGCCTTGACCAGAGGTTCAATCCGGTTCGCAGTTATGACGAGCGAGCCGATGCCTACGGGCGCATAGAGATCCGTGTACGGGAACGTGTTTAGAACAAGCGCGAAGGGGTCAGAATTTTCTGCGCGGTATAATCGCGTGATTGAGCGCGCGATCGGTATCTCGCGGAAGGTTGTAAGGCAGCCCCGGAGTTTCCGTCTCCAGCGAAAGCTGCATCATCTCTGTGATCTTCGCGCAGTGCACTTCGCCTACGGCGCCGCCGGCAACGGTAAGGTCCTGGCTGGCAAGATGAATCAACCGGCCATCAACCGTCGCATATCCTGTGACCACTCCATCCGCCGACAGTTCTTTGTCCGCCATGCCAAAGTAAATGGAGCGATGTCTCGCCAAAGCGCCTATTTCCCGGAAACTTTCCCGGTCGACGAGCTTTTCCACGCGCTCGCGCGCGGTGAGCAGGCCGGTCGCGTGATGCTTTTTCGATCCGTTGGTTGCCGCCTCCCAACTCGATCTTGGTTCTCTTGTAGCGAAGTTCGGCGATCTTGTTGTCCATTGTCGCTTTCCGCTCGGCTACCAGTTTCAATTCGGGGGCAACAACAGGATTCGCCGCCATGGCAGGAACCTCCTCAGTAAGCATAGAATGTCTTGGCGGTCTGGACGTGGCAAGAACTGATAATGCCGTTGGCCGTCAGTTCCGACCGATTGAGACAATTCATTATGTGCGAGGCGTGTCCCAGCCTCTGTGACGCAAGTCACTGATCGCCGTGACCTGGCGCTATTTTTTGGAACCCTGCGAAACGCCTTTCACTGGGCCTTGAAAGACCACCGCAGTCTGCAAAGAGCGGGATCCCGTGTCCTCTTGTTTTCACAGGAGGCAGTTACCACGCCGCGATGAATCCGTTCGGCTGTGCGATGGCGGAGAATTTGAGTGTCTATTTACCCCGAGCATGGCTCGTTAAGAAGATGGGGCTACGGTAGAACGGCAGGGAGCAACTAGGAGTTTTGACAGTTCCCACCCCAGGCAGTCCTGGCATATGATAGCGGAAACAGCTATAGTGAGCGCACAGAGAGAAGAGATTCGCGCGTGCGGGCAGCAACGAACATCACAAAAAATCACAAAAAGAAAGGAAACAGATCCCATGCGACAAACTGCATTTGAAAAGACGGGTGAGCAGATCGCCAAGAGGGCTTTGCCTTGCCTCCTCACTTCCCTACTTATGACCCTGCTAGTTTTCCCTGCGTTCGCTGCCGACAAGCAGAAGGACGAAGACACCCTCGGGCAAGCCAACATTGTGTTACGGGATATGCTCGACGGCAACAATATCCCGCCGTCCTTGCTGGCAAAGGCTGATTGCGTGCTCATTCTGCCTGGCGTGAAGAAGTTCGGCATCGGTGTTGGCGGAAGCGGCGGCCGCGGTCCGATGCTTTGCCGCACCGGTGCGAATTTTGAGGGCAAGTGGTCCGCGCCCGCTATGTATTCGATGGGTGGCGCCAGTGTTGGTCTGCAGTTAGGTGGCTCGTCCAGTGATTTCGTCCTGCTGCTCATGGATCAGAAGGTCGTAACCCAGCTCCTGAACGGCAAGACCAAGATGGGCGCGGACGCGACTGCCGCTGCGGGCCCTGGCGCTACCGCGGCTGGTCCGGTTGACAACACCGACATCTTCACCTACGGGCGAGCCAAGGGCTTGTTCGCCGGCGTGTCCCTGGGAAGCGCAACCCTGGAACCAGACAGTGACGCGAACTACCGCCTTTATGGCAAGAGGCTCACCGCAGGCGATATCGTGCGCGGAAGCGATGTCAAGCCGCCGGGCGGAGGCGAGTCCCTGGTTTCGTTGCTCAACAGCAAAATCGAAAAGCACAGTAACTGAGAGGGGGAGGTCCACAGATCCACCTCCACGCGTAACTGTCGCAACCCCAGGGCGCGATTTAATGGTCGCACCGCAACTGAGGAGGCCTATGCGCATACCCACGCAGTCCATGTCAATTGCCTTTCTCGCCGCCTTGCTTGGGATGTCAACCGCGTGTTCAAAACCAACTGACAACTCCATTACAAAGGACGTTCAGGCCAAGGTTGCCGCTGATCCGGACACGAAGGACTCACAGGTCAACGTGGCCGCCAAGGACGGCAAGATTACACTGACCGGCCAGGTTAAGACACCGGCTGCACAGCAGAAAGTGGAACAGATGGCCCGGGAAGAGCCGGGAGTTTCAGGCGTTGATGATGAGACTGCGGTCCAGCCCGACGCCGCGCAAGCGACCCAGACGGCGGCACCACCTCCTCCTCCCCCGCAACCGATTGTTGTGCCGGCGGGTACTGTTTTTACGGTCAAGGTGGGCCAGGCGCTGAGTTCCAACGGCAGCCAGTCGGGCCAAGGTTTTTCGGCGACTTTGGCAAAGCCGGTGATAGTTGGAGGTGTGACAGTGATCCGTGCCGGATCAGCGGTCCGGGGCACCGTGCTGACAGCCAAAACCAAAGGCAAGATCAAGGGTGAGGGGGAGCTGACCCTCGCACTCACGGAGGTCACAGTGCAGGGGCAAGCCTATGACCTCAAGACCGCCGTGCTGAACAACACAATCAAGGGGAAAGGTACGAGGACGGCTAAAACGACTGGGGGAGGAGCTGCCGGGGGCGCGTTGATTGGAGGGCTCGCAGGCGGAGGTAAAGGAGCAGGCATTGGTTTGCTGGTGGGCGCCGGCGCCGGTTTAGTGGGAGGAGCGATGACCGGAAATCAGCAGATTGAAATCCCGGTCGAGTCGGCTCTGAGCTTCCGATTGTCTGCGCCTTTGACACTTCCACCGCCGAGTCAATGATTCGGTTCGACTGCGCAAGCCTTCGAACATCGAGCGTGCCCGCCAGCCACCATCCCAATTAGCACGCTAACTCCACGTTCCTTCAGATCGCGGTAGAACTTGTCTCCTTTCTCGATGTGTTGCAGCCGCTGCTTCCCCGCACAACTTGAATGCGACGGGAGCCTGTGGAGTTGCTGTTTGATCAGAGTATTGGGCATCTCTTCGTGACCCGAGTGGAGGGAAATGTTGTCAGCGCGGAACTATGGCAGCGGGCGAGTGCAGCTGCGCCGAGCTCTTCCCAAGTCGAGACACCCCAATTACTCCTCCGGACTGTCAGTTGTGACAGTTACCTCCGCCGGAGCGGGAGCCGTATCCTGCAATCGCGAACTGTTGAGCCCCTCATAAGCAGCTTCTTCTAGGAGAGCCAAAATGGCACTTAAAGAGTACAAACCCGGCTCCGCATTCAACGGCGTCATCGGACGCACATTCGACGTATCGAGCCCGGCCTGGCCCGAACCACTGCGAGCCAAAGAAGGCGCGCCCAACGTCTTGTTCATCGTGCAGGACGATACCGGCTTCGGCCAGATGGGTTGCTACGGAAGCCCCATCGCAACGCCCAACATCGACGCGCTCGGCAAAGGCGGCCTGCTTTTCAACAACATGCACACTACGGCTCTCTGTTCGCCCACGCGTTCCTGCTGCCTGACCGGACGCAATCATCACTCAAACGCGATGTCCTGCATCACCGAAGGTTCTACCGGCTATCCCGGTGCGAACGGGAACATTCCGTTCGAGAACGGCTTCCTGTCCGAGATGCTGCTCCAGAAGGGCTACAACACCTATGCCATCGGCAAGTGGCACCTGACACCGGCGGATCAACTGTCGGCGGCCGGTCCCTATGACCGTTGGCCGTTGGGGCGAGGCTTCGAGCGCTACTATGGCTACCTCGGCGGAGATACGCACCAGTACTATCCGGAGCTGGTCTCCGACAACCACACCGTGGAACCCGAAAAAACTCCGGAAGAGGGGTACATTCTGATCGAGGATCTGACCGACAAGGCAATCAGCTTCATCGCCGACTCCAAGCAGATTGCGCCGACCAAACCCTTCTTTCTGTACTTTTGTCCCGGCGCGGGGCACGCACCGCATCACGTTCCGAAAGAATGGGCGGACAAGTACAAAGGCAAGTTCGACGACGGCTGGGACGCCTATCGCCAAAAGACGTTTGCGCGGCAAAAAGAGCTGGGCATCGTTCCGCAGAACGCCGAACTCTCGCGCCACGATCCAGACGTGCAGGATTGGAACACGCTCTCTGCCGGCGAGAAGAAGCTGTATTCACGGATGATGGAGGTGTTCGCCGGCTTCCTCTCCCAGACGGATTACGAGTACGGTCGGCTCTTTAACTTCTTGAAGACGATTGGCGAGTGGGAGAACACGCTGATCATGTTCATCTCCGATAACGGCGCCAGCGCGGAAGGCGGACCGCATGGCTCGGTGAACGAGAACAAGTTCTTCAACAACGTGCCGGATTCCCTGGAACAGAACCTGTCGATGATCGACCTACTGGGCGGACCAAAAACCTTCAATCACTATGCCTGGGGCTGGACCTTCGCTGGCAATACACCGTTCCGCCGCTGGAAGCGTGAGACCTATCGCGGCGGCGTCAGCGATCCTTTTATCGTTCACTGGCCAAAAGGCATCAATGCGAAGGGCGAAATCCGCACCCAATACGCACACGTCATTGACATGGTCCCGACGGTGCTCGATGCGCTGGGAATCGAGGCTCCGGCTTCGGTCAAGGGCGTGACGCAGTCGCCGATCCAAGGCGTCAGCTTCGCCCATGCTTTTGACGACGCAAAAGCGCCCACGGCGCACATCACCCAGTACTTCGAAATGATGGGGCATCGCTCCATCTATCACGATGGTTGGCGCGCGGTGTGCCCGTGGCCTGGGCCCTCCTTCAAAGAAGCCGGTATGGGTTTCGGCTTGCCGATCGACTATGAGAAGCTGACCGAACTGGATGCCAAGGGATGGGAACTCTATCACCTGGAGACAGACTACGCCGAGAACCATGACATCGCGGCAGACAACCGCGCGAAACTGATCGAAATGGTTGGTACCTGGTACGTCGAGGCAGGCAAGTACAACGTTTTGCCGATAGATTCGCGAGGCCCCGCGCGGGCAGCCGATGAGAGGCCACAGATCGCGGCTGCTCGCACCAGTTGCACCTACTATCCGGACACGCAAGTGGTGCCGATCAACTCCTGCCCCCAAGTGCTGAACCGGCCCCACAGCATTACGGCGGATGTTGAGATCCCCAAGGGTGGCGCAGAAGGAGTTCTGCTCAGCTGTGGCAGCGTCCAGGGCGGCTATTCCCTCTATGTCCAAAACGGCAAGCTTCACTACAGCTACAACTATGTCGACAGCCAGTACTTTGACATTGAATCTACGATCCCTGTTCCGGAGGGACGCCACAAGCTGCGCTATGAGTTCGAGGTGACCGGCAAGCCCGACATCATGAAAGGCAAGGGCGCACCAGGTACTGGACGGCTTTACGTGGATGGCAAGCTCGCCGGGGAGGGTAGCATCCCCGTAACTATACCTCTCCTAATGGGCATTGGAGGGGGTATCGCGTGTGGCACCAACCCCGGCTCACCGGTTTGTGACAAATATCAACCGCCATTCAAGTTCACCGGCAAGCTCTACAGCGCAACCGTGGACGTGAGCGGAGAGTTGATCAGACAGCCAGAGGCTGAGATGCGGGTGCACATGGCGCGTCAGTAAGCGCCCGTGCGAGAACTGGCGACTCCCAGAAGCAGCCGGCTTTCGGGCAGCATAAGCTGACTTGTAATTATCCTGTTGTTTCAGCAAAGCACCAGATGTTGCGCAAAGACTGAATCGACGCCGCTAGAGCTTGCGGTTTGCTGAAGCAACCGGATCATCACAAGCTCCTCTCGCTCAGTCCGCTTCTGTCTGCGGCGTGGCTGAAAATTGCAGCCAGCATAGCCCCTCCCGCAGCCATGCGATGCTCGCTGACACTGTGGGTATAACACTGCAAGGTCAACTTAACATCATTGTGGCGAAGCAAAGTCTGTACCGTTCTTGGGTCAGTTCTAATGCGGACCAGAAACGATGCCAGGCTGTGACGCAGATTGTGGAAGCCAAGTCGCCGTGGATCACCATCTACCAGTCTGCCTTCGTCGTCTCGGTGCGATGAAAGAATGCCCACCTTCACTGCCGCTCGCAGTCGATAATCTTCCCCAAGCGTATTAGCCACACGCGGTTGCTGGCCCTTGAGCTTGAACGAGGGAAATACCCAATCCCCCGGCTGAGAATATGGCGTCTTACATTTCCAGCGAAACATGAATTGGCTGGCAAAGGATGCAGCGGCACCGGGCTTTTCGAGGCTTTGCTTTTCGGCCAACCCACTTTGCCGCATGTCCGTGTGCGGCGCACCTGGATGACGGCTCCAGCAAAACTCACGTCTTGCCATTGCAGCCCGAGGCTCTCTGAGATACGCAGACCTGTGCCAGCGCCTAAGAGCGTTAGAGTACGTTCCGACTCTCGTAGGTTAAGCAATATCGAATAAGCTTGTTCCGGGGTGAGAATCATCGCTTCGTATTCGCTGGTGGTCTTGCAACGGACGAAGCGCATCGGCTTCGACTGCACATGGCTGCCAACGAAGAAGGCGCGCGCCTCGTACTGTATGCCGGCCAGCCTCAAGGAAACCCAATCGCCTGGTACGGGCCGTTTGCCGGAGACTCGAAAGAGGATATTGTCAGGCTCTTCACTGAGTACCGCGCCGGACAATTCGTGCGAATGAGCGAACTCGTGAGACAGGACGGCTGAAGGCTGCTTTTTTGAGCGCAATTTCTGAAACAAAAGGCTGGAATCCGATTACGACCGGATAACGGACCATGCGGCAGAATCCGATTTCTTTTTCAGCAGGAGGACGCACGCATCTTCTTGGTATGGCTTTCATCCAAAGCAGAGTGCATTTGCGCTTTAGTTGCCGTCTAGCCGAAGCGAGGAGTTGGTGGATGTTTGAGAACATTCTCTGCCCGGTAACGGAATATGATCCTGACGTCCTTGGGTCCCTGATTGGGCTCGCAGTCGAAATTGCTCGCGAGGGGCGAGAGGGAAGACGGGTAGGCACGCTTTTTACACTCGGGGATGAGAGTGCCGTGCTCGCGAGTTCTAGACCGTTGATTTTGGATCCGTTATCGGGGCATCCTGAGTCTTCACTTCATGTCACCAATCTCAATCTGCGCGGAACGATCAAGGAATTGGCGCAGCTAGATGGGGGGGGCGTGGTCAGTCGGGAAGGAATTGTCCTTTCCGCGTGCCGCTCTACCTGGATGCCGTGGCCGCACAAGTGGTCGTGCCGCTGGGACTCGGCAGCGGTCACATTGCCGCCGCCAACATGAGTGCTGTCACCAAGGCGGTGAGTATTGTGGTTTCTGAGAGTTCGGTGGTGCGGCTTTTCTGCCATGGACCACTGGTCGGCGAAATCATTCCCG
>DATDGS010000062.1:0-6895 GCA_036521955.1 Terriglobales bacterium
GTTCTCCCGTCTATGACAAGGAGCGTCGCGGCATCATCGGCGTCGTTATTGCCGTGAAGAAAGAATTCTACGCGACGGAACTGGTGCACATGTCGCAAAGAATTGGAAGGCTGGGGCAAATTACTTCGAGAACTTCGACCCAAGAGCCACGGTTGTGGCAGAGGAGACCGCAACGCGCCGGCCATCTTGGTGGCTTACGGTAGGAATCGGGGTATTGGCCGCAATTATTGCGCTCGGATCGGTTTCATGGTTCACGAGCAGTTGGTTCGCGGATAAACAACTAACAGTCGAACTCGTAAGAAATGGGACTAATCGAACTCGGATCACGGCAGGGGGACGGCGGTGTTAGCGCCGGTTTAAAAGAGCAGCGTTTCCGCCGGTTTTGACGCCGGTCGAAGCGCCGGTTTCATCGCCGGCGCACACGGGTGCGTCGGCCGCCGGCGAAAAAGTCAGCAGTCCATTACCGGATTCGAGACAACCAAGATTAAGGCAAAGCAGATCCTCCCGCGCCGTCAGCAGGAATAGGAGCATTGGAAATCAGCCTGTGTTTCGTGTCCAGGCGGACCGATTCGATGACGAGATAGAGTTTATCGGCGCTGTTGACCTTGCCCGCTACGCAGTAGGCCGCTTCGGGCCGGATGAGCTGGGCTTTGGAGAAGTCATAGAGCCGGTAAACCCGCTGCGTATCGCGGTCGCGCATGAGGAGCACGGCATGCGACGGATATTCCGTCCGCGAGATCAGGGTGAGGTGATTGGCGCTGAAGTTGAACATGAAGGCACAGAAGGAGCGGGAGGGTGACTCCCGCTCCGCCTCGTCAGCGCCGTTGTGGGGTTAGCCGGTGGACTCCTCCGACCGGGTTATCATCACAGCGCGGCGCATGGCCGGGGCCGGCGCTAGGATTCTTCGGCCGGCGGATTGGGATTCTTATTGGGCTTGCGCAAGCTGTCGCCGCCCAATAGGAAGATTTCGGAGTTTTCCACCAAGCGGTCGGCGATGGCGGTAGCGATGGTGGTGTTGAAGAGGATGTTGCCCCAGTCGGAGAACGGTGTGTTGGTGGTGATGATGGTCGAGCGCTTCTGGCTGTGGCGCGTAGAGATCACTTGATAGAAGAGATTGGAAGTCGGCTGGTCGAGGGCCAGATAGCCTAACTCATCACAGACGAGCAGAGTAGGTTCGGTGTAGCTTTTCAGCTTACGGACCAGCGAGTGATCGACGTGGGAAGCGAGCAGATGATTGAGCATGTCCATGGCGGTGGTGAACAGCACGCGCTGATTGGCCTGACAAGCGCGCCAGGCGATGAGCTTCGCCAAAAAGGTCTTGCCCACGCCGGGAGAAGCAGCTACATAATACACATCATTTTGAGACCGTCACGGTTTACTACCGTTGGCACCCGTTGGCGGGAAAAACGCTTCGCGTGCAGAAGCGTCAGAAGGATCGATTCGGCGCGTACATCTTCGTGCGACTCCCTGACGACACGACCTGCGGCCTGCCTGCTTGGATGTTCAGTCCGGCATGCGCTGAATTCGTTATCGGCGCTCCTGCCATTTCAGTCGCGGCTCTGACCGAGTTGCGTGACCTCCTGGCTACATTGCGCGTAGCACCCTCATGCGATATGTCTTCCCTGAAGCAAACCTTCACGGAGGATCCGAATGAAGCAGCCGTACCCGAACCCGCAGCATCTGCAATTCAACCTGCCGCTGGCGGAGACATCGCCAGCGGAGATACCCGCGGACCAAACCGAACAACTCGTTCTCGCACTGGCGGAGCTATTGCTGGGTGCCGCGAACGAAAGCCTCTCTCCAGCAGCAACAGGAGGTCAGGATGAATCCAAAGCTGACCGATGAACGTCTGAATCGCCGCGCGATTGTCTATGTCCGCCAGTCTTCTCCTGGACAAGTCATCCACAACCAGGAAAGTCAACGCCGCCAGTATGCGTTGGTGGAGAGGGCGCGCGAGTTGGGCTTCAAGGAAACGGTCGTCATTGACGACGATCTCGGTCGCTCCGGATCAGGGCTGGTCGAGAGACCTGGCTTTCAGCGCTTGGTCGGTGAAGTGTGCACCGGCGAGGTCGGGGCCATTTTCTGCATCGAAGCATCACGCCTTGCGCGTAATGGTCGCGATTGGCATCATCTCATCGAACTCTGCGGCATGGTGAGCGCTGTTGTCGTCGACCCGGATGGTGTCTATGATCCGGCCATTATCAACGATCGTCTGTTGCTTGGCTTGAAGGGGACCATGAGCGAGTTCGAACTGAACCTGCTTCGCCAACGCTCCGTCGAAGCCATTCGACAGAAGGCTCGGCGCGGTGAGTTGCAGTATTGTCTGCCCGTGGGATACCTATGGACTGTTGACGGCAAGATCGAGATTGACCCCGACCAACGAGTGCGACAGGCGCTCGGCATGGCGTTCTCAAAAATGACGGAACTGGGAAGCGTACGACAGGTGCTGTTATGGTTTCGGCGAGAACGGATTGAACTGCCTATGAGGATCTTCGATCAACCAAATGGGCGCACTGTTTGGAGTCTTCCGATTTACACTACTTTGCTGAAGGTCATCACGAATCCTATCTACGCCGGGGCTTACGCGTTCGGCAAGACGAACGCCCGGACGAGCATAGTCGACGGCAGAGCGAGAAAGACCGCCGGGCACAAAAAGCCCCGGCGCGAATGGACCGTCTTGATTCAGGACCACCATTCCGGGTACATTTCTTGGGAGCAGTATGAACGTCACCAAGCCATGGTCGCAGCGAACACTCATATGAAATCGCGCATGCAACCGCAGGCCGGCCGCGGCGGGAAGGCGCTGCTGGCTGGGTTGTTGCGCTGCCGTCGGTGCGGGCGAATGCTGCATGTGTCCTATACAGGCCGCCGAGGCGTCGTGTTGCGATACCAGTGCAAAGCGGCGCAGATCAATCACGGAGAAGACTGGTGCATCTCATTCGGCGGTCTCCGAACCGACGAGGCGGTTGCGAACGAAATCCTCCGCGCAATTGGTGGCAATGCCGTTGAAGCGGCGTTAGAAGCTACCGAAACCATACGTCGCCAACGACACGAGCAGCGCAAGTCTCTTGAGCTCGAACTAGAGCAGGGTCGCTACGAAGCGAAGATAGCTGCAAGACGATATGAGGCAGTTGACCCGGACAATCGTCTTGTTGCAGCCGAACTGGAAGTGCGCTGGAATGACGCTCTGCGAAGAGTTGCGGAATTAGAGAATCGGCTGCGTGACTTTGACGTTGTGTCACCCGGACCACCAGTTCCAGACAAAGAGCTCTTGTTGAGCCTGGCACAGGATCTTCCGGCGGTTTGGAATGCGCCGGCCGCTGATATGCGATTGAAACAAAGAATCGTGCGGATTCTAATCGAAGAGATCGTAGCCGATGTTGACGAGGAGAAGCGCAAGATCGTGTTCCTGATTCACTGGGCCGGCGGTCGGCATTCAGAGTTAAACATTCAGAAAAATGGATTGGGGAAACATCAGCGATGCACCGGTGTGGACGTGATCGAAGTGGTCCGGCAGATGTCGGGCAAGTTCCCCGATGAGCAGATCGCAGCCACCCTGAATCGCCTTGGTTTGCGAACGGGAGCCGGCAACGCTTGGAGTACACAGCGGGTATACGGTCTGCGCCACTATCACGATCTGCCGAATAACAAGGTCAGTCGTGCCAGCCTGACGGTGGTCACGCTAGAAGAAGCTGCTTATCGGCTTGGCATTAGTTCAACGAGTGTTCGGCGGTTGATCGATCAGAAAGTGCTCACCGCTGCGCAGGTCGTGCCCTGCGCTCCATGGGAAATTCTTGCCGAATCGCTCACGGATGAAACAGTATTGAAAGCTGTGAACGACATCAAAAAGCGAGTTCGTGCCCCGCAAACTCAGAACCAGCAGGATGAAGGCCCAATGTTTTCAAATATCTGATGAGGTGACTTATAATGTCGCAGGATCGGGATTGCCGATCAGCACGAGGTTGGTTCCTTTGGCGAGGAACGAGAGATCGAGCAAGCGTAGGATGCGCGGTTTTGCCTGCTGGCGGCTCTTATGGCGATGGAAGTGAAAAGCGTCGATGCTGGGCTGCGCCTGCAAGCGCGAGCATTTGAAGCGGCGGTCGATGGCGCGCTGTTTGCGGGCTTCCAGTTCCATGTCGGCGAGCCATTCCAGAGTGGCGGCAGCGCTGAGATTCTTGGCGGCGGCATCAGTCAGAGTCGTCTCCACCTGGCGGCTCATGGTCGAAAGACTCAGTTGGTTCAGTTTCTCTTCGAGAGGAGTCATCGGAATCCTTTCCGGGATCGAGGATGAAAGCATCGTATTCCAGCAGCGACAACGGATCGGTGACCAGATCGTTCAACAACGGGTCGCGGAGGCGAAGCGGCGGTTGTATCTGACGCGGGGACTGCTGCTGGTGCAGGATATTGGCGATGTAGTCGGCGCCGAAAGCACGGGCGGCGGCAGCTTTCTCGATGGCATCGGCTACTGGCTCGGGGCCATACTGGCGGATGAGCTCCAGCAGTTCGGTAAGTTGCCGCGATAGTCCGCGATCGGAATCGGCAATGTCACGCAGATAGCCTTCCAGCATGGCCTGAGAGCAAATTCCATCGAGAACGGCGAAAAAGCGTTGCTGCGCGCGCGACCGTCTGGCCGCGGGACGCAGGTCGGCCATCTCCGCTTCGAACCGGTCGGCGCCCAAGGTTTGGCCGCGGCGCCAGCAGCGGGCATAAGAGACGATTTCGTTGACGCGGTCATAGATGGTGACCGAGCTGGAATCCGCTTTGAGAATGAGGCGGCGGCCGACATAGCGGTGAGGCACGCAGTAGCGGTTGCCATCGAACTGCAGGCGGATGTCTTTGTGAACCAGGGCCTCGACTACATCGCGATGGTCGTAGGGGATAACCGGCAAGGGGCGCAGAGCATCGGCCTTGAATCGGTCGACAGGGTGCTCGCGCGTTTCGCGGTGCAGTCGTTGATTGGCGATCTCCGAGAGCCACTGCCGCGCCTGGCGATTGACATCGTGCAGATCGGCAAACACACGCAGTGGCCAGAAGCTCTGGCGGACGTATCCGATCGCGCGCTCTACTTTCCCTTTTTCCCAACCGGCCGCCACATTGCAGGCCTTCGGATAGAAGCCATACTCGCGGGCGAAAGCGAGAAAGCGCGGCAGGAAACGAACCAGGCGGCCATCGTGTTCGGCGACGGCAGTCGCCAGATTGTCGTAGGCGATTTCAGGCGCGACGCCGCCCAGCGCTGTGAAGGCATGCACATGACAACGGACGAAGGTTTCGAAGCTCTGGCTGTGGGTGAACTCCAGATACAACATGCGGCTGTGCGCTTCGACGAGGGCGAAAGCATACAGCTTGCGCGCGTCCCCGGAGTAGTCAAGCGCGCCGAAGTGTCCCCAATCGACTTCGAAGCGCTCGCCGGGCGGCGGCTCCATACGCAGGAAGGCGCGGGCCGGCTTCAGCTGCGGACGAACGGCGTGCACATACTCGCGTAAGATGCTGTGGCCGCCGTCGTAGCCGAGCGACCGCAGTCGTTGCTCGATGACAGCCGCTGTTGCGGTGGGGTCTTTTTCCAGCCACTCGCCGATGGCGGCTTTGAACGGATCGAGTTTGCTTTCGCGCTTTCGCGGGACGGACTCTTGCGCGGGCGCATCAAGGTATTTCTTGATGGTGCGCCAACTCATGCGCAGATGCCGCTCGATCTTGCGGATCGTCCAGTGTTCGGACCGGTAAAGGCGATGCAGGTCGTTGATCTGATCGGTGGAAAGCATGGCGCCACTTCTGTTATCCGGCGGAAGCCGCCTGGTTGCCAGAACGTTGTTGTTTGCAAGATTCCGACTGCGGGGGCTTGCGCGGTGTAAGTGCTTCGAGAATCCAGACTTGCGCCGGGGCTGAGTTGTTGTTTGCAAGATTCCGGAGCCCGGCGCCAAGTAGCCAGATCTCGGCGGCGGAACGCTTTAGGTCGAAAGCTGAGTTGTTGTTTGCAAGATCGCGCAATCGCTGTTTTTGGTCCCGAACTTGCTGCTGGTGGCGATTCCGCTCAACCGCCTTCGGGTGTTGCTCGCGATACCGCCGCCAGTAATCGGGATTGCGGGAGCGCCATTTCTGAGCGCTATCCAAGCATCCCTGGCGATATTCGGGGTCCGCCGCGATCTTCTGGCGGTGGTAATCGGTGCGGCGCCGCCGCTGGCACTCTGGATCCCCGCATACCGCCTGCTCCGGCTGAAACTTGGATGGCTGGAAAATCCGCCCGCAATACCGACATTGGCGTACGCCCATATCGGCGGTTGTCGCACTGGCGAGGCATGATTTTCAGGGGGAGATTTAGATGCTGGTATAGAGTCTTGTACCGCGTCCCCGCCGATGGCTCACTTCGGCCGATTTTCGGCCCTGATCTATTCCCCAAAGAAAGAGGAGCCTCCGATTCTTGCCGCATTCCCGACGGCGGCATTTTTCGTGACTACAAAACCGGCGGAATTGCGGTCGTTTTATCCCGGCGCTGACACGGTAACGATTCCCTGAGCGTAATCCTGGGGATCGCAGCCCATCCGCAGAACCGCTTCATCGCACGCGCGTTCGCGTTCTTCGATCAGTCGGACCCGGATCCACCACACCACGGGATCGAACCAGAACAGCGCCTCAACCATCATGTGGATCGCAGATGACAAATTGTCGCGTCTCCTGACGTGGCACAACTCGTGCGCCACGATGGCTTCAAACTGCTCCGGAGCCAAATGTTCACCCAGACCCTCCGGCAGCAGGAGGAAGGGTCGAAAGACTCCGAACACGCCCGGCTCCAGGTGCGCAGGGCTGGAAAGTACCGGTATCGGCAGGTTCAAAGGCGCGGGCGACGCGGCGCGCAAGACCGAACGCACCTGCCGCCAGCGCCACCACCACGCCAGAGAGT
>DATDGS010000063.1:0-160253 GCA_036521955.1 Terriglobales bacterium
ACTCTTGCACCGCCCGTTGCTGGTCGATCTGGTATCGTCTCTTCATAGCGACTCTCTCCTTTTTCTTGGCAGAAAAACTACCCTCGGTCATTATGACCGGGGTTGAGAGTCGCTACTTTCTACGAACTAACGGGCATCCTCGGTAACCGGTGGAGCGGGCACGTGGAAACCAAAATCCTCTTCCTCTTCCTATCGCCACCACGACGCACCCGACGCACCGCACTGGTTTGTGTTTTCCAAATTGGCAGCGTATAGTTGCAGATGAATACTGTTGTGTCGTAGTGTCAGGATTGTCGAAGCACACCAGTGGGCGAAAGCCCACTTTTTAGTTGGACCGATTATCTGGAATGGTTTAGCGCGGCAATCCGGGCGCAAAATGCTGAAAACATGGCTTTAGATCTGGATAAGGTCCGGCAGATTGCCGGGCGGGTGGCTGGCTCGAGCGGGCTGGAAGTAGTCGAGGTGGAGGTATGCGGGGCGGGCAAGCACCGCATGCTGCGCGTGTTTATCGACCGGCCGGGAGCAGTGCCAGCGGCGGATCGTCCGGACGGCGTGACGCACGAAGACTGCTCGAAGTTCAGCCGCGAGTTCGGGACGATCGTTGACGTCGAGGATGCGGTGCCAGGCGGATCGTATGTGCTGGAGGTTTCTTCTCCGGGGCTCGATCGCAAGCTGACGAAAGCTTCGGATTTTGAGCGCTTCCGCGGACATCGTGTGAAGGTGACGACGCTGGAGCCAGTGAACAACAACCGGTATTTCGAGGGGAAACTGGAAAGCTTCGAGAACGGGAATCTGCTGCTGGATCTGAACGCGGCGCGTAAGAAGAAGATGCGTCCGAAAGAGGGCGAGTCCTCGAAAGTCGCGATTGAGTTGAGGAACGTAGAGAAAGCGAATCTGGTTCCGGAAATCTGAAAGCAACGTCTTCGGTGTCAGGACTAAGGTCTCAGGAAAGCCCAAGCCTGAGTCCTGACACCCAAGATCTAACACCTGGAATTTTTATGGCTAGTGAGCTTTACAACATCATCGAAGGGGTCAGCCGGGAGAAAGGTATTGATCCGCAGATCGTGGTGAGCGCGGTCGAAGACGCCATTGTCGTGGCCACGCGCAAGTACTACAAGACGCAGGAGAACCTGCGCGCGGTGCTCGACAAAGATAGCGGCAAGATCAATGCCTATGCGGTGAAGTCGATCGTCGAGACTCCGGAGCAAGTGGAAGATCCGAATCTGCAGGTGACGGTGGAGCAGGCTCGCAAGCTAGATCCGAGTGCAGAAGCCGGCGGAGAACTGCTCATCCCGAAAGTGACGGAAGGAATTCTGGGGCGGATTGCGGCGCAACTGGCGAAGCAAGTCATATTCCAGAAAGTGCGCGAAGCGGAACGCGACACGGTTTACAACGAATACATCGGACATGTAAACGAGATCGTGAATGCGACCGTGAAGCGGCTCGAGGGTCCGGACGTGATTCTCGATATCGGCAAGGCCGAAGCGCGCATGGGACGCAAGGAGCAGTCGCGGCTGGAATCGTTCGCGGTGGGCGAGCGGATTCGGGTCGTGATTGTGCGGGTGGAAAAAGCCGTGAGAGGTCCGGGCGTGATCGCTTCGCGCTCCGCTCCGGAATTAGTCCAGCATCTGTTCCAGACCGAAGTGCCGGAAATCTATGACGGCACGGTGGTGATCCGGGCGATTGCGCGGGAAGCGGGCGAGCGCACGAAGATCGCAGTGTTGTCGAAAGACAAGGACGTGGACGCGGTCGGAGCCTGCGTCGGCATGAAGGGTATGCGGGTGCAGTCGATCATTCGCGAGTTGCGCGGGGAAAAGATCGACATCATCGAATATCACGAGGATCCGGTTACCTTCGCGGAGAAAGCGTTGCAGCCGGCGAAAGTAAGCCGGGTGACGATTGTGGATGCGGCGGACAAGCATTTGGAAGTGGTGGTGGACGATACGCAACTGTCGCTCGCGATCGGGAAAAAAGGGCAGAATGTGCGGCTGGCGGCCAAGCTGCTGGGCTGGAAGATCGACATCAAGAGCGAGGAAGAAAAGCGTCAGGAAGTAGAGCAGCAGATGTCGGCGCTGGTCACGCAGACCGTAACTCCGCTGGAAAATGTTACGGGGTTGGGTGAGGGACTGGTCGAGAAATTGAAGGCGGCGGGCGTGAACACGGTGGAGTCGCTGGCCGATATGACGCCGGAGCAATTGGAAGCGATTGAAGGCATCGGCCCGAAAACGGTGGAAAAAATCAGCATTGCGGTCAATAATTATTTCGCCACTCTGGATGGCGGCGAGGCAGTAGCCGACGCGGAAGCCGACAACACCGGAGAAGCCGCCACAGAAGCGGCAGTCGGCGAAGCGGGAATCAGCGAGGAATCGCTGACAGAAGGCTCAGTAGAAGCGGATGCATTGACTGCGGGAGCGGAGCCCACCGCAGAGGCGCCAGCAGAGGAAGGCGCCGAGCTAGCGACTGAAGAAGCGGCTACTAAAAAAGCCGCCACCGAAGAAGTCGCAACTGAAGAAGCCCCGGAAGACAAGCAGAGCTGAAAGCTGGGATCGTGGCGAGTTCGGAAGTATATTCGGACCGAGGGCGCGGGCTTCGTCAGCAGGATGTGAACCTGCACAGGGATTTAATGAGGTTAGATATGCGAACTTAGACAGGCGTGATTAGCGGGACAAGCAGAGGAAACGAGAGCGGATGAGTAAGATTCGAATCAATGATCTAGCCCGTGAGCTGGAAGTCAAGAGCAAGGAAATTCTTGACGTGCTGACTACGGTTGGCGTGACGGAGAAAAAGACGCACTCCAGTTCCCTGGAAGAGCACGAAGCGGAATTGGTGCGGAAACATCTGCGCCGCCGGTCCGAGGCGGCGCCAAGTTCGGTGAAGACTTCGCGTACCGCTCGCGGCGAAGAAGAGATCAGGACCAAGATTGACCTGTCGAATATTTCGCGACCTGGCGATGTGCTGCGCGCCATCACGCAGCAAAAGGGAGCAACCGAGCATCCTGCAGCGCGTCCGGTAGTCAAGTCGTCAGCCGCGCCTCCGGCGGTAGAAGCGAAAGCAGAAGCTCCGGCAGCTCCAGTGGCCCCAGCAAGGGCAACACCGCCCAAGCCCTCGCTCGATGTTCCTGCTCCCGCACCGCCAGCACCGAGAATGGTGACGCCTGCTTCGGTGGCTGCTGGATATCGGCCGCCTTCCGTGGTCGTGATTCCGCCCAAAGTTTCCGCGACACCGCCCACCGCAGCCTCATCCGCCACGAGTGCGACGCCACCGCCTGCTATCGCGGTTCCGCCACGAACCACGAGTACGACCTCCGCCGCGCCGGCCGGGAGTGTTCCGCCAGCGGCGCAGCCTCCGGCTATCACGCAGATGCAAAACGCCGCGACCGCGAAGCCAGCGACTCCGAGTGCGCCCCCACCGCGGATGATCATGCCGCAGACTGGCCCGCGTCCGGTATACAAGGCGCCTCTGCCGCCGTCAGGCTCGCCTGTCGCGGGAGGAGCAGCGCCTCCGCCGCCACGATCTACGCCTGGACGACCTGTGCCGGGGCAGCCAATTTTCCAGCGCACAGCTCGGCCGCAAGCGCCGGGATCGCGTCCGATACCACGTCCGGGTGAACGGCGACCGATGCATCCGACGCGCGTGGCGCCTGCGGGAGCGCGTCCGCTGGGTGTAGGTCCGGGAGGAACGTTACCGCCGCCGGGACCGACGCGTCCGGGAAGTCGCCCGGGAGGGCCAGCGCGACGACCAGGACAGAGGTATGTACCGCGAGGCGTGAAGGAAGGCCCGATGAAGGGCTACACTCCGCCGCCGCGCATGACGATCAACACCGAGCCGGCCCCGATCACGCGGAACATCACGATCACGGAAGGGATTTCGGTGAAAGATCTGGCCGAGAAGCTGGGCATTCGCGCCAAGGATGTGATTGCACGACTGGTGGTGCGCGGTGTGTTCGCGACCATCAACCAAACGCTGGATGCGGAGCTGGCGAGTGAAATGGCGCGCTTCTTCGGAGCTGATACGGAAGTGATCACCTTCGAAGAGCAAGCTGCGAAAGATACGACCGAAGCGGTCGAGAGCAGCGAGGAAGGCGCGGAAGCTATACCGCGTCCGCCGGTAGTGACGATCATGGGCCACGTGGACCATGGCAAGACGACGCTGCTGGATTCGATCCGGTCCACCAATGTGGCGGGAGGCGAGGCGGGCGGCATCACGCAGCATATCGGTGCATACAAGGTTCGCATCACGGACACGGCGTCTCCGGCTTACGGGCGCGAGATCGTGTTTTTGGACACACCGGGTCACGAAGCGTTCACGCGCATGCGTTCGCGCGGAGCGAAAGCGACCGACATTGTGGTGCTGGTCACCGCGGCCGACGACGGTGTTATGCCGCAGACGATTGAAGCGATCGATCACGCGCACGCCGCCGAAGTTCCCATCATCGTCGCGGTCAACAAGATCGATAAGCCGGGCGCTTTGCCGGAGCGGGTCAAGAAGCAACTGGCGGATCGTGGGCTGGTGCCGGAAGAGTGGGGCGGCAAGACAGTGTTTGTCGATGTTTCCGCGAAGCAGAAAACGAATCTGAATCTGCTGATGGAAATGATTTTGCTGACAGCGGACCTGCAGGAATTGAAAGCGACTCCGGGACGCGCAGCGAGCGGCCTGGTGCTGGAAGCGAAACTGGACCGTGGACGCGGTCCGGTGGGAACGATTCTGGTGCAGAATGGCACGCTCCGCGCCGGCGACAACTTCGTGGTGGGGAATGTGTACGGAAAAGTCAGGGCGATGTTCGACGATCGCGGCAAGTCGCTGAAAGAAGCTCCGCCCTCGACGCCGGTGGAAATTATCGGGTTGGAAGGGCTGCCGCAGGCGGGCGATCAGTTTGTGGTGGTCGCCGACCGCGAGAAGGCGCGCGATATCTCGGACTACCGTGAGCAGAAAGCTCGCGAAGCCGCGCTCGCCAAGAGTTCACGCGTTTCGCTCGAAGGCCTAGCCGAACAACTGAAGACGGCGGGCATGAAGGAACTGAACGTCATCTTGAAAGCTGACGTGCAGGGGTCTGTAGAAGTGCTGGGTGATTTGCTGGGCAGACTGTCGAACGACAAAGTTCGCTTGAAGTTGCTAAGATCGGGCATTGGCGCGATCACGGAGACAGATGTGCTGCTGGCTTCGGCCTCGAATGCCATCATTATTGGATTCAACGTGCGTCCGGAGCGCAAAGCGCAAGAGCTCGCCGATCAGGAAAAAGTCGACATTCGTCTGCACTCGATCATTTATGAATTGCAGGACGAGATCAAGCGCGCCATGACCGGCTTGCTTGAGCCGACGATCAAAGAGACTTACCAGGGCCGCGCCGAGGTGCTGGAAACATTCCGCATTCCGAAGGTCGGGACGATTGCCGGTTGCCGCGTGAGCGATGGCTTCATCAAGCGCGATTCCGAAGTGCGGTTACTGCGCGATAACGTGGTCGTATTCAAAGGAAAAGTGGCGTCGCTGCGGCGGTTCAAAGACGACGCTTCCCAAGTGACGAGCGGTATGGAGTGCGGTATCTCCATTTCTAACTACGGCGACATTAAAGTTGGCGATGTGATTGAAGCGTTCGTGACTGAGCGGATCGCGGCCGAAGCGATCAAGTAAGTTGCAATCCGTGGTCGAGCCCCCGGCATCTATGAAGATTGCTGAAAAAGTCGTAGCGCGTGCCGCAGTCGCCCTCAGCGGCTAAAGCCGTCGCTTGAAACAAGGCAGTTATCGCAGCGGTCAACCGCTGCGCCACCCAAAGGCAGGTTCGACATCGAGTTTTCTAGCGGTCTGAGACGGGGCAAGCGCCGTCTCTACGGGAGCCTTTTGCTGGGACGAAATCACCTTCAGTGGGATCGTTGTACTCGCGGCCCTCGGATTTCGACCATCATCATGGAGTTACGGGCTAAAACGATCAAAATCTTTGAGTTTCTTTGAGTTTAAAGGGATATATGGAAAATATTTCGGAATAAGGATTTAGCTCTGATCCTTGGCCCTCTTGGGATCCGGGCTCGCGAGTTACTCCGCCGCCCTTTCACTATCTATAGTTCGATTATATCAATTCCAACTTACCCACACCGACAACTTTGCCGACTTTATTTTCCTCGCCAATTCAGTAGCTTACGCGGAAAATCGGCGAAACTGGGGCTTGACAAGATTTTTCAGAATCGAGAGGTGGGCCTCTCAGCTCCGCGGGCGGAACGATAGCTGGCAGCATCGTGGCCGGGCGGGTACGCCCGGCGCTCCACTGTCGAATTCATTGGGTTAAGGTAGGGCGCGGACTTGAAGCCGCGCCCGCCTTGGTTATTTACTCGATTGCTTGGAGTCTATTTGCTTGCTCCGCTTGGCTGCGTGTGGATGGACTGCCGGGTGCACGATTGCGACGTGCGACTGCGCCATTGCCCCGTCCCCGGGTGTGCTCTGCTGCTCGAACGTTCCTGCCGCGACCTGGGTTGGGTCGACCTCGATAAAGACGGCGCTTGAACTGTTGATCGTGTAGTACTGCAAGCTTAACCCGCCGATCACCGTGCCGGTGGTGTCGGCAACGATCAAACCACGACCGGTCGCAGGCGAATCCGGAGTGTAAGTGCCTGGATTCAAAGAAATGCTCGGAAGCGTACCGCCGATGAGCGAATTTTCGTCCAATATACCGGTCATGTTGCTTGCCGGTGCTACTGCGGTGGTGGCAGCGAACTGGGCAATGTCGCCAACCGGGCCGACCAAGCCGTTGGCAGCATTTTCGCCGGAGAGATTTAGTCCATAGTTTCCTGGGGCAGTGAATGATGTACCGGATTGAGCGTAACCAACGCCGGTGGTAATGGCTGCCGTGTCCATTTCCAGCATCAGAAGTCCACCAGCGGAGGGATAGACGACCCAGTTAGTGGCCGGAGCAAAGCCAGTGAGATCGACAAAAACCCGGCCGGTGCCGGCGGGGCCACTCAAGCCAACGTTAAGAGCGCCGCTGAACTGCCCTTGCCCCGGGACCTTACCAGCGTCGTTGATATCCTCAAGGCCGGTCGGAAAGTTGCCGGTTCCGTCAGAGGTCATGAGGCCCCCATCTGCGATCGGATTTGCGATCGGACCTGCGCTGCTGCTGCCCGCCATGGTGAAAACCATGGGGCCGTTGGGGATGGAAGCGCCGGTTTGGGTAAAGGCATCGCCGGAAAGGAAATCGACGTAGTCGGTTTCGATGAACTTCAAGTGGGTGGCGTCAATCGGGTAGAAGTCGAAGAACTGCCCGAAACCAGTACCGGTGCCAAGGGTGGTTGACCCAGGACCAGTCCCTGAACCCAAGGTTGTAGCAGAGACGGTGAGGGGCACACCAGGAGAAATGAAAACAGCGTCGTCGTTGAAGTCCTCGACACCCACAGTGGAGGTGCCGCTGGAGTTGAGCGTGAACGCGCCCGCCGTGGCCAAGGGATTGCCGCCGGAATCAGGACCAGCAAGACTGAAGGCGTAGGGACCGGCGAGCTGGCTCAGACTGGTGACTGGGGTCTGCAGGTCGAGGGTGCCGCTGCCGGTGCCATTGCTATCGAATTCGGTGACCAGCCCGCCAGAGGTTGACGTCAGGACGAAAGCCAAAGTGAAAGTTCCATACGCCGAAGTGACAAGCGTGACCGTGCCACGACCGTCGGTGTTTACGTTGTAAGAGGAGCTAATGGTGAGCGACTGGGCGGTCGGCGACGGGGGAACAATCGGCGGATTGCAGGTAGGGATAGGACAATTTAACACTGGGTCGACGACGTCCATCATGCCTCCTGTGATGCCGCCGCTTCCGTTAGCCGTGAAAGCGCCGGCCATGGCCAAGGCATTCCCATTCGCATCTGAGCCCGACGAAGAAAAAACGTAGGTACCGGTCAGGCTGCCGTTGTTGAAGCCGACGGGGTTGGGAATGGCGGGCGGACCGCCGGAACCGCAGGCTGCCATCAAAAGAATGCTGGAGATCGCCGCCAGAGCCATGAGCAGGCGTCCGGCACACTTGGTGGAGGCAAGGGGATTCATAAGACACTCCTATCGTTGACACTTAGGATGCGCTAACCCGGATTCTAGAGGAAAGTTTCGGTGAAAAAAAACTGGGAAAATTGACAGGAGCGAGCCTCGTCTCTACAGCGGATTTCTGGCCGGGGTTGGAATGGCCTGCTGCGCGCGCTTTTCGGATGCTTTTTCGGACGCCCAGACCCCCACGCGGTAGGCGAGCAGAAGGCTGAGCACGATGCCAAATTCGATGGGCTTGCGGTGGTCGGCCTTCACCAACCAGAAGTAATGGATCACCGCCAGGATTCCGGTGAGATAGATGAGGCGGTGCAGGAGCTGCCAGTTCTTGCCGCCGAGGCGGCGAATCGACCATGCGGTCGAGGTCAGGGCCAGGGGAATCATGAAGACGAAGGCGGCGAATCCTACGGTAATGAAGCGGCGCTTGGCGATATCTTTCAACATTTCGTGGACGTTGAAGAACTTGTCGAGCCAGATGTAGGTGAGGAAATGTAAAGTTCCGTAAAAGAATGCCATCAGCCCGATCATGCGGCGGACGCCGATCAGCCAGTATTGACGGGTGATGCGGCGGAGGGGGGTGATCGAGAGCGTGGTGAGAATGAGGATTAGCGTCCAGTCGCCGGTGGAGTGAGTGATGACCTCGATGGGATTGGCGCCCAAGCCATCGTGAAAGGCCCTCCATGCCAGGCGCCCGAGCGGAATCAGCGCGGCCAGGAAGATGATCGTTTTGGTGATTCGCAGGCGGTTCATTGGAAGGCAGAAGTAAAAAGCAGGTTGCAGAAGTAAAATCCTTTCGGCCATCAGACTTCACTTTTGCAATCTTACTTCCAACTGCTGCAATGCCTTTCAAAAGTTCTTTCTCAGGTCCATCCCGGAATACAGGCTGGCCACTTGGTCGTAACCATTGAACATCAGGGTCGGGCGTTTGAGGAATTCACCGAGACGGCGTTCCTTAGCTTGGCTCCAGCGGGGATGGTCGACGTTCGGATTCACGTTCGAATAGAAGCCGTATTCGTTGGGGGCATACCGTTGCCATGAGTTCAGAGGCTGGTCGCCGGTGAAGCGGATGCGGACGATCGACTTCGCGCTTTTGAAGCCGTACTTCCACGGAAGCACGATGCGCAGCGGTGCGCCATCCTGATTCGGGAGCACCTCGCCGTACATGCCGAAACAGAGCAGGGCGAGCGGGTGCATGGCCTCGTCCATGCGGAGACCCTCGAGATAAGGCCACGACAATACGCTGGCGCGCTGGCCGGGCATTTGTTTGGGATCGTATAAGGTAGTGAACTCTACATACTTTGCTTTGGGCAGAGGGTCGACGTGCTTGATCAGTTCGCTCAGCGAAAATCCGATCCAGGGCACGACGATCGACCAGCCCTCGACACAGCGGTGACGGTAGATGCGCTCTTCGGGAGCAGCCATTTTCATGATCGCGTCGACGTCCAGCACTTGCTTTTTCTTGACATCGCCGTCGATGGTCACGGTCCAGGGACGGGTCTTGAAATTCTTTGCCAGGTCGGCAGGCTCGTATTTGTCGGTGGAGAATTCGTAGAAATTGTTGTAGTTGGTGACATCTTTGTAGGGCGTTTCCTTTTCCGTCGTGCTGAAGGAACTTTTCTGGAGGCCGTCAATTTTGGCGTTGGCTTGGGCGGTTAACGACGGATCGACAAGATCGCGGAAGGCGACGCCGGTGACGGCAGCGGCGCCGGCGATGACTGCTCCGGCGAGGAAGTTGCGACGGTTCAGATACACGGCTCTGGGAGTAACTTCAGAAGACGGAATCGCATCCGGTTTGCCGATCAGCATGGTTCACTCCGAGTGTTGTTCGCGCTTCAGCGCTCACTCTACTTGTTATAAGACGCGGGAACTGGGTAAAAAGGTGCAAGCCAGCGCCTCAAGGGGCAGCCTTTTCCGAAGAGGTTTCGATGCCCTGATACGAAACCGCTAGTTCGAGGTCGATTTCGCGATTGCCTTGGGGGCCGACGCCGGAGCAGGCGTGGAGGCGGACGTTGCAGCGGTTGTGGGGGCGGATCGGGCGCGCAGGACTTCGCGGACTTTCTTGGCGAGATTCTGAAGGGTGAAGGGTTTCTGCAGGAACGCGTTATGGGGGCCAGCCGCGCCCTGAGTGATGACGGCATCTTCCGTGTAACCCGAAAGATAGAGCACGCAAATGCCGGGACGCAGCGCGAGCAGCTTTTTGGCCAGTTCGCGGCCGCCCATGCCAGGCATGACGACGTCGGTGATAAGGATGTCGATGTGTCCGGTGAAGTCCTCGGCGAGGTGTAAACCGCATTCGCCATTTTCGGCTTCGAGGACGCTGTAGCCGCGAGAGGTGAGGGTTACGCGCACCAGTTCGCGCACCGAATCCTCGTCTTCAACCAGCAAGACGGTTTCGCAGCCGCCGGTTTCGTTCTGCGGAGCCCTGGCTGGGCTAGCCTCTTCAGCGGATTCTTCCACGCGGGGCAAATAAACGTAGAAAGTTGTGCCTGCGCCGACCTCGCTTTGAACGAACACGTATCCATTGCTCTGCTTGACGATGCCGTAGACGGTCGAGAGACCGAGGCCGGTGCCTTTCCCTTTTTCTTTGGTGGTGAAGAACGGCTCAAAGATGCGGGACTGGGTTTCCTTGTCGATGCCGAGTCCGGTATCGGCAACCGAGATCACGGCATAACGTCCGGGCTGGATGAGGCGATGTTCGCGGAAGTTTTGGCGCACGGTAACGTCAGCGCTCTGCACGGTGAGCTTGCCGCCATCGGGCATGGCATCCTTGGCATTGACGACCAGGTTCATGATGACCTGCTCGAGCTGGCCGGCGTCGGCGCGGGTGTGTCCGGTTTCGGGTGAGAGCCGGGTGACCAATTCGATGTTTTCGCCGATCAGGGGCCGCAGCAGGCGCTCCATGTCGCCGATGACAGCGTTGACGTCGACCACCTTGAGTTCGAGGAGCTGCTTTCGGCTGAAGGCCAGCAACTGGCGGGTGAGAGCGGCGGCGCGGTCGGCGGCCTGCTGGATGGACTGGACCTTACGGTGCACGGCGCCGTCCTTTTCCAACTGCTCCAGCAACACTTCGGTGTATCCGTTAATCACCATCAACAGGTTGTTGAAGTCGTGAGCGACGCCGCCGGCGAGGCGGCCGACCGCATCCATTTTTTGCGCCTGGCGAAGCTGCTCCTCGAGCTGACGCCGGTCGGTGATATCTTCGGCGATCAGCTCCAATACTTCTTCGGGTTCATCCGTGGCGGTGGCGGCGCAGCCACCGATGTGAACGATGATGACGCGGTCGTCCTTGCGTTTCCATTGCACTTCCACGCCATTCAGGCTTCCGGTGCGGCGATATTCCTCGGCCAGCTGCTCCAACTCCTGAGGATTGACGAAGACGTCGCGCCTTGCGTTCAGCTTAAGAAGATCTTCGACCGACTCATACCCGAGCATGGTGATGAGAGCCGGATTCACGTCCAGAAATCTTCCGCCGAGGGTGCAGCGACAGATGCCGAAGGCCGCGCTCAGGATCAAAGAGCGGGAGCGGGCTTCGGAGCGGCGGAGCGCTTCTTCATAGCGCTTGTGTTCGATGGTCGCAGCCAACTGCTGCGAAACAAATTTCAGAATCTCGAGGTCGCGTTCTTCGAAGCGGGTATTTGGGTTGTAGCTCTGGACGACCAGCGCCCCAATGCAGCTCGTGCCGCTTTTCAGGGGAACGCCCAGCCAGTCCAACGACGGGGCACCGATCAGTTCCACTTCGCCGCGCCGCACCAGGTCCTCAAAAACCGCCGGAGTCGCCAGCAGGGACTCGCCGGATCGCAGAACATACTCGGTCAAGCCGCGGCCCAGAGGTTTGGGAACGGGGGTAGGATCCTCCTCATCGACGAAGTAAGGAAAACTCAACAGCTGAGACTGCGGATCGTAGAGGGAGATGTAGAAGTTGCGCGCATTCATCAACTGACCGACGATGGTGTGAATGGCGGCGAAAAACTGTTGCAGATCTTCGGCAGACTGGCTGCGCGCTGCAATAGCATACAAGGCCGCATTCAGCTCCTCGGCGCGCTTCTGCTCGGTGATGTCGCGATAGGTGGCGTACGCTCCAACTTTTATACCGTTCTCGGTCACGGGCGAGGTGGAGAGCAGCACCTCGACCAGTGAGCCATCTTTTCGCCGGCGCCGGGTCTCGAGTGAAAGTTTGCTGGCAGTCTTCATGCTCTCGGCGATCCAGGCGGTTTCCGCATAGCGATCGGGCGGCACGATAAGCGTGTCGAGCCGTTTCCCCAGAGCCTCAGCCGCAGTGAAGCCGAACAGGCGAGTGAACTCTCCGTTGACGCGCACGATGTTTACATCCTGATCGATGATACTGACCGCATCCGGCGCGTTTTCGATGAGCTGTTCGAAGTAGGCCTTCTCCACTGTGGGCGAGACGATGGCGGCATGGCCGTTGGTGGGCGAAGTGTCCGGAACTGGATCGGACATGTGGGTAAGAGTCGGCGGCGTTCCGTGCTCAGAAACATCCTGCGGCGCCTTTACCGCCGGCAGTTCGGACGAGGTTGGTGCCGGGGCGATTTCCTCACCCATACAGTCCTTTCCCGGGGAAATAGAGATAGCGCGATGTTAAGCGGGCAGGGTTATCCTTCGATAGTTACGGCCGTAATGAAGAATTGGTGGGTCACGGCAGAAAAACGAGGAGGCCCGGCACTACGTGGAGGTGTTCGCCAACACAACGCAAACCTGGCGCAGCAGCAGCCTCTGCTCCTCGGTCACGACCAGAAACTCGAATCCGCAACGCAGGCCTTCGCTGTAGCGCGCCACAGCTCGCACCTTCATGAGGTGAGGCGGGAGCGGGATGGGGAACTCCATGGAAACAACTTCGCCGCGTTGAAATTCGCCGCTGAGAGTCGCGCCAATGCCATCCAAACTGAGTTCGCTGGTGCGGCCCCAGCATGTGATGGTTTGGCCGTCGCGAAACACCGACACCTCAATGCGCACATCAAAGCGATAGCGCGTGAAACGCCGCATCTGCCGTGGAGACTTGGTTGTCGCTGCGTCGTCGCTCAATTCCGCCTCTCCATTGCAGATGTCCCCTTCACATCTTATCCTTTCCGGCGGTTTTTCTGAGCGCCGGGAAAGCCGGGGATCAACCTTCGCACCTTTCTTCGCAACTTTGCGAGTCTTGGCCCGTGTGAAGCTGTTTATTGTGCTTTACGACACGGCTGGCGCTCAACGGCATCAAAGTGCATGTACCAGCGAAATGAGGCTTTCCGACGAGGGCAGTGGACGCCGCATGGCTACGATTGCGCATCTTTTTTCAGTTGCAAAACCTTGTTTTTAGGCGGGCAAAATGGTTGTAAGAGTGCGCCCAACGGCTAGGCTGGCGGGTAGTACGCGGCGAACCGCTTCTGTACGGCAGGGACCGGGCATCCGGCGCCGCTTTTTAGCTGCCTGTAAAGCTGGGTAAAGACGCGTGACAGATGACGCCGCCGCATCTAACATTGAGGATCGATGTTTTGGAGTCATCTGGATTCTTATGCCTTACCGTTCAAACGCAGCCAAAGCCTGGAATCCCGAACCGCAGTCCACGACGACGCCGCAGGAGATTCCGCTGGATTTGCTGCCGCCAGTGAGCCTGACCCAGCCGCTCTGGAGGTCGCTGATCGGCAATCTGCGCGATACCTTTGCGCCGGAAAAGCTACCGCCGCTCGTACTCACTTCGCGGCCATTGTATGTCGGCTTGGCGCTTGGCGAGCGTCTGCGCATGCCTTGGTTTCGCACGGTGTTCACTAACATCGGGGACGTGATCTCGCCGGAAACACTGCCGCCGCTTGAACTGGAATCGCGGCCCGTCGACGTCGGCGAACTCCTCACCGATCAACTCAGCCACTTCTGGTGGGGATCGCTGCTGCGGAATCTGGCCGATCGGGTCGCGCCGGAGGCACAGCCGGCTCTTGACTTAACTTCCAAACCGATTCTGGACATCATGCCGAAGTCATGGATCCTGTTGCCAATGTGGTCGGAAGTCGTGGACACGCCGAAGGTGTTTTATCCCGACAAGCCGAAAGCGGCGGAGGCCGCGAGGCCGATCAATCTGCAACCCGTGGAGTTGCCGGATGAAAAGCTGGAGGAGGCGCTGGTCGCCGAACCGACGGCTGCCGACCTTCTTCGCGACATACGCCGTTCGCGCATTCGGCAACGAATCTGGGTCGGGCTGGCGACAGCTCAAATTGCCTATTTGGTTCTGGTCGCAGTCGGAAAACTCTGATTCAGCGACGGGCGTCTCGCCCGGCTTGTGTGCGCCTGCAGCATCGCGGCCGGGCGGGACGCCCGGCTCTCCACTTATTGACGCAAGCCCATCCAGCCTTCACAAATCACCATTGAATTTCCGGGGTTGCGCGAATCGTACTTCACTGAAGTCGGCAGGCCGAGGCGGCAGGAATGCAGATTGATCCACTGCCGAAGATAGGTGACGTCCTGCGAGGCTTCATAGGAGACGCCGGCTACGTCATACTGGTAAATCAGCATGGTGGCGGGGCGTTTCGCGGCGGTCGTGATTTCCTGCACATCAATCACCGTGCCATCGGTGATGCGCCCGACCGTGTTCAGCCAGGTGCGGCGTTCGCGTTCGACGTCGTCCGCGTTCTTGGATTTGCGGCGTAGCAGCGCATAGAGGACAACGGCCAAGCCAATCGCGCCCAGCACAATGGTGTAGAGACGAAGCGAAATCATCGGCAGACGAAACCGGATCCCTTTCATTCTACTTTCTAGTTCCTACTTTCAGCATAAGCTGTAACCTTGCCGAGCGCCAAGGGCACTGGGGCGCGAAAAACAGTTCTTTGAAAACTCACGCGGGACCGCAGTCTAGATTTTCGCTTGCGGGGCCGTGGTATTCCAGGCGCAGCGGCCCGTCTCTCACCCGAGGATGCCCATGAAATTTCCCATCCGGATCATTTTCTCTGCCGCGTTGTTTGCGGTTGTGCTGACTTGCGTGGTTTCCGCCACTGCTGGCGACCGTTACGACACGCGCGGCAATATCCTGATCGCCAATCAATTCAACAATTGGGTTCTGGAAATCGATCCGCGAACCCCACGAGATCAACGGGTCGTGCGGCGACGGTTCCTCGATCGCCGGCCCGGCTTCCGTAGTCGCTCCCAATGACTTTCAGCGCGTTGGTCCGTTCAACCTGGTCGCGGGTAAGGCGCGCCTCCGGGGAGCGAGCCAACTTGTCCGGGCGGTTGTGCCGCTAACAGCGTCATGCTGATCGACGAGAACGGATACATCGTGTTGCAATACGGACAGGCGGGCGTCACGGGTTCGGTTCCAACCAGCTAAATGCGCCCGCGCAAAACACTTTCCTGCCCTATGGCAACATCCTGATCACGGACCAGGGCAACGAGCGCATGATCGAGGTAAACTCTCTTAAACAGATCGCCTGGCAACAAGGGATGACGGGCGTCTCCTATTCGTATAAGTATGATGGCCACGAGAATTGGATAGAGAAAACAACTTCATATCGCTCCAGTCCCGATACCGTGTTCCCGTCATCAACCGTGACCGAACGGACATTGACGTACTACTGATCGCGGAAGATTCGCTCTACGACCGGCGCCGATAGTAAATATTGAATTCAAATCCCGGATTCGGGGGAAAGATCTCCGCGATCTTGCGCAGCCGTTCGGCCATCGGAACCGGTGCCAGCAGCGGATAGTCGCGCTCGCGCAGATCGTAGTAATCGACGTCGAGGTAGAGCGAGAGCAGGTAGATTGAAATCGCATCGGCGAAGCTGGCCGCAAGATAGTCGTTCTTGTATTTCTCCGCATCCGCACCGTGGGCGGTGGCGAACTTGCGCGCCTCCCATGCGTCCAGCGAAGTTTCGCCGCGCACCCCAGACTCCACTTGCTGCCAGGCCAGATCGGCGAAATTCTGCGAAACTCCCGCGCGTTCGACCAGCGCGTGGCCCACGTTGATGTAGAACTCGAAGGCCACCGAAAATTTGTCCTCCATCAAGCGGGTCGAGATGAAGACGCACTGCGCATCGCCGAGATTCAGGTTGCGATGGCAAACCGCGTTGTCGCTGAGGGCAACGTCGTAGCGGTCGGCGATCACGGTGTCTTCGCCCTGGGTCACGGTGAGCGGCACGAAGTAGTAGGCCTTGCGGCTGAGGGCGGCGGCCACCGGCACCGGCACCGCGGCAATCATGCGGTCGAGATCGTTATCGCTAATGTTAATCTCGCCCGAGCGGGCGTAGCAGATGCCGTTCGGGGCCTGTGAAACCGGGCTGTTTTGCACGACCTCCGCGGGGCTGCGGGTGATCGCCGAGGCGGCTTGCGACATGACGGTATTGTAGCGTAGTCGTGCGGCGGGAAAACCTGGTCGCTCGCCACGGGTCGGAGACCCGTCACCACACGAGTTTGCCCCTCTACCACAAATGGGAAAGCCAGCTTGAAATTTTTCGCTTGACATATTCCCATATAGGAATATATATTCCTGATCGTGGCACGGGCCAGGACAACTTCAGATGCGTTTAACGCGGTGGCCGAACCGCGGCGGCGGGAGATCCTGAATTACCTGGCGCTAACGGAACGGCCGGTGGGCGACATTGTGGCCAGTCTTGGCCTGGAACAGCCTTCGGTATCGAAGCATCTGGGGGTGCTGCGGAGGGTTGGGCTGGTGAGGGTGCGGCGGCACGGGAGGCACATGCTATATCGAACGAACGCGGAGGCAATCCGGCCGCTGCACGAATGGACGAAAGAGTTCGAGCACTTCTGGACGCACCAGTTAACCCGCGTCCAAGAACGTGCCGAGGCGAAAAGCAAGGAAAGAACATCCACTGAATAGAGGAAAGCGAGGAAGAAAGTTATGAGCACGATTTCAACACCAGCGTCGGCGGGACTGGGAATCGAGAGTTTGACATTAAGCGTGATCCAGGAGATCCACGTGCGCGCATCGTTGCAGGACTCATTTGCGGCACTACTCGAACAGATCGGACCGGAGAATGACACGCCGGAAGGCAAAGCGATGCCGATGAAGATCGAGTCCTGGCCGGGAGGGAGATGGTACCGCGATCTGGGTGAGGGCAACGGGCATCTCTGGGGCCACGTGCAGGCGATCAAACGGCCGACGCTGCTCGAGATCACGGGACCGCTGTTCATGTCCTACGCAGTTGTTTCCAATGTGCAGTACCGGCTGAGCGAGGCGGACGGCGGCACGCTGATCAAGTTCCACCACAAGGCGTTTGGAGTCATTCAGGACGAACACCGGCAGGGTGTGCAGAGGGGCTGGGGACACATGCTGTCACGCATCCGCGCCCGAGCGGAAGGCAGTTCGCGGTAAGGCTGAACGAGGAGGGGTTATGTGTCCAGCATGTCTGGCGAGCGCGGGATGGATGGTCGGCGGGGCGATGTCGACCAGCGGATTGACGGCATTAATGGTGAAAGCTCTTCGCCCGAAGAAAACGACGAATATGAACCAAAGGAGAAACGATTATGGCGATGACGATGAACGAAATCTCAAATGCGAAAACGGTTCCGCACGCGGAGTGGCTCGCGGCACGGAGGGACTTACTGGCCAAGGAGAAGGAATTCACGCGCCTGCGTGATGAGCTGAGCCGGCGGCGCCGCGATCTGCCGCGGGAGAAAGTTAATAAGCAGTATGTCTTCGATGGGCCGAAGGGCAAGCTGACTTTGGCTAATCTGTTCGACGGACGCAACCAGTTGGTCGTGTATCACTTCATGCTCGGTCCAGGATGGAAGGAGGGTTGTCCGAGCTGCTCATTCCTGGCGGATACGTTCGACGGCGCGAGGGTCCACATGGCGCAACGCGATGCGACGCTGGCGGTGGTCTCGCGAGCGACCTTGCCGGAAATCGAAGCTTTCCAGAAGCGCATGGGGTGGGGGTTTCCGTGGGTGTCTTCATTTGGGAGCGACTTCAATTTCGACTATCGAGTGTCGTTTTCGAAGGAAAAGGAAGAGGAGGCCCAGGGCAAGGTGGACTACAACTACGGGATGACGGAGTTTCAGTCTGAGGAACTTCCCGGCGCGAGCGTGTTCTACAAGGATGCAGATGGGGAGATCTTCCACACCTATTCCACGTATGCCCGCGGGCTTGACATGCTGCTCACGGCATACAACTTTCTCGACCTGACGCCGAAGGGACGTGATGAAGACGGGTTGCCCTATCCCATGGCGTGGATTCGCCATCATGACCGGTATGGCGAAGGGAGAATCATCGATGCCGGGAAGATATCCGTTGCGCCGGCGAGATCTCCCCGCGAATCGTCATCGTCCAAAACGATGGTGTAGCCTAAGAGCATGGCGAGAGCGAGGGCAAGCGGGCCGGGTTGGATAGGAATTCCGGCCCGCGTGGCCGCAGCGACATTTCTATTGACCCTGCTGTCGTTCGCGGTCGCGCTTCTGCTGAGCATCATCGGAACGGTGGCGTACGCGCAGGTAAAGCACGTCGCGCCCAACATGACATTCGCGTACCGGCACATCGCGTTTCCGTTCGCGATCACCGTGGGAGCGGTCGTGCTGGTACTGTCGCTCGGGATGGAAATTCGGCACTACCGGCAGCGAAAGACGCTGGCGGGGATTGAGCGCGTGAGTTGATAGGGTGTGACGGGCGCTCCACCAGCAAATTTGGATATGACCAACCTGAAAACGAATGCCCCGCGTATTGCGATTCCCGTGCCGCATTCCGGCGATCGGGACTACGCCGAGCGCGTTCTGCCGCAGTACGAGGAGGCGGTGCGCGGAGCGGGCGGCGAACCCGTGCGCATTGAACTGGAGCAGGCTCGGGATCAAGTGATGAAGCAGATCGAGCACTGCGACGCGGTTCTGCTGCCGGGCAGCCGAGCCGATCTCGATCCGCGGAAGTACGGCGCGGATCGTCACGAGAAGACGGCACCCGCTGACGTTAAACGAGACGTGGTGGACGAGTTGCTGCTGCGCGATGCCTACAATACGCGCAAGCCCGTGCTGGGGATCTGCTATGGATTGCAGTCGTTGAACGTTTATCGCTCGGGATCGCTGGTGCAGCACATCGAATCGGCAATCAACCACAGTCCGGGACGCACGGTCGCGAAGGCGCACATGGTAATCATCGAGCCGGGGTCGAAGCTGGCGGAGATTGTGGGATCGAGCGGAACCGTCGCTGTGAATTCTTCGCATCACCAATCCGCGGACACAGCGGGCGATGGGCTACGCGTGGTGGCGAATTGCGCGGAAGATGGGGTCATTGAGGCTCTGGAAGGAACGGCGCCCGGCCATTTTGTGCTCGCGGTGCAGTGGCATCCGGAACGGAGCGTGAACGATGGGGTGGAGGTGGCGGAATCGGCGCGCGCTATCTTCCATGCTTTCATTGAGGCGGCGCGAGCTCGGCACGCGGAGTTGGCGGGAGCGGTTGAGTCGCCGCGAACTGCAGATCCCTTACTTCGCTCGGAATGAAAATTCACCAAGGATATCGCGCACACCTCAGCGGTGCTGAGTCCCAATCGCCTTCAGAACATCCTGCAAATCTTCGGCGTCCTCCGACTCTGCGCGCTTCAGCAAGACCGCAGCATTCGCAATTGCGGCATTTTCGGTGCCCATGCCTTCCGGGGTTTTGGCTTTGATCCCTACACAGTCCGCGGGAATTCCGCACAACTCGGCAACGTGTTGGCGAATCGTGCCGGCGTGTGGGCCGATTTTTGGAGTGGACAGGATCAGCGTAGAGTCCAGGTTCACTAATTCGTAGCCCGCGGTTTTGACGCGCTGTAACGCCTCTTGCAGAAACACTGCGGAGTCGGCGTTTTTCCACTGCGGATCGGAAGGTGGAAAGAGCGACCCAATGTCGGGGCCGGCGATGGCGCCAAGCAGCGCGTCGGTGATGGCGTGGAGCAGGACGTCGCCGTCGGAATGGCCGCCGAGGCCTTGGTCGTGCGGCAGAGTCACTCCTCCGATCTTGAGGGGGACTCCGGGCTTGAATTCGTGCGAGTCCCACCCGTAGCCGATGCGCATTTCAGGTTTCAAATTTTGTTCCCGTTCGGCCCCTGAAGGGGCGTCTGACTGTCGAGCTTACGGCATCGCTAAAGCGATGCCCTGATACGAAACAACAGACGCAAAAGAAAAGATACGAGGTACAGGTGACGTAACACAGGATACGAAACACCAGAGCTCGCTACTGAGTTCCGGTTTTCAGATAGAACTCTGCCAGTTCCATATCGGCTGGCGTGGTGATTTTTATGTTGCGCGGCGATCCCATTACGACCACGACCGGCAGGCCGGCGCGCTCGATCAGCGAAGCTTCGTCGGTGCTGAGGAAGCCATCGGCCACGGCGTCGTCAAAGGCCTTTTTCAGGATGCCGTAGCGAAAGCCCTGCGGGGTTTGCGCCATCACAATGCTGGCGCGCGGAATGGTGGCTTTGATGAGTGCGCCCTCGGCGGTTCGTTCGACCTGTTTCACCGTGTCCACGGCGGGCAAGCCCGCGATGGCGGCTCCATATTTATGCGCGGCCTCGATTACGTGGCCAATCATTTCGGGCGTAACCAACGGGCGAACGGCGTCGTGCACGAGGACGATGTCTTCGGGATCGGCGGCGACACGGGCCAGAGCACTCGACACCGAATCCTGGCGATGCTCGCCGCCTTCGACCATTTGCAGGCGCTTCGTCAGGATTTCCGGGTACTGCTTTTCGACCAGGGTGCGAAAACCGGCAATTTCGTCCTTGCGCAAAGCGACGATGATTTCGTAGACGGCCGGGGCGGCAGCGAACTTGCGCAGCGTGTGGACGAGAATGGGCACGCCTCCCAGCTCTTTGAACTGCTTGGTCGGCGTTTTTTTCCTGGACTCTACGGCCGAGGGCGCACCCATCCGCGTGCCCAGTCCGGCTGCCGGAACAATGACAAACACCTTCATAGGGGCGATCAGTATAGTACAGAGTTCAATCGGAGTTTTGTTGGATTTCTGGCGACGGAGTGACAGGGCGGGCCTCGTGACCGGACGGGGACGCCCAGCGCTCCACTGACTACTCGCCGATTCTTACTCCAAATGAAGAGGGCACAGCTGGGTGGTGCCGGCTGTGCCCCTTTTTTTCGCTTACTGGCTACTATTTTTGTTTCTGTTTGGCTTTTGCCGCGGCTCTTGCTGTTTTTACCGCGGGTACTAAGCTCATATCCCCCTGCTGCTCCATGGGGCCAAGGGACAGACTGAAGCTATCTTCGCCGATCCAGTAGGCCTGTGTGCCACTGGCCTGATAGATGGCTACGTTGAAATTATCCATTGTGGGAGGCGTGGGAGGCGTAACTGTGATAACAAGAGGATTGGGCGGGGTATTTGTTGTAAATAGAGTATAGCGACCAGTGGCGCTCTCTGTCGCGTCAGCAAGAGGAGTCCCGGAGAATCCAACCCCGGTATTGGGCGCGACGCCGCTGAGGAAGAAGTCGAACGGATCGCTAACAAGTCCAGTTCCGGCAAAGGCACCGGCCGTGAACGATCCCTGCCCGACGTAGTCGAATTCGCAAACGCTGCAGAAATAATCCTGCGCCCCAAAGGTATAGCTGCTTGCGCTGCCCGTAAAGTCGCCAGGTTTGGTATCGGTTTGTGGAGTCAGCACTCCAGTGCCGACGAGATTGATATCCAGCTCGGCAACCAGAGCGCCGCCTCCTCCGGCCGTGTTATTTGGATCATTCAGATTTAGAGCTGGGTCAGTCATATATATGCCCAAGACGCTGACGTCTCCCAAGTCCCCAGCCGTGATCGTCAGGTTACCGTATCCGTTCGTCGTGCCTGAAACGAAATAGGTACCTACGATGGTGCATGGCGGAGCCATCGTTACGGAGTCTACGCAGACGATGCCCGTTTCATCGACATCCCCGACACCTGTGAATGTACCGTCGGTCGTATCCGGAGAAGCGGCCGGAGTCGCGGCAATCTGGCCCGCCGCGGCATAGAGGAGCCCAGACGAGTTGCTCTCGACGCCAAACACAGAGCACTGGGCGGGGGCGCACGCTGCTCCAAACGATGCATTGGTAAACGTGGCACTCCCCTGGCCGAACACCGAGCCGACGGCCGAATCATTGGCATCCACATCAATGATCCGTATCGCTTCCGGACCAACGATGTAATAGTTCAGTGTGCCAAGGTAACCGCCTAGATTGGTGCCGGTGATCGTACCCCGCCCGAGGGCATCGGACTGCGAGGCTGTTCCGACGAGAGTCTGTCCCTTGGACGGAGTTCCAGCGTCATTCTCGTCGTAAATACCCTTCAGCGTGAGGGTGGGTGGGGTCGGGGCTGGCATTGTAGCGGCCAGCGCGAATACGCCTCCGTAGACAACCGAGTTAGAGCCGGGGTCTACTCCCGAAAGGGTAAAGGCAAAGTTTCCACCAGGCGTGCTCGGCAGTATCTGCAAGTCCAGACTTCCACTGGAGGTTGCCGACCCATCAAACTGGGTGATGAGCGCGTGGCTGTTGTTTACAAACTGGACGCCGAGGGTTTCGACCCCTGCCACGCCCAAGGCCGTGTTGTTGGTGGTCAGGGTAAGTGTGCCCTGGCCATTGGCCACCATCAGCGCGGTAGGTTCCGCCAAGATTGCGTCGCCGGAAGGCTGAGGTGACGTGATTCCAAGAGCGTCGTTATAGTCTTGTTCGCCGCTGATGCCGGTGGGATTCGAAACGCTGTCGCCATAGGGAACGACGTCGCCGGCCGCGTCCAGAACCACCGACCCGGCGAGGGCGTAGAAGTTCGGGCCGCTATTTATGAGCTCGGTCCCGGTGACATAGAACGAATAGACGCCTCCCCCGTTTGTAAGACTGATATTGCCCCCGCCCGCTGGCAGCGTCGCAATCGCCACCGCAAAAGCGCCGGGTACATAGTTCGCTGTGAATAGCGACGAGGTGGCCGTGCCGGTCGAATCCGTCATATCCGTTTCGCTACTTGCTCCACCTGCGAAGGTGCCGGTCGGTCCCGCCGTTGGGGCTGTGAACGTCACCGCCACGCCTTGGCCCACTGGCGTTCCGTTCGACGTCACCACCGCAGTCAGATTTCCATAATCTGTGGTGACCGTCGTGCTAGCCGCCGGGCTCGCGCCCGTAATCGCTATGATCGGAGGCGCCGAATACGAGCTACAGCCCGTCAGGAAAATTATAACCAGTAAAGTTAAGCCGAGAATGCTCGCGTAAGTCTTGCGGTTCATAGTCCCTCCCCCGCCGACTTCCGGCTTGCACGCTCACGTGATTGCTGCGACACGGGGTACCCGTGTTCGTTCCGGATGGTATAGACTTCGGCACCCACTTTCATGGTGCGGGCCAGGAAGACTTGCTTATCCTTAATAGTCTTCATGACGCCGGTCACCTCAACTTGCTGGCCCGCGGCGATGGAGACGGCGTGCTTGCCTTCCAAAACGAGGCGCGCCAGACTTGCGTCCACCGAACCGGAGGAAGTTGCGAGCAGGAGGTGGGAACCCATAATCATTCCCTTAGCGGGCTTATCGAGCGCACTCAACACCGTGCCGCTGAGTGTGATCTCCTTGGCTACGTCATAGGCGAAAGGTCTCTTGTCCTCTGCCGTCGATTGCGCCTGCACCGGCGCCAGGGGTGAGATTGCTGACACGAGGGCCAACACGCATAGCCCTGCAAATAGACGTTTCATCATTGCCTCCATGTTAAGTTCGTGAACGGAAATTGCTGCCGATCTTTTGAACCCGGAAGCGTACGCTCTTTTTGTCCCGAAAACAACGAATTTTTCACACTAGAAGGGTTTCTACCTAGAGTCCGGAGCCTAATCAGCCACGCGGTCCGACGTCGCGGTGGGCTTTCTTAGCGGGTCAGACGGCGGTCCATTGGTTGATGCCGACGGCGGCACGGACGGAAGCACGGTCACTGGAGGCGCCGATTTGGAATCGTGGCGGCCCGTCCCGCGCTCATCCCACTTGCCGAAGATCATCTTGCCGGCGGTGGTTTGCAAAACCGAGGTCACCGAGATATCGATGGTCTTGCCGATCATCTTGCGCGCGTTATCGATGACCACCATCGTGCCATCGTCAAGGTAGGCAACGCCCTGGTTGTACTCTTTGCCTTCCTTGAGGATGAAGACGCGCATCACTTCACCCGGCAGAACGATCGGCTTGAGCGAGTTAGCCAGTTCGTTGATATTGAGCACGGCTACGCCCTGCAACTGGGCGACTTTGTTGAGATTGAAATCGTTGGTGATGATCTTGCCTTCGTATAGCTTGGCCAGTTCGATGAGCTTCATATCGACTTCGCGGACACTCGGGAAGTCGTCTTCCACGATCTGGATCTGGACCGAAGCGGTCTTCTGGAGACGCTGCAGTATGTCGAGGCCGCGCCGTCCGCGATTGCGTTTGAGCGAATCGGCGGAATCGGCGACCAGTTGCAGTTCGCGGAGCACGAATTGCGGGATCACGATCAGGCCGTCGAGGAAACCGGTCTCGGCGATGTCGGAGATCCGTCCGTCAATAATGACGCTGGTGTCGAGGATCTTGTAACTCTTCTTACCCGTTTTTTCACCGCCAAAGATTCCGCCGAGCGCTGCCAGATTCAGTAGGTCACCCTTATTAGCGCCGACCACCAATCCCACATAGGCCATGATCATCATGACCATGATTTGCAGGAAGCTTTGAGTAGGACTGGCCGGGATGCTGTTGCGAATGACGAGCGCGAAGAGATAAGCGCCCATGATGCCGAGCACGCTACCGATCGCAGCTCCAATCAGGCGCTTCAGGCTCATCGCGCGCAACCTCCACTCAAACACGACGATGGCGGCGCCGATCAACAGACCGACAGCGGCAGCATAGTTTGGCGGCAGGTTAAACGGATGAATCAGCCTACAGATGATACCGACGATGAGGATAAATAGAAAACGTATAAGTACGACGTCCACGAGTAATACCTCTCTCGGGGAAGGCGCCGCTTGCGCGATTCCTGCCCGCGCCGGTTTTCAGGGCGAATGATATTAGGGGCCCCGTGCCAGCGTTCTATTCACGGAGCTCTAAGAATTAATGAACCGCGCTCCGTGCCCAGCCGAAGACTGAAAGACTGAATTCCGGGGGAAAATAACTCCTAGAGTATACACCTGGGGTAAAGGTCCAGACAGTGCCGGGCGCGCTGGTCGCGCTGGTCGGCGGGCTGAGGGGAAACCTCTTAATCTTAATGCTGGATGTGGCGGCGGACTCGCTCCTCCGTGGCCGTTCCTCCGTGACCGTTGCGCTGGTGCATCGGGAACAGCGGCGTTAGACTGTCGGGTTATCCGGAGACATGCCTGTATGAACTGGCCGGGACGACTCGTCCTGCTCATCGCTATCTGCGTTTCGGTGTTTCTGTTTTGGCGGAAGTTCGGCGCAGCTGTACGTACGATCCTGGCATCGAAGCCGGACGCCGACTTCCAATTGCGACCCATTGGCCCCCGCATCCGCAAAGTGCTCTGGGAGGTGGCGGCGCAGGGACTCGTCATTGCCCAGAGGCCGCTGCCTGGCCTGGCGCATGCGTTTGTGTTCTGGGGTTTCTGCGTTTTCGCCCTGGTGACGCTCAACCACTTCGCCGCAGCATTCGGCGTGGGCTTCCTTTCTGATGGCGGCTTCTCTCGTTTTTACTTTCTGTTTGCAGGCGTATTCGCCGTGGCCGTGGCCGTCTCGATCGCGGCGCTGGCCTTCCGCCGGTTTGTCCTCCGGCCGAAATGGCTCGAGCCTCTGTCTCCGGAATCTGGCCTGATCGCATTCCTGATTTTCGCGTTGATGATCACCTATCTGGCCAGATTCTGGGTGCCCGAAGGCAGCGCGGCGGCTTGGCCGTTGTGGTGGGCGCACACGGTGGTGCTCCTGGTTTTTCTGCCGCTGATTCCCGACACCAAGCATCTGCACCTGGTGCTGAGCCCGTTCACGGTATTTCTGGAGCGCGACGGCTTCAGCAAAATTCCGCCGTTAGTCGGCGATGAAGATTTCGGTCTCGACACCGGCAAGGATCTGACCCGGATTGCCAGTCTGCAAGCCTACAGCTGCGTCGAGTGTGGCCGCTGCACCGAACATTGTCCTGCCAACAACACGGGAAAGATTCTGAATCCCAAAGAGATTATTTTGGGCACGCGGCATTACCTGCAAGAGTTCGGACCGCAGAGCAGCGAACCGCTGCTGGGTAAGTTCCTTTCCATGGAAGCGGTTTTCCAGTGCACCACCTGCGGAGCCTGCGAGTTCCAATGCCCGGTGGGCATTCAGCACCTGCCGTTGATCGTGGGTCTGCGGCGCGGCGCGGTGAATACTGGCAAGTGGGACAACAGTCACGGCGGCGACCTGTTCAACACGCTCGAGCGCAACGGTAATGCGCTGGGGTTCCCGCCCTCCGAACGCGGAAAATTCATCGAGAAGAACGGCCTGCCATATTTCGACGGGACCCAGGAATACTGCCTGTGGATGGGGTGCCTGGGATCATATGATCCGAACGGCCGAAAGATTCTGCTGGCGCTGGTCGAGGTGCTGCGTTACCTGGGCATCAGCTTCGGAGTTCTGCGCCAGGAGAAGTGTAATGGCGATCCGGTGCGGCGGCTGGGCAACGATTATCTGTTCGGCGAATTGGCGCAGGGAAACCTGGAACAGATCCGAGAGGCGGGAGTGAAGAAAATGGTTTCGATCTGCCCGCACTGCGTGCGCACCATGGGTGTGGATTGGAAGGAGCATGGCGGCACCGTGGACATCGAGCACCACAGCGAGTTACTCGCGCGCTACCAAGACAAGCTGCCGCCTGCCTTGGAAGAACAGAAGAGCATGGTGTTTCACGATGCCTGCTACCTGGGACGATATCGCGGAGTGTATGACCAGCCGCGCGAGGTGATTGCGCGCTACGGGCAGGTGGTGGATCCGCCGCGGGCGCGCGAACGCGGCTTCTGCTGCGGCGGCGGAGGTGGCTTGATGTTTTTGGGAGAAGAGACGGGCAAACGCGTCAATTTGGAGCGTGCCCAGGAACTGGTGGCAACAGGCGCAAGCGTGGTCGCGGCGGCCTGTCCGTTCTGCAACTCGATGTTGCGCGACGGATTGGCGGCGGCGACTGACGATCCGCCGGAGTTACTGGACGTTGCCCAGATCGCGGCCGCGGCCATCGCGAAAACCGATCCGCAAAAGACAGGCGGCGGAGACTAGGGCAACCCGAGCTTTCGCGGCCAGCCGATATGGCCCGCGGATGATGCTTATGGTTTGAATGCCGAAAGATAAACAACGAATGGGAAGACGCTGCGCAATTTGTTGGCAAGCGTCCGGTCGGCGGTCACGAATTCACCGTGCCGCTGGATGGCGAGCGCGCAGTAGAGGGCGTCGTAGACCGAGTGAAACTGTGTTTCAATGCGACTTGAAGAGCCGCGTCCGCTGCCGTCCCGGAAGGACTGAGTGTAAGCGGCGGGTAAGCAAGTCTCGGTAGATCAGCGTCGCCTCGTCGGCGGACAGCTCCTTACGAATCATGACGCGCTTGCAGAGCGCACTTGCCGCCTCCACCAGCATGAGGTCGGGAGCCATGAGTTCAACTTCATCATTCAGGAATTTTTCGAGAAGAAGATCGGCAGCGGCGCTATCAGGTTCGGGTAAGAGCCGTTTCAGCGAGACGCTGGCATCTACCAGGCAGATCGGCCAATCTTTGCGGAGCTACTGGCGGCGCGTTTGGATCTCTTCGCATGCATATTATCGTACGACAAGTGCATTTCGGTCCGACTGCCTCACCATTTCTTGAAAACGACGGCGAAGGCGACCCGCCGATCATCATGGCAAAGCCCTCGAGATAGTTCCACTGCAGTGGTTCACGAAGATATAGAACCGAGAAGATCGAAAACACGGTTAGCGTGATGACCTCCTGGATGGTCTTCAACTGCGCCGTGGCGAACTCGTAAGAGCCGATGCGGTTGGCGGGCACCTGGAAACAGTATTCGGCGAAAGCGATGAGCCAACTGATGACGACGATCTTGAACAGGGGTGCGTGGCGATATTTCAGATGGCCATACCACGCGAAGGTCATAAAGATGTTGGAGAGGGTCAGGAGCAGAATCGTGGTCATGGGGATATGTTGCCCGATTCTGGGCTCTGTTTGCACGCTTGGGGCCGGTGCAGCGACGGGCGCCTCACCCGTCCCAGGTGCGCCCGCGGAAGCATCGCGGTCGGGCGGGGACGTCCGCCTCTCCACGATCAGGAGCGGCGGACTTCCGCGATCGCCTCGCGAATGGCCTGCAACACTCCATCCCCTTGACTGGGAGTCCCGACGGTGATTCGAACGCATCCGTCGCAACCTGGGTTGGCCGATGAATCGCGGACCAGAATCTCGCGCCGCCGCATCGCAGCCACGAATGCCTTCGCGGTTGTACCGACCCGCACTAGAACGAAGTTCGTCTGACTCGGCCAGAAGCGGAGGCCCAGCTCGCTGAACAATTGGGCCAGCTGTTCGCGGCCCTGCTTCACCTGCGCCACGTGGTCGTGCACGAACGCCTGATCCGCCAGCGCCTCTTCCAGGCAAGCGAGCGCCGCGGCATTCATATTGAAGGGCAAGCAGAACCGCCGCAGGTAGTCGATCTGCTCCGCCGCGCCGGTGAGCACGCCCAGGCGCAGGCCGGCGAGTCCATAGACTTTCGAAAAGGTGCGCGCGACGAACAGGTTCGGATGACTGGCCAGGTCTGGGATAAGGGTCTCGCCACAAAACTCGAAGTAGGCTTCGTCGATCAGCACCGCCGCATCGGGCCCCGCTTCAGCAATCTTTACAAGGTCCGCCCGCCGAGCCTCCAGGCCGGTGGGATTGTTGGGATTCGCGATCACGATCACCCGGGTGCGCGGCGATACACCAGCCAGAAAATCGGCAACGGGAAGCGCGAGGTCCTCGCGCGACCGCAGGTGCACTACTTTCGCTCCGAGCGCGTCGCCCAGCATCGGATACATCACGAACGTCGGGTCGGCAAAGAGCAATTCGTCGCCCGGCCCCAAGTACGTTGCAAAGAGCACCGACAGTGCCTCATCGACTCCGTTGGTGAGCAACACCTGCTCGGGCGCGAGGCCGAGGAAATCCGCGACCAGCCGCTCGCCAATTTCGCGCTGCGGATACAGCGACACGTCGGCCGCCGAGAGCGAGCGCAGCCGCGCCAGCACGCGTGGCGAGCATCCAGCCATGCTCTCGTTGAGATCGAGACTCAGCCCAGAGCGGCTCACGATGGGCGAACGGTACGGACTCAGCCCGGCAATCGATGCGCGCGGCTTCAGCATGGAGTGCACCCGAACATGACGATGAGTTTACTTGATGATTTCGCGGCCGGCGCAGCCTTTGTGTAAGACGAGGCTAGCCTCGTCCCGGCAGCGCCAAGCCGCGTCCCCAAAAAATCATTGCTCATGTCGCCGCGCATATTTCACCGCTGCAAAGATCACGGTGCAGATCGCGAAATCCAGCAGCAGACCCCAGTCTTCGCGGAAAAGCCTGTGCCTCGCCACCGCGGGCAGATGCGGCATGAGCAAATAGTAGATCGCGTTGCCTGCGAGCACCGCCGCGAGCGCGTCGAGAAAATTCTTCATCGTGGTTTGTCACCGCAGTTTTCGGCATGCCTGAAGGCATGCTCGGATACGAACCGTTCTTGCACGACAGGTTTACTGGGGTGTCCTTGCACAAGGCACTGCTCCTGCTAACATCGCTTACGATGCTGGACCCGTCCACTCCAGTGCAGTTTGTCAAAGGCATTGGCCCGCGCCTGGCCGAGATCCTTGCCGCCAAGGATATTCGAACCGTCGACGACCTGCTGCACTACCTGCCTTTCCGCTATGAAGACCGGCTGAACCCGCGCTCGGTTGCCGAACTGCGCGCCGGCGAAATGGCGACGGTGATTGCTGAAGTCTGCAACTCTGGACTGTTTCGCACGCGCCGAGCCCCCATCTTCCAACTCACGGTCGGCCAGGGTCGCACACGGCTGAAGTGTATCTGGTTTAACGCCACGTATCTTCAGGACCGCTTCCAACCCGGACAGATGCTGGCGCTCTACGGCAAGGTCGAAGAGGGCCGCGACGGCGAACTGCAGATCGTGCAGCCACAATTCGAAATTCTCGGCGACATCAATATTATTAATGACGAGGGCGGCACCGAGGCGGCCGAAAAAGAGGCGGAGAAGAAAGCCGCTGCCTCGCTCGAAATTGGACGCATTGTTCCGATTTATGAATCGACTGGCCAGGGTAGACTTACGCCGCGCTGGTTCCGACGCATTATTCGCGGGGCGCTGGAAAATTTGAGTCCGGATCTTCCCGATCCAATCCCGGCTGCAGTGCGCACGCATTTGAGCCTGGTGTCTCCGCGGGAAGCGTTGTTTAAAGTTCACTGGCCCGATGCGGGCGAAAGTTTTGCCGACCTGCAATCCTCGCGCACGGCGGCGCATATAAGAATGATCTTCGATGAGCTGTTTTTCATCGAACTGGGCCTCGAACTTAAGCGCCGCGAGCAGAAGGCACAAACCGGAATCGCCTTTCAGCTTAACGATGTCGTTCGTGAGGCTATCAAGAAGATACTGCCGTTTCATCCGACGGCGGCGCAGAAGCGGGTGCTGAAAGAGATCGCCACCGACATGCAGACACCTTGCCCCATGCGGCGTCTGCTGCAGGGCGACGTGGGATCGGGCAAAACGATTGTGGCTTTCCAGGCCGCGATCATTGCCATTGAGAACGGCTACCAGGTCGCGTTAATGGCGCCGACGGAAATTCTGGCGCAGCAACATTATTTTTCCGCTCGCCAGATTCTCGAACGCGCCGGATACCGCGTCGTGCTGCTGACCGGCTCGCTCGAAGAGGATCGCAAACGCAACGTGCGCCGCCACATCGCACAAGGCAACGCGCAACTGATCATCGGAACGCACGCCCTGATTCAGGATCGCGTCGAATTCGAGAAGTTAGGCCTGGTGGTCGTGGACGAGCAACATCGCTTCGGAGTCATGCAACGGCTGAAGCTGATGAAGAAATCAGACGAAGCTCGTGTGGTGACGGAGCTCCGCCCCGTCTCGCCGTGCGGAAACGCCCGGCGCTCCGCTGGATCAGACCCTGAGCCCGATGTGCTGGTGATGACGGCGACGCCCATTCCGCGCACACTTGCGCTCACTCTCTACGGCGATCTTGATATCTCGGTGCTTGACGAACTTCCGCCGGGACGCACTCCGGTGGTCACCCGCTCGCTCCCCGACGAGCGCGCGCCCGAAGTGTGGAGTTTTGTTCGCAAGCAGATCGGCGCCGGACATCAGGCCTACGTGGTTTATCCGGTGATCGAGGAGAACCCAGCGAATACGGAAGCTCGCGAAGTGAAGGCCGCCGCGCAGATGCACCGGCAGTTGCGGGATAAGATTTTTCCCAGCCTGCATGTCGGGTTGCTGCATGGCCGGCTCGACACCGACGAAAAAGAACGTACGATGCGCGAATTTCAGCAGGGCACGATCGAAATTCTTGTCGCGACCACGGTGATCGAGGTTGGCGTCGATGTTCCCAACGCTACCGTCATGGTGATTGAGCACGCCGACCGCTTTGGATTAGCGCAGCTCCACCAGTTGCGCGGACGCATCGGCCGGGGCGCGGCGAAGTCTTATTGTGTGCTCATGCACGACGGGAAAGTTTCCGAAGAAGGCGCGCGGCGACTCGACGCTATGGTCCGCTCGAACGACGGATTCCAGATCGCGGAACTCGATCTCGAATTGCGCGGACCCGGCGAATTTTTCGGAACGAAGCAGGCGGGTCTTCCTAGCTTCCGCGTGGCCAATATCATCCGCGACCGCCAACTGCTGGAAGCGGCTAAACACGAGGCTGCTTTTGTGGTCTCGGGGCCGAATCCCGAAATATCAAAAGACGAGATTGATCGGGCGCTTCGGGAAATGCGGTCGCGCTGGGCGCTCAGTTATGGGCTGGTGGAGGTCGGGTAGGGCGCTCAGTTCGTTGTGGAAGTCCCTCCACCGACTCATTTCATTGACGGGATAGGAGATTTGAAATGACACATCAATGTTAATCAATTGATAAACATGTGGGGATGTAGACCATTACAACGACATCCGTCTGAACAGTGCCATCGGATACATCACGCCGAGAGACATGCTCGGCGGGCATCAGCAGGAGATTTTCACCGAGCGGGATCGGAAGTTGGAAGCGGCGAGGGAACAATCCTAGCGTTACCATCAGGACGTTCCAGCTACAGAAGGAGGTTTGCCGCATGAAGTCGAGATTAGTTAGGAGAGCGTTCGCCACATTGACTGCAATGCTCGTTGCGGTTTTTGTCTCTCAAACTCGTGTTCACAGCAGTTGACTGTCGCAGTCACTTGACCTTCTCGATGTCTCCGGCGTCCAACTCTTGTCGATAGCCGCTTCGGTCGGACCGTAGCGCCTGATGATAGCGAAATATCCCTTGCCCGGCACCGTCGCTAGCCAGTTGGCTTCTTTTCCCCTGAAGTGCCTTTGATCCGAAGTAGATGTCCGTGCTGCGTCACCATTTCTGAGCGGGCTTGTCCCGCGAACCCAGCGAGGGGAAAGGCTGCCCGTTCGCCAGACCTGAAGCATTTGCTGCGTCATAGAGCGTCACAGACCAGAAGATGGCAGCCGGGATACGGGGCGGCAGAGTCAGCCGATAGCTGTCGCCACCCGACAACGGCGCACCCTCGCTGTCGGTAAAGCCCATCATGTAAGCAGCGCCTTTGCCCGGTATTTTTGAGAGCATCTCCGGACTGACCGAGTAGTAATTGGTGAAGAACCAGATTCGGAAGTCGAGGTCGCGATAACCTCCGGCAACGCTAAACACCAGGACAAGATTGCCGACACACTCTCAGGATTTGACCGCTTGGTATTTCGAGGACACCTACGCTCTATCGCCTACCCCCAGGGCATGATGACCTATCTCTGGTTCAACCAGGAACTTACGTTCTAAGGGCTGCGCACTAAAATCATGTTTTACGATTTTCGAACTCGCCTGTTGGTATTCAGACGACACTCGGGACATTTCTTGCCGCGCTAGTCAAAACAGACGCGGAGTTGTAGTGCCTCACTTCTTTTCTCCCACTCCACCAGGCTCAAGCCGTCTCACAAGTTCTGTCATCGTGTAATGAACGAATTGCGAGCCAAGTTCCGTGAGGACATATTGCTTTGTGTCTTCGAACGCCGATTCCATCGTAGTCGAAGCGGCCACCCTTCGAGGCGGCCTCGTTTTTTTTGAGGAATCGTCCTCCGTAGTCCGATTCCCTGGGTTGCCTTATCACCCCACCTATCGAAAGGTCGCGAATCAGCATCCGGAACAAGTCTGCTTCCGCCGAGTCATCGCGCGGCACAGGCACTCCGTAGACAGCGACCCAGATGTCATAGTGGGCGCGCAGGGGAGGAGGGAAGGAGGATCCTCCAGAGCGCCCCCCCCCGAGATCGATGAAATCCATCGTTTAATGGATTCCATTTCGATTGCGGTGTGCATTCTGAGTCCTGAGTGTTTGAGGCTGGGCTACCGGTACAGCCAACCGCCGCCTGGGAACCCTCGTCGGCGATCGTTCCCTCAACTGCCGCAACGCTACCACCAATCACATTGGACACTAAGTCGCCGCGAGAAATGGGCAACTTGATCCGAGTAGGCCGCCGTATGCCAGCGACCTGATCGCTTGGCACGGAGTTACCGCCTCGCCTCGGATCCCGCTGACCGTCGAAGTGGCAAAAAGACTTCCAGCAGCAGCACCAAAGCTTGCGGCACATACGATTGATTCAACACAATTTCCCACGACCCATCCGGTATAAGCGCCAATAAAAGCCTGATCAATATAAACCCAAGGATTAAATGGTTTGTCAGTTAACAAATCGGAAGTTGCTTGAGCTGCGACCCCGGAAATACCACCTGCCACGAGGAAAATAACATCGTCAGTTAAATACAACCTACCAGCAGGATCCACAAATCTAGCTGGGTTATAGAGCCGCGCACCAGCTATCGCTACAACGTTTCCTCAGCAGCTATCGGCGACTTATATTAGAATCCGGTAATAGCGGCGGAGGTAAATCATGAATGGGAGAGTGCGTTTATTTTTGGTGTTTGTTTTTGCAGCTTGCTGTCTACCAACATTAGCTCAAACGCAAAAAGCGCTGACTAACGCAGATATCCTGACGATGACAAAAGAGGGCTTTGCCCCGAGCCTAATAATCAAGGCGATCAGGTCGAGCAGTACAGACTTCGACGTTTCCGCGCATACGCTCGTTGAGCTCAAGAACGCAGGGGTCGATTCATCCGTTATGGAAGCTATGCTTTCGGCGCAAGCGGATAAACCATCGGCTGCAACCGAAGCCGCGCGCGGGGCAGCGGCAGTTGCTGGAGGAGCCGCGGTCGATTTATCGAAACCCAATTGCACTGCAAACGGCTGCCTACTAAGAGATAGCTCCGAGGTGCTGCTCAAGTTCGTTGCCGCCGTCAATTCAAAGACTGCCCACGAGGGTGACCCAGTAGAGTTTGTGCTGGACCAGGACCTTAAATTGGATGATTCCTTGGTGATAGCGAAAGGCGCTCATGCAGTTGCGACGGTGTCCGTCGCCAAAAAGGCTGGAATGATGGGCAAGCCCGGGGAACTAAGCATACAGATTCAGTATCTGATAGCTGGAAGCAATCACATTCGCCTGCGAGGCTCTAAAGGGCGTGAGGGCGAAGGGAAAACTGGTGCCACAGTTGCGCTTACAGTTCTTTTCGGGCCTATCGGATTGATCAAGCACGGGAAGGACGTAGAGATTGCGGCAGGCACCCCCCTAGCTGCATATGTCGATCAAGACATCTGGTTGCCTGAGATAAAGTGAGTGAAGCAAGAGCGGCCAACACCTTCACGAAGTCCAGATTCAACCCTGAACCACGGGCGGTAACCTTAAGAGCGGAGGGCCCACGAGGCGATCACTAGGCGCTGGATTTCGCTGGTGCCTTCGTAGATTTCGGTGATGCTGGCATCGCGATAGTTGCGCTCAACGGGATACTCGCGGCTATAGCCGTTGCCGCCGTGAATCTGGATAGCTTTGTGGGCGACGCGCGTGGACATTTCGCTGGCGAACAGTTTTGCGATGTCAGACCGCGAATCTGGCCTTCCTCAATTGTAGAGCGATGGGACGACTCCAATCTAGCACAGGAGTGCGTCCGCGAAAAGAGGGCGCACATTTGGTCAGCTCTATTTATGGGAGTATCTGTCAGTCTGATTGCGGCGGCAATTTACGATTACACGGCGAGCAACCACGCCCGCGCTCTCATCATAGGCGGCGCGGGATTAGTTGGTTTCGTAGTTGCCTACTATTTCAACAAGATAAAAAAATCGAGCCGATTTCCCTCAGAAGAGACAGCGGCAATGCAAGCGCCACCGCAACCGGAGGAAGTGTTACTCAGAATTTTTATGGAACCCCGACTGCTCCTTCAGCTTCCGCACCAGCGCCCGAGCCAAAACCTCTCCCCACACTTGAACTGGTCGATTGCAGGTCAGCGATAATCGGCTATAGCCATTGGTGGCAAGAGATCGATCCATCGGAACTAGGGCCGGCCCAAACCGAACCTAATGCATTCATCGCAATCTTTCGCATAACGCCAGCAGCAGCTGGCGAAAAGCCGATGTCGGCCTATGGCGCAACAGCGCATTGTCGTCAAGGTTGATGAATTGATGGCGCTTTGTGACAAGATGCGAGCGCATCTCACCACCGCCCAAACCGAAAGCCGCTGCCTGCTCGAAGCGATCCTCCACCACACTCTCAACGACAATCATAAAGTAGCCTGATCGTGGCCCCGAGCCGTCCCATTTCTTCAGCCTTTTTGTTTACTACTCGGTAACGAGGGCAGTTTCAAAATGCTCTACCTCCTATCCCCTCATTTCATTGACTTGCCTATTTCGTCCCCGTAAGATTGGGCGCTGACTCCAACTCTAATGATCGGCCAAACCATCCTGCACTATCGCGTCATCGAGAAACTGGGCGGCGGCGGGATGGGCGTGGTTTACAAAGCGGAAGACACGCGCCTGCGGCGCTTTGTCGCCTTGAAGTTCCTGCCAGAGGAGGTATCCAGAGACCCGCAATCGCTGGCGCGATTTCAGCGGGAAGCACAGGCCGCCTCCGCTCTGAACCATCCGAACATCTGCACCATCTACGACATTGGAGAGCACGAGGGCCGGGCATTCATTGCCATGGAATACCTGGACGGGGTGACGCTCAAGCACGTCATCTCCGGGCGTCCACTGGAGTCCGATCGGCTACTGTCGCTGGGCATAGAAATTGCCGACGCGCTGGATGCGGCGCATGCAGAAGGCATCGTGCACCGCGACATCAAGCCCGCGAATATCTTCGTGACCAAGCGCGGGCACGCCAAAGCTCTGGACTTTGGCCTGGCGAAGGTGTCAGGGCAGCCCGCGCGCGGCGAAAAAGATGCGACCCTCCCGACAATGGACGAGCAGCATCTGACCAGTCCGGGGACGGCACTCGGCACGGTGGCGTATATGTCGCCGGAGCAGGCCAAGGGCAAGGAATTGGACGCACGCAGCGATCTGTTCTCGTTTGGAGCGGTGCTCTACGAGATGGCAACGGGGACGCTGCCGTTCCGGGGCGATACTTCGGCGGTGATTTTTAATGCGATTCTGGAGCGGGCGCCTACTTCTGCGATTCGATTGAATCCGGAAATTCCTTCCGAACTGGAGCGCATCATCAACCGGGCTCTGGAGAAGGACCGGGACCTGCGGTATCAGCATGCGTCTGAGATGCGGGCGGAACTGCAGCGGCTGAAGCGGGATACGGAGTCGGGGCGGAAGATTGTGGCGGAAGAGCCACCCGAGGCCGAGGCCCGAGATTCTTCTCAACCATTGAGTCCACGATCGAGTAGTCCAGCTGGAGCGGGTCCGGTGTCGGCTACGCGGACAGGAGTCTCCGCGCCACACGAGCCGGCCTCGCAGCGCTCGGCTGGACGGACGAATGCGTCCGTCCCCACATGGGTTTGGGTGGCAACTGGACTCGCTGTGGTGGCGATTATCGCTGGCGGCCTCTACTGGCGGTCGCGTTCCACCCGCACCCTGACCGAGAAGGATTCCATCCTGCTGGCGGATTTTGTCAACACAACGGGCGACCCCGTATTCGACGGGACGTTGAAACAAGCGCTCGCAGTACAGCTGGAGCAGTCGCCGTATTTGAACCTCGTGCCCGATCGGACGATCCGCAAGGCGCTGCAGTTCATGGGACGCGGCGCGGACGAGCGAGTCACCGGCAGTGTCGCACGCGAGATCTGCGAACGCGAGCACATCAAGGCCATGCTGAGCGGATCGATTACAACGCTCGGCAGCCAATACGTGGTGGCGCTCGACGCCACCAATTGCGCGACCGGCGATTCACTCGCGCGCGAGCAGATAACGGCAGCCAGCAAAGAGGCTGTGCTCCCGGCGGTGGGTAAAGCGGCGTCCAGTCTGCGAGGAAAGCTGGGGGAGTCGCTGGCGTCGATTCAGAAGTTCGACACGCCCGTGACCGAAGCGACCACGTCGTCGCTCGAGGCGTTGAAGGCGTTCGCCGCCGCTGACGAGATGCGCAACGGCGGAAACGAGGCCGAATCTATCCCTCTGTTCCAGCACGCCGTCGAGCTCGATCCGAATTTTGCCATGGCTCATGCCCGGCTGGCGGCCATTTACAACAACCTTGGCGAGGAAGATCGATCGGTGGAAGAGGCCAAGGAGGCATTCGATCTGCGGGAACGGGTGAGCGAACGCGAGCGTTTCTACATTACCGATCATTTCTATACGGCGAACGGAGACATCGAGAAAGACAAGGAAACTCTGGAGTTGGCTATCAAGACGTATCCGAATAACTCCAACCCCTATCCCAACCTGGCGCTGATATACAGCCTTTTTTACGGCGACTACGAGAAGGCTATCCCGCTGGCCAACCAGTTCACGCGCCTCGAGCCCAACGCCCCCTTTGGCTACGAGCACGCGGCTCAACCGTACATGGCGCTGAACCGTGTAGAGGAGTCGCGCTCCATTCTGCAACAGGCAGTCGCTGCCAAGGCGGACAACCTGTTCATCCACGAATCGCTCTACGAGCTGGCTTTCTTGAATGGTGATGCCGATGGGATGCAAGGACAAGTAACTTGGGCGGCGGGGAAGCCCAGCGAATATTTGCTGCTCATCTCGATGGCAGATGCTGCCGCTGCACGAGGGCAAATGCAGAAGGCTGAGGGATTGGTGCAGCGGTCAGTGCAGGTGAGCGACCGTCTGGGTTTCAAGGAGACGACAGCCGACACGCAAGCCGGTTTTGCGGTGAGGCAGGCCCAAGTGGGGAACGCTTCGAAAGCCAAAGAGCTGGCTGCGTCCAGTTCCGCTTTGGCGCATGGCCGCCGCAATATGGAATCAGTGGCGGTGGCACTGGCCATGACTGGGGATGTAAGCCGTGCCCAAAGCATCGCGGACGGCCTTGGCCACCGCTTTCCTGACGACACGCTGCTGCATCAGGTAAGCATTCCCATCGTGCAGGCGTTAATGGAGATGGATCGCAAGACGCCCGAGAAGGCGATCGCGGCGCTGCAGGCAACAACGCCGTACGAATTGGGCTTTAACCAGGAGCTCCTCCCGGTGTACATTCGCGGCCTGGCCTACCTGCAGGCGAAGCGCGGCGCGGAAGCGGCGGCGGAATTTCAGAAGATGATAGAGCATTGCGGGATCGAGCCGACGAGTCCCAACCATTCGCTGGCCAAGCTGGGTCTAGGCCGGGCGTATGTAATGACTGGCGACACGGCAAAAGCCAGAGCCGCGTATCAGGATTTTTTTGCGCTGTGGAAGGATGCGGACCCCGATGTCCCCATCCTGAAGGAAGCGAAGGCGGAGTACGAGCATCTGCATTAGTCAGCGTAAACCCGGCGGACTCGACGGCGAAGCGCTGCTCACCGCCATCCCCGACGCTTCTGCTATCATCGCGGCAGGGCCGGTAACACCGGCGGATTTCACCCTGTACGAGGAGTTTTTATCATGGAAACGGCCACTCTTCCTCTAGGCTCCCGCCGCGACGAAGACATCGCGCTTGACCTCATGAAATTTATCGCCATGACCACCGGGTACGGCAAAACCACTGGGACCGGAGTCGGCTTTCAGGGTTCCAGTGCGGCCGACAAACCCGAGGATTACGCAGCCCATTTGTTGGAGCTCTACGGGCGGTGTTTGAAGTCGGTTGAGGGAAAGTAAGTCAAATTCCTCACCGCAAGGAGCACGAAGGTCTACTGGGGAACCCAGCATCTATCGGTAACCCCTTGCTACTGAACCTCTTCGTTGACAACTGCCTCGCGGCTGGGCTATCCTGAATGTCTTTGGAAGTGAAGTGGAAGTCCTGCGGCTGCCCGCCTGGAACACCTAGCGCGCGTTCTGCGTGGATAGATATTGCTTAGGGCACTCAGCGGTCTTCGTTCTTATAGCGGTCTTTAAAGTTCAGGGAGATTTCCGATGTCAACCTATTTCCCGAAAGAGGGAGATATTGCGCGTAAGTGGTTTGTGGTGGATGCGAGCGGGCTTCCGCTTGGCCGCCTCGCCTCGTGCGTAGCTCGTATTCTGATCGGCAAAGAAAATCCGAAGTACACGCCGTTTATCGACACTGGCGACCACGTGGTGATCATCAATGCCGAGAAAATCAAGATCACCGGCACGAAGGCTGATCAAAAGGTGTATCACCGCTACACTGGGTATCCGGGCGGACTGCGCTCGGAAGAGATGAAGAAGCGGATGGTCCGCAAGCCGGAGCTGGTGATTGAAGACGCCGTGTCGCGCATGCTCCCCAAAAACAAACTGGGCAAGCAGATGTTTACGAAGCTGAAAGTTTACCGCGGCGACAAGCATCCGCACGAGGCGCAAAAGCCGGAAGCGAAGGTGTTTGCGTAAGAAGCAAGGTCTCAGGTGTCAGGTTCCGGGTGTTAGGAAAACGCACGGCAGAATTTTGGAAAGGTTAAGCACCGCGGGGTTAGCTGAATGCTGACGGCGGAGTGCTGAAGGCTTAAATGGCAGAGATTGTTCAATACTACGGAACCGGACGCCGCAAGACGGCGATCGCGCGGGTTTTTCTTCGCCCCGGCAGCGGCGAATTCAAGGTTAACGGCAAGGCGTTCGATGAGTACTTTGTGACGCCCTCGCAGCGCATCGCGGCGAAGCGGCCGCTGGTCTCGACCGACCGCGCGGCCACTTTCAACGTGTTGGCAAATGTGTGCGGCGGCGGAGTTTCCGGACAGGCCGATGCAGTGCGCCTTGGCATCACGCGCGCGCTCATGGAGTTCAATGCTGAACTCCGTGCGAAGCTCAAGGCCGAGGGCATGGTGACTCGTGACCCCCGCGCCAAAGAGCGCAAGAAGTATGGACAGAAGGGCGCAAGGAAACGGTTCCAGTTCAGTAAGAGATAGTCGATGGTCGTTAGTCGATGGTCGTTTGCGAACGACTAGCGACCAACGACAAACGACCGGTTCTAGGTGTTAAATTCATCCCCCCCACCTCCCCTGAGATGGGGTGGACGGGAATGGCAATCCGGGGCCTTTCAGTGTCCGGATGCAGAACAACTGAGGAGGTTGATTGGCAAACATCACAATGAAGGAGTTGCTCGAAGCAGGCGTTCACTTCGGGCACCAGACGAAGCGGTGGAACCCAAAGATGAAGGAGTACATCTTTGGCGAGCGCAATGGTATCTACATCATTGATCTGCAGAAGACGCTGAAGATGTTCAAGGAAGCGTCGAAATTCGTGCAGGACCTGGCCGCCGAGGGCAGAATCATTCTCTTCGTGGGCACCAAACGCCAGGCGCAGGACGCAATTGCCGAAGAGGCGCAGCGCTGCTCGATGTTCTACGTGAACCAGCGCTGGCTGGGCGGACTGTTGACCAACTGGGTCACCGTGCAGAAGTCCGTGAAGCGGCTCAAGGAACTCGACGAGATGGCCACCGATGGCCGTTACGATCTGCTTCCGAAGAAAGAAGTCATCAAGCTCGAGCGCGAGCGCAAGCACCTGCAGGCGAATCTCGCGGGCATCAAGAACATGACGCGGTTGCCGGATGCGATCTTCGTGATCGATTCGAATAAAGAGCAGATCGCGGTGCGCGAATCGCGCAAACTGGGCATCCCCGTGGTCGCCGTGGTCGACACGAACTGCGATCCGAGTGAAGTGGATTACGTGATTCCGGGCAACGACGACGCGCTGCGGGCGATCCGGCTGTTCACGTCCAAGATTTCGGAGTCGATTGCCGAGGGCGTCCACGCGCGGGACGACAAGCAGATGGCGGACATTCAGGCGGTGGCGGAGGCCGAGCCGGTGGTCGCGGCTGCGGTCGATGAACCCATATTCGCCGAGGTCGCAGCCGAAGACGCAACCGCCGTTGCCGCTGCGGGGCCCGAAGGTGAAGAGATCCGCATGGAAGACGTGCTGGGCAAGGGCACGCGCAAGCGTCCCTCAGCCGCCACGGAAGACGTCGACGAGCTACAGGCCGAGACGCGTCGGTTCTAGCTGCTGGTTCTAGTGGATTGAGTTGCGAAATCGAACCGGGTTCGTAATTGCGAGTTTCGTATCGCGAGTTTTGTATCAGCGTATCGCTTTAGCGAAACTAGGAGCCATCCGAAATTAGAGGCCCCTTCAGGGGCTGCCGTTCGGAATTCGCAATCGCCAAGTCTGACCCGCGCAGCCTGTCTGTGCGCGGGTCGAGTTTTATAATGGTTAGTTCCCGAAGGGAAATTTTAATGAGCACTACTATGGCAAACATTTCCGCTGCGCAAGTAAAAGATCTCCGCGAAAAAACCGGAGCACCAATGATGGATTGCAAGCACGCCTTGACCGAAGCCAAAGGCGATCTGGAGCAGGCGATCGTGCTGCTGCGCAAGAAGGGTGTGTCAGTCGCAGCCAAGAAAGCGGCGCGTGTGACGAGCGAAGGTTCGGTGGGCTGCTACATTCACGCCGGCGGCAAAATTGGCGTGCTGGTTGAAGTCAACTGCGAAAGCGATTTCGTGGCGCGCACCGACGACTTCAAAGAGCTGGTGCACGACATCGCCATGCACGTTGCGGCGAGCGATCCGAAGTTCGTCCGGAAAGAAGATGTCACGCCGGAAGCCTTCGAGCGCGAGAAAGACATTTATCTGGCTCAGGCGATCGCCAGCGGCAAGCCCTCGAACATCGCCGAGAAGATGGTCGCTGGCAAGATGGAAAAGTTCTACGAAGAGGTTTGCCTGCTCGAGCAGCCCTTCATTAAGGACCAGACCATCAGCATTTCGCAGCTTATCGCCGCCAAGGTGGGCAAGCTGGGCGAGAACATCGCCGTCCGCCGCTACGCCCGTTTCAAGGTCGGCGACGCGACTGCTACCGTCGCCTTCACCAGCACCAAGCCGGACAACGACGCCGGCGAGACGCCAGCTGCTAAATAGCAGCCGAATAATTTAGGGGCGTTGCGGCGTCCCTTTCGTTTATGCTTCCTGGTAGCTGGTTGTCATCCTGAGCGATGCGAAGGACCTGCTTTTTCATGCCTCCCATCTTCAAGCGCATCTTGTTAAAAATCTCCGGCGAAGCCCTGGCGGCCGATCAAGGCTTCGGAGTCGACACCAAACGCATTCACGAAGTCGCGGCCGAACTCGCTGACGTGCACGCTCTCGGTATCCAGATGGCGATCGTGGTGGGTGGGGGCAATTTCTTTCGCGGGGTTGCCGATCAGGCCAAGGACATGGACCGGGTCTCGGCCGATCACATGGGCATGCTGGCTACGGTTATCAACTCGCTGGCACTACAGGACGCGCTCGAAAAACAGAACGTCTACACCCGCGTGCAGACCGCGATTGAGATGAACCAGGTGGCCGAGCCCTTCATCCGGCGGCGCGCTATGCGGCATCTGGAAAAAGGACGCGTCGTCATTTTCGCCGGCGGTACAGGCAATCCTTATTTCTCGACCGACACGGCCGCCTCGCTCCGCGCCATGGAAATCAAGGCCGATGCCATCCTCAAAGCCACCAAAGTAGACGGAATCTACGACGCCGATCCGATGAAAGTGAAGGATGCCAAGAAGTTTTCGCAACTTACCTACATGGACGTTCTGAGGCAAGGCCTCAAGGTGATGGACTCAACCGCCATTTCGCTGTGCAAGGACAACGACCTGCCCATCATTGTTTTCAACCTGAACCAGCGGGGCAATATCCGCCGTGTCGTGCTGGGAGAAAAGATCGGGTCACTGGTCAGCGCGTAGGAAAGGTCAGAGCCTTGGGCGCTCTTGGCAGGATTCCCTTGCAGTCGCCCGCGAGCGCTCGACGTTCTGAGTGTGTGAACAAATCGCCGTAGTTTCTGCGGCCATTCCTTGTCCATGCAGGGACGCTCGATCAGCACAAGAACGCTCCACAGCCAGCATCAATCCAACGATGACGATGCGGCGTAAACGAGTGACGGCAATCGCGAAGAGTCCAGCCAGCAGCGGAACGAGCACATAAAACAGAACCTCCACTTCGAGCGACCAGGCAGCGGTGTTTACGGGTCCTCTAAATCCACCAAAGATTCAGATTGTGGAGATAGAAGAAATTCGCCAATAGGTGCGGCGCCATATTGCCGAGAGGCCGCCGGACCGTCACCCACTGTACCGCAGCCCCTACAAACAGGCTGATAAAATAGGGCGGCTCGAGGCGCATCAGGCGACGCAGGAAGTATTGCTTGAGATTCACTGCGGGGGGCGTTTCTAAGAAGAGCGAAAAAGCGGAACCCGCAGTATGAATCCGCTGATGGCAATAAAGAGTTCGACTCCGCGCTTCGGCAAATCGATGTCTAAAGGCAGGGGAGCGGGAACGGCGCCGCGATCCGAAAGAACGGCGTAAATGTGAAAAAACCAACCCAGGCGATGGCCACGAAACGCAGCCCGTCAATCTGCGCGATCAAGCGGTTTTGTGTGGTGATGCGGCGGAACTGTAACATACGACGGACCGCGATCAGAATAGCGTGGCGGTTTCGCTTCCCACCGCGCGCTTCCTTATTTAGGGTGGCAAAGGCAGAGGCAGTTTATAATCTACCGTTTTGATTTTTGTTATTTTTCGGAGCCCCCGATATGGCACAAGCCTCCATGGCAGCGAATCCCGCACTGAAAGGGACCTACGTTCAACTCAAGACGCGCATGGAGAAAGCAGTGGAAGACTTCCGCCGCGAAATGGCCGCCACGCGCACCGGCCGGGCAAATGTACACATGCTCGACACGGTTTCGGTCGACTACTATGGGTCGCAGATGCCGCTCAACCAGATTGCCCAGATTCACGCGCCCGAGCCGCAGATGATCACCGTGCAGCCGTTCGATCCGTCGCAACTGGCGGCGATCGAAAAGGCCATCCGCGGCGCCGACCTCGGCCTGAATCCAATGAACGATGGCAAACTTGTGCGCGTGCCCATTCCCGCGCTCACTGAAGAGCGCCGCAAAGATATGGTCAAGCATCTGCACCGGATTCTCGAAGAGCATCGCACCGCGGTGCGCAACATCCGTCGCGACGGCAACGACGCCATCAAGAAGGCAATGAAAGACAAGAAGATCACCGAGGACGACGAGAAGCGTGCTCTCGACGAAATCCAGAAGCTCACCGACGACGAAATCAAGAAGATGGAAGAGATGAGCAAGGCCAAAGAAAAGGAAGTGTTGGAGTTCAAGTAGAGACGCGGCTTGTCTCCTTCGCGGCGGGAGACGGGGCGAGCCCCGTCTCTACTATAATTCGTGAATGAAGCGTGTCGTCCACGCCGCCTGCCCGCACGACTGCCCTGATGCCTGCGGCGTCCTGATCACGATCGAAGACGGCCGCGCCACCAAAATTCAGGGCGATCCCGAGCATCCCGTGACCCGCGGATTCCTCTGCGCCAAAGTCGCCAAGTATCTGGACCGCGTGTGCTCGCCGGAGCGCGTGCTCTATCCGATGCGGCGAGTGTCGCCCAAGGGATCGACGGCGTCCGCGGGCGAGGGCGCCCGCGCTACACAATCTTGGGAGCGCATTTCCTGGGACGAAGCGCTCGACGAAATTGCGCATCGCTTGCGCGGAATCGTTGCCGAATACGGCTCTGAATCCATCCTTCCCTACTCCTACGGAGGCACGCTGGGCGCGCTCAATGGCGCTTCCATGGACCGGCGTTTCTTCCACCGCCTGGGAGCCTCGCAACTGGAGCGCAGCATCTGCTCCACCGCCGGCGAAGAAGGCTTGAAGTCGGTGATTGGGATCAAGCTCGGTACCGAACCGGAACAGTTTGCGCATTCGCGCTACATCATCGCCTGGGGCTCGAATATTCATGGCAACAATGTTCATTTGTGGCCCTTCATCGAGGAAGCTCGACGCAAAGGCGCGAAGCTGGTGGTCATCGATCCTTACCGCACGCGCACGGCGAAGTGCGCCGACTGGTATCTGCCGATTCATCCCGGAACCGATGCCGCACTCGCTCTTGGCCTGATGCACGTCATCATTAAGGAAAATCTTTTCGACGCCGATTATGTCTCGCGCCACACCGTGGGCTTCGAAGACCTGAGGGCTCGCGCCGAGAAGTATCCTCCTGAACAAATTGCGGATTGGACCGGCATTTCCTCCGACGACATTCGCAAACTCGCCCGCGAGTATGCCACCCAGCGTCCGTCCGTGATCCGCGTCAACTACGGCATCCAACGCTCCGAGCGCGGCGGCATGTCGATGCGCGCGGTCACCATGCTGCCTTGTTTGATCGGGTCGTGGAAAGACATTGGCGGAGGACTTCAGCTGTCGCTCAGCGGCTCCTTCGGTTTGAATAAGGAAGCGCTCGAAATGCCCGAGTTGATGCTGAAGGCCCTGGGGCGCCCCGCTCGCATCGTCAATATGGTGCAACTCGGCAGCGTGCTCAACTCTCTGACCGCGCCGCCCATCCACGCGCTTTTCGTATACAACTCGAATCCGGCGGCGGTCTGCCCCAATCACAACGAAGTCGTTCGCGGACTAATGCGCCCCGACCTCTTTACCGTGGTCCACGAGCAGTTTTTTACCGACACCACCGACTACGCCGACATCGTGCTGCCTGCCACCACTTTTTTCGAGCACAAGGATCTGCAGGCGGCTTACGGGCACTACTACCTGCAGGTTTCCAATCAGGCGATGGATCCCGTAGGCGAATGCCGCTCGAATGTCGAGATGTTCCGCGCGCTCGCCGAGCGCATGTGTTTTGAAGACGAATGTTTCCTCGAAACCGTGGATTCCATGATTGATCGCGCGCTTGAGTCACTCAACCCACGACTCAAAGGGATCACGCGTGATCGACTGGAACGCGAACACCGCGTACGCCTGAATTTCGCAGCGGCGACCCCTAAAGGGGCGGCTGAAAGCCAAAGCATTACGGCATCGCTGAAGCGATGCCCAGATACGAACCCTGATTCCTCTGCGGCCGGCGCAGCGCCCTTCCTCCCGTTCGCCCAGGGCAATTTCCCGACGCCCAGCGGTAAAGCCGAGTTCTACAGCGAGACTTTGAAGCGCCAGGGGCTCGATCCGGTCGTCGCCTTCACTCCGCCCCACGAATCGCGCCACGGATCCGGATCGAAAGCCGCCGGCTTCCCGCTCGAACTTCTGGCGCGCAAGCCTGACAACCATCTCAACTCATCATTCGCCAATCTCCCATCGGTCCGCGCGATGGAACCATGGCTCGGGGATCTCGAGATGCATCCAACCGATGCGGAAGCCCGCGGCGTCCGCGATGGCGACCGGATTCGCGCCTTCAACTCCCGCGGCGAGATCACACTCCAGGCCCGGGTTGACGGCGCGGTGCCGCCTGGAGTCGTCGCCGCCCGGCTCGATTGGGCGCGATTCAGTCCCGGCGGCGGCAATATCAACGTGCTAACCTCAGAAAAACTCACTGACTTGGGCAACGCGGCGACGTTCTATTCCGTCTGTGTTGAAGTAGAACTTTTTCGGGCGTGACTTCAGGGGAAGAAATTCGCCTCTGCCTTGGACGGTTCTCACTCGCTACCGTATAATTACCGTTTTCCTAACTCTAATTTTTCGAGGTAGTTGCGATTCATCGTCGGCATCACGCTATTCCTGTGTGGGCCTCGCGACCCGGCCGCTCGCAGAGAGACTCCGCTTGGTCTCCATCTTCTTCCCTTACAAGACTTTGGAGGCAAGGCTCTGTCTGGCATCGTCTTTTCTGCTTGTTGGCGCTTCTGCTCTTGGCGGCTCCGGTCATCGGCCAGCAAGACCTGATCGTCGAGATTAGAATCCATGGCAACCATCGCATCCCAGCCGACACGGTCAAAGCACGTATGTTCAGCAAGGCTGGCGACGTCTACGACCCAGCTGCCATCGAACGCGACTTCAACGCCCTCTGGAACACGGGCTACTTTGAGGACATCCGTTTTGAGCGCGAACAGAGTCCCAAGGGCTGGACCCTTCATGTCTACGTCAAAGAGCGGCCGACAATCCGCGAGATCAACTACACGGGCTTGAGTTCGGTTTCCACCAGCGACGTGCTCGACCGGTTCAAGGAGCGCAAAGTCGGCCTCTCGGTGGAGAGCCAGTACGATCCTACGAAGATCAAGAAGGCCGAAGTTGTCCTGAAGGAATTGCTCTCCGAGCACGGGCGTCAGTTCGCGACCATCCGCACCGAAAAGCGCGATATCCCGCCCAACGCCGTCGCAGTCACTTTCGTCGTCAAGGAAGGGCCCAAGGTTAAGGTGGGGCAAATTCGTTTCAAGGGCAACAAACACATCAATGACCGCACGCTGCGCGCGGCCATGAAGAATCTCAAGCCCATCGGCATCCCGCACTCTATCTTCCTCGAAAACCTCTTCTCTAAGACTTACGACGCCACCAAACTCGAAGAAGATACCGAACGGGTTCGTGCCGAATTCCAGAACCGAGGCTACTTCAAGGTACTGGTCGACGAACCTAAAACCGAGATCCATGACACCGGACACACGGGCTTCCACATTCCCTGGATTCAGCCAGGTCTGGGGAAATCTGTCGATATCACGATGCCGATCGAGGAGGGCGAGCGCTATCGCCTCGGCACCATCACCTTCAAGAACAACAAAGCTATTGCGAACACTGCCGCCTTGCGCAGCCTTTTCCCCATGAAGGACGGAGACATATTCAGCCGCGAAAAAGTCGCCAAGGGGCTGGAGAACCTGCGCAAAGCCTACGGCGAGGCCGGCTACATTAACTTCACTTCGGTCCCCGACACCAAGTTCGACGACGAGAAGAAGATCGTAAATCTGGAAGTCGATGTGGACGAGGGCAAGCAGTTCTACGTGCGCCGCATCGAGTTCCAGGGCAACACCACCACCCGCGACAAGGTTATCCGCCGCGAGATTGCGCTCGAAGAAGGGCAGATCTATAACTCGCGTTACTGGGAGCTCAGCCTGTTGCGCCTGAACCAGCTCGGTTATTTCGAGCAGCTCAAGCCCGACGATCCCAATACCACCGAGCGCCACCTCGACGAAAAGGCCGGCACCGTCGATCTCACGCTGAAGGTGAAAGAGAAAGGAAAGAACAGTATCGGGCTGCAAGGCGGTATAAGCGGTCTGGCCGGGGCCTTTGTTGGCGTCAATTATGCCACTAACAACTTTCTGGGATTGGGCGAGACGCTCTCGGTGCAGGCCAGCCTCGGCAGCCGGCAGCGCGACGTGGTGCTCGGATTCACCGAGCCCTACTTGTTTGACCGGCCCATGCAGGCCGGCTTCAACGTTTACGCGCGCAAGACCAACTATGACCAGGCTAAGCAGTATGCCATTGCCACCGGCCAGAATCTGAACCTGCCCTCGGCCTACCTGCAGAACCTGCAGAACTACTCGCAGTCGAGCACCGGCGCCAGCGTGACCTTAAGTTATCCCCTGCATCGTTCCTTCAAGCGCGTTGGCATCAGCTACTCGTTCGACCGGTCTTCGCTGGTGGCTGTCAGCAACGCTTCCAAGCTTTTGTTCGAGAATCTCAACTTTAGAGGCATCACCGGACCGAACGCGCTCAACGGCATCATCACCAGCAAAATCACGCCCAGCTTTACCATGAACACGCTCGATTCGCCCTACGCGCCACACCATGGCAAGAGCCTGTTCCTCGGCGGCGAGTTCGCTGGCCTCGGCGGAACCATTCATACCATCCGGCCGATCGTCTCGTTCAAACAGTTTTTCCCCATGCAAAAGCGCCGCAATGCGTTTGGTTACAACGTGCAAGCATCGTTTATCACGGGCTATGGAGGAATCGTCGCGCCTCCATTTGAACGAGCGTACCTCGGCGGCGAAAATGACCTGCGCGGCTTTGATATTCGCACCGTCTCGCCCATCGCTTATCTGCCCAGCGCCCAGACCGTGCCCCTCAGGAATGCGGATGGAACGTTCGTTCCCGCCAATCCCGCGTTTCCGGTGCAAGGAGGCGCCAACGGAACATGCGTCAGCAACTGCTGGAATATTCCGGTACCGTACTATCAACTCGTAACTCCCGGAGGCGACCTCAGCCTGCACGGCAACATGGAATATCGCATCACCATCGCCGGGCCAGTCGCCCTCGCCCCCTTTGTCGATGTGGGCACCGATCCGATTCTCCGTACGTCTCAGTTGCAGACTAACCCGGTCCAGTACGACACCCTGATAAGCACTCTGTTCGGCTGTCCGAACCTAGGTCCGTCTACCGGTTATGCCTGTTCCGGTGGGCACACGATCACCAATATCCCGCAGAACCTCCAACCGGTTCCTAACACCAACTGGGTTGTGCGCATGTCCACCGGGCTCGAATTGCAGATGATGCTTCCGGTAGTCAATGCGCCCTTCCGTATTTACTATGCATACAACGCGCTGCGCCTCAACGCCACCGCAAATCCGCCCATACAGATCAACCGCGGCATGTTCCCGTGTCCTGTCCCGGGGGCCGCGAACTGTCAAGATGAAGCGGCTGGCAACTACACTTACAGCCTGACACGCTCGACCCTGGGCTCCAACTACACTCTTCTCGAACCACGAAAAACCTTCCGTTTCACCGTGGCCACGACGTTCTAAATTGTTTGCGTAGGGACAGCCGCCCTTGGCTGTCCTGGTCGAGCGCAGCTCGACGGATGGGTTAGTTGTTACTCGGCATGCTTGGTCTTCGCGGAAGAGCGGACAGCCGAGGCGGCTGTCGCTACGTGACTTTACTCGATATGCACCAATCCGCTCGCGGGCTCGGACGCCGGCGCGGGTCGTTGCGGTGCACGCCAGGCATCCAGGACGGATACCTGGTGTACGCACGAAACCGTGCAATGCGGGGCGCACGGCTTCTCCGTATGGAACTCTCGGCGCATATCCGCCAGCGTGTACTTCTCCAGCGGAATGCCCGGATACCCGCGCTGCTGCGAGCAGTAATGCACCAGCCCGTCCTCGCAAATATAGAGATAGCGGGCTCCGGCCCGGCAGCGCCACTGATTCGGGCGTCCCAGCGCAATGTTGTCCTGAAAGGCATTCACGCGCGTGAAGCTGCGTTTCTCCAGTACCTTCATCTCGTGGTAGACGCGCCGTTCCTCGTCGTTCAAGGGCTGCAACTGCCCCGATCCGTCATGAATGATTCCTATGGTGGAACTGAATCCCAGCTCAAGGGCCCGCTTGCCGATGATGAGCGCGTCTTGCGGATGACTCACTCCGCTGCCCACCACGGAATTGATATTCACGTGAAATTCCGCGTGCTCGGCCAGCAGCTGCAACTTCCGGGCAAGCACCTTCAGGCTTTTCTTGGAAACCTCATCAGGATTCACGTTATCAATCGAAATCTGCAGCCACTCCAGGCCCGACCGGTTCAGCTTCTGGATGCGGTCAGCGGTCAGCAGATAGCCGTTGGTGATCAGCCCCGACACGATTCTGCGTTGCCGCATGCGGTGAATAATGTCATCCAGTTGCGGATGCAGCATCGGTTCGCCACCGCTGATCGTGATCACGGAAGTGCCGAGATTGCCCAGCAGATCCACCCGTCGCAACATCTGCTCGGCGGGCACGGGCTTGGAAAAATCATCGAATTCGTTACAGTAGGTGCAGGCCAGATTGCAGCGCCGGATCGGGATCAGATGCGCCAGCAGAGGATGGTCCGTCGAGACTACGGCCTTCAGGATTTGCCACAATCCATGAGCGTTCCGTTCCGCCGTCTTGAGGGTGCGGCGCAGTTTCACTAGAGAAGCCATAAGAGATAGCTACCTTTTGATTTAATCATGCAGGGCGGTCACCGTCCAATTTCGGGCAGTATTCGGTGGAAAAGCGCGGTTAAATGGCAAGTCGGACTTACCCACAATCATCTTCATCAAGCTTTTCGTGTCCCGCCGCGCCTAGCGCCATCACCGCCTCTTTCAGGTTCTCGCGCTTGATCAAGACATAATCGGTATCAAACGTCGAAATCGCAAAGACCGAAATCTGCGCTTCCGCCAAGGGTTGCAGAAACGATGCCAGCACGCCGGTCATCGGAAACGGAAACGGCCCTTCGAGCTTCAGCGCCACCCATCCACGCTCGGCGAGTGCGACATCCGGGACACGATCCTCCGAACAGACAATGGAAAGCTCATCGAGCGTACGCACCACACAGAAAAATCCGCCCTCCAGCGCCCAGGCAGGAATGCAGGCATCGGACGCGAGCCGGGACACCGACAGCCGCTCCCGCACTACGCGGTATTTCAGATTGTGAATCAAGACGGGAAGGTTACTACAGTGGATCGGGGGTGGCATGCCCCGCTCGCTCTTGCGAGGACATTTGGCAACCGGTTCAAAGACCAGGCTCGCGGAGAGCGTCGGTCCAGACGCAGATTGATCTCGCGCGGATTGATTTTGACTGAGACCTGAGAGCTGAGACCTGACACCTGGTCCCTACTGCATATCTCCGCCCATCGGCACATATTTGAACTTCTTGCCGTCAAAGAATATGGCGGAGCTATCTCCCATTTCGCCCGCTTCTTCAACGTAGATCGCTTCGACCGGCCCCCTCTTCACCCTGAATTTTCTGACGGAGAGTGATTTATACGGCAAGTTCACAATCACATACTTCGCTTTCGGAGTTGCCGAACGCCAGCCGTCTTTGATCGTGCCATAAATGATCAGCACCACCAGACCGCGGCGCGCGGGGTCGCCCTCGCTGAATGTGGTCGTCATCTTGGGGTCGCCAAAGCCAAAGAAATCGTAGTAGGGATCGACCACCTTGTAATTGTGCTCGCCCTGATCGAGCATTGGATTCTTGCAGCGCGCCGCGATGACCACGTCTTCCACACCGTCACCGTCCAGATCGCCAAAGTCGGCTCCGATTTCGGACACCAGCGTGAACTGGTCGCCGAACTGCTTGTGCACGAAATCATTATCGATTTTGCGAGCTGCCGCTAGCCCCTGCCCAAAAGCTGGAATCAACAGTGCGACACTGAACGCCAGGAGTAAAGATAGTTTTCGCATGGGTCTACTCTAGCTTCCCGCTGTCACTAAAGGCAGGTAACGAAAGTCACCTGTTGGCCTGACCGGGGAGAGCAGAGCTTGGACCACAGCGGGCACCGGGTTTCACAGGGAGAATCAGGGAAGGCTTCCCCCTGTATCCTTCTGTGCCCTCGGTGGTTAAGATTTTTGATTCTCCTTGAAGTGCTCCCACCCCGCGGCCGTAAACGGCCGCGCTTTCCCATCCGCCCCGATCAGACGCATCCCAGATTGCGTGGTTCGCCCAATGCGCGTTACTCGAACCCCGGCGATCTTGGAAGGGACCCGCCCCGCGGCCGTAAACAGCAGTTCATAATCGTCGCCGCCGTGCAACGCCAGTCGGAGCGCGACCCGCTTTTTCCCCAGCTGTTTTTTCCCTCGTCCCACTTGTGCCCGCGGAATCGCCTCCGCCTCGATATCCGCGCCCACGTGGCTTTCCTCGCAGATGTGTTCGAGGTCAGTGGAAAGCCCGTCGCTCAAATCAATCATGGCCGAGGCCATTCCGCGCTGACGCAGCCATCGACCGACCGCAACCCGCGCCAGCGGACGAGATTGCCTGTAAGAGTCCCGGAAATGCTTCGCTCCGGCGGGCTTCGATTCCATCAGCTGGGCCAGGGTCGCCGCCGACCCGCCCAACTCGCCGGTTACATAAATCTGATCGCCCGCCTTCGCCCCCGACCGCAGCACCGCCTTTCCCTTCGGTACCGAGCCCACAACCACGATGTCCGCCTGAATCCCGCCGGCCGATTGCGCCGTGTCTCCACCCGCTAGCGGAACCTTGAATTCTCTAGCGAGGTGCAACAGTCCCTTCAAAAAGCGATCCACCCACTTCTGCGGAACGTCACTCGGAACGGCCAGCGATAGAAATGCCGCCCGCGGCTCGCCACCCATCGCTGCGATATCGCTCAGCCCGCGCGTCAGACAGCGCCGCCCTACCAACTCGGGACGATGCCAATCCCGCCGGAAATGCACCTTCTCGATGGTGAAGTCGGTGGTGACCAGCAACTCGTGTCCTGGAGGAACCCGCAGAACGGCACAGTCATCTCCGATACCGGTCACGACCGACTTGTCGTTATCGCTATCTCTGTATTTATCTTTGTATTTATCTTTATCATCTCTGCGAGCGGAGCGGCGGATCTGCTGAATCTGTTTCTTTTCGCTAAGTGGCACGTCGATCACTATACCTCCGGCTCCCAGAGTAACGTGTTCTCCGGTGTCATCGGTAACGGGCACCTGTCCCCCTGACGGCAGTAATCTGGCCGGTTGGGCGCAGCGATTACGCTGCCTTGGTAACCGTCCAAAAGGCGCAGTGCGGTTGACATGGAGAATCAGGTTTGCTACCTTTTAGTTCGCCGTTCATAAATACTGTGCCGAACCAAGTACTGCAATCTGAATCAGTTGCAGCGACATTGGTTTTTGGCTTGCCTGGTTCCGTGGTCTAGGGAAAGAGCCAGCCTGCTCCTGATGCGGCTGGTGGAATCAGGATTCCGAGCCCGAGCGTGACAGTTCAAGCTCTGGCAGGATTCCGAAGCGAAAATTTGCTTTGCGGAAGATGGATATTGCGTAAACGTTTCTACATATTTTTCGTAGCCCGGGACGAAGCGGGACAGCTTCGTAAGATCACCATTCCCGTCCAATACCTGTACGTGCTTCTGGCCGGGGCGGCAATCGGTGTGCTTTGCCTCACGGGAATCGCCAGTTCTTATACCAAGATGTTGCGCGAGGTCGCCCACTTCCACCAACTCCGCACCGAGCATGACCAGCTCAAGGACAACTATTCGCGTCTGGAACAGGTCGAAAAGGAACGTGACATTCAGGTAGCGTCTCTCGGATCGCTGGCCAGCGAGGTTTCCGCGCTGTACGGACTCAAGTCGGATCCCGCGATGGTGGCCGCCTCAACCGAGCAGATTCAAGCGGCGCAGGTGAATTCTTCGCTCGACCAGCTTTACGCGTTAAAGCACACCGCTCTGAGCGGAGCAGCCAGCGTCGGCATCTCACTCGGCCTCACCAAGAACTCAACCACGGCCGACTGGATTCGCGCCAACTCGGCTCCCAACCTCTGGCCGGTCGAAGGCCAGATCACGGCTTCCTTCGGCGAGCGCATCGATCCGTTTAACGGAGAAGGCGCCTTCCACTCGGGCGTTGACATCTCTGCCATTGTCGGATCGCCGGTAATCGCTCCGGCGGACGGCGCCGTCACCTTCGCCGACTTCCTGGGCGGCTATGGACGCGCCATTATGGTCGACCACGGACACGGCATCACCACCCGCTACGGTCACCTTTCCAGCTTCGCCGTCACCGCCGGACAAATCATCCACCGCGGCGACACTATCGGCTACGTGGGCTCCAGCGGACGTTCCACCGGCCCGCACCTCCATTACGAAGTGCGCATCAACGACGCCCCGGTGAATCCCTACAAGTACCTGCGGCTCACCGTGGCACGTATCGGCGGGTTTGCCGCCGGCTCTTAATTCAGAATTTCTCTCCCGAAAAGAAAAGATTGTGTGGCGCAGACACTCTTGTCCGCGAATGCATGCAGTACGATCGGCCCGTCGGGAGTCCAGACTCAAAATAGCCGCTGACCGAGAGTGCCAACCGGCGACCTATGCCACGCTCTTTCCGCTGCAGATCTTTCCTTGAAACCTCGCAACTTTGAACTTTGAAATCTTACCCTTTCGCCTTCTTCACTTCCTCAATCAGCGGCGGAACGATATCAAACAAGTTCCCCACGACGGCAACATCCGCAATCTCAAAAATCGGCGCTTCGGAATCCTTGTTGATCGCCACGATGCTCCGCGACCCCTTCATGCCGACAAGGTGTTGGATCGCCCCCGAGATTCCGAGCGCCAGATACAGCTTCGGAGCGACCGTCTGTCCCGAGGATCCGACCTGGCGGTCCATCGGCAACCATCCGTTATCGCAGATCGGACGCGACGCCGCTAGCTCGCCGCCCAGCGCATCCGCCAGCTGCTTCGCCAGCACGATGTTTTTTTCTTCTTTGATGCCGCGGCCCACCGACACGATGATCTCAGCTTGGGTCAGATCCACTGCCTGCTTGGCTTCCTTGAAGACTTCTTGCGGGTGGTTGCGCACGATGCCGTCGGGGATATCGACATTCACGGTTTCAACCGGAGCCGGCGTTGCACCCGCTTCGACCTTATCAGCGCGGAACGAGCCGTTCTGAAAAGTGACAAAGCAAAGCCCGGAGCCCGCAAAACTCACGTCGGCCACAAACTTTCCTTGGAACATTTGCCGCGTGAACAACAGCTTCCCGCCTTCGTACTTATAGCCGATCACGTCGCTGATGGCCGTTGTTTGCAAGGCGGTCGCCAGCTTCGGCACAAAATCCCGCACTTGATAGGTATGCGGCATCAACACCAGCTTCGCCGGATGCTTCCCCAGGAATTCCTGCAACCCACGCGCGAACGCGTCGGGAGTATAGGGCTCGAGCCTAGCCGACTCGACGGTATAGACTCTAGCAACCTTCTTCCCCGCCACTTCGCTCGCGACGGAAGCCACGCCCGGGCCGGAGTTGGAGCCAACGACGGCAGCTTCCAGCGTCCACCCAGTCTGAGCGGCAAGCGCCTGCCCGGCGGCAATCGTCTCCCACGAGACACGGTTCAGTTTTCCTTCGCGCTGTTCAACGATTACCAGGATTGTGTCAGCCATAGAGTCAGTTCGCTGCATGCGGCGACGGGGCAAGCCCCGTCTCTACGTAAATGTGTGGTAGAAACGCGGCTTGCCGCGTCTCGCACTCCTGTGCTGCTCCTCAAATCACGCGCAGTTCATTCTTCAGTTTTTCCACCAGCTTCTTCGCCACTTCCGCCGGAGGGCCTTCCAGAAATTCCGTATTCTTCGATTTCTGAGGCAGATACAGCTTCTCGATCTTCTGCAAATTTGCGCCTACCGCCGATTGCACCTCGGCCATCGGGACCTTGCGCATGGGCTTGTTCTTGGCCTGCTTGATTCCGATCAGCGTCGCATAGCGCAACTTGTCGATCCCCGACTGGATAGTCAGCACCGCCGGCAACGGCATGTCGACATACTGAAAGAATCCGGCTTCCAGCTCCCTTTTCACGTGGATACCACCGTCCGTCTTTTCCATTTGCATAATGATGGTCGCGTGCGGCAATCCAAGAATCTCTGCCAGAATCACGCCGGTTTGCGCGTAGCCGTAGTCGTCCGATTGCAGGCCGGTAAAGATCAGGTCAAACTTTTCGTCTTTGATTACGGAGGCGATGGCCCGCGCCGTGTTGTAGGCATCGAGCCCGACAAAAGCATCGTCTTCGAGATGGATTGCCCGGTCCGCACCTTTCGCCAGCGCCTCGCGCAACACCTGCGACGCCCGCGCCGGCCCGGCCGTAATGACTACCACCTCGCCGGTGTGCTTTTCCTTCTGCCGCAATGCCGTCTCGAGCGCAAATGCGTCCGGCTCATTCACTTCGTAGGTGATATCTTCGCGGATCCACGTCCCCGCATCATTCAGCTTCAGCGGAGCATCTTTCTGCGGCACCTGCTTCAGGCAAACCAAAATCCTCACAGATCGACTCCCATCCCTTGCAGCGTCCGTCTGGCACAGGCCAAACTAGCAAGTATAAACGAGGGGAAGGAACACGGACATTGCCGTGTCTGTGTCGCAACGCAACTCCGCTCCTGGAGCCAGGTCTCGGAGGGGTACACCGCCGTAACCTTGACCAAGCTCTTCTCGCTTGCGATGCTAACTATTGTGAAGAAGTCGCAGAAACCGGTCAGGAGTCCGCGCGCACCGCGGATCCGCGTCCCCAACAGTGAGCGCGCTGTATTTACGGTTGACGGTGTCCGCTTCGTTGGCGTGCTTCACCGCCTTTCTCTAACGGGAGGTTCGGCGGTTCTCTCCAAAGGTCCGATTTCCCGCGGGACCATGGGTGAAATGGCTTTGGGTACGGTTTTCGGCAAAGTCAGCGCTCATATCGAATTCCTTCAGACCGGCGCCGATGGTGTGGCGCTCGCGCAAGCTTTCCGTTTTCTCGCGATGGACGATGCCAGTTCCAGACGCTTCGCCGCCGCCGCAAAACAAATGGAAGAGGAGGGCTTCAGCGACGCTCCGCCTGCAAAACCGCTTTCCACCCCAGCCTCCGAAACGCTAGGCCAGCTCCTCCACAGTGTCCGCCGGCTCGCTGCCACCCTCGTCGCCAACCGTTCTTCGGCCAAGAGCTGAGGTTCGCCTGGTTCAAATCAATCGTCACAACCGCGCCGTCACTGCGGCGGCGGAGCATTGCTCGCCTGGCCCGTCACCTTGCTTCCCTCTCCGTTATTGTTATTTAAGGGCCGAAATTCTGCCGGCTTCTCCGCTGGATGGTAGGCGGCGCTGTCGACCTTACTGTCGGAGTTTGTGGGCTGCATTGAAACCACCTGGTAGGCCCGCGTCTTTTTGTCTCCGTCTTCCACCATCAGAAACAGACGGTCCTTCTTGATTCTGAATTCAGCTTCACGGCCGACGGGAAGAACCACCGCATGCTTCAGGTCGACAGGACGAATGTGGTAATCCATTTCGTCGGTGCGGAGCAAATACTGGGCGCACAACTGCTCATGTGCATTGACATGCTCCACCCCAACGGATCCAAACACACTCCCCAGGCCCGTAAGCCCCCTTTCCTTGGCGCCACAAGGAACGGATTGCATGCTTTCCAAAATACCTCTCTTCTGACTTTTCTTGTCCTTGCCTAGCGCGAAGGAGGAAACAGCCAAAACCAGTGAGAGCGCGGCGATAAGCGATTTCGTGACCTTCATAAGACCTCCCTAAAGTAATTCACACCACAATGTCCACGTCAGACCAGCCGTAAAGCCAGAAAATAAGAAGTGGAGGCCGGTCGTTCGGCCCCCACTTCTGCTTCTCAACCCCCTGATTCGCTACTGATTCGGGGTCGACTTCGGTTTGGCCATAGCAGGCTTTGCGGTGACATCGATGCCGCTGCCTTGCTGCACCCAGCTCGAGGTCATAACCGCTTGCGGGTTCTCCGCCAGTTGTTGGCTCATGGTGGGATGAGCTTTCAGATATTCACCCAGTTCCGGATGGGTGGCCAGGTACTCCTTGTTGTTAGCCAACGAAGGATCTTTGGCAAGCTCTGCTGCAACACCGGAGTGACCACCGAGGAACTGACCAAAACCTGTCAGTTCCCCGCGGTTACGATCGTCGCCACCGCGCGCGTTCATTCGATCGTCACGATCGCGATCGCCGTCGTTGCGGTCGTAGCGATCCTCGTTCCGCATGAAGGCGTTCGGGTCCGAGCGGAATGCCTCGGCGACCTGGGGATGGCTCTGCAGATACTCCTGCAAGGCCGGATGATTCGCGACCCACTGCCGGTTGTCAATCAAAGAAGGATCCTTGCGCAGCTGCTCGGCAATTTCCGGGTGGCTGTCCATGAACCGGTCCATTTCGGCTAGGTCTCTGTGATTGATGTCGGTCTGTCGGTCGTAGCGATTCTCGTCGTGCATGAAGGCGTTCGGGTTCGAGCGGAACGCCCCAGCGACTTGGGGGTGGTTCTGGAGATATTCCTGCAGCGCCGGATGATTCGCAACCCATTTCTGGTTGTCAATCAGCGAAGGATCCTTGCGCAGCTGCTGATCGATTTCCGGATGGGCGTCGAGGAACCGATCCATTTCGGTCACTTCGCGACGGGTGATATCGTCGGGTGGATTCGACTCCGGGGGACCTGGGATCGGCCGCGCCACAATCGGCGGATTCGCAGTCGGTGGGCTCGGCGGCGTCTGAGCCGTTGGCGCGGTCTGTCCGCTTAGCGTTGTTCCGACCGAAAGCAGCATTGCCAGTGCAAATAGCAACAGAGTAAATAGCGGCGCCAGAGAAGCGCGGGGGTATCGTCTCATCTTGATTGCCATATTCACAAAACCTCCTGTGATGAGCATGTGGCTCACCAGAAAAAGGGTGCAACCTGCCTGCCAAATGGGTCCTATCGGATCACATCTTGAGCAAGCTCAGCGGCTTGCAAGGAATGTGTAGAAGCTCGAGGAGGTGCCCGACCGGCAAATTCTGCCACCCGGAGGGGAAATTCGCGGTACAGGATGGACCTTAGAGACTTCTACTTGTTTGTCACCCCTGGGGCGGCCAGTGGAGTCAACGACCACCGGCCGGCAGGCCATCCTGCAAAAACGCGACACTCTGCACGCCTGTAATCTCAAATCGCTTTCGGCAACGCATGTTTTTGCACATCATCATGTCGTCTCGCCGCAGCATGTAGGACTGCGCCTTGGCGAACTTTGCCCGGTCGCGATCGTCCGCCCGTGGCGGCAGACTCTTTTTCTTCATGCGCACCAGCCACTGGATCTCATACTCGGCCGACTGATGGCAATGCGGACAACTTAGATTTGCCGGCTTCTTATCGGACCGCTCGTCAAAAAATTCACGCTCATCCATAAATATCAGGACCTCGGATCTATGACCACAGGGGTGCCCCACTCCTTCGCGCCTTTTGCGAATGGGTGGGACTCGCGCCACCTCAGATTATTGCATTTTTGTGTAGCGAATGTGCGAAGATGCGAGGATTACGTCCATGCCGCGCAAGCGCAAGAAAAAAGTCTTCTCCGCCGCCCAGGTCGTTCGCGAAATGGCTCGCGAACGCATCGGCAGTCCCAAACCGTCCCAACTCGTCCGCGCCAAGAAAAGCAAGCCGGAGCGGCACAAGCCCACGCTCGGCGAACGGCTCACGGACGACTGACCACCCGAATGTTAGGTCACTGGAACGTAGCGGCGACTACGGCGCCACCCACCGGGACGGTGACGGTGCAGGTATTTCCCGAAAAAGACGTACACCCAGTCCAAATGACAAAACTGTGCCCCGCTGCCGGTGTGGCCGTAAGCCCGACCGACGCTCCTACCGGGAATTCAGAAATGCACGCTGCCGGACAACTAATGCCGCCGGTCAAACTTTTCACGGTGCCGGGGCCGACAACCTGCACGCCCAACGTGGCTTCGGTCCCGCCTCCGGGGCAGGTCGGATCGGCCGGATCATTCACGGTTACGGTCGCATAACCAATCACGATGTTCGAAGCACCGCCGGTGCCTTCCGGCATAGTCGCCGAGACATTCGCGCCGCCGCAGCCCGCTCCCGTTGTAGTTGCCAGACCAGCTTTTATCGTAACCAGGTTATCGTCAACCGCCCAAGCCGCTTGACTCGTTACGTCCTTCGTCGCCGGAGGATGGATGTACGTGCCGATAGCGCTGAACTGGCCTTGAGCTCCAGCAGTCGGCGTCAGAAAAGTAAAACCAGCCGGATTAACCGCCAGACTCACCAGCTTCTGGTCGTGTCCGCAACTCGGTAAGCACAACACCGTTCCCACTGCCACCAGCGCCCCCAACGCGAGCCCAATGTAGCTCCGCTTCATACCCACCACTCCTGGATGCAAGTTTCGGCCTGCCCGTTCGTCAGATCCGGCTCGTCAAATCATTTTGTCAAATCAAAGAAAGATAAAAGCTAGCGGAAGCACGCTCAAAAAGCAAGAAATGGAGTGTTGGCTTTGGCCGTCCGCGTGCCGTCCGACTCTAGTGCAGGCCCTCACTGTTATTCAGAACGACGGGTCTCCGATAGCGCTGAAAGAGCACGCGCTTCATCTCGGAATAGTATTCGGAGAGAACGTTGTAGGCGCTGTTGCCACCCAGGTTAACACCCCAATTCGAGAACACGCGGATGACGCTGCGGTCCTGCGGCGGATAATAGCTGGTCGAGATGCCGCAGGATATCAATTGACCGACTATCTCCGAGTTATTCAATCCTGAGGTGCCGTCGTCTCGGCGCGTGACAAACGTGCGATTGACGGCATACCAGACGCGGGCGAACGTCGATCCTCGGCCTTGACGGAAATAGCGGGGGTCCTCGTGCAGAAGCGAAGGCAGCACGCCATAGATCAGAAGGCTTCCCGAGATCTGATCGCCCTCGCTCGCCGCAAAGCGTTTTCCGTAGGCACTCCAGCCCTCGCCGTAATGCGGCTGGCCGTTCGCGGCTTGTTGCAACGCTGCCTGAAACGCGTTTCCGATGTGCGCGCTGACGTCGAAGGCTTGATGCAGTGAAAGGATGTACTTTTGGGGAATAGTTAACGGATCGCGATTGTCGGGAACGTCGTTCGTGTTCTGAAAGTCGGGGATCATCCCAAACATACGCTTAGGGGGCTCCGGAAGGTCTGGCACGGGCAGCTGTTCCAGGGCCGGGTTCGTCGATGCATCTACGGCACGCAGCACTGGCGGATCTAGTTTCGCGTCTTGAGTCCGCTGCGGATTCCTTTCTGCGTTGCTTTGGGCTGAAAGGGAGCGTGTGCCGACCGCCGACACCAGCGCGACGACCCACAGGGCCCTCAACAGAATCGAACTCATTATTGGGAAGTCGTCCCTTCAAAGGTAGAAGCTTGAGCTGGAGTATATGTCGCTGGGGAGCGCGGCTGGAACGGTATACCAGCTATGAAGGTGACGAAAGTGATCGAATGATCGCGTCGCATGACCGGGTCAAATGATCAGGTCATCGGTTGATCGGGTCATTTAGAAAATCGAAACTGGGATGGCCCGACGACCAATGATCAGATAACCCGGATCATCCCTAATCAAGACTCCTGATCAACATGCCTAATCCACATGCTCGCCCACTTCGAACCCTTCTTCGGCTGCGGGCAGGACGTCAGTTTCGCCCGCGATCCACACATACAGGGTCGGCAGCAGGAAGATGCTCATGATGAGGGCGGCAATCAGACCCCCTACGATCACGATCGCGAACGGACGCTGAGAGTCGGAGCCAATGGCGTGCGAGAGAGCGGCCGGTAGGAGGCCGAGAGTTGCCACCAGCATGGTCATCATGATGGGTCGCAGTCTCAGGACGGCACCCTCCACCGCAGCGTCCTCGATGGAATAGCGCCGGGCTCGAAGTTGATTGATGTATTCCAGCATGATGACTCCGGTTTGCACCGACACGCCGAACAAGGCCAGGAAACCCACACCCGAAGAAACACTGAAATTGGTGCCGGTCAACCAAAGAGCAAGCAGACCGCCGATGGGTGCGATGGCAATATTCGCCATAATCAACAGCGCCCATTTGAAGGATTTGAACATAGTGTAAAGGATGACGAAGATGATAAGGATGGTGATAGGGAGCACGATAAGCAAGCGCGCGTTGGCTCGTTTCTGGCTCTCGTATTCGCCTTCCCAATCGAGGGTGTATCCAATTGGCAATTTGACTTGTTCATTTACCTTCTTGATTGCCTCTTCCACGGTGCTACCCAAGTCTCGGCCGCGGACGCTGTATTTGATGGCCACATAGCGTCGATTGCCCTCGCGATAGATTTCTGAGGCACCGTCGGTCACGCTGATCTTGGAGAGCTGCGCGAGCGATACCCGTTCGCCGGAAGGCGATAGCAGGCGAACCTTCTCGATCGCTTCCTGGGTATCGCGATATTTTGGCAGGTAGCGCAGCGTAAGGTCATATCGCGCTTCGCCCTGAAGGACTTGAGTGAGCGCGTTGCCTCCCACCGCTGTTTGAATCGCATCCTGTACATCGGCGACGTTGATCTGGTACCGAGCGGCCGCCTCGCGATCCACGGTTACGTTGAGGTTGGGCTGGCCGAGGACACGGAACACGCCAAGATCCTCAATGCCCTTGATTCGGCGCATGATATTGACGATCTCATCGCTTTTCGCTTCCAGAACTTTCAAATCGTCGCCGTAAATCTTCGTGGCCAGCGCGCCTTTGACTCCGCTTACGGCTTCTTCCATGTTGTCTTCGATGGGCTGAGAAAAGCCCCAAACCACGCCCGGGATTTTATCGAGTTCGCGATTCATGGCGGCGATCAACTCGTCCTTGTTTTCGTGGAAGACGGGCCGCCACTGTTCCTTCGGTTTGAGATCGACGAAGTACTCGGTATTGAAAAAGCTGGTCGTATCCGTCCCATCATCCGGCCGACCCGTTTGACTGGTGCATTGCGGGACCTCGGGGAAAGAGCAAAGTACGACCCGCGCTTGATTGGACACTCGGATACCCTCGTCCGGGCCGGTGCTGGGCGCAAGCGTGCCGCGCACCCAGAGCGCACCTTCATCCAGGTGGGGCAGAAATTCGGAACCGATGACGCCACTGAAGGCGAGATAATTCCCCACGGCCGCCAGGAGAACACAAACACCGATGGTGATCGCACGGTGACGAATGGCCCACCGTACTCCGGTGCGATAGCGCTCGATCAGAAAATGCATGACCGGGTTGTGCCATTCCTTCGCTCCTTTCTGGAAGGCGAAACTGGCCAGCACGGGCGCGATCACAATCGAGAACATCAGTGCCCCGAGCAGCGCAAAGGCTACCGTCCAAGCCATGGGATGAAACAGACGGCCCTCGACGCGTTGCAAGGTAAAGATGGGCAAATACGCGGTAATGATGATGGCGATTGCGTAAAAGACCGGACGTTGCACTTCGTGCGAAGCGTCGCTGATTTGCTCGCGTGCCGTCTTGACCCCGCTCCTTTGGCCTAAGTGACGCACGATGTTTTCGACCATCACCACCGCGCCATCCACTACCATGCCAAAATCCAATGCACCGAGAGACAGAAGGTTTGCGGGAATATGCCTCAAGTCCAAACAAATGGACGCAAATAACAACGAAAACGGAATCGTCGCCGCAACGATGAAGGCGCCCCGGATGTTGCCCAGGAATAAGAACAGGATGATCGAGACCAGGATCATTCCTTCCGTGAGGTTGTGAAGCACCGTGTGGCTGGTGAAGTGGACAAGCGTGCTGCGATCGATAAAGGGAACAACCTTCACACCCGGAGGCAAAATGTGATTATTCAGTTCCTCGACTTTGTCGTGGATGCCTTGGAGGGCTTTCTCCGCCACCGCACCTTTCCGCAACAACACGATGCCTGACACGACATCGTCGTTATCGATGATCTTCCCGTCCTCGCGGTGAATGGCTTTGGCGAACTGGCCGAGGCGAATCTTTGGACCTTGCGAAACGACCGCAATATCCTTCACCCGCAGCGGCGTGCCATTCTTGGTCACGATGACCGTCTGTTCAATGTCCTGGACACGGTCGACCAACCCGACGGAGCGCACGTTGATCTGCTGCAGACCCTCCTGGATAAAGCTGCCGCCTGCGTTGACGTTGTTGTTGGTGAGTTGCTGCTCCACTTGGGCCAGACTCAGGCCATAGGCGACGAGTTTCTCGGGGTCGAGGCGGACCTGATATTCGCGTGTGGGACCGCCGAAACTGGAAACGTCAACGATGTTCGGCACCGCTTTGAAATTCTTTTCGATGACCCAGTCCTCAATCGACTTCAGCTCCATCGGGTCATAGGCCGGATTGGTGCTGTGCAGGGTGAAGAAATAAATTTGGCCGACCGGGCTCCAATCGGTGCCCATCTGCGGTACAACGTTTGGCGGCAGAGTGACTTCGCTCAACCGCTCCAGTACCCGCTCCCGGTTCCAGTCGTTGTCCGATTCTTCGTCAAAAATCAGCTTCAGGTCCGAGAGTCCGAAGAGCGAAAACGAACGCAGATGCACCACGTGCGGGATGCCGTTCATCACGATTTCGAGCGGAATCGTGACTTGCTGTTCGATTTGTTCCGCCGAAATCCCCGGCCATTGCGTAATGACCTCAACATAGTTGTCGGCCACATCGGGATAGGCCTCGATGGGAAGATCGCGGAAAGCCACGATGCCCCCGGCGAAAAGAATCAGCGCCAGAGCCAACACCAGCAGGCGGTTGTTAAGAGCAAAATCAACGACTCGACGAATCATTCATTGCTCCCATTTATTGCTCCAAGGTGTTTTCCAGTACCAGCGCATTCGAGACCACTTGATCTCCGGGTTTGATACCCGAAACAACTTCCTGTAGCTTGTCGGAAAGCATGGCTCCCGTGACCACTTCCAGACGTTTGAAACGACCCGCACCGAGCGGCGTGTAAACCCACTCGCGATCATGCAAGTGCAGAACGGCGGTGGCGGGAACTGCGGCCCTGATTTCGGCTTGCTTACCGTAAAAGGTCGCCGTGACAAACATTCCCACCCTCATCATTCCAGGGTTGGCGACTTCGAGCCGAACTTTGGCCGTGCGAATAGTGGGATCGAGAACCGGCAGGATGTTATCGATCCGACCTTTCAAAACCTGCTTGGGGTAGGCATTCAGTCGTATATCCGCATACTCACCGACGTGCACGGCGTCGAGATCGTTTTCGTAAACGTCACAGATGATCCAGACATAAGAAAGATCAGAGATGGTGAAGGGATTCGGGCCCGACAGCCCCTGCACGCCCGCTGCGTTGGTGACCTGTTGGTCCGTGATTACGCCCGATATGGGCGCGATGACGTCGACAATCCCCGACGGATGGTCCTTATCCACTCCAAGAAGTCTCAACTGCTCGGCGAAGGTATCCAGATCGACCTTGGCGTCTTGTTCGGTGTCTTCGGCTTGTTCGAGGGCGCTCTTGGCGACCGCGCCCTTGTCGTAAAGAATCTGTGTCCGTTCGAGTTGGATGCGCGCCAATCGCTCGTCATTCACGGCCTTCAGATAGTTTTGGTAAGCTCCGGAGACATCGTTGCTCCGTACTCTTAGCAATAACTGGCCTTTCTTCACGGTGTCGCCCAGCCTGGCCTTGATTTCTACAACTCGTCCTGAGGCCAGCGAGATCACGGGCACAGCTCGCGCGATATCGGGCTGCACCACGCCGGTGACATTCAGCGCCGGTGCCGCTTTATGCTCAATCGCTGTGACCAACGGAAACTGGTCGGGATGGTCCACCTTGAAGTTGTTGGCATCGAGGTCCGGTTCAACGGCTGCCGCGGGCGGCGCTTCGGCCTTAAGGTCGCCTTTATTTTCACCGCAGCCGGCGAGCACAGGAAGTGCGACACACAGAATGGCCTCTATGAAAAACACCGAGCACAACAAATTACGCCGGCGAATAAATGCGGCCGTCGTTGCATTACTCATCGTGTTACTCATTGGATTACCTCCCGCCCCACCGCGAGGTTCAACTGACTCGCGGATATCAAATAAGAGCCAACCAGGTTCACGTAGTTGAGTTGAACGCTGCGGTAATCGTTCTCCGCGCTCAGAAAGTCCAACAAAGATGCCCCTCCATGCTGATAGGCAAAGAAGACCGTCTCGCGGACGCGCACCGCCTGTTGCAAATATTTCGCTTTGTAGGGCCGCAGAAGAATCACATTGCTGTTCAGAGTCGCGTAGGCGGAATCGACATCGCTGAATACTTGCGCCTGCGCGGCATCGAGCAGCCTCTGGTTGCGGTCGATGTCCAATTGCGTGCGCAGCTTCTCGCCCTGGTTCCGATCGAAGATACGCAGCGGAATGCTCACGTTGAAGCCAATATATTGGTCGATGGGAGGGTTGCGTCCGACGTCAAAACCGAAGGTCGGATCGGTCGAGCCATTGGCGACGGCGAGTTTATGGTCGATCTTGGCCTTATCGACCGCCTGCAGCGCTGCCCTCAGGTCAGGCCGCGTATCGAACGCGATCTTGCGGAAGTCGTCGAGCGGCGCGCGTTGGTCGCTGAAATCGAACGGCCCGGTTACGTCAAATTGCTCGACGGGTGTCCGATCGTTTAGAAGCATCAACAGCTGAATCTTTTCGGTTCGGAGGTTGACCGCAGCGCTCTGCAGGTCCGATTCGAACTGGACGCGCTGCAACTCCAGCCGATCCAGATCGATTTGCGCAATATCGCCTGCCTTGAATCGTTCCCGGCTGATGTCGAGAACATGGTCGTAATAAGCCAGGTTTTCCCTGGCCACGTTTAGAACCGCCTTGGCCTGCAGGGTTCCGACGAATGCGCCACGCAAGCTGAACAGAAGATTTCTTTCCAGGTCATCCTGGCTGGATACCGCGATCGCCGTCCCCTCTTTCGCGCTCTCCAGTCGTAATTCGCGCTTATGCCGGCGCTCATGCAGGTAGCTGACGTTGGCGGTGGTCAGCAGGGAGCCGAAGGTACTGTGGGGCGGTCCGCCGCTGAACGGATTGATTTGATCGACATCCAACCCCAGGGTCGGGTTGGGTCGCAGGTGGGCGGTGATCTCTTCGGCCTTGGATTCGTCAATGCTCAGCTTCCCCGCCAGCAGGGTGGGGTTGCGCAGCTCAAAACGATCTTTCACGTTTTCCCATGTCAAACTTTGGGCGGCCGGCGGCTGAGCCGGCTGCTGTGCGGACGAAGCCGCAGCGGCTCCCAGCATTAGAGCCTGGAGAAGCCAGTAGTACCGCTGAACATTTCTGCGCATCCAGTAACTCCGTCAGGGCCTCTCGGATTTTCCAGAGGTTTAGTTGAGATTTCGCCCGAGGTCTCCGTGGCGCATCCGCCATCGTGAATGACGGAGGCTCCTATGAATATGTGGGGTCCCTCGTTAGAATTTCATAAAAATGAGGGAATCGACGTCGATTCCTGAATGCAACGAATCGGCGATTTAGCGAATTACGCGAGGAGCGAGCACGGAGGAGCGCGGCTGGCATGGAGAATCGACGAAACCACCGGCGGAGAAAGAGGACGAGTGAAAGATTCCAGCCGGCCTATGCTGGTGAGTCCGATCGAGGTCGCAGTGCTGATAACGGCAGGCAGATTCTGGCAACGGCTCTGCCAGCCCGAGGCCTTCTCCACCGTGGACTGGCAGACACTGCGCTTGCCCGGCGAGGATTCTTCCATCTCGGCGCGCATGGCGTGCAGGTCATCGGTGGCTGAGATTACGGGAAATAGAAGAATCAGCACGCCGCCGAGAGCACAAACGAACACGAGCGGGCACACCGCAGGACTTTTTGCCGGACTACCGGTGCCGTTCCGCCGCTGCCACAGCAGCCACGCGGGCAGCAGCAGAGAAATCCAGCAGAGATTAAGAAAAAGCTCCATACAAAACGCCCGGGTCTCGCCAACGAGACAACACCAGCATAACCCCGTGCAACTGCCTCAAGATAATCAGGATAGCACATCCACTGCAAGTGACTTGCGTACCTGACCTGGGCGAGGCGAGCAAAAAGCGGCTACGGGCCTTGCGTGACCTGGAGAGGTTGCGGGGTCTGGAGCCTCTGGCGAAGGATGGCATTCCGGGTGGGGATTTCAGCAACGGCATCGGCATGGATCACGTAGCCGCCGTGAGGCAGCGTGTTGCCAAAGGGAATCTTGACGCTGGCAGTTCCGGCCCTCAGCGGGAAATGCTCGTAGCCGATAACCGTCGCTCGCCCGTTGTCGGCGACGGCGACGACGATGACGGTCAGATCGAAGGTGTCTTTGGAGGCATTGGAGACCTGCGCCACGCCGTCAATCCGGTTGTCGTGGACTCTTGGAGATTCCAGCCATTCGAGCATCAGAGACGTAGAGACCACAATTTGGAGCTCTTTGTTGATGCTGTGCGCGGGCTGGCCGGAGTCTTCAACCTTTAAGGTCAAGGCAAAAGAGCCCGCTTTGGTGGGACGCCCAGCCAGCAGGCCTTCCGAGGTGAGAGTGATTCCTTCGGGAAGATCGCCACTGGCTACGCTCCAGACGTAGGGCGGAACGCCGCCGTTGGCGTGGAGGAGAATGTGAAATTCCACGCCCTTGTCGAATGGAGGCAGAGCTTGGTCCGCCACTGCGAGCGGAGGAGTCTGCGCGGCCAGCAGACTGCAGAAACAAAGCAGGATCGCGATCCGCCGCATAACCTTAGTGAAATTCATGCCAGTTCGTTTGATTTTACGCTGGGCACAGCGTAAAAGAACTGCAAGATGCCCAATCGTTTGTCCCACGTCGTGTTCAGCTTCTCACTCGTCGGTTCGCTCTTTTTTTTGCTCGTTTGCCTGATGAGCACGGATGCTCAGGCGCAGGCTTCCGCTTCTTCCCAGCAGAAAACGAATACCGCGAATGCTGAAGAGGCCGCCATCTTCGAACGAATCCTGAATCGTGTCCGCTTTGAAAACGACGGAACCGAAGTGAGCGAGACCGAGGCCGTGGTTCGGATTCAGAGCCAGGCAGGCGTGGAAGAATTCGGCCAACTGGTTTTCGGATACTCATCGGCGACCGAGAAGTTGGAAGTCGAATATGTCCGCGTGCGCAAGCCGGATGGACAGGTAGTGGTGACGCCGGAATCGACGGCGCAGGATTTCGCTCCCGATGTGCTGAAAGAAGCTCCCATGTACAGCGACTACCGGCAACGTCATATTTCCGTGGCGGCGCTGCAGCCCGGAGACACGCTGGAATACCGCACCGTGACGCAGGTTCTCACCCCACTGGCCGCGGGAAACTTCTGGTATGAATACACATTTCCCAAGGGCGTTGCCGTCAAAGAAGATCGGCTCGAGATTGACGTCCCGAAATCGCGCGAGGTGAAGCTCAAGACGCCGGCGCGACAGCCGGAGATTCAAGACAACCGAGACCGGCGCGTTTATACCTGGCTGGTGAAGGATATCCAGCCGGAACGCGACAAAAATAAAGATAAGGATAAGAAAGATGAGGCCGACGACGAGACCGGTCCCGATGTGCAGCTGACGACTTTCACCAACTGGGAACAGGTGGCGCGCTGGTACGCAAAGCTGCAGGGCGAGCGCATGACGGTCGATGACAGCGTCCGAAAAAAAGCCCTGGAGCTCACCAAGGGCGCGGACACGCCCACCGAGAAAGCGCGACGTCTGTACGATTTCGTGGCGCGAAATGTGCGTTACGTGAGCATCTCCCTCGGAATCGGCCACTATCAACCGCACCCGGCTTCGGAAGTTCTGCAGAATGGCTACGGCGACTGCAAGGACAAGCACACATTGTTCTCCGCGCTGCTGCGGGCAGAGGGAATTCAGAGTTATCCGGTGCTGATCGACAGTACGCGTCAGCTGGATCCGGACGTTCCTTCGCCGGTACAGTTCGATCACGTGATCACCGCGGCACGACTGGGGACGGGAACGGAGCTGACCTGGCTCGATACGACTCCTGAAGTGACGCCCTTCGGCCTGATTCTCTACCAGTTGCGAAACAAGGAAGCCGTACTGGCGTCGGACGATAGCGAGGGAGGGTTGCAGCGGACGCCGGCGGACTCTCCCATCAAAACCTTCATGCACTTCGCGCTCGACGGCAAGTTCAGCGAGTTCGGCGCGCTCGACGCGACGCTCGAGGTCACCGCCCAGGGGGATCGCGATTGGCCCATGCGCGCCAGCTTTCGGCGATTTTCGCAGGCGCAATGGCAGGACTTTGTCAAAGCCCTTTCTGCGAGTTGGGGCTTGCCGGGCGACGTCGATGACGTTCAACTCGATCCCATCGAGGACACGAGCAGGCCCTTTCATCTAAGGTATCACCTGCATCAGGACCAGTATTTTGTAGTGCCATCAGCAAGCGTGAATTTTCGTCCGATCCCGCCGCTGGGCATGCCGGCAATTCGAGCGTCGGAAAAGAACACGGCACCCCTGAACATTGGCCCCGCCGGTGAAATGGACTATCGGGTCCACTTGCAGTTTCCCCCCAACTACACGGTGCACACGCCGACCCCGGTGAAAATGTCGCGAGATTATGGCGACTATGCGTCAGCCTATTCGGTGAGCGTTTCCAAGAATGGGGGGCTGCTGGAAGGCGAGCGCAAATTGAACGTGAAGACAAATCAGCTCGCGGCGGCGCGGCGAGCCGACTACGAATCATTTCGCAATGCGACTCAAAGCGATCAGGATCAGCTACTGTCGGCCACCATCCTTACGCCGTCGGGGCAAGGGACGCAGACGGCTTCCAAACTGGAAGGCACTCCCGCGGAGTTGCACAGAGCTGGAGTGAAAGCGCTGCAGAGCAAGGACTATCGCACGGCAATCACACTGCTCAAGCGCGCGGTGGACGCGGATGCCAGCCTGGCGAATCCGAGCATGAAAGACGGATGGTATGACCTTGCACTGGCATACGCCGGAGCCAACGGTCATGCGGAGGCGATCGCCGCGTTCCGCAAGCAGCTCGAGCTTGACCCGAATCACAAGCACGCGCATGGCGACCTGGCGATGGAGTTGCAACTGACGGGAAAGACCGACGAGGCGATTGCAGAATATCGCAAGCAACTGGAGACGGCTCCATACGAAAAAGAGGCGCACAAAAATCTCGGATTGCTTCTGGCACAGCTAGGACGTGATGCCGACGCGCGCCGGGAACTGGAAGCGGCCGCCGCGATTCCTCCGGATGATCCGGAAACGAAGATGGCGCTGGCGCAGGTGTACGCGCGACTAGGAGAGAAATCCCAAGCGCAAGAGTTGATGAAGGGGCTGACGGGCAGCGCGGACGCGGATTCCGGTCAGGATATTTTCGCCGCCGCGTTAAAGATGAAGAACGACATTGATCCGACCGAAACCGAGAACAATGCGCAGCAGGTTCTCTACGACATCGGAGGACAATTCGACTCGGGCGAATTGGACCGGCTGGGGCCGTCCGCGTTTTCGTCGATGCGGCTGGTGGCGCTGGCCTGGGCGCGGATAGGATGGGCGAAATTTCAGCGCGGCGAAAATCTGGCAGCCATGCAGTTTCTCACGTCGGCGTGGCTTTTGAGCCAGTCGGGAACGGTCGCGAACCGGCTGGGGCAGGTGCTCGAGAAGCAAGGGCAAACGGAGAAGGCACGCCATATGTATGCGCTGGCAGTGGCGGCCGGCGGAAGCGACGAGCCGGATTCGCGGGCGCGATGGACGAAGCTGGTGCCCGATCCGCCAGCGGCGGGGACCGATGCCTCACAAGCGACGCTGGCGCTTGAACAGGCTCAGGTGGAGTTGGTGCAGGAGCGCACGGTGAAGCTGGGGTCGATCGCAAATAGCAGCAAGCCAGTTTCAGCGCGGTTCAACCTCGTCTTCGATAGTTCGTCGCGTCCGGAGCGCGCTGAGTTTGTGGACGGCGACGAAACCCTTCGCTCCGTCGCCGAGCAACTGCGAGAGAAGGACTTCCCGGTAAGATTTCCGGATGTGTCGTCGGTAAAAATTGTCCGGCAGGGAGTCGCGACTTGCGGTACCTCGGGATGTAGCATTGAACTGCTGCCGATCGAGCCGGATGCCGCTTCGGGGACGGCACCGCCGCAGCGCTGACTTAAGGCAGAACTCGACGTCCGGCGCAGCAAGCCGGTTCGGACTCAAAAGACGTTCCGGAATCCCCAGAACAGGAAACCCGCCAGCACCATCGAAGCCGGCAGCGTCAGCACCCATGCCATCGCCAGGTTGCGCACCGTCGACCATTGCAAGCCGGAATGGTTCGCGGCCATGGTTCCAGCGATTCCCGACGACAGCACATGCGTTGTACTTACCGGCAAGCCGAACCAGTCCGCCGCACCAATCGTGAACATGGCCGTGATTTCCGCCGCCGCTCCCTGTCCGTAGGTAAGATGTTCCTTGCCGATCTTCTCCCCGACCGTAACCACGATGCGCTTCCATCCGATCATCGTGCCGAGTCCGAGCGCCATGGCAACCGCGACTTTCACCCATCCCGGGATAAAACGGGTCGCCGCGTCCACGTGCGTCTTGTAGTTGTTCAGGACTTCCCAATCTGACACGGACATCGGCGGCTGCCCGCTTTTCTTCATCAGGCGTAGCGCCTCGCTGGCCACATACATGTCATTGCGGAAGTTCCGCACCCGGTCATTCGGAATCTTCGCCATCTCTCCGTATAGCGCCGTCTCGCTGCCGATGCCGCTCACCAGTTGACGCAAACCGAGCATCGTATTGGGAGTGAATTGCTTGGTGCGAATGTAATCCGTAACCTCTTCCCGAGGGTCCGCGATAACTGCGTCCGGGCTGACATACTTGGAAAGTACTTCGGCCGCCTGTTGTGAAACGGCAATGAAATCATCCGACTGCTTCTGCGTGATCGCGTGGTTGAGAGCATATGCCGTAGGCACCGTCCCCACCAGGATTAGCATGATCAGCCCCATACCCTTCTGCCCATCATTCGACCCATGCGCGAAACTCACTCCAGTGCACGTCAATAACAGCAGCGCCCGAATCCAGAACGGGGGCGGCTCGGTCCCTAGAGGAGCCTCATAAAGAGCGCGGTTCTTGACCACCGCCTTCATCAAGAACAACAAAAGAAACGCACAGACAAATCCCACTAGCGGCGACAGCAGCAGCGACTTCCCAATATTGGTGGCTTGCCCCCAGTCCACGCCGCTGGTGCCCGTTTTCGGGGACATCAACTGATTCGCAATGCCCACTCCGATAATCGAACCAATCAAAGTGTGTGAACTCGAAGCGGGCAAGCCGAAGTACCAAGTCCCAAGATTCCAGATAATGGCGGCGACCAGCAACGCGAAAACCATCGCGAACCCGGCCTTGCTCCCTACCTGCAGAATCAATTCAACCGGCAACAGAGAAATGATTCCGAAAGCGACCAGCCCGCTCGAAGTCAACACCCCCAGAAAATTCCAGAACCCCGACCACACCACCGCAATATGGGGCTCGAGAGAGTGCGTATAGATGACCGTAGCCACTGCGTTCGCCGTGTCGTGAAATCCGTTGACAAACTCGAACCCCAGCGCCACCAGCAATGCGATACCCAACAACACGTAAGGCATGACCGATCCGCCATGCACGGTTGAGAGGTCTGTGAGCAGGTGAAAGGCCGAGTAAATAATCCCGACAAGGAGCACCACCCCAAAACCCAACATCCCGATTTTTCCCGGACTGCGATTGAGCTTTGCTTCCAGCAGCGGCGGAGCTGTGGCCATGTTAAAAATCTCCTCTGTTCCACCTATGTTTCGGGATTCGGTGCCCAAAAAACCTCAGCCCAATGAAGGCAAAAATATACGGAAGAATTGTTACTACAATGTGAATGCGTTGCTGGACACAAGTTCGCTTGCGCACGCCCGGCCCCGCCGTACTCGGTCCCCTCGACGCGTTCGCATAGACTCCGATAATCTATTGAGTCTTGTAACGGTGAGTCTTGTAAGGATGAGTTTAGTAAGGGAGGTCCTGCCCATGCGCGAGGCTGTCGAACGACTGTGGCCGGAGATTCAGTGGATCAGCAATGCCAAGCTGCGCGAGCAGGTGACCCAAGCCTGGATCAAGGCGCTTGAGCGCAGTCCGCTGAGGCCGGATGACCTGAATCAGATTCCTTTTACTCTGTTGGTTCCGAATTGTCCGATCACCTTCATGGAGCACAAGCGCTGCGTGGTGCATATTGCGCGCGACAGCGCGAACGCGATGACGGAGTTCATGGGTCGTGCACTACCGATCGATGCCGACGTCGTCATTGCCGGCGCAATTCTGGCGGACGTCGGCAAGTTGCTGGAATATGAGATCGGTCCCGACGGGAAGAGCCGGCAAAGTGAACGCGGAGAAGCGCTGCGGCATCCGTTTACAGGAGTCGCGCTGGCAATGGAGTGCGGCGTGCCGGACGCAGTGTGCCACATCATCGCCGCACACGCCGCCGAAGGCGATCTGGTAAAGCGCACGACCGAGGCGTTCATCGTGCACCACGCCGATTTCATGGCGTTTCTGCCGTTCAAGAATCCGAAGAACGTGAAGGTGAACTGAAGAACGGAATTCGTAAATTGTTGTGATCCTGAGCAAAGCGAAGGACGACAAATCCAATCGATAGGTGAAACCAGTGTCCACGGGTATGCAAGGCTCCAGCAAAGAAACCATCACCGCGACCATGTCCCGTTGGGCTGCGGGGCTTGAATACAAACAGCTCTCGCAGGATGCGGTGTACCAAGCCAAGCGCTTCCTGCTCGATTCAGCCGGCTGCGCGCTCGGCGGATATCAGCAGCATGATGTGATCATCGCGCTGGAAGTACTGAAAGAGATTGCCGGCCGCGGACCCGCGACGGTGATTGGCACGGGCGAGAAGATGGATCCAGTTTCGGCGTCGCTGGCAAATGCGCTGATGATCCGCTGCATGGATTACAACGATATTTACTGGAAGCAGGATCCGTCGCATCCTTCCGATATCTTTCCCGCCGCAATGGCGTGTTGTGAGCGCGCCCGAAGCAATGGCAAGGAATTGATCGTTGGATTTGTACTCGGACACGAGTTCGAAATGCGCTTGTGCGAGGCGGCGTTTCCCGGCATTCGCGAGCGCGGCTGGCATCATGCGACGCTGACGGCGTTTGTCTCGCCGATCGTGGCGGGACGTGCGCTGCGTTTAAGTTGGGAACAAATTCAGCATGCGATCGGAATTTCGGCTTCGCGGCATTGCACCATGGGCGCAGTAACTGCAGGCAAACTGACGATGATGAAGAACACCGTCGATCCCATGGCAACGCAGAGCGGCGTTCTGGCGGCGCTGCTGGCCGAGAAGGGGTACAGCGGCCCGGAGCACGTCATCGACGGCAAAGAAGGGTTGGTGCACTGCTACGGTCCGGAGTGGAAACAGAACCTGCTGACCGACGGGCTGGGACAGTCGTGGCGCATCACCCAGTGCGGGATGAAATTTTTCCCGACCGAGGCGCTGACGCATGCTCCGATTTCGGCGGTGCTTGACCTGGTCAAGAGCAACGACCTGCATCCGGATCAAGTCGAGAAGATTCAGATCCGTTCACTGGCGCGAGCGGCCGACATTCTCTCTGACCCAAGCAAGTACGATCCGCGCAGCAAGGAGACGGCGGACCATTCGCTTCCCTACGTGATTGCGGCGGCGCTGGTGGAGCGGCAAGTGACGCCGGCGCAATTCGAGATGAAGAAGATCATGGACCCGACGATTCGCGCGCAACTTAAGAAAGTTGAAGTCGTAGCGGATCCCGAGATCGAAAAGGTTTTCCCTGCGCTGCAGCGCGTGATTGTGAATATCACGACGGTCGACGGGCGAAAATTCTCGAAGCAGCTCGACTATCCGAAGGGTGACCCAAGAAATCCGCTGAGCGTCGCCGAGATCGAGGAGAAATTCCGCGCTCTCGCGGAGAGCGTACTCTCGAAGAAGGCGCAGGACAAACTGATTGGCGCGATTTGGAATCTGGAGAGATGCGCGTCGGTGTCGAAACTGATGGCGCTGATGAAGGCGGATGTGAAGAAGAAGGCAAAAGCTGCCAAGAAGCTCAGCAAGAAGCGTCGCTAGTGACGCATCGGCATCATCACATCGGCCAGATGGGTATCTGGGATTCGAGTAGAAGCGGAACAGCTGAAATTTGGTTCGTGCGGTGGCGGGGCTCCGCCCCGCGGACGGGACGAGGCCCCGTCACCACACAATCAGCCCCAAAAGAGGTTCTAAATGGGTCAGACCATCGTTGAGAAAATCGCACAGAAACACAGGACCGAAGGACCGGCGCGGCCGCTTCGCACCGGGGATTTCCTATCGATTCGTCCGCACCGCTGCATGACGCACGACAACACGTCGGCGGTGATGAGCAAGTTCAAGGGCATCGGCGCGAAGAAAGTAAAGGATTCACAGCAACTCACGTTCGCACTCGATCATGACATCCAGAATCAGGATGAGGCGAACCAGAAAAAGTACCGTGCCATCGAAGCGTTCGCGAAAGAGCAGGGAGTGGATTTTTATCCTGCCGGATCGGGCATCGGCCACCAGATCATGGTGGAACGCGGATATGTGATCCCTGGTTCGTTCGTTGTCGCTTCCGATTCGCATTCCAACATGTATGGTGCGCTGGGCGCGATTGGAACGCCGATTGTTCGCACGGATGCAGCCGCGGTTTGGGCCACGGGAGAATTTTGGTGGCAGATTCCGCGGTCGATTCAGGTCGTGCTGGAAGGCAAGCTGCCGGATCGCGTCACCGGCAAGGACGTCATCATTACTCTCTGCGGCCTCTACAACCACGACGAATGCCTGAACGCCGCGGTCGAGTTCACGGGGCCGGGAGTCGCGTCGCTTTCGATGGACGCTCGGCTTTCGATTGCGAACATGACCACCGAGTGGGGTCCGCTGGTGGGCTGGTTCCCGGTGGACGCGGTCACGATCCAATATTTGCGCAGCGTTCACTCGCGACTGAAGGCGTTGGGCATTGGCGACACGCGCTTCTCAGAAAAGGACATCGCCGGCTGGGAGAGGAATCCTCCGGCGCCGGATTCCGATGCGATCTATGCGGCGCGGATCACGCTCGACCTGGGACAAGTGACGCCGCACGTCTCGGGGCCCGACACGGTGCAGGCGATGCAGTCGCTGGCTGAAATTGAGCAGAAGAAAGTTACGATCCAGAAGGCGTATCTGATTTCGTGCGTGAATTCGCGGCTGGAAGATCTGGCCGCGGCGGCAGAGGTGCTCAAAGCTCAGAAAGTTGCTTCGGGCGTGAAGTTCTATTTGAGCGCGGCCAGCAAGTGGGTGCAGGAAGAAGCCGAGCGGCGCGGCATCTGGCAGACTCTGACGGATGCGGGCGCGCAGCCACTGCCGTCAGGCTGTGGGCCCTGCATTGGGCTGGGCGTGGGATTGCTTGAACCGGGCGAGGTCGGAATCTCGGCGACGAATCGAAATTTCAAGGGACGCATGGGATCCCGAGATGCGAAGTGCTACCTTGCGAGTCCGGAAGTAGTGGCGGCGTCGGCCGTCGCCGGCTATATTCGCGGGCCGCATGAGTTCGCGAATCGCGCGCCGCAGCGCGCATACACCGAAGTAGCAACAGCGTCAGGCGGGGCAGAGAAAGTCGAAATCCTGGCGGGCTTTCCGCAGCGCGTGTGGGGGCGACTGGTGTTCATGCCGCTGGATAACGTCAACACCGATGCGATCTACGGCAAGGACTACACCTATCGCGACGACATGACTCCGGAAATGATGGCGAAAGTGGTGATGGAGAATTACGATCCGCAGTTTGCCACGCGCACCAAGGCGGGCGATGTGGTCATGAGTCAATTCAATTTTGGCACCGGGTCAAGCCGCGAACAGGCGGTTACGTGTCTGAAGGCGAAAGGCATTCCGCTGGTGATCGCGGCCAGCTTCTCGCAGACTTATCTGCGGAATGCGTTCAACAATGGCTTTTTGTGTATCGAGGTGCCGGAACTGGTGGCCCGAGTACGCGAGCAGTTTGCCGGGGAGATTGCCGCTAAGGGGAAGACGATTATCCCGGGGGACGAAATTGATATCGATTTCACTTCAAGCACGATCTCGTGGCGCGGGGAGAAATTTGCGTTTCCGGCGCTGGGAAGCGTGCCGCAGTCGCTAGTGATTGCGGGAGGCGTCGAGAATCTGGTGGCGAAGCGACTGGGCGTGGCTTAGTTGTTTCATTCCAAAGATTTTGGTTTACTCGGCACCTCTCAGCGTCCCGGCGGTAGAAATTTTAAGGAGCAATCATGGCGAGATACACAGTCATTACCATGCCGGGAGACGGCATCGGAAACCAGGTTCTGTCGGAGTCGTTGCGCGTGTTGAACGCGGTCGGGTTTGACGCTGACTACATTCATGCCGATATCGGATGGGACTGTTGGTGCGCGCAGGGCAATGCATTGCCCGACCGGACGATCGAGTTACTAACCAGGCATAAGTTGGGTCTGTTCGGCGCGATTACTTCAAAGCCGAACAAGGCGGCACAGGCCGAGCTTAAACCCGAGCTACAGGGGAAGAGTTACGTTTATTACTCGCCGATCGTGACCATGCGGCAGAAATTCAATCTCGATATCTGCATGCGTCCTTGCGTCGGGTTCACCGGCAATCCTTTGAATTACATTCGCAAGAAAGCGGACGGCGGCGGCGACGGGTCTGGGTTTGACGAGCCGAAGATCGACACCACCGTCTTCCGGCAAGGCACCGAGGGTATGTACGCCGGCGTGGAGTGGACAAATCCTCCGGAGATCGTGCGCGCCGCCTTGAACAGCCATCCCAGGTTCAAGGCGTTCGCCAGCGTACCCGGACCGGAGATCGCGGTAAGCTGCCGCATCATCACTCGCAAGGCCGCACAGCGCATCGTGACCGCGGCTTTCGAATATGCGAAGCGGCGCGGGTTCAAGGGCGTGACGATTTGCGAGAAGCCGAATGTGGTGCGCGAAACCTCGGGCATGATGGAAGAAGTGGCAAGAGAGGTTGCGAAGAATTATCCCGGGATTGCGCTCTGGTCCACGAACATCGACGCGCAACTGATGTGGCTGAATAAAAATCCGGAAGAGTACAACGTGATCGTGGCGTCAAACCTGTTCGGCGACATTCTTTCCGACGCGTTCGCCGGACTGGTGGGCGGACTGGGATTCGCGGCATCCGGTAACATTGGCGATGACGTCGCGGTATTTGAGCCGACGCACGGGTCCGCCCCAAAGTATGCCGAGCTGAATCCACCCATCGTGAACCCCATTGCGATGATTCTCTCGGCAGCGATGCTGCTCGATCATATTGGCGAAGATCAGAAGTCAAATCGCATCCGCACCGCTATTGCGGGCGTGGTGGGTGAAGGGAGAGTCCGGACTTACGATATGATGCGTCTTACTGGTGGTCCGAAAGCGATCAGCCAGGGCGCGGCTTCGACAGTGCAGATGACGGATGCGATTTTGGCGAAACTGAAATAGTAATGAAGACCCAGTTGGGAATGTCTGCGAGATGAATATCCCGGAGTTGACGAAATTATGAGCAGCGCTGTCGAAACTACCTCCCCGCGTTGTGCCGAGGCAGGCCATTGGGGCAAAGAAGTTCGGTCAGACGTGCACGTCGCCTTTGAGGCGCGGGACAGTGGAGGGATCGAGATCTCACTGGAATCGCGCGTGGCGCCCTATTACGGCACGGCGATCATGGAACAGACGCGAGACGTCCTCGCCGAACTGGGAGTGAAGCACGCGCGGGTTGCAATTCATGATGAAGGCGCGCCGTCCTTTGTTATCGCGGCTCGCATCGAAGCCGCAGCCAGGCGCACGTCGCTTGCCCTCGGTAAACGTTCGCTGCCGGAGCAGAATCCGCTGCCACCACCGTCGCAGAAGGACCGACTGCGTCGATCGCGTCTGTATCTGCCGGGCTCTGAACCCAAGTACTACATCAATGCCTCATTGCATGGACCAGACGCCGTGATTCTCGATTTGGAAGATTCGGTGCATCGCGGAGAGAAAGATGCTGCTCGCATCCTTGTGCGAAACACTCTGCGGGCGGTCGATTTCGGATCGTGCGAACGCATGGTGCGGATCAACCAGCTGCCCCTAGGCCTCGAAGATCTCGCCGAAGTGGTGGGAGAGAGTCCAGACCTGATTTTGATTCCTAAGGTGGAAGAGTCCGAGCAGGTGCGAGAGGTGGATCGCGTGATCGGCGAGATCACGGTGCGCCACGGAGTTAGCAGGCCGATCTGGATCATGCCGATTATCGAATCCGCACTGGGAATCGAGAACGCATTTGCCGTCGCGACGGCAACAGAAAATGTGGCGGCGCTGACGATTGGGCTCGAAGATTACACCGCGGATCTCGGCTTGGTGAAGACCACGGAGGGGCGCGAGTCGCAATATGCGCGGTCGCGCGTAGTGAATGCGGCGCGCGCCGCTGGAGTGCAGGCGATTGACTCAGTCTTCAGCGATGTTGCCGACTTGGATGGTTTGCGGCGATGGGCAGAAGGCTCACGGGCGGCGGGATTCGAAGGCATGGGATGCATCCATCCCGGGCAGATTCGCGCGATCCATGAGGCGTTTCAACCGAGCGCCTACGAGATCAAACAGGCGAGGAAAGTAGTGGCCGCGTTCGAGGAAGCGCAGAGCAAGGGGTTGGCCGTCGTCAGTCTGGGTTCGAAGATGATCGATCCGCCGGTGGTGCAGCGGGCGCTGAGGCTGGTGGAGCGGGCGAAGGTGATGGGAGTGATTTCGTGAGCGCGAAAGAGAAAGAGAAAGAGAGAGTAGAACTGGCGCATAACGCCGCCGGCCGCGCCGTGCCGACTATGGTGAACGGCAAGCCGCAGATTCCGTTTCTGGGCGCGGGGAAATATCAGCCGCGCGGACGGAAGGCGGCGCCGGCTATCTGCTCAAGCAAAGATTATCCAGACAGCGGCGATAAGCGCGTGGCCAATATGGAAACCGCGCTGCGCAATTGCGGATTGCGCGACGGAATGGTGATCTCGAGCAATCATCATCTGCGCGACGGCGATCGAGTGGCCCTCATGGCGTTGGAAGCGGCGGCCAAGATCGGCGTCAAAGACCTGATGTGGTTCCCGAGCGCGTCGTTCCCTTCCCAGCAGGGCGCCATCGACCTGATGAAGAAAGGAGTGATCCATCACATCGAAGGTTCGATGAACGGGCCGTTGGGCGACTACTGCACACAGGGCAAGATGCGTGGCATGGGCGTGCTGCGTTCGCATGGTGGCCGCTACCAGGCGATCCAGGATGGAGAAGTTCACATTGACGTCGCGGTGATCGCCGCTCCGACCGCCGATTTTTTCGGCAATGCGGATGGGTCGCATGGCAAATCGGCGTGTGGCTCGCTCGGTTTTTCGCTGGCGGATTCCACCTACGCCGATCGCGTGATCGTGGTCACTGATAATCTTGTGCCATTTCCGTGTGTGCCCTGGCAGATTCAGGGCAACAACGTCGACTTCGTGGTGGAAGTGGAATCGATTGGCGATCCGGCAAAGATAGTTTCCGGCACCACGCAGATTACGCGTTCGCCGGACCGGCTGCGGATCGCGGAACTGGTGGCGCAGCTTCTGCGGGCGACGGGAATCATGAAGAACGGATTTTCGTTTCAGGCAGGAGCGGGCGGGATCGCGCTGGCCTTCGTCGAATATCTGAAACAGATGATGAAACAGGATGGAGTGAAGGCGCGCTTCGTTCGCGGCGGATCAACGAAATACCTGGTCGAATTGCTGCAGGAAGGGCTGACGGATTACATCCTGGATGGGCAGACGTTTGATCTCGACGGCGTGAAGTCGATCGCGACCGATCCGCGGCACGTGGCCACCTCGCCGTTCACTTCGTACAACTATCACGGCAAGGGAAACTTCGCTTCGCTGGTCGATGCCGTGGTATTGGGAGCGACCGAAGTTGACGTGAACTTCAACGCCAACGTGGTGACGCATTCCGATGGGCGTTTGCTGCACGGCATTGGCGGATGGCAGAACTGCTTGTTTGCGGGTTGCACGATTCTCGCCCTGCCTTCATTCCGCGATCGCATTCCGGTGATCGTAGACGAGGTCACGACCATGACGGGGCCGGGCGAGATGATTGACGTGGTCGTGACCGAGCGCGGAATTGCGATCAATCCGCGACGCACCGACCTGCTCCATGCAGTAATGGGATCGAAGCTGCCGGTTCGTCCGATTCAGGACATCAAGGCGGAAGTCGAAAAGATTTGCGGCAAGCCCGCGCGGCCAAAGTTGGGCGATCGTCCGTGCGCCGTGGTGAAGTGGGTGGACGGGACAGTGCTCGATACAGTGTGGCAAGTAGGCTGACGAAGTAGGATCACCCGCCTTGTCAGTGGTTTTTGGCAGAGCTCAGCAATGTTCGGGTAGGGCACACAATGGTTTTTGGTATTGCAAGGCAATGGGTTTGCGTAGGGCGCGGCTTCACAGGTTGCGGAACAACTCGTGTAGAGACGGGGCTTGCCCCGTCTGGAATCACCGGAGAACTCTGGTTCGGGCAGGTCCCGGGTAGGGAAGGCTTCAGCGGCGTGCCGTTCAGAGCCGAAAAAACGCGGGCTTTAGTCCCTGAGGGCCCCACACTTCATGCAATGGCAGGTTCGCGGGCGGACAGGTATCCGGATCTGCCCGATTTTCTTTTGGAGAGGCGCGAGTGCGCGGGCTGAAATCAAAGCGAGTCCTGATCACCGGCGGGGCGAGCGGCATAGGAGCAGCCACGGCTGCGCGATTTCTTGAAGAGGGATCGGCGGTGTGCGTGCTCGACCGCGACCCGGAGGCGCGGCAGAAGATTCACCGCGAACTGCCCGATCTGGCCGCAGCGCTCGACGCCGACGTTTCGAACCTGAAGCAGGTGCACGCAGCCTTCGCCGAATCGGTTCGCCTGATGGGCGGCGTGGATGTGCTGGTAAACAACGCCGGCATCAGCATCCGGCACAGTTTTCTCGACATCACGCCGGAAGAGTGGGCGAAAGTCATGGCCGTGAATCTCACCGGCGTGTTTTACGTAGCGCAGACAGCGGCGAAGCACATGATGGAGCGCGGCAGTGGCGTGATTCTGCAAACGGCGTCGACCAACGGCATCATGGGTTATCCCTTTTATGCGGATTACAACGCTACCAAAGCAGGAGTGATCGAGCTGACAAAGTCTATGGCGCTGGAACTCGCGCCGAAAGTCAGGGTGTGTGCGGTGGCTCCGGGATACGTGCTTACCCCGATGCAGCGCGCCGAGTACACGGATGAAATGATCGAAGAGGTCAACCGGAAGATTCCTTTGCGCCGTCACGCTCAGCCGAAAGAGATTGCGGCGTTCTTCGCCTTTCTCGCCTCCGACGACGCGCAAAACATCACTGGCCACGTCTACACCTGCGACGGCGGAGAAATCGCGGGAGGGCTGGCCAGCCGGTAGCGTGACGGCGCTATCATTCCCGCGCGAAGGAAGGTTGGCATGAGCACGATTGTCTTCCTTGGCGGAGGCCGAATCACGTCTGCGATGCTGGCGGGCCTGCGCCTCAGCGAGACCAGACATCGCCTGCTCGTGCATGATCGCAATCCGGGCAAGCTGCGTGATCTGAAAAAGCGCTACACCGTCGCTGTCGAACCGGACCTGAATCGAGCCATCAGGCAGGCGGACATCCTGATCGTCGCAGTTCGCCCAAGTTCGGTTCGCGAGCTTCTTCAACTCTTCGGGAAAGCCGTCGAGGAAACGCAACGGGCATGGCCCGGACGAGGGAGGCTTGCGATCAGCCTGGCCGCCGGCGTGCCGCTGCGCGTGCTGAGCAAGCAAATTGGCCCGCCCGTGCAATGGGCTCGTGCCATGCCGAGCCCTCTCTGTCGCAGAGGGCGCGGCCTCACCGCCGTAACCTTTCCCCGGACGTTGCCGTCCGCGGTTCGCAAACGCGTCCACGATCTCTTCGCCACATTCGGCCAGGTGGTTGAAATCCCGGAAAGCAAATTCGATGCGTTCACTGTGACCTACTCCTGCAGCCATGGCTATCACGCGCTCGCGACTCTGGCGGAAGCTGCGCGGGAAGCAGGTCTCGATCGAAACACAGCGCTGCTGGCGAGCGCGCATGCGTTGGCGGATGGGATCATCGCCTGGCGCGAGGGCAAGCATTCCTTGCAGTCGCTGCTCGAGGAGGCCGCCACTCCCGGTGGTATTGCCGCCGCGACTGCGGCCAAAATGGATGCTGCCGGATACAGGCGTGCGGTGCGGCAAGGCGTTGCCGCCGGACTGCGGCGGGCTTATGCCGGCGCGCGCAAGTAATTTCACAGGGAACTGATAACCTTACACCTAGGTATCCGTCTAACAGGGCATACCTGTGTGTGGGAAGAAGTCTGCCTCAACACCGACAAAATTTTCTTTTGGAGATGCAATGCGATTTTTGATCTGCCTGCTAACTGTCGCCATACTGATTCCGGCCGCCGCGGCCGCCGCTGATCAACCTGCCAATCTCGAAGTGCGGCGCAAAGCGCTGAACGACCTGCTGCACGAGCAATGGGAATATACCATGCGCAGGAACCCAATCTACGCCTCCATTCTCGGTGATAAGCGTTACAACGACAAACTCGACGACTTTTCTCAACAAGCCATCGACGACAATCTGGAACAGACTCGCCTCTTCCTCGACCGCTTCGAAGCGATTGACACAACCGGCTTTCCCGAGCAGGACGTACTGAATAAACAGCTGATGGTTCGAGACCTGAAGATGGATCTCGAAGGCGCGCGCTTCAAACCGTGGGAGATGCCGGTGAACCAGTTCAACGGAATTCACATCGACGCGCCCCAGTTGGTCAGCGTTCTTTCGTTTGAGAATGTGAAGGATTACGAAGACTACATTACGCGACTTAAGCTGCTTCCACGGCTGTTTGACCAGACCATCGAGCAGATGCGCAAAGGCATGGTGGCGGGCCTGATGCCGCCAAAGATTCTCTTGGAAAAGGTCGTGACACAAGCGAATGGAATCGCCGCGACGCCCGTAGACCAAAGCCCGTTCACTCATCCTTTTGACAAGTTTCCCCATGCCATCTCCGAAACCGATCGCAAGCGGCTGCGCGAGGCAGGCCTGGCGGCCGTTAAGGATTCCGTGATCCCTGCCTATGTCAAGTTCACCGCGTTTGTGAGGGACGAGTACGCCCCCAGAGGCAGAACTGAGCCCGGAGCCTGGTCTCTGCCCGACGGTAACGCCTGGTATGCGTTCCGCGTGAAAGAGAGTACGACGACTAATTTGTCACCCGAGGAAATCCATCAACTTGGGCTGGAGCAGGTGAAAGAGATTGAAGCCCGCATGCTCGCGGTAGTGAATCAACTTGGGTACAAGGATCTGAAGAGCTTCAGCGCCTCTCTCCAGACCAACCCCAAAGTCCACGTGCATTCCCGCAAGGAGATTCTCGCCCTCTACCAACAATACACCGATCAAATGTACTTGAAGCTGCCCGCGATGTTCGGACGTCTCCCCAAAGCGAAGCTGGAAATCATGCCCATCGAGGAGTTCCGCGAGAAGGAAGCCTCCACGGAATACATTGAGGGAGCTCAGGATGGATCTCGTCCCGGTCACATCATGGTCAACACCGGCAACTTCGAGAAAGGCACCACGGTCGACTTTGAAACTACCGCCTATCACGAAGGCGTGCCCGGACATCACATGCAGATTTCGATCGCGCAAGAATTGCCCGAACTACCTCCCTTCCGCAAGCACGAAGAATATACGGCCTACGCCGAAGGATGGGCTCTCTACTCCGAGCGCTTGGGCGAGGAAGTCGGATTCTTCCAGGATCCTTACAGCTACTACGGCCACCTGCAGGACGACATGCTCCGCGCCATCCGCCTGGTCGTCGACACCGGTTTCCACTACAAACACTGGACCCGCCAGCAAGTGGTTGATTTCTTCCACGACCACTCTGCCATAGACGAGGCCGACGTGCAGAGCGAGACCGACCGCTACATGGCATGGCCGGCGCAAGCGCTCGGCTACAAAATCGGACAGCTCGAAATTCTGAAGCTGCGCCAGTACTCAAAAGACCAACTGGGCGATAAATTCGACCTGCGAGCCTTCCACGACGAAGTGCTATCGGGCGGCGCGCTTCCAATGGATGTGCTGAGCACGCGCGTTCACGAATGGGTGGCGCAACAGAAGACGCCAGCATCGCTCTCGTCGCCGAGCGCGAATTCGAGCGCGAATCAAAACTGATGACTTCCGCCCTAGAGGCGGGGCTAGCCCCGTCTCTCTCGACCGAACGCCGGGAAGCTATAATCCGCAGCAGTGCGACAATTCTTCCGCATGCTGCTCTTGGCTCTGGTGCTGATGACGGTGGCGCTGATCTCAGCCCTCTTGGCCATGCAACTAGCCATCCACGGGCGTGAGGTGACTATCCCGAAACTGGTGGGCATGAGCCCGCTCGAAGCCGAGCGTGCGGGCGCCGCTTCAGGCCTGCAAATCTTGATCGAGCGGCAATTCTACAGCGCTGACGTTCCCGAGGGAAGAATCATGACCCAGATGCCGCCGCCGGGAACGAAGGTACGGCGAGGCTGGTCGGTCCGTCTAGCGCAGAGTCTGGGGCCGCAGCGAGTGGCGATTCCCGACGTGACCGGAGGGAGTGAACGGGTCGCGGAGTTGAACATACGCCGCCGCGGGATCAGTCTGGGCTCGGTCGCGCATGTCAATTTGCGGGACGCGCCAATGGATCAGGTGATATCCCAGAGCCCGCCGGCCAATGCCAGCGGCGTGTCCGCGCCAAAAATCAGCCTGCTGGTCAGCGACGGGCCCGAGCCGTCGACCTATATAATGCCGAACCTCACCGGACAACCGCTCGGCAGTGCGATTTTGGCGCTGCAAGACGCCGGCATCAAGATCGGTAAAGTCAGCGTGCTTCCCCCGCCGTCGCCAGGCGAGTCGCAACCCGCTCCGCTTACGCCGTCTGTGGCTGCCGAGCCCAGTGCAGCGAGCATGGTCGTAACCCAGATTCCCGCGCCAGGACAAAAAATTGCGGCTGGCAGCGCGGTGAATTTCGAAGTCCGCTAGCTCATCTTTCATTCCCCTATCTCGGTGCGATCATCTCCGTTCAATCATCGCGGCGAAAAAACCGTCGCCAGGATGCACGCCGGGAATTGTTCTCAGATACGGTCCAGCGAGAAGCGATGCGATATCCTTCCGGCCCATTTCGCCCGACTGCCGCAATTGCTCGAGCTCTCCCTGGCAATCGATGACCGTGAATTCCGCCGCGCCCTCGAGGGCAGTTTCCACCACCGCTTCATTTTCCTCGCGCTCCAGCGAACACGTGGAATAGACGAGTCGTCCGCCAATCGCAAGCTGGGCGAGCGCGGACTTCAGGATGGCCACCTGCCGCGACTGAAGGTCGTGCAGGTCTTCGACCCTGAGCCGCCCCTTGATCTCTGGATTGCGGGCCAGAGTACCAGTGCCGGAACAAGGCACGTCGGCGAGAATGCGGTCAAACCTGCACAAGAAGGGCAACCGTCGTGCGTCCGCTACAATCACGCGGACGTTCGGCAAGCGACTGAGGCTCTGCAGCAAGCGTGCGCGGTGCCCATGCAATTCCGTCGCAAACACTTTTGCGCGCGGGTTACGCCGGGCGATCAAGCCAGTCTTGCTGCCGGGAGCGGCACAACAATCCAGAATCTTACAATCCACCTTGATTCCTCCACGGCCCACCAGCAAGGCAACGAGTTGCGAAGCTTCATCCTGAATGGAGACGCGCCCTTCCCGATAGGCGTGCGTCGCGGTTACATCGCCTGCAAGAACGTGTCGCGCAGCCGTTAGCAATCGACCCGGCGCAAGCTGCACGCCTGCCGCAGGTAGTTCGGCTTCAGATTGATTGTCGTGAATGTGAATGGCCGTGCGCGGCTCCGTCTGATCGTGTACGCAGATTTGGCGCGTTGCATCGAGACCATAGCGCTCGGTCCAGCGTGCCACCAGCCACGGCGGATGCGCCGCATTCCGAGCCAGCGTGGTCGAATCGAGGGATTTGCCGATTTGCGCGAAGATGTCGTCCGCACCAGCGCCAGCAATTTTCCGGAGAACCGCATTCACGAACGACGCAGCCGAGCGCTTTCGTGCCGCTTTGACAAGCTCCACGCTTTCAAAAATCGCCGCGCGCGCCGGCACTCGTGAGAGAAACTGCAGTTGGTACACGCCGAGGCGCAATGCTGCCAGAACCTCGCGATCCAGCCGCTCGATCTTCTGCGACGATGCCGCAGCCAGTCGTTGATCGAGCAGAGACTGCCAGCGGAGAACGCCCATAACCAGTTCGGTGGCAAGCCCGTGATCGCGCGAGGACAGCTTCGCAATATGTTCGGAATGGAGCAGTTCGACGGCGTAGGATTCTTCGCCTGCGACCCGCAGAAGAATCTCGAAAGCCACGGTTCGAGCAGGAGAAGTTCTAGCGGGAGAACTGCGAGTAGGAGAAACGGCCATCGCAACCTATTGTCCCAGATGGTTGCCGGATTGGGGCCGGTAGCCGTTGATGAAATCTTGTGCGGTCATGCGGCGCTTGCCCTCAAGTTGGACTTCGACGATCTCCAGCGTCGTGTCCGCGTCTTTGTCTTCATTCTTGCCGCATCCGACGAACAACCGCGTTCCCTCGACCGCGATTTCCCCAGGGTCCAACTTAAGCGCAGGTTGCAAAGGCTGAGTGCGGCGCACTTGCAGCGTTTTACGGTTAAAGGTCGTGAACGCTCCGGGCCACGGCTGAAAGCCCCGGAGGCGATTGAACAGTTCCTCTGCGCCGCGAGCGAAGTCCATGCGGCCATCTTCCTTTTTCAGAATCGGTGCGAGCGTGGCTTGCGAATGATCCTGCGGAATCGAGCGAACTTGCCCACTCTTGAGTCCGTGCAGAGTCTCGACCATCAAGTCCGCGCCAATGGCCGCCAGCTTCGGGCCCAATGTCTCCGCTGTATCTTCCGCAGCAATCGGAATTTCGTGCTGCATCAGTATGTCCCCGGTGTCGAGTCCTGAGTCAATGCGCATCGTTGTGATTCCGGTGACAGATTCGCCGTTGGCGATCGCCCACTGGATCGGCGCCGCCCCGCGATACTTTGGCAGTAGCGATGCATGCAGATTCAAATTTCCCAACCGGGGGAGATCAATCATCCACTGCGGAATGATGCGACCATAGCCGACGACAATGATTGCGTCAATGCCCGCGTCCGCGGCAACCGCAGCAAGCCGGTCGCGGAATTCGACATTGTTCTTGATGGTGGCGGGCTGCACCACGGCAATGCCTAGGCGGGTTGCCGCGTCTTTCACTGGAGAAACGGCTACCTCCATTCCGCGCCCGCGAGGGCGGTCGGGTTGCGTCACCGCCAGCGGCACGGAATGACCGGCCTCGACCAGCTTCTCCAAAGTCGGGACTGCAAATTGCGGCGTGCCGCAGAAAACCAAAAACATAGGTATCAGGTCTCAGGTGTTAGCTCTCAGGACGTCTCAAACCGTATGGCTACCGCGCAGCACATGCTTTCCTGACCCCTAAGACCTGACACATGAGACCTCTCATCTACCACTCACCCGCTTTCACCAGCTTCTTGATCTTGCGCTTGATGAGATCGCGCTTCAGCGCGCTGATGTGTGAGATGTAGAGCTTGCCATTCAAGTGATCGGTCTCATGCAAAAAGGCCCGTGCCAGCAGGTCTTCTCCTGTGTGCTCGAAAAACTTGCCGTTCAGATCTTGCGCGCGAATCGTCACGGTTTTCGCGCGCGTGACCTCCTCGCGAAATTCGGGAATGCTCAGGCAGCCTTCGCTGCTTCGCTGCCGCCCTTCTTTGCTGACGATAACCGGATTGATCAAGACCAGCCTGGCACCCGGGTCTTCCTTGAAGGTCACATCCACCACGGCGATTCGTTTCGCAATGCCGATCTGCGGAGCCGCCAGTCCCACGCCACGAGCCGCGTACATCGACTCGAACATGTCGTCCACGAGCTGCTTGATCTCGTCGTCGAAGCTGATCACCACGGCTGAAGGTGTTTCCAGGACCGGATCGCCGAATTTAACAATTGGATAAATCATTCTCGCAAGACAGCGTTGTCATGTTGAGCGAAGCGAAAGACCTATGCATTGGGGTGAACTCAAATTCATAGGTCCGTCGCTTCGCTCAGGATGACACTGGTTTCAAATTAGTAGTTCTTCAGCTGTTCCAGATAGCCCTGGAAATTTCGCTTCGTCTCTTTCATCGAGTCACCCCCGAATTTGTCACGCGCGCAGCGCGCCAGTGTGAGCGCGACCATGGCCTCTCCGGCAACACCGGCGGCGGGTACCACGCATACATCCGAGCGCTCATACGCCGCTTTCACGGGCTCGCGTGTCGCGAAATCCACCGACTGCAAAGGACGCCGCAGCGTGGAGATCGGCTTCAGATAACCCCGCACCCTGATCTCCTGCCCGTTCGAAACGCCGCCTTCGAGACCCCCGGCATTGTTGCGCGTGCGCGTGAAGCCCGCAAATCCCGCATCGCTCTGATAACCGATTTCGTCGTGCACGGCCGACCCCGGCGAATGCGCTGCCTGAATCCCGCTTCCAATTTCAACCGCCTTCACCGCCTGCAACGACATGACCGCCGCCGCCAGCAGCGCATCCAACCTTTCATCCCATTGCACGTAGCTGCCGAGCCCCGGTGGAACATTGTGTGCCACCACCTCGAACACTCCACCCACCGAATCGCCCGTGCGCAGAACCTTATCGACCTCTTCCTTCATGCGCAGTTCGGCATCGGCGTCGGCGCAAGAAAGCAGCACCTCGTCCTTGCGCGACAGGGGCTCGATCTGCTCCCACGCGATTTCCTTGTCCGCAATCGAAACCGAGCCAATTGCAATCACATGACTGAGGACTTCCACGCCCAACTCGCGCAGCAGCAGCTTGGCGAGCGCGCCAATCGCCACTCGCGCCGCCGATTCCCGAGCCGAAGCGCGCTCCAGCACATAGCGCGCTTCCGTGAAATCGTACTTCAAAGCTCCGGCAAGATCGGCATGGCCCGGACGCGGCGAGGCCACGCGTTTATGTTTCGCCGGGTCACCCGTTTCCACCGGCAGCGATTCTTTCCAATTCTGCCAGTCGCGATTTTCAAGCATCACCGCGATGGGCGAACCGATTGTCTTGCCGTGATGCACTCCCGACAGAAAATGCGCCCTGTCGGTTTCAATCTTCATGCGCCCGCCGCGTCCAAAGCCCTGCTGGCGCCGCCATAGCTCGTGATCCACAAACGCCTGGTCCACCGCCAGCCCGGCAGGCAGCCCCGACAGGAACGCAACCAGGGCCTCGCCGTGGGATTCTCCGGAAGTGAAGTAGCGCAGCATGTGGAAAAGGCATTGTAAATGATGAAGAAAACTTCGGCTCTGGTTGATTTGGCCCAGTCTTTTTTAGCGCCGAAGATGTCCCCTGTGCAGGTACAATTAAAGTCACTTTGTGACCGGCAGCTGCCGGTGACCCCGGGGTTCCAGACTCGATCTCGCACCTTCGTCAGAGTACGCGAGGATTGTTTTCATGTTGACCGCGAAGGCTGGGCCGTTTCACCCGGACGTGGCTGATCGAATTCGCTGCGTGATCGCTGACGATCACGAAATGCTGCGCTACGGCGTGCGTCGCTTGCTGGAAGATGTTCCCGATTTTGTCGTGGTGGGCGAAGCGGGCGATGCCGCCGAGGCGCTTAAGTTGGTCCTGGAGCACCGCCCCGACTTGGTGCTGCTCGACATCAGTATGCCCGGCATGTCATCGTTCGAAGCCGGACGCCTCATCGAGGAGCACTGCACCGGCACGCGCATCGTCTATCTGACCATGCATGAGGATAAGGAATATGTGCAGCAGGCCCTGCGCTCGGGCGCCAGCGGCTATTTGGTGAAAGACACTCCGGCGCCGCTTTTGTTGCAAGCGCTGCGCGAAGTGCATCGCGGCGAACGCTCATTGAGTCCGCAGATCCAGGCCAAGTTGAGAGACGACGCGAACCCGCGGAACCTGGCGACCCGAGTGCCGCTGCGGAGAAATACCCTGACCGTGCGCGAGCGCGAAGTGATGAAGTTGCTCGCCGAGGGCCATACCGTGAAGAAAGCGGCGGCCGTTCTCGGAGTCAGCGCCAAGACGGTCGAAGCGCACAAATTCAACTTGATGCGCAAGCTCGACATTCACAATAAAGCGCAACTGGTCACGGTCGCCATACAGAAGAAGATTCTTCCCTTGCCGGTCCCGATGAACTAGCAGCCGAGCTTGCTGATGGAGCGCCGGGCGCCCCCGCCCGGCTGGGCAGGCGAGACGCCCGTCCCTCCACCGGCTCAATCGTGCCCGCGTCTCACGACTGCGGCGAGGCTGGCTAGATCGGGTATTTCCAGGTCCGGTCGCTTCTCGGAAGCGAGTGCTACGGAAGGTCGAACCGCGCCAATCCCGGGACGAGCCGACTTCCGATTTACCCACACCGTAGAGATACCCAGCGACCGCGCCGGCACAACATCGTGATAGAGGCTCTGCGCGGCGTGCAGCAGCAGATCCGGAGAAAGCGCAAGCGTGCGTAAGGCCATCTGAAAATTGTTGACGGAAGGCTTGTAGCTTCTCGCCTGTTGCGCTGTGATCACGCCATCGAATTCGACGTCGAGATGCTTGTGCGTTTCCGAAAACAGATCGTCGTCAATGTTTGAAATCACCGCGAGCTTGTAGCGTTTCTGGAGCTCGTGCAGTGCAGGCACCGTGTCCGGAAACGGCGGCCAAGCGTGAACGGACTCGTCTAGCGAATGGATTTCCGCGGAACTGGCTCCGAAATGAAGCCTCTCCGCAAACGACCGCACCACTGCTTGCAGCACCTCCCGGTAGCTCTGGTATGGACCGCTTTCCGCCTCCGCCTCAAATTCTCCGTAGAGTTCAAGAATCGCAGCGTCGGGCAGACTTTGACCGTGGCTTGCGAGCACAGCCCGCAAGGCAGGCAGAATCCCCGACTCCCAATCAATCAGAGTGCCATAGCAGTCAAAGCTGATGGTGGTGAAGCGTGAGAAATCCATAGCAGGCTGCGGAAAGACTCCGGTTTCGTATCAGGGCATCGCTGTAGCGATGCCCCAGATACCCCGAAGTCAGCTGCCCTTTCGGGGCTAGGCGTCGACATCCAAGTCTGGTTGCAACCTTATTGGCAACGCAACGGAACGATTCGAGGCTCAAGTCCGGACTTCCGGACTTCTTGTCTCTAAGCTCTATGCTTTCTGTTCGCTAAACAGATCAAGCGCGGGCACGGTGGAAGCCGGGCCCTCCGCCTCTGCGGGCGCGGCCGCTTGCGCCGCAGAATCTTCCGCACTGGCCTTTGCCGCCGCTTTCTCCCCCTGCATGAATTTCCTGGAATCGAGCAGCGGCCGCCCGAGCGACGCGTTATAGCCGGTCCACGGTCCTTCCAGTTCAGACTCGCGCTCGAAGTGGGCGCGCATTGCCTCCATCTTCGAATCCAGATCGTCGAGATAGTGCAGCATCAGCGCCTCGGGAAACATCGGCAGCTTCGGAGATCCGAAGTCGTACTGCCCGTGGTGGCTGATGATCATATGTTCAAGCAGAGTTTTCAGTTCCTCGGGAAAGCCCGGCAGTTTGGCGAGCTTGGCCTGCAGCATCTCCAGTTCGATGATCATGTGCCCAAGCAGCTGGCCGCGTGTAGTGTATGAAAACGCGCGGTTGTAGGTCAGTTCCTGAAGCTTGCCGATGTCGTGCAGAAACGCTCCCGTCAGCAGCAAGTCGCGGTTGACCTGGGGATAGTTCCGGCACATCAAATCGCAGGAACGAAACAGCGACACGACGTGATCGAGCAGTCCGCCGATGTAGGCATGATGAAGCGTCTTGGCCGCCGGGGCATTGCGGTAACGCTCGGCAATCTCCGCGTCCGCCATGAACAGTTCCACCAGCGACTTCAGGTGCGGATTCTGAAAGTTAGCGACAAACTCGCTCAGCGTTCGCCAGAGTTCGCCGATGTCCTTGGTAGTCTTGGGCAGGTAGTCGGTGTAGTCGATCTCGGCTTCTTCCATGCGCCGCAGCTTGTGAATGGTGAGCTGGAAACGATTCTTGTATTTGTTGATGAGTCCCTTGATCTTGAGAAAGTCGTCCTGCTCGAAGGCAAGGATGAATTCATCGACATTGTCCCACATCTTGGCTTCAATCTGGCCGCTGCGATCCGCCAGGACCAACGCCAGATAAGGCTCGCCATTTTTCTTGGCTTTCACCTGCTTCGAAGCCACCACGAAGCTGGAGGTGATGACCTTGTTTTCCTGCTGGGAACAGTCGGCGATAAAAAACTCTTTCATGAGCCTCCGGCAAATCGATTTGCCCTGTGATCCTCTGTGGTTAGAGCTCTTGCCTGTCGCAACCGCACAGCAATTTCAGAAAACAGTAACCTAAAACACGCCGAGCTTCTTCTTCTTTTTCAGTTTCTTCGCCTTCTCTTCCTTCGTCGTAGTCTCGACAGGCTTGGTCTGTTTTGGGCTCGCGCCCGAATCGATGTATCCCGCCTTGATGTCAATGAAGGCCTCTTCTCGCAGCGTGGTCAAATACGTACGCAGCGCCGGCTGCAGCTTCTGCATATACAACGCATCCTGAATGCGGGGCTCAACTTCCTTCAATGTGGGAATGCCAGCCATCTGATGTTCGACCACCTGCAGGATCATGTAACCCTGCTTGGCGCGAATTACTTCGGTGACTTCACCCGTCTTCAGCGCGAAGACCCTATCGTCAATTTCTTTCGCGAGTGTGCCGCGCTTGAAATAACTGAGGTCGCCGCCGTCTTTCGCCGACGGTCCATCGGAGTACTTCTTCGCCAAGTCCGCGAACTTCGCGCCCTTCTGTATCTGCGCCAGCAGATCCTCCGCTTGAGCCTTGGCGGCGGCCAGCGCGGCCTCGGTTTCCGCCTCGGTTGGCGGCACGGGCTTCCCGTCCGCGCCCACAGCCGGTTTCGGCAGTTTCGGCGCGATCAGAATCTCACTCAGGCGCACCTGCTCTGCCTGCTCCATGTCTGCCTTGTGCTCTTCGTAGAACTTCTTCTCCTCGTCCTTGTTCATGGCCAGCTTCGAACCCACTTCCTGCCCAATCACGCGCTGCGTGACGATCTGGTTGCGTAGGTTCTGCTTGAAGTCCTCATACGAAGCTCCCTGCGCCTCCGCCGCCTTCTCCAGCTCTTCCATGGTTTCGAGGTTCATCTGCTTGCGCATTTCATCGAGGCGTTTAACGAGTTCGGTGTCGCCAGTGATGCCGAGATCCTTGCCCTTTTGCAGCAGGAGTTGCTGGTCAATCAGATCGCGCAGAACGTCGCGCTGCTTCTCGGCAAAGACGCGGTCGGCGTTAGCGGCATCCCGTTGCTGAACCTCCTGCTTGAGCTGATCGCGGCTGCGGACGTATTCCGAGCGCGTGACGATTTCATTATTGACCCGGGCGACGATCTCTTCGACCACCGTATCGGCCGGCAAAACAGATGGGAGCAACAGCGCGCAACCAACAGCCAACAGCAGGGGAAGTCTGGTCTTCTTCATTAAGGCTCTCTTAAAACCTGGGGTACACCCGAGGAAATTGTTTTTCTATTTTACGCTGCAAGCGGCATGGAGGCCAAACGGGCGGGACCGGTTATCTGGCTGACTCCTGGCTGACTACTGCCAATTTGGGCTGACGTCCGCGTGTGAGCGTCAAGGCGGTCACGTCGTTGTGCTTGGGAGCCGCATGCATGAAGTCCTGCATACGTTGCAAGATGTTTCGGGAAAGATCTTTGGCGGCAGAAGGTTCCTCCTGCATGACGCTCTTGACTCCGTCCAGACCAAATTCCGCGTGCCTCGACTCGGCCTCTACTACTCCGCGTGAAACCACAGCGAGCGAGCCTCTTGGTCCGAGGCCGACAATGCGGGCGTCGGTCGGAGCCAGCGAGAAGAGACCGAGCGGCAAGCCGGTCGCGGGTAATTCGACCAGGCTCTTGTCATCGCGCAGCAAACCAGGCGTGTGGCCTGCATTCACGTAGCAAACCGTGCCCAGTTCTTCGTTATAGAGGCCGGCGAAGGCCGGACAACTCCGTACGCCTCCGGCCGCCCGCATGATGTCGAGATTCAGACGGCGCGAGAGTTCGATCATGGCGTCGGGTTCGTTCAGTTGGTCATCGCCGAAGAGTTGCTCGCCCGACAAGCGGAAGCAAGCCTGCGCTGCTTGCAACACGGGAGCGCCGGTTTCGCGTTTGCCGGCCACGTCGAGCAATCCAAAAAGAAAACGGTAAGGGCCGACCCGCATGAAATCGTGAAAATCGCCCCCGGAGCGCGTAGAACAATAAGCAACCGCCAGATCAGCTCCCTGGAGCTGGGGGCTTTCCCCGTGGACGATCTCGCAACCTTCCTCCGCGGTTGCGCCAAAGCCGAGTCTTGCCAGCAGCCCTGCCATAGAGGGCGAAATTTAGCACAATCCTGGGGGCGTGGCAATGAGCGAAAAGTGGGGTCTCTCGCCATAATCAGAAGCGTCGAACCATCGGAGGTTCGCGGCACGCGGACAGTAATGTCCGCGTCACACCGGCCTATTCGCCGTATTTCTCTTTTAGCGTGCGGGCCATTTCGTCGCGCAGTTGCCGGTAGTCGCAGTGGACAGCGGCCCGCAGGGCAGCTTCACTGGAGCTGCCTTGAGAGAGGCGTTCCAGAATGCGTGTGATTTCGCTCATGCCGTAGGCGTCGCGGATGTATTCGGTGGCGGCAAGAGATTCGGCGTAGGCGGCGGTGGCCACGGGACCGGAGAAGCTCATGAAACTGCCTTCAAGCATATTGAAGGGAATCTCGTCGCCGGTAGCGAATATCTTCTCCAGCTGGCGCCCGTATGGCGCGGACGATTTGCCTTCTTCGATCTGCGCGATGCCCTCATTCAGCCAGGTGGGGCAGCGGTTGCTCGACATCTGCGAGACGAAAGAATGCGTCAGTTCATGTTTGAGGACGCGGGCAAGCTCGGGGGTGACACTCGCGACGCCGCTGACCGGGATGCGCAGCTTGCCATCATTGATGGCGCCACTCCAGCTGGGTGCTTGGGTCACGTCAAAGAAGGCCTGTTGCGTATAGAGAGTGACCGCGATGTTGTTGCGGGGTGAGTAGCCGAGATCGCGCACCAGGTCGTCATAGTCGGAGTCGAGAGTTGCGAGCAAGTCGCGGCGGAAGCTCTCGGAGGTGGCGTTGCCTTCGAAATGAAGATTGAAGTGGTTGCTCTCGTGTTGCGAAAAATCGGATTCGGCCGTCGCCTCGCGCTCGGCGCGCGTCAGGTACTCGCTGACTGTGGCATCGGGACGCAGCGCCAGCGACTTCTTCCAGGAGCGAATGGCATCGGGCGTATGATCGCTGGCGAATTGCACGAAGCCTAGCATTGCCATGGCATCGGGCGAGTCGGGAGCGATGCTGGCGGCGTGTTGTGCGTAGGGCAGAGCCTCCGCAGCATGGCCGGTGCGCAAAAGCGTCGCAGCGTAGTAGATCAGCAGGGTGGAGTTATCCGGCTGAAAATGGAGCGCGGATTCGTAGTAGCCCTTAGCCTTCGGGAAGTTTCCGTGATCGGATTCGTGCTTGCCCGCAAGGAAATAGACGGTGGCGGCGAGTTCGGGATTGGCGGCTTGCGTCAGGCCGGCGAGCGCATCGGTATCCACTTTGCCGTCATGAATTACCTTTTCGGCGACGTCGGCTTCGTGATTAAACGAGGGTGCGGGCGGGGTGATGTCGGGCGCATTTGAAGCTGCTCCGGAAGAGGCTGCTCCGGAACCGCCGTGGACGGGCACCGCTCCCCCGGCCTCGATGTGGTCGACCGATGATTTCGGGATGGCGTAGGTGTCTTCGCCTAGGTCATACTCGACCCGGTCTTTGGTTTCGCGGACCTGGTCGGCCCTGATGGTGCGTCCATTCTTCAGATGAATGACGTCAGCGGGCGCGAGAAGCGCCGCCAGAAGCACTAGAATGAGGACGAGGGCTCGCACTCGGCTGATTTTAGCAACCGCGCGGAGGGTCGGTAAGGTGACCAAGGTGCTGGTTCGGTCGTGGTGGATGATGATGATCGGGTTGGCGTGGTGTCTGCTGTCCGCCACCGCTGGCGCGCAGGTGGCGGAACCTTACCCCGAATGTCCGCAAACCACCACCGGCCTCTACGCGCGGTTGCGCTCGGTCGAACTCGATCCGCAGCGCGTGTACCACATTCGGGACGCCTCGATTGACCGCCCGAATCTCCATCTTGATTTGGACGACGGCACGCTGGCGTTTACGGAAGACATTTGCGGGCGGATTACGGGCGCGTTCTTCGAGGGCGAGGGCGAGACACGGCTGCAGCCACCGAACCGGGCGGAACGCGGATCGCTGGCGCTGTTCACAGGGATGGCGATTCTCGAAGAACAGTTCACCTCGGTATACCTGCGCTTCAACGATGACACGGCGGCGGCTTTGAAACCTTTTCTTTCGCCAGCGCCCGAAGCCGCGGAATTCATAAGAAAATGGATCGGCGCGAGCCGCACCTGGGCGGAGTTCGATGCTCTGCGCCTGCTGTTGGACTTCAGTCATTTTCTTCCCGTGCCCGGCGGAAACGATCTGAATCGAACATTCCCGCCTCTGTTGCATGCTCATTTGCTGGGTCAGAAACTGGGTCGTTTCGATGTGTTCTGGGATGCGGCGGGCACCGAGCCGTTGTGGGCGGGGCAGCCGGCGGCGAAGGACGGCATCCTGTTCTTTGATATCTGGACCTCATTTACACCCAGTGCGGCGAGCAGCGCAGGTGCGGCTCCACTGGCCGCCGACGCATTGATCACGAGCTTTCGGATTCGAGCGTCGGTCGAGCCTCCCACTATGTTGCGCGCATCAACGGAGGTGAACGTCCGAGTCCACAGCGGAAGGCCAAGAACGCTGATGTTCGAATTGTCGCGTTATCTCAAGGTTGATGCTGTCGAAGCGGATGGCCGTGGGGTGGACTTTCTCCAGAACCAGGCGATTGAAGGAACCCAGCTGCAGCGAAAAGGGAATGATCTGGTTGCGGTGGTGTTCCCTGCTCCACTCGTTCCCGGACAGGAAGTGAAACTTTGCTTCAGCTATGCGGGCGAGGTTCTGTCGGAGGCGGGCAACGGGTTGCTGTATGTCGGCGAGCGCGGCACATGGTATCCGAATTTTGGCTTGAGCCCGGCCCAGTTCGAGATGGAATTCCACTATCCCGCAAACTGGACGCTGGTGGCGACGGGAAAAAAGACCTCGCGCTCGAGCACCGACACAGACGAAGCGGAAGCGGAAACGAACCGCGAAGCAGGCGAGAGAGTTTCGCGGTGGACATCGGAGCGGCCGATTCCGGTGGCCGGGTTCAACCTGGGTAAGTACGTTCGGGCGGAGGCGAAGGCGGGCAACATTCTGGTCGAGGCGTACGGCACAACGGGAGTGGAGAAATCGTTCCCGAAGGCGCGGTCGGAATTGATTGAGGAGCCAGAGTTTCCCCTTGCTCCCGGCCCGAGAACGAGACCGATGGGCCCGGTGGTGGTGACTGTGCCGCCTCCGTCGCCAGCGCGCGATGTGCAGGCAGTGGCGGACAGGGCGGCAAAGGCCATTGGGAGTTTCTCGCAGTGGTTTGGCCCGTATCCGTATAGTTCGCTGGCGCTGACGCAGATGCCGGGAAAATTGAGCCAGGGATGGCCCGGGTTGGTGTTTCTCTCGAGCCTCGCGTTTCTTAGCCCGCAGGAACAGAACGACCTGCGTCTGGACCCGGTGGCGCGGGCGCTTGATAGCCAGGTTCTGGTGCACGAAACGGCACATCAATGGTGGGGCGATCTGGTGCTGTGGAAGACTTATCGGGATCAGTGGCTGGCGGAAGGTCTGGCGAACTACGCAGCGCTCTTGGTGCTGGAGCAACAGAGCCCGGCGCAATTCCGGGAGGTACTGGAAAGTTATCGCCGCGATCTTATGAGCAAGAACAAGGATGGAGAGTTGCTGCGCGACGCTGGACCGGTGACGCTGGGGCAGCGGCTGGATTCGTCGCATTTTCCCAGGGGATACGAGGAGATCAGCTACCAAAGAGGGACGTGGCTGTTTCACATGCTGCGAACCATGCTCCAGGATTCCACGCTGCACGATTCCAGGCTGCACGATTCCGAAGTGGCGTCCCGTTCCCGGAAGGGGCGCGCGAATCCGGGGGTGAACGCAGAGGAGCCGTTCTTCCGCACGCTGCGGAAAATCAGGGAACGGTACGCCGGAAAAAGCATCAGCACGCAGGAACTGGTGCAAGCTTTCGAAGAGGACTTGCCGCGCCCACTTTGGTACGAGAAACGTCCCAAACTGGATTGGTTCTTGGAAGGCTGGATCGAAGGCACGGCGATACCAGAGCTGGAAGCGCGCGAAATTCGTATCACGGAGAAAGCTGGGGTCACCACAGTCACCGGCGTGATCGTACAAAAGGACGTGCCCGACGATCTGGTGACGGCGGTTCCGGTCTACGGAGCAACCGCGGGAAAGGCGCTGGTTTTTCTGGGCGAAGTGCTGGCAGATGGCGCGGAGACTGGCTTCCGGCTGATTGCTCCGCGCGACGTGGACAAGATTGTGCTCGATCCGAAGCAGACGATTCTTACTGCGCCGAAGTAATTCCCAACAAAATCAGAGACGCGGGTGTAGGGCGCGACGACTTGCGCGGCGGCGAGGCCATGCGATTGCTAGGCAAGAGTTATCAATCGGAGGATGGTATGACTCTTCGGCCCAATGTATTCCCGAACGATCAGCCCCGGCGCCGCTCCATTGTTCTGGTTGAGGATGAGCCGTTCGTTCGGAAGGCGACTAGGTCTGCAGCGCGCAGGCTTTAGCGTTCTGCAGGCCCGAGAAGCAAGCGATGCGCTGAGGATCTGCATTTACGAAGAGCACACCGGAAGAATTGGCCTGATAATGACCGACCTGGGGCTTCCGGGACGGTCATGTGTTCCCCTGTGACCGCCGCGGTTATGATTCTGGTTGTGAATTCCAGCGCTGAGCGCCCATTCCAGCAGTAGCCCCTTTCGACGTTTATAATCGTCCGTTCCCAACTTCACTTCCCAAGTTCAGTTCCTAACGAGAAAGAGAAGGAGCACGCATGAAACTCGAGCAGCGAGTCGCGCTGGTTACAGGAGCATCGCAGGGCATCGGTCATGCCTGCACTCTGGCACTGGCGCGGGAGGGTGCGACACTAGCAGTAGCCGCGCGCAATCAGCAGAAACTCGACGAACTGGTTGGGCAGATCACCGCAGCGGGAGGCAAAGCGGCACCGTTCGTCATGGACGTGGCCGACGAAGAGCAGGTGAAGGCGAGCATCAAGTCGGCGCTAGTCCAATTCGGCAAGATCGACATCCTGGTAAATAACGCTGGCATCACGCGCGACCAACTGCTGATGCGCATGAAGCGCGCCGACTGGGACTCCGTGCTGAACACGAATCTCACGTCCGCATATCTCTGCATCCAGCAGGTGATTGGTTCGATGCTCAAGCAGCGATGGGGACGGATCATCAATATCACCAGCGTCTTCGGCCAGATGGGACAAGCCGGCCAAGCGAATTATGCGGCTTCAAAAGCCGGACTGATCGGCCTGACCATGGCGATGGCGCGCGAGGTAGCATCACGCAACATCACGTGCAACGCGATCGCTCCTGGATTTATTGAGACCAGCATGACGGCCGCGCTGAGCGAGGAATTCAAGCAGAATGCGGTAAAGACGATTCCGCTCGGGCGCGTAGGTTCTCCAGAGGACGTAGCCAGCGCAGTATGCTTTCTGGCGTCCGAAGAAGCGTCCTACATCACGGGTCACGTCCTAAACGTAAACGGCGGCCTGCTAATGGGCTAGTGTAGGGCGGGCGCCCCGCCCGCCGCCTTTGACCTTGGTGTTGATCTTGGCGCCTGCTGCCCCGCCCTTGACCTTGGCGCAGGCTCGGACGCGTCGGTTCTCCGGCAGACGTCGCCAGCGCAGTGGTCCATGCCACTGCGCAACCTTGTTTCAGAAGAGCTATCATTCCACAAATACTACAGATCGTCGCAATCCCCACCAACCTCCCGCTGGGCTTGCCACGCCGCGCCTACCGTAACTTCCCAGCCGAACTCAAGGAACGCTGCGAGGGGATAGCTGGTTTACGGGGAAGAGCGTCAGCGAGTTCGTCGCTGAAATATTGGAGGAAGAGACCAAGGGGATGAAACGAGCGCACGAAGAGGTCAAGGAATGGTATGACGATAGGTTAAAGCGCAGAGATAAAAACCGTAGCCGGGTGTCCAACCGCCGCATGGAGCCCGGGATTTTCCCGGAAGGCACCCCGGCGCCCGCTCCAGCAGGAAAATGACTTTTGTAAGAATTACAGAGTAATCAATGCCCGCTTGTGCCTGATTAACCACAATCGCCCCCCCCCAGCATTATCAATGACCCGCAAACCCCTCCCCGCGCCCCCGCCTCGGCAGGAAGATTTTGCGCGTGTCATAGATCGTATATTCATGCATGTACGATTAAGCCAGTACAACGTGTTCCACGTGAAACACTTTGTACATGCAATCGGGAACTTGCCGGTTGGCGAATCGGAGGTTTAGTGCCCGTCGCGAACAACCAGGATCATGCCTGGCCGCAAGGTGGCGACGTCGCGGTTGTTCTGCTTCAGAGCGGCCACGGTGGTGTTGTAGGAATTGGCGATCGAATACAAAGTCTCGCCCGGCTTCACCTTGTGATGGATTACGGCGCTGGCCGAGATGCCAGACGAGCCGTCAGACGGGCTGTTTGCCGCGGCCGTTTGGGTTGCGGCGCGGTGATGCTTTGGGCTGGAATGCCTGGCAGCTACCTGCGCTTCGCCCGGTTCGCGGGTCACCGGCAGGTGGAGATACAGAATTTTTCTTCCCGCTAGGCTGCTGCCTCTGATGTGGTTCCAGCTGCGCACCATTTTGGTGGAGACTCCGAAATTCTCCGCCACCGACTCGACGGTATCGCCTTTGCGGATCTTGTAGCGGGTAGTGGCGCGGGCGTAAGTGCTGGTGTCGGTCTGCTTGCCCGGAGCGATCGGGATGATCAGCCGGGTATCGGCCTCCGCGGAGTTTGGCCCTGCGCTATTCGCACCCGCGTTACTTGGACCAACCAGATCATTCGCCTCGGCGATCGCCTTTGGTGTGGTGTGATAAGTGCGGGCGATCGAGGCCAGAGTTTCTCCGCTTTGCACCTTGTGATAACGCCACCAGACGCGCTTGTCAGCCGGGATGGCGGCAACGGAGGATTGAAATTTATCGGCCGTTCCGGCGGGCAAGTGGAGCTCGAACACCCGGTCTTTCTTAGTTCCAGCTCCAGTTTCAGTTTCAGCCGTTCCGTTTTCAGCAAATCTCGGCGTGGTCATGCGGAGCAAGCTGGGGTTGAGGTCGAGCAAGTCGGCGGCGGTGGCATCCACGCATTCGGCGGCTAATCGAAGATCGATGGGATAGTCGATCTTCACCGTGTCGTAGGGAACCGGCTTGTCCTTGGTGATTGAATCCAAGCCGTATTGCGCCGGATTCTTGGCCATGATGGTGACGGCCACGATGATGGGGACGTAGTTGCGAGTCTCCTTGGGCAACACGTTGCGGTTATACAGTTCCCAGAAATCGGCGTAGCCGGTGCGCTTGACCGCGCTCTGGACGGTTCCGGGGCCGGAGTTGTAGGCGGCCATGGCCAGATACCAGTCTCCGAACTCGTTGTAGAGGTCTTTCAGGTGGTGGGCGGCGGCTCGGGTGGCTTTTTCAGGATCCTGGCGGTCATCAACCCACCAGCTGCGCTCGAGGCCGTAGCCTTTGGCTCGGCTGCCCATGAACTGCCACATGCCTCTGGCGCCGGCTCGGGAAACGGCCAGAGGATGAAAACCGGATTCGGCCTGGGCCAGGTAGATCAGCTCCTGGGGAACGCCTTCTTGCTGCAAGGTGCGGCGGATCATGTCCTCATAACGGCCGGAGCGGGCTAGAGCGCGCTCGATGGTGCCACGTCCTCGGTTGGAGAAGTAATTGATGTAGCCGGCGACCTGGTCGGTCATCATCAGCGGCAGATCGGAGTGGGTGGATTTGATCTCGGCTTCGGCCTTGGCTTTGACGTTTGGATCGACGGCGGGAGTCAGCTCGTTGGCTTCGTCGATCGGCGCCGGCTCGGACTTCTGCTCGGCAAAGCCGTCGCCTTGCTGCAGGGCGGCTACTTCCATGGAGTTGATGCCGTCGAGAATGCGGTCAAGTTCATGCTCCAGGCGATCGTCGGAGTCGGTAGAGGAGTTGGCGCGGGCGCGGAGATCGAATCCGCTGCCCAGGAGCAGGTTGAAGGCGGAGTCGAAGTTCTGTTTGGCGGCTTCGAGGTGACCGGCTTTGTAGTTATCCTGGCCTGCCTGGTATTCCTTCTCTACGCGGGCGATCAGGTCGGCTACGGGATCAGCCTGGAGCGCCTGTGGCACCGGCGCCTTCGCTTGTGGCTCGGCGGCTGCGGCGGCCTTCTGCTGGTGCGGATCCGGAGCGCCGCCGGTGGCGACCAGGGCTGGGGCCTGCGCCTGAGCGGGAGGCATGAAAGCGGTCCTCTGGGCGCTCTGGCAGGCAAGTGTCGCCGCCAGTGGGGCGGAAAGCAGGATCGCCAGATACGAATGAAAAGAAGGCCTCATATTTTCAGAAACTTACGGGAACCGCTCCCGGGCGGAACCCAGTTCATTCACTATGAGATGGTACTATCGCAAAATTCGTTGGGTCAACGCCACTGAAGAGACCTCAGCCCGGTTACCTTGGGAACCGGTGGGCATGTTACCCCAGCCGCGCGGGGATGGCAAACGGGTATGTCTGATGCCCGGTCTTAGGTCTTAGGTCTTAGGAAAACCAAGTTCCAGGGCCTTAGACCTGAGACCTGACACCTAAGAGCTGACATCTGATTTTGCCTAGAATGGGCTGCCTGGCTAACGAGTCTTTGGCCGCTCACGAGACATCCAAGCGAAATATGAAAGCCATACAGATCAAGCAAACGGGTGGGCCCGAAGTGATGGAAGTCGTGGACTTGCCGGTTCCGCAGCCGAAACCAAACGAAGCCGTGGTGAAGATCGCGGCGGCGGGCGTCAACTTTATTGATGTCTACAACCGCGAGGGGCGTTACAAGGCGGCGCTGCCGTTGGTTCTGGGACAGGAAGCGGAGGGCGTGGTTTCGGCGGTCGGGGCGGATGTGGACGGGGTGGCAGTCGGCGATCGCGTCGCTTACACCATGACACTGGGGAGCTATGCCGAGTACGCAGCGGTGCCGGCCGACCGTCTGGTGAAGATTCCGGCCGGAGTGGGAGAGGGCGGGGCTGCGGCCGTCCTGCTGCAGGGGATGACGGCGCATTATCTGGTTTATGACACTTATCCGCTGAAGAGAGGCGAGACGGCGCTGATTCATGCGGCGGCGGGCGGAGTTGGGCTGCTGCTGGTGCAGATGGCGCACAACCTAGGCGCGCGGGTGATTGCCACGGTTTCGACCGAGGAAAAAGCCAAGCTGGCGCGGGGGGCGGGAGCGAACGACGTCATTCTTTATACGCAGGCTGATTTTGAGGCGGAGACGAAACGGCTGATGGGCGGCAAAGGAGTGGATGTGGTGTATGACTCGGTGGGGAAAACGACGTTCGACAAGGGGCTAAACCTGTTGCGTCCTCGAGGCATGATGGTGCTTTTCGGCGGGTCGAGCGGGGCGGTGGCGCCGATTGATCCGCTGCTGCTTACACAGAAGGGGTCGCTCTTCTTGACGCGGCCTTCGCTAGGGAGTTACGTCACCACCGCGCAGGAGTTGCAGGCGCGTGCTGCGGCTGTCTTTGGCATGGTTCGGGACGGAAAGCTTAAGTTGCGGATTGAACATGTCTATCCGCTGGCCGAAGTGCAGCAGGCGCACCGGGATCTGGAAGGGCGGAAGACTACGGGGAAGTTGCTGCTGCTGCCGTGACGCGATCCGTCGTAGAGACGCGGCTCGCCGCGTCTGCCGGACTTCGTCCGCCTTGCCGAATCTACGATTTCTTCTTGCGCGTGTAGTTCTTCAGGTACACGGGCAGCTCTTGCTTGCAGCGGTCGTCTCGGATCGCGGCGCCTACTGTCATCTCCAGCGGAATTACTCCTGCCCACGTCGGGAACGCGTAGTCCTCTTCGTCGTCCACCGCCGGGCCGACTCGGACCTTCGCGGAAGATTCGTTGATTGGAAGGCGCAAGACCGACGTTGCTTTCAGCTCTTTTTCGTTGGGCTGGCGCGAGTCGTCCCAGCGTCCGGGGATGATGTGCTCGCTCAGCGCTCGCAGGGCTGCGAGTTTTTCCGCCGGATCGTCGACCAACGTGGCCGTGCCGAGGATCACCACCGAGCGGTAGTTCATCGAGTGATTGAAGACGGAGCGGGCCAGGACCAATCCATCGAGCAGTGTGACTGTGACGCAGACCGGGACGCCTTGATCGAGATTGCGCAACGTGCGGCTGGCGGCTGAACCATGGATGTAGAGCATCTCTCCGTTGCGTCCGTAGGACGTGGGGATGACGTAGGGCTGAAAATCGGAATTAGAGCTGGCGACGAAACCGACATGGCAGACGAAAGCTTCGTCGAGGATCTGGTTGACGACGTCGCGGTCGTACACTGCGCGTTGCGGTTCGCGCACTACGCGCGTGCGTGGCGTGGGATTACTGGGTATTGAACTGCTGGACATGGAGCTGACTTCCTAGGCTGCCGCCAAGAGTCGTGACGGAGAATTCTAGCAGGTCGGGGAGCCGGCTCTCAGTTCCCGGTTCTCAGTCCACAGTGAGCGGGAGGTGCGCTACAGCAGCCCGCCGGTCTGTACAGCCAGAATGTTGAGCGCCATTTCCAGTTTGGTTATGGCCTCGCCGAGTTCGGGATGACTTCCGGCTTTTTTCTGCAGATCCTTCAAAATCTGACGAGCGCTGGCCACGTGCTCTGCCGCCTGAGCTGAGTTTTGCTCGGGATTGGGTTCGCCTGGTGTTGGCATGGTTGTTTGCTCCACGGTACAACGTAATTCTATACAGGATCGTCATACAGGTCGTCGACACATACCCCGACTCCACTCGCGGTTGCTGACGCTGTTGCTGCTTTTCGGGTCTGCTGCGGGGCAAACGGCCGGAGGGAAGACAACGCGTGCTGCTGCTGATTAGCGAAACTCGCGATCATGGCAGCCGCGTTGCCAAGATTGACGATGCTGTGAGGCTGGTAGGAGTCACTCACACTCTGGTCTACGCGCTGCCGTTTTCGCCACACATTTCGCAGCAACTGGATACCGCCCGCGGCGCCAATAAGGACGAGTGACGCCCAACCATGGACATCATCGAGAAACTGGCTGCCGCGCGACAGGCGATGAGAGAAAACAGCGCCAAGGCGCTCGCCTCCATGACGGGCGGCGAGTATAAGTTGTTCGCAACGCGCAAGGGCTTTGCGAAAGATGTGATCGGCTTTGCGAATCATCTCCATAACCGTTATCTCCTGAGCTTTGAGCCGAACGACCCGCACCCGGGCCTGCACAAGATTCAAGTTAGATTGAAGCAGGCGGACTCACATCAGACGGTCCTGTTGCGGAGCACTGACTGGGTTGCTGATACGAGACGGTGAGGGTCGAGCCGTGAAGCATCCTGCTACCGCGGAGGAGAGTATCATGCGGCTATATGAAATTAATGAAAACGGAGTGGACGAATGCCTGAGTCGATTGACTGGCCGCCACCGCTTACGGGGCGGCCTAGGCGTCGCCGCCGATTCCTTCTTATTCTCGCCGTTCTTGCCGCCATCTTCTTCGGCGGCCGGATCGCGTTGTCATATTACGTGGACGTGCTCTGGTTCGGGTCGCTGGGCTATGGGGACGTGCTCTGGAAAACTCTGGGCCTGCAGTGGGGAGTCTTCGCGGCTTTTACGGCGGCCACATTTCTCATTCTGTTTGGATCGTTCCTGGCGCTGAAGCGGGCGCATCTCCCGGATTTGCCCAGTGGCCACACCATCTTCATTGGCGGACGGCCGTTGAAGCTGCCGGTGGAGCCCGTGCTGCGCCTGATCGCGCTCGGCATTTCGCTGGTCATTGCGGCTGCCACCGGCGCCGGCATGATGGTGGAATGGCCGACGCTCGCGCTTTTCTGGTACGCACCTCCTGCTACTGGTGGCGTCTTTGATCCGATTTTTGGCAGGTCGCTGAACTTCTTTCTTTTCACGTTGCCCGCGTGGCAGCTGATCGCCGGCTGGCTGCTTACGCTGGCCGTGATTACTTGCATACTCGCCGCTTTCTTCATCGTCATTACGGGCGGAGGCCGTGTGCTTTCCGGGCGTCTCAGCCGCTACGTCGCATTACCTTGGCGCGGGCTCTCCATCACGTTTGCGTTCCTGTTGCTGATTGTCGCGATGCGCGTGTATCTCAGCCGCTTCGAGTTATTGCTCGGGGATCATACGATCTTCGGGGGTGTGACTTACACGGACGCGCACATTACGATCACGGGGATGCTCATCGTCTGCGCGGCGTTGGTTCTCGGCGCGGCGATCGCGGCGGTCAATGCTACGCGAGTGCCACGCGGGAGCTGGCTGATTGCGGCGGTTGTTCCCGCGGCGGTCTGTTATGTCGCCGTGCAAGGAGTTGCCTGGTACGTCAGCAGCTTTATCGTCAAACCGAACGAACTGGTTCGGGAGAAGCCCTACATTGTCTACAACACCGACTTGACGCGGCAGGCCTACGGATTGAATCGGGTCACGCAGCGCGAGTTTCCGGCGGAGACGACGGTCGAGGCGGCCGATCCGGCGAACAATCAGGCTACGCTGCAGAACATCCGGCTGTGGGATTGGCGCGCGCTGCAGGACACCCTGCGTCAGATTCAGGAAATCCGCACTTACTACGACTTCCCCGACATCGATATTGATCGATACGACATTGACGGCACGACTCGTGCGGTGATGCTCGCGACGCGCGAGCTGAACGTCGACAAGCTTCCGGAGAGCAGCCGCAACTGGATTAACGACAAGCTGATCTACACGCACGGCTACGGCATCACGATGAACCCGGTCAACGGATTCACGCCGGAAGGGCTGCCCACGCTACTTCTGAGAGATATGCCGGTCCAGAGCACGGTGCGTGGTTTAGGTGTAACGCGTCCAGAGATTTATTTCGGCGAGATGACCAATACCGACGTCTACGTGAAAACGCGGCAGAAGGAATTCAACTACCCTCAAGGCGCGAGCAACAGCCTTACGTCATACGAGGGCAACGGTGGCATCGTACTCGACGGTTTTCTGCGCCGCATCATGATCGCGTTCGACCGCGACGACCTGGCGAAGCTGCCGTTCAGCGATGACGTGACTAAGGATAGCCGGCTGCTGATGCGGCGCAACATACGCGATCGCGTAGCCACACTGGCGCCGTTCCTTACCTTTGAGCAGGATCCGTACATCGTGCTCGGGGACAATGGTCGGCTCTCGTGGATCATGGATGGATTCACGATTTCAGACAGCTATCCCTACTCGAGCCATTATCGTCTCGACAGCAATCCCATTAACTACATGCGAAATAGCGTTAAGGTGGTCATCGACGCCTACGATGGCACGACCACGTTTTACGTGTTCGACAGGGAGGACCCGATCATCGCGGCCTACCGCCGCATTTTTCCGGATCTGTTCAAGGATGCGGCCCTGATGCCGGCCGGGCTGCGCAAACATGTGCGCTACCCGGAGTTGTTGCTCAAGCTGCAGGCGGAAGTGTACAGCCTGTATCACATGACGGATCCGGAGGCGTTCTACAACCGCGAGGATCTGTGGACGGTGGCGACCGAAGTCGGCATGGGCGAGGGCGGCGGCCAAGTAACGCAGGCGATGCAGCCGAACTTCGTGCTAATGAAACTGCCGGGCGAAACGGGCGTGGAGTTCGCGGAAATTCTGCCCTTCACGCCGTCTAACCGGAATAATCTGATTGGCTGGATCGCCGGGCGGAGCGACGGAGCACAGTACGGTACTTCGGTGGTGTACAACTTTCCGAAGACGAAGCTGGTCGACGGACCGCTGCAAATCGAGGCGCGAATCGATCAGAACGCGCAGCTTTCCGGACAATTGACGCTGTGGAATCAGCAAGGCTCGCACGTGCGACGGGGAGCGCTGCTGGTGATTCCGACCGGGCGGGCGCTGTTGTATGCGGAGCCGATTTACCTGCAGGCGGAGCGGAGTCCGATGCCGGAGTTGCGTCTGGTCGTGCTCGCGCTGCAGGATAAGCTCGCGTACGGTCCGACGTTTGAGTCGGCCATGGCGGCGCTTTTTGGCGGCGCAGCTTCGTCGCTGACTGCCTCTTCGACGAACGCCGCGTCAACCGGCGCCGCGGCGGAGCCGGCGCGAGGCACACCGTCCTCCGCCTCGTCTTCCCAACCCGCAGCGGATCTTAATGCGCTTATCGCGGAAGCCGCCAAAGACCTCGCCGACTACCAACGCCTGACGGCGGAAGGCAAGCTCGGCGAGGCTGGACAGAAACTTGAGGAGCTAAAGCGCGTGCTCGATAAGCTGAACGCGCGGCAGAGATAGTCTTGTCGCGGTATCGCGTCACTTCTTTCGGCGGCCAGATCGAGCCGATGACGGCTGCGGCTACTCACCCAGTACCGCAAACTGAATTTTCTTCTCCACCGGGTCGATGCGATCCACCAACACTCGCACGCGATTGCCCAGGCCGTAGGTTTTGCGGGAGCGCTGGCCGATGATTTGCCGCCTGTCTTCGTGGTAGGTGTAGTGGTCGTCGGTTAGCGTGTTTAGGGGGACCAAGCCCTCGACGAAGAGGTCGGTCAGTTCCACGAAAAATCCGAACTTGGTGACGCTGATGATTAGGCCGTCGAAGTCTTCTCCGATGCGGCGCTCCATGAATTTCATTTTCTTCCATTCCATCAGGCCGCGCTCGGCTTCGTCGGCCCGGCGTTCGAACTGGCTGGATTCGTCGGCGATGTGGTGGAGTTCTTCGAGTGTGATGGGTCCGGCGAGAGGTTCGAGTGCGTGTTGATGGGCGTCGTGGTCGCGGCGCTTGGACCATGGCGATGGCGGCGGGCTATCTCGCTCGGCTTTGAGCGGTTGAGAATGAGGTCCCTCGCTTCGCTCAGGATGACAATTTAATGGGGGATGAGAATCTTGTGGAGAGAGAGACATTCCTACCGGGATTTCTTTATCCATCTTTTCGGGCGATTCTCGCAGGACATCTTTCAGGATGCGGTGCACGATCAGGTCGGGATAGCGGCGGATGGGCGAGGTGAAATGAGTGTAGGTGGTGGCGGCCAGGGCGAAGTGTCCGCGATTTTCTTCGGAGTAGCGGGCTTGTTTCAGCGACCGCAGCATGAGGAAGCTCAGAATTCTTTCCTCTGGCTTGCCGGCGATCTTCTCGGCGAGTTTCTGATACATGCGCGGGGTGATATGGACTTCTTTGGGAACTTCGATTTCGCGGACACGCTTGCCGGTGCCCCGGGCGTCGCGGCGGTCGGCTTTTAGTTGCACACGCTGGATGGGCAGGGCACCTACACCCAGCGAGTATCCGAAGGTGGCGGCAATGACTTCGAAGTCGTAGACGCGCTTGGCGTCGGGCTTTTCGTGGACGCGGTAAAGCGAGGCTATGCGTTTATTTTCCAGATAGTGGGCTACGCTTTCGTTGGCTGAGAGCATAAATTCTTCGATCAGGCGATGAGCGATGTTGCGCTCGGATCTCGTGATGCTCTTCATCATGCCGAATTCATCGAACTCGATGACGGGTTCGGGGAGGTCAAAATCGATCGATCCCCGGCGTTTGCGTTTGAGGTTCAGGATCATCGCCAAGTCGCGCATACGTTCGAAGTGCTCGACTTGGTTTGCATATTGCGCCGCGTATTCGCGGCGCACGGCAGGGTCGCCTTCGATTACCGCGTTCACGGCGGTGTAGGTCATGCGGTTGGCGCTGCGGATCACGCCCTGATTGATTTCATAGGCGGCGATTTCGCCCTGGTGGTCGATCTCCATGGTGCAGGAGAGCACGAGGCGGTCGACTTGTGGACGCAGGCTGCAAATGTCGGTCGAGAGTTCTAACGGCAACATGGGGACGGCGCGGTCGGGGAAATAGACGCTGGTGCCGCGCAGACGAGCTTCCTGATCGAGCGGCGAGTGGGGCGTTACGTATTGGGCTACGTCGGCGATGTGGACTTGCAGTTCGTAGTTGCCGTTTTCGATTTGGCGGACGTGGACGGCGTCGTCGAAATCGCGGGCGGTTTCGCCGTCGATGGTGACTATGGGGAGGTCGCGGTAGTCGCGGCGGTGGCGGAGTTCGGCGGCGGGGATGATATTTTCTATGGCTTGCGCTTCTTCTATTACTTCCGGCGGGAAGCGGTGAGGCAGGTGAAACTTGCGGATCATGATTTCGACGTCGACTCCGAAATCGCTTTCTTCGCCCAGGACCTCAATCACGCGGCCGCGCGGTTGCTGTGTCGCGCTCGGCCAGTCGGTGATCTCTACGTCTACTACTACGCCTTCCAGATCCTGCCAGTCGATGTGAACTTTAGCTTCTTCGCCTATTACTCGGTCTCGGGATTTTTTATTCTGTGACTTCCGTATTCCCTGTGGTTCGCTTGCCGCGTCAACGTCAAAGGCAACCCCAGGGGGCACGGAGGACACAGGGGACGGCAGATTCTCCAGGCCTGGGGGAATTAGGATTTCCTGCGTCACTTTTTCGTCTATCGGTTGGACATAGTTGTGACGGTGTCCGTAGTGGAAGATGCCTACCACGGTCGGATGAGCGCGCGACAGCGAGCGGATGATGCGGCCTTCGGCGCGTCCATCGGGGCGGACCGCGGAGACTTCGACCAGGACGCGGTCGCCGTGCATGGCGGATGCTGTGGCATGCGGAGGAATGAAGACATCGCCAACCAGGCGCGCCGTCAGACTGGCATCGAGCGAAGTGGCTTCGGGAATCACGAAGCCGAAACCGTCGCGATGCATGGTCAGACGGCCGACGAGCATATTGCGTCCCTTGGCGGGCTGTGGGATGGCGTAACGCTCGGAATCGACTTGCCGCAGTTCGCCCTTGCTGACGAGCGCGTGCAGGCGGTCGGACAGTTCGCGGCGCGCATCGCCCTTTACGCCGAGTTCGCGCAAGAGCTGCTTGTGGCTTGCCGTCTGCTTGGGCCGGCGGGCGATGTGGCGGAGGATGGCGGAATCGGAGAGCATCAGGTCTCAGGTGTCAGGTCTTAGGTGTCAGGGCCCGGCCCTTCGGCGTCTAGGGATGAGGTGGACGGGCGAGAACGCACGTCTCTCCATCCCTATTTCAAATACTTCTCTTCGATAATGCTCCGATGATGCAGTTCGTGTCCGGCGATGACGTAGGCGAGGGCTCGCACCGTTATCTCGTTCTTGTTCGCCACGCCTCGCCGGCTCCCCGCGGGTTCGTCTAGATTGCGAAACAGGGAAATGGTGGCGCGGCGGACGGCGATGTAGTCTTCGATCAAATCCGCCAGCAAAACACGCCCGAACTGGCCGTTACGAACGTAGTCGTCCTGTTCGAAGCCTGCGATCGGAGTCTGGTCGCCGCGCGCAATGTGCAGGGCGCGGTAGCTCATGATGCGCTCGGTATCGTTGATGTGGCCGAGAACTTCCTTCAGGCTCCACTTGTCAGGTGCGTAGCGGAGTTCGCCGTCGGCCTCGGTGCGTCCGGAGAGCAGCAGAAGCGTCTCGCGGCGCTGGTCGTCTAAGGCGGCGAGAATGTCGTTGCCATGCGCGTCGTTGTTATACACCAGGGAGATGTAGCGGTCGTAGTAGGGAGCGTATTCTCCGGGTTGGGGCCGGAGGGAGGCGGTCGCGGTGAAAGTCGTCGTGGTTAGAGTCATATGGTCCTCAGCAGAGATGGACACGGAAGATTGGCCGTGCCCCACGGCTCCATATTATCGCGATAGAAGAATTACCGCAGGGCGGGCAGGGCTTACACGGTCAGAGGTACGATCGATTGTGCAGGCGCTCCTAGGGAACCACGCTGGGAACTATGAAAATCCACCGGAAAAGGGGGATTTCCACAACGCAGGTCGTATACCGAGGAGTACAATTTGCTTTGGCAGCTGAAATGCGGCGATATTTCAAAAACCCTTAATACAAGGAAAGGATTTCGACGACAATGTGGAAGCCCACGAATCAACCTGCGACACCTGGCCGGCCAGCTGAACCGGAGCGTCCGAGCACTACGACAGCGACGACGGCGCCGAGCATGAATATGAGCACGAGCGAGCCCGCGGCTGTACCACGCCCGGCTACTACCACGACCACTTCGGACCAAGCCACGATTGGCAAGTCGCTGGTGATTAAGGGTGAGGTGACCGGTTCCGAGTCCTTATATATTGACGGCCGGGTGGAGGGCTCGATCAACCTCTCCGGCAATCGCGTGACGATTGGCCGCAACGGAGTCGTCTCGGCCAACATCAACGCGCGGGAAATCGTGGTGCTCGGCAAAGTGCGGGGCAACCTGACGGCGAGCGACCGGGTGGATATCCGCAGCGACGGGTCTTTGACGGGCGATGTCGTGGCGGCACGCATCTCGATTGAAGACGGCGCCTTCTTCAAGGGCGGCATCGACATTCGCAAGGCGGGAACGAAGCCGGACTCGCGGCCGGAAGAAGTGAAGAGCGTTACGAGTGCGACGCCGGAACCGGCGATAGCGGCTAGAGCGTAGAAGCGGCTGTTGGTCGTTCGCTATTCGGTGATCGCTACTCTGATCGGTGGCAAGAAAGTTGTTCGACGGGCCTCAGATGAGGCCCTTTTCTTTTGTCATTTGCTTAGGACTGCGCACAGCGACCGCAGCGAATCTACGGCGGTTGTGACCACAGGCAGCGGCCAAGCTGTGCTCGGCTTGGACGGGCGAGGCACCCGTCCCCACACGACCAGCTCTCACGGCTCTTTGCCGGTGGCCATGGTTTCCGCGGCTTGGCCTTCGGCCAAGCTCGGCAGAGTAACGGATCTTTTTCTGCGTAGATCTGCTGGTAATTCCGAGCCCAACAACCAGAGTCCGGCGGCGACGGCTGCGGCCCAGGTTAAGCTGCCGAGTGCGAAGGCTAGAAGATCGGCGCTGCGGCTGCCATCGAGCGCTATCGTGCGCATGACTTCATAGCTCAATCCGCCGGAAACGACGCCCACGAGTGCAGACTTCCCTAATTCCTTCCAGTTCATGCCGCCGAGCGGCACCATGCCACGAATATGCAGGAGCAGCGCGATGGCAACCGCATTCGCGGTGATGCCAACGTCGGAGGCTATGGCTAGTCCGGTGACCGAGAGGGTACGAAAAAAGAGCGCGTACATGGGTATGGAAGCGGCGGTGATGAGGGTGGTGGCGATCATCGGAGTCAGCGTGTTGCCCGAGGCATAAAACGCGCGTGCGTAGAGCGCTTGACCGGACCACAGGGGCAGTGAGAGCGAGAACACGAAGAAGTAGAGGGCGGTGGACTCGGAATCCGCAAAGGTGAAGCGGCCGCGGCGATAGACCAGATCAATCAGAGGGACGGCAATGGCCATCATCCAGCCGGTGATCAGCAGCGACGCAGCCGTGATCCGATAGACCGAACCGTTGACGGTGGCGGCGAATTCGGCGAACTTTTTTTCTCCGAACAGGCGCGAGAAAAAGGGGAGCGAGGCCTGGCCGACGGCCTGCCCGAGAATAGCCATGGGAACGGCGAAGAGACGCTTGGCGTAGTTGAGGCGGGCGATGTCGCCGATTCCGCTGGAGGCGAAGTAGCGGAGGATCCAGTCGTCGGCGGTGACCAGCGAAACGCCGAGCATCAGCGGAATGGAGAGCCGTACCCATTCGCGGAAGGCGGGATTTTTCAGATCGAAAGACGGGCGGTATCCGGTGCCGATTTTGGCGGCGCCGATTACGCTCATCAGAAATGGTCCGGCAACCATGCCGGCCAGAGCGCCATAGGCCAGGGACGCGATGCCCATCCGGCGGCCGCCGATAACTCCGCCGGCGATGATAAACACGTTGTAGATCAGCGGACCGAAGGCTGGCAACAGGAACAGGCGGTGCGAGAGCAAGACCGCCGAAACCACTCCTCCAACGTAAAAGAAAATCTGCGCCGGTAGCAGGATGCGCGTGAGATGAACGCAGAGCCGCATCTGTTCGGGCGAGAAGCCATGGAACATCCAACCCACGAACTGAGGAGTGAAGATTTCGGCCACGATGGTGCCGGCAATGAGCACGGTGGTCATCACCGTAATGATGATGGAGAAAGTCTTCTGCGCATCCTGCTCGCGCTTATCCGCCAGAAACCGCGTGTAGATGGAGATGAAGGTGATCGAAGCGGTGCCGCCGGCAACGATGTAATTGAGCCAGTCGGGTAGAGTGAAAGCGGCGACGTAGGCGTCGGTCTGCTGTCCGGCACCGAAAGCGTAGGCGATGTAGGCCTCGCGGATGTATCCAATCACGCGCGAGAGCGCGATGGTCGACATCAGCAGCAGCGTCGCCGAAAACGCCGTGTGCTGGTGCGATGGCCGGAAGAAACGCAACAGACGCATCGTTTGCAGATTAAACCATCTGGCGGTTGGTGTGAGCGTTATCCGTGGTGCGGAATCGGGAACGGCAATTGGGCTTTCCCCCTGTGGACCTCTGTGTTCCCTGTGGTCACGCTTCTGAATCTCTACCACAGAAGACACAGGGTTACACAGGTGGACCTAAATCTCTGGGGCTTTGACACCGTCTGTTTCGACCAGCATAATCCGCGTGTGGCCAAACCTCTCTTGACCGAGCAGCAACTTCGTACGCCGGTTTTGCGCCGGTCGTTTCTTAAGCCTTATCCCGTGGCCGTGCGGGGCGAGGGCGTTTATCTGTGGGATGGCGATGGCAAACGCTACCTGGATTTCTCCGGATCGGCGGCGGTGAACTTTATTGGGCATGGCGTTCGCGAAATTTCGGACGCCATGGCGGAACAGGCTCGGCAGTTGGAGTTTGTCCACACCAGCCAGTTCACGACGCCGGTCGCCGAAGAATTCGCCCAGGAACTGCTGGATTTTGCCGGAGAAGGCTTTGCTGGTGGCGCGGTCTACTTCACCTGCGGCGGATCGGAGTCGGTCGAAACGGCACTGAAGCTGGCGCGGCAGTACCAGGTGGAGATCGGCCAGGGGAATCGGCATCAGATTCTTAGCCGCCAGCAGAGCTATCACGGAGCGACGCTCGGCGCGCTCGCGGTCTCCGGTAACCGGAAACGGCGCGAGATCTACTTGCCGATGGTGCGCGGGTTTGAGCACATCGGGATGCCTTACTGCTATCGCTGCGCGTTTGACTGCACCGACAGTTGCTACAACTGCGGACAGCAATATGCCGTGGAACTGGAGCGCGCGATTGAGGCGGCGAAGGGCACGACGTCACACGGTAACAGTAATGTGGCGGGCTTCATCTTTGAGCCGATGAGCGGCGCTACGCTGGGGGCGGTCAAGCCTCCGCCCGGGTATTTGCAGGCGATCGCGGATATTTGCCGGCGGCATGGGGTGCTGCTGATTGCCGATGAAGTCATGACCGGCATGGGGCGCACCGGGCGGAATTTCGCGGTCGAACATTTTGCGACAGAGCGAGTGGGGATTGCACCCGACATTCTGGTTAGTGCCAAAGGCCTATCTTCAGGATACGCTCCGCTGGGGGCGGTGATGGCCAGCAAGAAAGTTGTCGATGCGATTGCCGCGGGCTCGGGAGCTTTTCTGCATGGCTTTACGTATAACGCGCATCCGGTTTCGGTGGCGGCAGGACGCGCGGTGCTGCGGCGCATCCGGGCGTTGAAGCTGGTGCGGGCTGCCGACTCTGGGGAGGGGACTGCTGGCGCTCCTTTGAAGGTCGCGCTGGAAAGTTTGCGCGATTTGGATACGGTTGGGGATGTCCGCGGGCTGGGGTTGTTGTGCGGGGTCGAGTTTGTCGCGGACAAGAAGACCAAGGCCCCGTTCCCGCCCGAGAAGAATTTTGCCGGGTCAGTGGGGCAGACTTGTCTGCGGCGCGGGGTGTTGGTCTATCCCATGCAGGGATGCGTGGACGGGGTTGCGGGAGACCACTTGCTGATTGCGCCTCCGGCGGTGATTTCGGGCGAACAGATTCAGTGGGCGGTGGAGCAGATCGGGGCTGCGGTTCTGGAGTCGGCTGATCACGCTCACTGAATGCCGAGGACCCTGCCGAGCCGCGCTCCTGTGGGGACGGGCGAGGCGCCCATCCCCACACGATCCCAAGACATCTTTGCAGGCTGGATGACCAGGCGATGGCTCCTTCTAACTACTTGAAACACATACATTTCGTGATTGATCTGCGTTTTACCTGCTCTGCATTGTTATCACGGCGTCCGCGTCGCATAGTGTGCGCAGAAACGGAGGCGCTATGGCTACCTCATTTGCTGATTTTGCGGAACCGATCAACCCCAGGACGCTGGCCGAGGTCCGCCGCGGCAACTTCCGGCAGGCTGCGCGGGTGCATGGAAGTCTTCTGTCCGCGGCTGAAAAACGGGCGCTGGTCTGGATGGCTGAGCGCATGCCGGCGTGGGTGAATTCCGACCATTTGACCGTTCTTGGATTTGCGGCGCAAATTGCTACTGGCTTTTGCTACGCGCTTGCGGTTCATGATCGCCGGATGCTGCTGGCGGCTGTTCTGTGTCTCGCGGCGAACTGGTTTGGAGACAGCCTTGACGGAACTATGGCGCGCGTGCGGCAGCGGCAGAGACCGCGTTACGGGTTTTACGTGGACCACATCATCGATTCCATTGGCGCAGTGGCCATGATGGGCGGGTTGGCGCTTTCTGGATACATGCATCCGGTGATTGCTACTGGGTTGCTGATTGCATTTCTCCTGCTTTCCATCCAGTCGTATCTGGCGACTTATACGCTTGGCGAATTTCATCTTTCGTTGTGGCGCTTCGGGCCGACCGAGTTGCGGGTCTTGCTGGCGGTTGGCAACCTGGCGGTGTTTCGTTGGGCGTGGGTGATTCACGGACGCTTCCGGCTGTTTGATATTGGTGGCGCGATTGGATTGGCCGGGATGCTGCTGATGCTGGTGGTTGTGAGCGTGAAGAATACGATTCGGCTTTATCGGGAAGAGAGAATTGGATGAACAGCTCCCAGTTGCCAGCTGTCAGTTCTGAGGAGCAACGGCATCGGACATTTTTTCGCTGGTTGAAGTTCAACTTTAGTTGGTGGGATCGGCATCGGCGTGCAGTTGGCTGCGCTGGCTGTTTTTCGTTCCTGGATGAAACTGGATTATCTCTTGACCACGGGGTTGGCGGTTGAGATCGCGGTAATTCACAATTTCTTGTGGCACGAGCGCTTTACTTGGGCGGATCGGCCGCCTTCGCGGCCAGTGCAGTCGCTGGTTAGGCTGATAAAGTTCAATGCCAGCAATGGGGCGGTTTCTCTGGTTGGGAACCTGGTGCTGATGTGGGTGCTCGTGGGCCAGTTGAAGGTCCACTATTTCGCGTCGAATTTATTTGCGGTCGCCGTTTGTTCGCTGGTGAATTTTGTGCTTAGCGAGGGCTTTGTGTTCGAACGCGAGTATGGACCTGTGCCGCGCCGGAAGCGTTTCGCCGTTGCCCCGTGGTCATCAATTCAGGTGACTTTGGGCACGTCTTTTGGGGGTTACGGCGCGAGCTAACACGGGATATAATGTTGACAGTTGCTATGCGCTCGAATGGCTACATTTCGCTTCTACGGACTTGCTGGATCGAGGGACGCGCCTGTCCCCGCCGGTACCTTTCCGTTCTGCCTTCGCACGTGCGCGCCAATCTCTTTGGCAGCGACTAATTATTCTTTCCTCTTGTTGCTCAGCTCATCGCTTTCAACTTCTGGCTTTTAGCTCCGAGCCAAAGCAGCTACGCTGCCCGAACTCCGGCCTAACAAAACACTTTGGAATAATACCCGATCTGGAGGATCTTATGACCACCAAGACTTTGATTGCCGGCCCCAAGCTCAAGACTGCGCTTCCGGGTCCTAATGCCATGCGCATTCTCGCGGGCGATAAGAAATATATTTCCCCTTCTTACACGCGCTCCTATCCGCTGGTTGCCAAGCACGGGCGCGGCGTTGTGGTCGAAGACGTGGATGGCAATGAGTTCTTCGATTTTTCGGCTGGCATTGCCGTGGTCTCGACCGGCCATTGCCATCCGGAAGTGGTCGCCGCCATTCAGAAGCAGGCGGGCGAATTGATTCACATGTCGGGCACAGACTTTTATTACCAAGGCATGGTGACAGTGGCCGAGCGGCTATCGAAGATCGCGCCGATGGCGGGGCCGCACAAGATTTATTACGGCAACTCCGGCGCCGAGGCTATCGAATGCGCCTTGAAACTGGCGCGCTATCACACTAAACGGCAGCAGGTGATCGCTTTCCTCGGAGCTTTCCACGGACGAACCATGGGCGCGCTCTCGCTGACGGCCTCGAAGCCGCAGCAGAAGCGCCGTTTCTCGCCGCTGGTTCCGGGAGTTACGCACGTGCGTTATCCCGATGTGTATCGCGGCTGTGAGGGCGGTCCGCAGGATGCGGAGAAATTTGCGCTTGGTTGCGCGCGCTATATCGAGGACAAACTGTTCAAGACGATCCTTGCGCCGGAAGAAGTCGCGGCCATTTTTGTCGAGCCGATTCAGGGCGAAGGCGGATACGTTGTCGCTCCGACGATCTTCATGCAGGAACTGCGCCGGATATGCGACAAGCACCGCATCCTGCTGGTGGTGGATGAAGTGCAGAGTGGCATCGGCCGCACGGGCAAATGGTTTGCCGTCGAACACACGGGCGTGCAGCCCGACATAGTTTGCATGGCGAAGGGCATTGCCTCGGGGATGCCGCTCGGTGTCACCATGAGCAAGGCTGACATCATGGACTGGGTGCCTGGATCGCACGCGTCGACGTTCGGTGGAAACCCCGTCTGCATCGCGGCGGCGCTGGCCACGCTTGATGTGATCGAGAAAGAAGGGCTGCTGCGGAATTCGCAGGAAGTCGGCGACCACATGCGGATGCGCATGGCGGACTGGCCGCAGAAGCACAAGATTGTCGGGGACGTGCGGGGACGTGGGCTGATGATCGGCGTCGAGATCGTGAAAGACCAGGCGACCCGCGAGTACGGCGCCAGTGAGCGCGATCGTGTTGTTGAGCTTGCGTTCGAGCACGGCGTTTTGTTCCTGGGTTGCGGTCCGAGCACGATTCGCATTGCGCCACCGCTCATCGTTACCAAGGACGAAGCTGACGTGGCCATCGAAGCGCTGGAAGAGTCGATCACGATGGTCGAAAAAAACGCGTAATCGTTTGCCGTTGGAGGTGCGCAATTGCAGAACGGAACTGTGGAGTCGATTTATATCGCTTCCACCGCGCAAGGGACGCCGGAATCTGTTGGTTGGGCGACGGCGATTCCGGGCGCGGGGCTTGAGGGCGACCGGTACACGCTCAAGCTGGGCACGTTCTACAAGCCGAAGCCGGATCGAGAACTCACGCTGATTGAGGCGGAAGCGATTGAAGCGCTGCGGCGCGACTATCAGGTTGAGATGGCTGCGGGCGACGCTCGCCGCAACATCGTGACCCGCAACGTCCCGCCGAGTCGCCTGGTGGGGAAGGAGCTTGTTATCGGCGTTGTGCGCATTCGCGGCATCCGCCTGTGCGAGCCTTGCGACCACTTGGAGAAAGTAACCGGGAAGCCGGTGATCAAGGGCCTGCTTCACTGCGGGCTCAGATTCTTACGCCAGGCACGATCCGCGTCGGGGATGGAGTTCGGGTCGCGTAGAGACGCGGCTTGCCGCGTCTTCGCCGTCGATGGCCGGCCCCTCAAGGGGCGGCTGATTTCGAAGAATTTGCGGTATCGTTGAAGCGATACCCTGATACGAACCCCGAGCTTTTCAGCCGCCTGAGACGGGGCAAGCCCCGTCGCTACAGACGTCCCGAAATTCGTCAACAGCAATTCCTATTGGAAGGAGGCCTCTCGATGCCACGCTTTACATCTCGCACTCTTGTCGCGCTGGCGTTCACCTTGATTGTGTGGGCCTCTGCCTTTGCCGGCATTCGCGCCGGCCTGCACGCTTATTCGCCAGCGAATCTCGCCATCCTGCGTTTTCTGATCGCGTCTTTGGTGCTCGCCATCCACGCCGGAATTGCACACTTTCGCCGTCCTGAATTGCGAGACATTCCCGGACTGGTGCTGACTGGCGCCCTCGGGATCACTTTTTACAACCTGGCGCTCAATTACGGAGAGACTCGCGTGACCGCGGGCGCAGCCAGTCTGCTGATTGCCTCCACGCCGATCTGGACCGCGCTGGCGGCTCGATTCTGGCTGCGCGAGAAACTGACTGCGATCGGATGGTGTGGAGTGTTCGTGAGCTTCGCGGGCGTCGCGCTGATTGCCAGAGGAGAAGGCGAAGGCATCCGGCTTTCACCACAAGCGCTGATCATTCTGGCAGCCGCGGTTGCGTCCGCGCTCTACATGATTCTGCAGAAGCACTATTTAGGCAGATACAGCGCGCTGGAATTTACGGCTTATTCGATCTGGTTCGGGACGGCGCTGATGCTGCCGTTTGGCCACGGTCTGATGCACACTCTGCGCGCTGCTCCGGCCTCGGCGACGCTGGCGGTAATTTATCTGGGCATTTTTCCGGGAGCGCTTGCGTATGTGGCGTGGGCCTATGTGTTTTCGCATGGCGCCGCCGGACGCACCGCTACTCTGCTCTACGTGATTCCGATTGTGGCCATTGGCATTGCGTGGATTTGGCTCGGCGAGGTGCCGAAGCTGATCTCTCTGGTTGGTGGCGCGGTCGCGCTTGGCGGGGTGCTGCTGGTGAACACCGTGGGAAAAAGTAAAATGGATAAAGGCAAGCCGGTCGGAGCGGCTTCGTTACTTTTTTCGGAAGGGGTAGGTTGAAGCCGTGACCGTTCCCCCGCAATTACCAGCCTCCCAGAATTGGAGCGCCGACGTCTACGCTGCAAACGCGCACTTCGTGCCGGAACTGGGGCAGCCTGTGCTCGATTTGCTCCGGCCGCAGCCCGGCGAGCGCATCCTCGATCTAGGTTGCGGGGACGGAGCACTGACGGAAAAGCTGGTTGCGCTGGGCGCCCATGTAGTGGGCGTCGACAATTCCGCCGATATGATCGCAGCCGCGCGTCAACGTGCCCTTGACGCGAGAATTATGGATGCTAGAGCGCTGACTTTTGAAAACGAATTCGATGCCGTCTTCTCCAACGCCGCACTGCACTGGGTGAAGGATGACCCGGACGCGCCTGTCGCGGGTGCATTCCGCGCGCTCAGGAGCGGAGGCAGGTTCGTGGGTGAGATGGGCGGCCATGCCTGTGTCGGCGCAATTACCGTCGCGCTGCTGGGCGCGCTTGAGCGCCGAGGCATCAGAGACGCGGCTTCGTGGATTCCTTGGTACTTCCCGACCGTCGACGACTACAAAATACGGCTCCGCCGGGCGGGTTTTGCTCCGCAAAGTGTACAACTCATTCCGCGCCCCACGTCATTGCCAACTGGAATGCGCGGATGGTTGGAGACCTTCGCTAATCCGTTCTGTGCGGCAGTGCCGCAGACTGAGCGCGGTGGGTTTCTCGATGAAGTCACCGCCAAGCTCAAGCCTGTTCTGTGCGATTCCCAAGAGCGCTGGACTGCGGACTATATTCGCCTTCGCTTTGCGGCAACCAAGATCTGAGCCCCTGGTCCTGCCGGAACTCGCGAGTGGCGAATTGTACTGGATGCGCGGTGATCGCCATCACATAACGCGCGGTTGCTACATGCGAGGGTGAGGATGGGTCTCTCCATGTTCGCCGGACGCCCGACGCAAGCCACACTACGAGCGCTGGACTGGCCGGCGCGGCGAGGAGGACGCTTACTTCGATCTGCGCCGGCGGGGCTACACGATCATCGCCCGCAGTCGATTGGTCGCACGAGACTTCCTCCGGCAGATGCCGCCTTCGTGCCAGTGGCGGTTCGACGTGCTCGCTGTATACTATGATCCGGATAACGGCGATCGCAGAGACAGCGAGCGCGGATACAGCCTACCCTCCTTCGAGCTGTTCCAAAATGCGTTCCCCGTGGCGTAGAATCGAAGGTTTGCGGACTCCAATTGAAAGGATTTAGTAAGTGCCTGAATTAAGAAAAGACCCCATCGTGGGCCGGTGGGTGATTATTTCCACGGATCGCGCCAAGCGGCCTACCGACTTTGCGCGCGAGGCCGTGAAAATCAAGGGTGGATTCTGTCCCTTCTGTTATGGCAATGAGAGCAAGACGCCGTCGGAGATTCTGGCGTATCGCCCCAGCGTCAACGGAAATACTCCTCAGAAAGACAGTCCGGGGTGGACGATCCGCGTGGTTGCGAACAAGTTCCCGGCACTCGGCATCGAGGGCAATTTGAATAAACAGGCCGAGGGTATGTTTGACAAGATGAATGGCATCGGCGCCCACGAAGTCATCATCGAAACGCCCGACCACAACGCCAGCCTGGCCTCGCTTCCCTCGAAGAAAATCGAAGACATTCTGTGGGCCTTTCGCGATCGCATTCTCGATCTCAAGAAAGATCGGCGCTTCAAGTACATCCTGATTTTCAAGAATCACGGAGAAGCGGCCGGCGCTTCGCTCGAGCACTCGCACTCGCAGCTGATTGCGTTGCCGATTGTGCCCATTTACGTGGTTGAGGAACTGCAGGGAGCCAAGCAGTATTACATCTACAAGGAACGCTGTGTGTTCTGCGACGCGATCCGGCAGGAAATCGACAACGGCATTCGAGTGGTAGCGGAGAACGAAGACTTTCTGACTCTCGCCCCGTATGCTCCGCGGTTTCCTTTTGAGACTTGGATCCTTCCCAAGCGGCACGAATCTGCTTTTGAGAACTCGTCCTCGCAGATGTTCGAAAATCTCGCGAAAGCGATCAAGTTGCTGCTGATGAAGGCGGACCGCGTGCTCGACAATCCTCCGTACAACCTGGTCATACACACGTCGCCGGCTCAGGATCCGAGCAACGAGTATTACCATTGGCACATCGAATTCATGCCCAAACTGACCAAGACGGCGGGATTTGAGTGGGGAACAGGCTTCTACATCAATCCCACACCGCCCGAAGAGGCGGCAAAGTTTTTGCGTGAGGCGAGCGTGGAAGATGTGGCTCCGAGCACGGTGGGCGTGCGCTGATTAGGTGCCGCCTGTGGGGGACCGGCTGGACGGGCGAGGACGCCCGTCGCTGCCCAGCAAAATTATCCCTGGGTTCGGTCGAGAACTTCCGCATGCCAAGCCATCTGAATTGCTTCCAGCTTAGCTTCGTTCGACTGCGCGGGATCGTCTCTGAAGCCGGGAAGCTCGATCACATATTTGTGCAGGTCGGTAAATCGGACCGCGAGCGGGTCAATTTCGGGATGGGTTTCAGAAAGCAGAATCCCGATGTCTTCCGAATCGCTCCAGGTAAGTTGCTTCGGCATGACTCATTGCTCCTTGATGGCGCTCGCCAAGCTTGATTGCGATTTGGCTAAAAGCTAAGAGCAGTTGTTTAATGCTCTTCCGAAACGTAATTCCGATTCCAGGCCGGGATTTCCACGACCAGTTTGCCCGGCTTCTTGATCACGGTCTGGCATCCGAGGCGAGAGTTTAACTGAAGATCGGCGGCACTGTCGAGCTTGTCGGCTTCGTCGTCTTCCAGTTCCGAGAGCATGTCCGCGCCTTCTTTTACCCAGATGTGGCAGGTGGTGCAGGCGCAGTTTCCTCCGCAAGCATGATCGAGATGGATGCCAAAGTTCAACGCTACATCGAGCAGTGACTCTTCCTTGCCATGGTCTTTGTAAGGCAGCTTACCGTGTTCGAAGGTCACTGTCTTGCCTTCGGGAAGAAAAGTGACCTCAACCGTATTTTCGTTATTTTCAGTTGGGGGAGCGTCCATTGTGGTGGCTCCGATTCCCTGCGTTTTTTCTTCAGACATTTAAGAACCCCATGTTTTTATTCAAAATCTGCTTTCGCCACTGGATGACCGGCCTGAGGACCTTCCTCGATATCGATGTCGTCCATGGCCTTTCCCTTGAGCGCGGTCGAGACGGCCGTATCCATCATTAATTCCGCCAAATGCATGGTGGCCTGATTCAGCGCGTCGATGCCTTCGCGGATCGCGTGATAGTCGTCGCTGTCCTTCACCGCGAGAAGAGCCTTCGCCAACGTTTCGACGCTGCGGCGTTCTTCGCTTGTGAGTTCCGGCCAGGCCTGATTTTTCTTTGCTTTGGCGAGCGCTGTCAGGATGGTATCGGCTTCGCGTCGCGCTTCAATCACCTGCCGCTGCCGGAAATCTTCTGCGGCGAAGTCGAAGGATTCGAGCAGCATGTTCTCGACCTGTTCGTCGGTGAGGCCGTAACTGGGCTGAACGTCGATCTCCGCTTCTTTTCCGCTGCGCTGCTCGCGCGCCGAGACGCGCAAGATGCCGTTGGCGTCGATCAAAAACTTAACCTCAATGCGCGGCATGCCGGCGACCATGGGTGGAACGCCCTTCAGATCGAATCGCGCCAGCGACCGGCAATCCCGCGCCAGTTCCCGTTCACCTTGCAGCACGTGAATCGCGACGTTGGTTTGGCCATCCACCTGAGTTGTGTAGTACTGCGTTGCCGACGCCGGCACCGTGGAGTTGCGCAGAATGATTTTATCGGTCACGCCGCCTGCCACTTCGATTCCGAGAGACAGCGGGGTTACGTCGAGCAGGAGCATGTCTTGCGTAATTTCGGAACCGCCGCCCAGAATATTTGCCTGCACGGCCGCACCAAGCGCAACCACTTCGTCGGGATTTAGATCCGTGTGCGGCACGCGTCCGAACAGATCCTGTACCAGACGCCGTACCTTTGGAATGCGGGTCGAGCCGCCGACGAGGACCAGGTCGTCGATTTGTTCGGGCTTCAGACCTGCGTCCTTGAGTGCCTGCTTGCAGGGACCGACGGTGCGCTCAATGATCGGTTGGACCATCTGCTCGAAAACTTCGAGCGTGATCTCACGTTGGTATTTCTTTCCGCCGGGGAGATCGACATCAAGCTTCGCCGTGGGCTGCGATGAAAGAGCAATCTTGGCCTCAATGACGGCCTGGCGGATGCGCTGCACCGCTTCGCCGCTGTGCCGAGCGTCGCGTCGAAAATCGAGTCCGAGGTCGCCGCGAATGTCGTCGAGCGCGATGGCGATCAGCAGATTGTCGATGTCATCTCCGCCGAGATGCGTGTCGCCGTTGGTGGCAATCACCTCGAAAATGCCGTCGTGCAGTTTCAGAATCGATATGTCAAACGTGCCGCCGCCCAGATCGTAAACCACGACGATGCCGTGCTTCTTCTTGTCCAGACCGTACGCGAGCGATGCCGCCGTCGGTTCGTTGACGAGGCGCAAGACATTCAGCCCGGCGATGCGGCCCGCATCTTTTGTCGCCTGCCGTTGCGCGTCATTGAAATAGGCGGGGACGGTGATAACTGCCTGGGTTACGGACGCTCCGAAAAACCGCTCGGCGTTGCGCTTCAGTTGGCGCAATACCAACGCCGAAATTTCAGGCGGTGTGTAGGTGCGCTCACCAATCTTGATGCGCAGAACTTCTCCTGGCTGAAGATCATCCGCCAACTGGAATGGAAACAGCTTCAGTTCGTCCTGTATATCCTCGACGCCGCGCCCCATCAGGCGTTTGATCGAGTAAACGGCCCGCTCCGGCGTTTCGATCAGATATCTGCGGGCGGCGTTGCCGACTAGGACTTGGTTTTTCTCGTCAAGCGCCACCACTGAGGGCACCAGATTCAGCCCGTCTTCTCCGGGGATCACGACAGGGGAATCTCCCTGCATGTAGGCCACGAGCGAGTTCGTGGTGCCGAGATCGATGCCGACGATGTAGTCAGTTGCCATTTGATCGAAGATCGCAGAGGTCGGAGGTCGGAATGGCAGAGGTGAGAGCTGAGTCGGTTTGGTTTTCACCTCTGCATCTGACCCTTCGACCTCTGACCTAATTTTCCATTGCCTCATTCACGTCCCGTAGCAGGTTCCGGATGTAGTTCCTGCGGTTCAGCACATCGACCATGCTGTCGACGATCTTCCGCCGGTCGGCTTCGGTTCCGTCCGCGGTTCCACTGTCTTCGGATTTGTCCCAGTTATTCCATTCGGTCTTGAGCTCGTTAAACAGCACGTCGTACTTTTCTTCGAGCGCAAGCTTGGCCTTGCCGATTTCCTCCAGCAAAGCGGGATCGTCTTCGCCCATTCTTTTCTGCATGCGCAGTTCTTCCAGATGCATGTTGAGTTCGAAGACTTCCTCCAGGAGATCGGGGGGCACGACCTGCTTCTTCAACTCTCCGGTTGCGCGGGCCTTTTCCGTCGCCTGCTTCGATTGCTCTTCCAGTTCGACACCTTCGAGGCGCAACAGGTACTGGGTGCGCTTGATCGGATCTTTCAACGTACGGTAGGCGTCGTTGAGCATGGAACTCTGTTCCAGGCTCCAACTACGTTCCCGAGCGTCCGATTGTCCAAACATGTCAGGATGCAGCTTGCGGCTCAGCGCGTAGAACTCTTTTTCCAGTGCGGCCGTGTCCAGGTTGAGCTTGCGCGGAAATCCAAAAAAAGTGAAATAGTCCACCGGGACCGGCGGTTGCACCTTGCCGCACGAAGTGCAAAAATGCACCGCCCGCATGGTGCCGCACGACCAGCAACTGGGAGTTGCCTCCGCGGGCGCGTGCCCCGGAATGGCCAGCGACGATTTGGACTCTGAATGTGTCATAACAAAATTGAGGGCGAGCGCGCGGCCCGCCCTCTCACCACCTTGGTTGTGCGGTGAAGGGCCTGGGGCCCATCCGAACGGTGCCCTTCGGCTGCCGCTCAGGGCAGGCTCCGCGCCCATCACTACACGATCTCTGCTACGAGAACGAACTGCCGCAGCCGCAGGACTTAGTCGAGTTCGGATTCACGAACACGAAACCCTGCTGCATTAGAGTTTCCTGGTAATCGAGAATCATCCCGTGCAGATAGATGAAGGACTTCGGGTCCACAAACACGCGCACATCTCCGAACTGAAACACGCGGTCGCGCTCGCGCGGTTGCGTATCGAAGCGCACGTTGTAGCTCAGACCCGAGCATCCGCCGCCTTGCACGCCCAGGCGAAGCCCTCCCTGCTCGGGCGAAACGTTTTCTTTCACCATGGCGGAGCGAATTTTCTTGAGCGCGTTGTCGGTCACCTGAATGCCCTTGGCCGGGGCCGCGGGCTTGTCTTTAACTGCTTGGTCCATGATTGATTTTAGAACTCTAGTATGAGTCGCGAGCCTAACTGGCCCCTAAAAGGGGCGGCCTGATCTCGAACCCTTGCGGCACCGCTAAAGCGGTGCCTTGATATGAGGCTAGGGCACGAAGCCCATTCTTCGGAAGTCGAGTTACTGCGCAGCCTGTACGGCCACGGGTTTCGTGGCTTCCTGTTTCTTCTTCCAGTCGCCGATCGCGGCTCGGATGGCATCCTCGGCCAGCACCGAGCAGTGAATCTTCACCGGCGGCAAGGCCAGTTCCTTCACGATCTCGGTGTTCTTGATGGCGAGAGCCTCGTCAACTGTTTTGCCCTTGACCCACTCGGTCGCGAGGGACGAAGAAGCGATCGCCGAGCCGCAGCCGAAAGTCTTGAATTTGGCGTCTTCGATGATGTTGGTCTGCGGATTCACCTTGATCTGCAGCTTCATCACGTCGCCGCACTCGGGCGCGCCGACCAGGCCGGTGCCCACATCGGCATCCTTTTTGTCCATTGAGCCCACGTTGCGTGGATTGTTGTAATGATCGATTACTTTATCGCTGTATGACATCTGCAATCTCCTTGGAAACTTTCTATGCCGAGCCCCTGAAGGGGCATTTCATTTCGAAACTGTTACGGCATCGCTAACGCCATGCCCTGATACGAACCCCACTTCTTTCAGAAGCCTGTTTAACGCTTCTGCCGCTTAGTGCGCCTCTGCTGCCCACTTCACACTCTTCAAGTCCACGCCCTCTTTCGCCATTTCGTAGAGTGGTGATAGTTCGCGCAGCCGGAGCACCGTCTCAACCACGCGGTCGGCTACGTAATCCACTTCCGCCTCGGTGTTGAAGCGTCCGATGCCGAAACGGATCGAGCTGTGCGCCAGATCGTCGCCCGTGCCTAGAGCCTTCAATACATAAGATGGCTCAAGCGTCGCGGAGGTGCACGCCGATCCGCTCGAAACCGCGATATCGTTGATGCCCATCAGCAACGACTCGCCTTCCACGTAGGCAAAACTGATATTCAGATTGCCCGGCAAGCGATGCTCCAGGGAACCGTTGATATACACCTCGTCAAGCCGGCTCATGATGCTGTCTTTCAGACGGTTGCGCAAGCCCGCCATTTTGCAGGATTCCTGCGGCATCTCTTCCTGCGCGAGGGCGCACGCTTTGCCGAGGCCGGCGATGCCGGGAACATTCAGCGTTCCAGAGCGCATTCCGCGTTCGTGGCCGCCGCCGTCAATCAGCGGCACGATCTGCACTCGCGGATTCTTGCGGCGCACGAAGAGCGCGCCCGCGCCTTTCGGCCCGTAGAGTTTGTGTCCGGTGATGGACGCGACATCGATGTTCATCTTGTTCACGTCGATCGGCACTTTGCCGATCGCCTGCACGGCGTCGGTGTGGAAGATCACGCCGCGTTCGCGGCACATCTTGCCAATCTCCGCGATCGGCTGCAGCACGCCGATCTCGTTGTTGGCCGCCATGATCGTGACCAAAATCGTCTTGTCGTCGATGGCGCGCTTCAGGTCATCGAGGTCAACCAGGCCGTCCTTCTGCACCGGGAGATAGGTTACGCGAAAGCCGTACTTCTCCAGATGCTTGCAGGTGTCGAGCACCGCTTTGTGTTCGGTGACGGCGGTGATGATGTGGTTGCCCTTCTCGCGGTACATCTCGGCAACACCTTTGATGGCGAGGTTGTCGCTCTCCGTGGCTCCCGAGGTGAAGATGATCTCTTTTGCGGTCGCCCCGATCAGCTTGGCGATGCGCTCGCGCGACAACTCTACCGCCTCTTCCGCCACCCATCCGAACGGGTGGTTGCGGCTGGCGGAGTTGCCGAACTTCTCCATGAAGTAGGGCAGCATTTCTTCGAGAACCCGCGGATCCATGGGCGTGGTCGCGTGATTATCCATGTAAATGGGCAGCTTGATCCCGTTGGGAGTCGTGCGCTGTCCGAAATCGACATCTTTATTATTATTGTTTTTGCTGGTTGGGGTCGCCGTCTTCACATCCGCACTCATTACCGTTCTCCTTACAAAGTCTTCGCTCACGGAGCAGCCCCTAAAGGGGCGTCTGATCTCTCACCACGTGCGGCATCGCTGAAGCGATGCCCCGATACAAAACTCCTGCTCTTCAGCCGTCTGGCTAGGAAAGAAGAGTGACGGCTACGAAATCGTTACCAACTCCGTCGGCCTCTTGATCTCCTGCTTATCGACATGGAGAACTTCCAGCTCTTCCTTCATCTGCGAAATCTTGATGTTCTTCAGCACCTGCTCGATGCTTTCATTCACTTTGCGCAGCGGCTCGCGAATGGTGCAGCGATCGCTCTGACCACATTCGCCGCGAACGGTCACGCACGAAGTAATGAACAGCGGCCCGTCAATGGCCTTGATCACTTCGAACGCGGAAATCGTCTTCGAATCCCGGGTCAGCGTGTAACCGCCGTTCATACCATGCTGCGACCGGATCAAACCGACTTTCGCCAGCCGTTGCAGGATCTTCGCCAGCGCTTCCTGCGGGATGCCGTAGGCCTCGGCGACATCCTTAGCGCTGCAAGCACCTTGGTCGGCGCGCTCAGCCAGATGCTTCATGGCCATCAGACCGTAATCCGCTTTTTTGGTCAGTTTCAGCATGCGGCGAATGCCGACCTTTGTAGTCGGATTCAAAGCCGACTCTTTCGGTCGCATTTTAAGTTTAACCGCTGCCGGCGGTTCACGCAAGGGCGATCAGGCATTGGTTGAATTTCGTCATCGAACGGTAAGTCGCAGCAGGCTAATGGTTTAGCGGTTAGCGTCGCTGCCGGGCCCCATACAGTGCTCGGTAGTTTTCAGCTTTCCTTGATTTCAGAAGGGCGCGGCCGTTGCAGCCCCTGTAGCACCAGTTGGCAGACTTCGTCGGCGAAGCGCTCTTCGAGTTTGACGTGACGGATGAGAAATCGCATTAAAATGGGCCCGTAGAGCGAGTCGAGGATAAGGTCAAAGTCGCAGCCACGGGGCAGCTCGCCGCGATCCACGCCGCGCTGCAGAGTTTGATAGGCTTGCCGGCGTCGGGGCCACAGAAATCTGTCGCGATAAGCTTCGAGCAGCTTGGGATCCGATTGTCCTCCAGCGAGCAGCGCTGCGACCACTTTGCCGCGTTGAGACCGGAAGATTCGAATCAACCCTCTCATCTGCAGGTTCATGTCGCGTTGCACGGAGCCGGTGTCCGGGAAGCGAAGTTCGTCGTCAGCACTGGCGGAGAATGCGTCGGCGACCAGGGCCGCTTTGGTCGGCCACCAACGATAGACGGTTGTCTTGCCAACGTTGGCGTCGGCGGCGACAGCTTCAATGCTCAATTCCGCGAACCCACCGTCCCGCTGGAGAAGCTTCAGGGTGCTGCGCAGGATCGACTGCCGCGATTCCTCGCTGCGCGGGCGGCCGGGCGGGCGTTTCCCGTTGTTTCCATTGGTTCCGTTTTGGGCGGCGCCGTTCCGAGCTGCGGCGTGCCGGTGATGGTTTTGCGCCATGGCTAAAGTCCAATATACTTTAAATCCGAAACGTACTGTTTTGAATCTGATTTACAATAACACAGGCCAGTGTGGGACTACGTTTTTGGTGAGGTGTGGTGACGGGGCTCTATCCCGTCCCGGCGGGCCAAAGCCCCAGACGACAGCACCGGGTTTTACCTAGAATCGGATTTCAGCGTTACCAGCTTTTTCCTGTCTTATGTGGATAGTCGCGTTAGCGCTTCGTCGTCCTTATACGTTTGTGGTGATGGCACTGCTCATCATCATTCTTACGTGCGTCACCATTCCGCGCACTCCAGTTGACATTTTTCCCGATATCAATATTCCCGTGGTGAGCGTGGTGTGGAACTACACGGGTCTGTCTCCGAGTGAGATGGCGGACCGGATCGTGACCAACTCCGAGCGCGGATTCACGGTCACGGTCAACGACATCGAACACCAGGAGTCGCAGTCACTGAACGGCATCGCCGTGATCAAGATCTTCTTCCGGCCTGGCGTCAACATTGCCATGGCAGTGACGCAAGTGACCGCGATCTGCCAGACGGCGACGCGGTCGTTACCCCCGGGTACGACGCCGCCGCTGGTCATTACCTACACGGCATCGTCGACGCCGGTGGTGCAACTGGGCGTGAGCAGCAAGACGCTTCCGGAGCAGCAGGTGTTCGATCTGGCGCAGAATTTTCTGCGCACGCAGTTGACCACGGTTGAGGGCGCGGGCACTCCTTATCCTTACGGCGGCAAGCCGCGCCAGATACAGGTGGACCTCGATTCCGCCAAGCTTCAGGCCTATGGGTTGTCGCCTGCCGACATTGTCAACGCGGTGTCGGCCCAGAACTTGATTCTGCCGGCAGGTACGGCCAAGATCGGGCCGACCGAATACAACGTGGAGATGAATGGCAGTCCGCGGACCATCACCGAACTCAACGATCTACCGGTAAAGACTACAAACTCGTCGACACTTTACATGCGCGATGTGGCGCATGTGCGCGACGGATTTGTGCCGCAAACCAACATCGTGCGCCAGGACGGCGTGCGCGGCGTGTTGATGTCGATCTATAAGCTGGGCGGCTCATCCACGTTGACGGTGGTCAAAGCCATCAAGGACATGGTGCCACTGGCGGCACAGCAGTTGCCGCCCGAACTGAACATCAAGGCTCTGTTCGATCAATCGCTTTTCGTGCGCGCGTCGATTCAGGGAGTTATCCGGGAGGGCTTGATCGCCGCTTGCCTGACCGCTGCCATGATTCTGCTCTTTCTGGGCGATTGGCGGCCGACGGTGATCATCGCGGTCTCCATCCCTTTGTCCATCTTCGTTTCCGTACTCGTGTTGAGCGCGCTCGGCGAGACCATCAACATCATGACCTTGGGAGGACTCGCGCTCGCGGTCGGAATTCTGGTGGATGATGCGACGGTGGAGATAGAAAACATCGAGCGCAATCTGGCCATGGGCAAGGAGATGAAGCAGGCCATCCTCGACGGGGCGCAACAGATTGCGGTGCCCGCATTCGTATCGACCCTGTGTATCTGCATCGTGTTTGTGCCCATGTTCTTCCTGACGGGAGTGGCGCGATTTCTTTTCGTGCCGCTGGCGGAAGCGGTGAGCTTTGCCATGCTGGCGTCGTATCTGCTTTCGCGAACCCTGATACCAACCATGGTGATGTTTATCATGCGTGGGCACGAGCACCGCGGTGCGGCGACGAACAATCCCTTCGTAAAATTCCAACGCAAATTCGAGCGCGGATTCGAAAAATTTCGCGGCGGCTACCAGCAACTGCTGGAAACCACGCTGGAACACCGGAAATTATTCGCCATTTGTTTTGTGATTTTCTGTGTTTTGTCGATGGGGCTGGTCTTTTTTCTGGGTGAGGACTTCTTCCCGCATGTGGATGCGGGCCTGATTCGACTGCATTTTCGCGCCCGGCCTGGCTTGCGGGTGGAAGAGACCGCACGTCTGTGCGATGGAGTGGAGCAAGTGCTACGCAGCGAGATTCCGAAGGAAGAGTTGCAGACCATGCTGGACAACATCGGCGTCCCCTACTCAGGCATCAATCTCTCTTACTCCAGCTCGGGTGTGATTGGGACGAACGACGCGGAAATTCTGATTGCGCTGAATCCGGAACGCCATCATCCGACGGCGCAGTACATTCGCACTTTACGACGGGAGTTGCCGGCGCGTTTTCCGGGCGTGGAGTTCTTCTTCCAGCCCGCCGATATCGTGTCGCAAATTCTTAATTTTGGATTGCCCGCGCCAGTCGACATCCAGATCGTGGGCGCGGATATGCGTACCAACTACGACATCGGACAGAAGATCGCGAATCGGCTGCGCCAGATTCCCGGAGCAGCGGACGTGCATGTACAGCAAATGCTGAGTCTGCCCACTCTTTATCTCGACATGGACCGAACGCGCATGGGTGATGTGGGGCTGAGTGCGCAAAATGTCGCGCAAAGTGTGTTGGTCAGCTTGAGTGGAAGCTCCCAGACGACGCCCGATTACTGGTTAAACACAAAGAATGGCGTCACCTATCCCATCGCCATTCAGACGCCGCAGTATCACATGACGTCATTGCAAGACCTGATGAACACGCCGGTGACGAGTGGGAGTGGCCAAGGGACTCCGCAGGTGCTCAGCAATCTGGTGCAACTCACGCCGGTCGCGCGTCCTGCCGTGGTCACCCACTACAACGTGCAGCCGGTTATCGATGTGTATGCCAGCACGCAGGGACGAGATCTGGGCGGGGTGGCATCGGACATCGTGAAGGCGCTCAAGCCATTCCAGGACAATCTGCCGCGTGGAACGCGCATCACAGTTCGCGGGCAGATTGAGACCATGCGTTCGTCGTTCTTCGGACTGGGCGTTGGCCTTCTGGGCGCGATCGTGCTCGTCTATTTGCTGATTGTGGTCAATTTTCAGTCGTGGCTCGATCCCTTTATCATCATTACAGCTTTGCCCGGGGCGCTGGCGGGGATTTGCTGGTTCCTGCTGATTACGCGTACCACGCTCAATGTGCCGTCGTTGACAGGTGCGGTCATGTGTATGGGGGTGGCGACTGCAAACTCGATTCTGATGGTATCGTTTGCCCGCGATCGCATGGACATGGGAGTGCCGGCACTGCAAGCGGCGATTGAAGCGGGATACACGCGCATGCGGCCGGTGATTATGACTGCCCTCGCCATGATTATCGGCATGCTTCCGATGGCCCTGGGCTTCGGAGAGGGTGGTGAGCAGAACGCACCGCTGGGCCGTGCCGTGGTGGGCGGGCTGCTGTTTGCAACGGTAGCCACCTTATTTTTTGTGCCGAGTGTATTTACGCTGATTCATGGCCGGCGCCAGGCCAGGCTGCAGTCGGAGCAAGAGTAGAGAAGAAAAGTAGAGAAGAACACAAGCTCGAGAGTTTGTCGGAGATCGCGATCATGCCAGGGCAACTGCCAGTAACAACCGAACCGAACGAGACGCATCCCGTGGACCCGCAGCACGTCCATCCGGAGATCGAGCGGCCTCCCGATCTGGCGCCCGCTCCGGTAGGCCGGGCAAAGATGCTGGTGGGCGCCGCGCTGCTCATTCTGATCACCGCGGGAGCGGCTACTTTTCTGAATAAGAGGAGCGAAACCGACGCGTTGGCAAAAGAAACCGAAGCCGTGTCGATTCCGACGGTCGCCGTGGTGCAACCCCAAACTGAGCCCGGAAACGACGAACTCGTGTTGCCGGGAAATCTGCAGGCCTTTATAGAGTCTCCGATTTTTGCCCGCACCAACGGCTATCTCTTGCGCTGGTACAAGGACATTGGAAGCAAGGTTGAGAAGGGTGAACTGCTGGCGTCGATTGACACTCCAGAGGTCGACCAGGAACTGTCACAGGCCCGGGCCAGCCGCGAACAGATGAAAGCGGCGCTGGGGTTAGCGAAGATCTCCGCTGACCGCTGGGAGAATCTGAGGAAGACCGACTCGGTTTCGCAGCAGGAAGCCGACCAGCAAACGAGTGGCTACCAGCAGGCGCAAGCCAACCTCGCCGCCGCGGATGCGAATGTTCGCCGCCTTGAAGACCTCGAGTCGTTCAAGAGCGTGTACGCCCCTTTCACTGGCGTGCTTACCCGGCGCAATGTCGATCCGGGCGCGCTCATCAATTCCGGAGCGGCGGCGGGCAGAGAAATGTTCGATATCGCGCGCGTCGATCCGCTTCGGGTTTACGTGAGTGTTCCGCAGGCGTATGCACCGAACATAAGAGCCGGCATGAAGGCCAACGTCACGCTGCAGGAATTTCCCGGGCAGAAATTTGTGGGAACGGTGGCTCGCACCGCCGAAGCCATTGATCCCGCTACACGCACCCTGAACACGGAAGTGGATGTTCCCAACAAAGACGGACAGCTGTTGCCTGGTTCGTTCGGCCGAGTGCATTTTGCGACTGGGACTTCTGTTCCGAGGATTACGATCCCGGTGAACGCCATGCTGTTCCGCGCCGAGGGGCCGCGGGTCGCGGTCGTCGACAAGGACGGCAAGGTGCATTTGCACCCGATCACCATTGGGCGAGACTTCGGCGCTACGCTTGAAATTCTCGGCGGGCTCGAGGTGAGCGATCAGATCATCATCAACCCGTCCGACTCACTCGAGGAAGGGCAGCAAGTGCACGTCGCCAAGCCGACCGCAAGAGATACTCACTCGTGAAGCCAGAACCTCACCACGCAGTCGCGGAGTCACGGAGAAAAGCGAGTTCATGATTCCGTTCGTTATGGAGCAACTGCGACCCGCGAATGAGCTTGTGAAAAGGCCTTCCTCCGTGTCTCTGTGTCTCCGTCGTGGGTGTTGCGCTTGGCTGGCCGTGGCATTACTCGCGGGCTTGGCGTGTACCGTCGGACCGGGATATAAGCGCCCCACGCCGCAGGTTCCCGACACCTGGAAAGGCGAAGGGCCGTGGCAGACGGCTGCTCCGAAGGACGCAATTCCCAAGGGCGCGTGGTGGCAGATATTTCAGGACGCGGAACTCGACCGGTTGGAGCAAGAGCTGCTGCAGGCAAACCAGTCGCTGGCGGCGGCGCGAGACCGCCTCTTGCAAGCGCGGGCGCAGGCGCGGATCGCAACTTCGGCGTACTTTCCGACGGTCACGGTTGATCCCAGTGTGGTGCGTCAGGAAGTGTCCCGCAACCGTTCGTTTTCGGGCGGTGAATTGGCGCCCTTTACCCAGAGCAATTATGCCATCCCGTTTTCGGTTAGCTACGAATTCGACTTATTCGGGCGCGTGCGCCGCAATCTTGAAGCAGCCAACGCCTCCCTGCAGGGGAGCGCGGCAGACCTGGAAAATGTACGCCTGGTGCTGACCGCCGAACTGGCTGCCGACTATTTCAACTTGCGCGAACTTGATCGTGAAGCTGGAGTGGTACGGCAATCGGTTGAAATCCAGCAAAAAGGGTTGGACCTGGTCAACCATCGCCACGAAGGCGGGGTCGCGAATGGGCTAGAAGTTGCGCAGCAGGCTGCGCTGCTGGATGCAACTGCGACCCAACTTTCACTCGTGTTGCAGCAACGGGCGCAATACGAACATGCCATCGCCGTGCTGACGGGGAAGTCCGCCTCGGCTTTTAGCTTGGCGGAGGCGCCATTCAATGCCGCACCGCCAGCGATTCCCACGGGAATTCCATCGGAGATTCTGGAGCGCCGGCCGGACATTGCCACCAGCGAGCGCCAGATGGCGTTCGAAAATGCGCAAGTCGGTTTAGCGATGACAGCGTTTTATCCGCATATCACGCTGGCCGGGGGTGGGGGGTATGCAAGCCGCGACATCTCCACACTAATCAGCGGTCCCAGCGCTCTGTGGTCGCTCGGCGGCGATCTGCTGCAGCCGATTTTTAATGGCGGCGCCAATCATGCAAATCTGGCGGCCAGTCGCGCGGCCTATGACCAATCCGTCGCCAATTATCGTGAGTCTGTGCTGGTAGCATTTCAGCAGGTGGAGGACGGGCTCTCCGGTCTCGCCTTGCTTGACCAGGCCGCAAAGACTCAGCAGGCAGCGGTTACCGACTCGCGCCGCGCCCTCGAACTCGCCAACAACCGTTACGTCGGTGGCCTCACGACCTATCTCGACGTGATTACCGCCCAATCCACGCTGCTGAGCAATGAACGCCTGGCAACGCAACTGCTTGGCGAGCAAATGGTCACTTCCGTTTATCTGGTGAAGGCTCTGGGCGGCGCGTGGGATGCTTCCGCAATTGAGCACGAACACGTGAGGCCGACCCTGGTTCAGGCCGTGCAGCAGTAATTCAACGGTGATCGGATCTACGCCGTCGTGTGGTCTGCCAATCTGCCGTGGCGCGAAAGAATCTCGCTCTCCGCGATCAGCCAATCCTGATTCTCGTCGCCATTGTCGCCTCCCGCAGTCGCTCTACGCTGCAGGTAAAGTTCGTAGGCGCGGCAGCGAATCTCTTCCTCCAAATTGATAGGAACAAGGCTGGGCGTCTTCCCGCTGCTGGGAACTTCGGACGCGAGCTGCACAGCGGCTCCGGTTTTCTTGCTGCGATTGGTGGTCTTGTTTCCAATTGTCTTGCGGGCCATACAGTACTCCTTGCAGATACCCAACTCCAGGAATGGTCTTGAGTAATGCATAAGCGACATACGCTCTACCTGATAACCGCACCGACTATCTGCGACGAACCGATGTACTCAATATAGCGCGAACTCCTGTGGAAGTGTGCCGCAAGGCATCAAAAAATTTCGCTGCTCCGCATAGAAAAAGCCACTGGTTTGGAAGTGGACAACGTCGCGTTGCCGGAACGCGGCAAGAGGATTCCGATCACGTCATTCGCCATGACCCAACGCCATCGAATGTTTCTTGCTGCTGACCTTCCTCGCCTACAACCTCTTCCATGCCTTCTTCGCGCTCAACCTGAAAGCGGCGGCTCGCAATGACACAAGCCAAGTTCTCTGGGCCCGTGTGATGACGGACGAGTTCCTGCACGAAATGGCTTCACTCAACCGCTCCCCTAACCCCCCTTACCGCCTTCGCTCGCCCCTCTGCTCCCTGCCTTCTCCTGATCTTCCTTTTCGTTCAGGCGAGTATCGGCATGACTCCTTGCTCGATAGGAGCCCCCAAAACGTCATGCGAATCTCCTCCGCCGTCTCATCAACACCCCAATCCAACAGGACACTTGGGCGTCGATCTTCACAGCCTCTCGGTTGCGGAATCGCTGTGTCAAGCTGGCACTGCTTGCTTGCTAATTTGTGCTACCGACCCATTCGGTGGGCAACAGGTGCACCAAACACAAGCGATAGAGTCAATAACTCCCGTCTTTTCAATAGCGTTTTCAGTACTCTGGTAACTTGTGCGAAAGTTGCTGGTGCCCAGAGGATAAGGGGGTAAGGGGTATGGCTACACTTATGTCAGCGTATGGCAATCAGGGTTCCGCAGCCAAGGCCGCCAAGGTCAGCCCCAGTGAATTGGAGACCATGCTTGCGGAATCTCCGAGTTCGGATCGAGTCTGCCTGAAGCTGGCCCAGATTCTGAATGTGCGCCGCGGCGAAGTAGCCCTGCTCAGGTTAGAGAAGGGTAGTCTGCGATTTATCTATCCGCCGGAGCTGCGATCCGCAGGCGTACTGCCGCTTAGCGGATCGGCAGTCGCCGCGCGGACGGCGGCGACTCGCACTCCGCTTCTCTCGAACGCTTTCATGCGCGTGAAGCATGTCAGCCTGTTTGAAGCGGTGAAGCTCGGAGCGGTGGAAGAAGATCGAAGCCAGGACCAAATGCCGATTCAGAAGATCATGTCGGTTCCCGTGGCGTCCTCGGGAGGCAAAGTGATGGGAGTGGTGCAGGTTTCGCGCAAAGGGCTGGATGTTTCGGTCGCAGGCGCGGACTTCACAAGCGAAGACCTCAAGCAACTGGAGCAGGCTGCGGAAATTCTCTCCCGCATGCCGTTCATGCAGGAAGGCGCGGAGATTCAGTAACGGCCGCATCGAAACGCCAGTCCCTCAGAAAGGAGAGGTTCCTTTGCGAGCAAAATCACTGTTCATTGCTGCAGCGGGCTTCCTTCTATTCGCCGCCGTACAAGTTCCTGCCCCAGTCCCAAGATCGATGCTCCCTTCCCTCTGGCCTGCGTCATGAAATCTCAAAGAAATATCCTGGTCTAAACGCTGTTACTTTGGCCGACCAGGATCGCTACGACCGGAAGCTCTTTCTGAAGGACCACGGCAATCGATGCCCTGGTCTTGTGAAAGTTAACTTCTACGGCGACGGGAAACCGACATGGGCAGTTCTCTTGATTTGACGAGAGAAGTCCAAACCTGAAGCGCAACTCATTGTCACCCAACGTGTCGGCAGAGAGTGGAAGACCAGCTCTGGACGCGTCCCCGGCACCTGTGGTCTGGCGCGAAGGTCCGGGCAAATATCATGACATTTCCGACCCCAAAACGATTCGCGCGACGAGTCCCGTAATCGTTCTTTGCGGATAGGAGGCGTGGGCGAGGCTCTATGCCTGGACAGGTAAAGAAGTAGAGATGGTTCAGATTTCCGATTAGAGAGCCGCTGCCACCAGGCCGGCTTCTGGTAATACTTCCGCGAAATCCTCACATCGCTTGTCCGGCACAAAATCCTGACGCCCAAGCCCACTGGAAATTGAAGCCGCCGAGTTGGCCGGTGACGTCGATCACTTCTCCAATGAAAAAAAGACCGGGCACTTTACGGGATTCCATGGTCCTGGCAGAAAGTTCGTTGGTATCGACGCCGCCCGCGGTGACTTCCGCCTTTCCGTAACCCTCCGTCCCTTCCGGCTCGACTTCCCACGCATGCAGTTGATGTTCGGCGTCAGCAAAAGCACGATCAGAGCTGCCGGCTAAAGGATAAATTTCGACCCAGCGATCTGCTAAGCGGCGAGGCAGGACTTCTCTCAGCAGCAACTTCCAACTCGACTGGTCGCGATGGCTACGCCGGCGCAACTCGGCAGTGAGATCGCGGTCAGGCACCAGGTCGAGATGAATCGACGCTTTGCCGTCGCAGTAAGAAGATATCTGGAGAATCGCGGGCCCGCTGATACCGCGATGAGTGAAAAGCATGTTTTCCCTGAATGTCTGTAATGCAGAAGCGTGTTTCGTGCTGCCGACGGAGGCGACCACTTCAGTCGAGACTCCCGCGAGATCGCACCAGCGCTTGCGGTCCCTTACGCTGAAAACAAGAGAAACCAGCGCGGGGCGTGGGGGCGCGATCTTCAGGCCGAATTGCCGGGCCAGATCGTAACCGAATGAGGTGGCGCCGATCTTTGCAATGGAGAGGCCTCCGGTCGCGACCACCAGGCGGGACGCGGTAAAGCTGGCGTCGTCGGCTTGCACGTTGAACTGGGCGTCCCTGTGCACCGCATTCACTTTCGTGTTGCACCGGATTTCCACTCCGGCAGGGAGGCATTCCTGCTCGAGCATTGCCGTGATGTCGCTCGCGGCTCGATCGCAGAATAACTGGCCGAGCTTTTTCTCGTGATATGGAATGCAATGTTTTTCGACGAGGCGCACGAAGTCCGCCGGTGTGTACCGGGCCAGCGCCGACTTGGCAAAATGTCTATTGGACGACAGGAAATTCTCTGGGGCGGTGTGGAGGTTGGTGAAATTACAGCGGCCGCCGCCGGAGATCAGGATTTTCTTGCCGATTCGATCCGCGCGTTCCAGTACCAGGACACTGCGGCCGCGCTTGCCGGCTTCGATGGCACACATGAGGCCGGCAGCACCCGCGCCGAGAATAATGACGTCGTATTTCCGATACACCTTTCTGGTTCACCCAGGAATGAGCTTAGCAGCCTTTTAACTTCCCGCCCCGGCCACGAAGGCCTTTTCGTCTGGCTTTCTGTCGAGTCTTTCGGGGGCTACGTCGGCGGTAACGTCCTGCACGAAATCGCGCCGGCGTTCCGGACCTTTGCGTTCAACGACGCGCACGCGGCGGGCAGGCATGTTGCTGGGTTCGAGGCTGAGAATGCGGCCATCCCGCACCTGGATGTGCGACCGGAACCAATCCGTGCGGAACATTCGTCCCGAGGAATAAAAGGTCATCGAAGCCGCGATCGGACCTTCGAAGTCTTTTCCGGTGCAGGCCAGGATGCGCTTGCCCATCTCCTGGGTCCAGGTCATGCCGCCCACCAGCGGATCATTCAGACGATGGCGTTCGAAGGGAACGGCGTGCGAGATTTTGCGCAATTGCAATAGTTGCAATAAGACGGAACTCTTGGCCAGGTTGGTGACGATGATCCTGACTTCGGTGGACGACACACGCTCGAGTTTTATGTGCAGGTCAGGCGACCATTCGCGCTCAAACTCTTCGCGTGCGAGGTTCAAGCCTTTGTCGGTGGCCTCCACATAGCGCAGGGTTGCGCGGGCCAGAATGACGCTGAAAATGCAGGTCACCAAGGTGGCGATGACCGGAATGATACCGATGAGAGCGGCAAACCAAAGGCGGAACGAGTTGATCCACTGCACGGGCATACTAGCTCGATTCCTCGCTGCACCTCGTTTCTTAGCTGCACGACGAGGCGCGACTTCTGGTTCAGGAAGGGGGAGGGATTCCGGGAGGCGCGATGAATTCCCGTGCCCATGTTTGTCTGTCCAGTAAAGTCTAGCGAGAAGACAGGTGGCGGCTCCAGATGCAGATGGTGAGGAGGCGCGGCCGGGCGAGTGCAGCTACTTTGGTAATCTTGCGAGTGGCGGCTGGATCGCCGACGTGGCGATTGCGGATTAAGTGAAATACGTCGCAGCGATGCCGTAGTTCTTCTATCGCAAAGCCTCAGTTTGCTGAGCCTGTTAGAACGTAAAGGGTAGCGGGTGGATGCTTCCCCAAGAACCCACCCGCTGCCTTGTCATAAATCGCGGAACCCACGTTTGGAACCCCGCGCTCAATATAGAAAGGCGGAAAGCGGAAGAGAAACGCCTCATGCGGCGCAAAAAAAATTGTTCGAGCACGCGAAGGGCGACTCATGTTGAAGAAATCAAAGGGGGATTGACGCCCGTCAAGCTGGCGAATATGCTGGGGAATCTCTGCGGGAACAGGGGTAACCACCACGCATGCCCGAAGACCAGCCCGGCCAAGTCACAGAGCTTTTGGTTCACTGGAAGCAGGGCGACGAAGAGGCCCTCCGCGCTCTAGTGCCGCTGGTCTACAAGGAGTTACGTCGTCTGGCTCACTATCACCTCCAATCCGAGCGGCCAGATCACACTCTTCAAAGCACAGCCCTGGTTCACGAGGCCTACCTTCGACTGCTGGGAGGTCAACCGGTTGAGCTGCAGAACCGCGGCCACTTTATCGCAGTTGCTTCGCGGGTCATGCGCCAAATCCTGGTGGATTATGCCCGCAGCCGCCGAGCCGACAAACGTGACGGGGGATGCCGGATCGCTTTAGAGGATCTGGCTTCGTTGCCCGTCACCGGAGATGCGGAGCTGCTGGCTTTGGATAATGCGCTCGACGAGTTGTCTCGCATCGATGAGCGACAGGGGAAGATCGTAGAGATGAAGTTCTTCGGGGGTCTGTCAGCTCCCGAAATCTCCGCGGTTCTTGGGATCTCGCGTGCCACCATCGACCGCGACTGGGCCACCGCCCGTGTCTGGTTGCATCGCCAGATAAGCAGGACGGCAGAGCTGTGACGGACGAATCATGACGAGCCAATCCTGGGAGAGCATTAAAGAGTTGCTGCATCGGGCCATGCAACTTGCCCCCGAGCAGCGTGCCGGGTTTCTCGACGAGACCTGCGCTTCCAACGCTGCGCTGCGCGCCGAGGTCGAATCGCTTTTACTGGCCGGCGAAGATATCCGTTCCGGATTCCTGCAATCGCCGCTGTCGCCCGAAGGCATGGTCCCGGGCATGGATTCGGGCCGCTTCGGCGCTGTCGGTGCCTTGGAAGCTGGGCACGCCTTTGCGCAGGGTTTTCAACTCGTCCGCAAGCTGGGCGAAGGAGGCATGGGACAAGTTTGGCTGGCGGAACAGACCTCCCCGGTGCGGCGGCAAGTGGCGCTGAAGCTGATCAAGGCCGGGCTGTACGACGAAGCGGTCGTACAGCGCTTTCAGTCGGAGCGACAATCGCTGGCGATCATGGATCATCCCGCTATTGCCAAGGTGTTGGACGCCGGGGCAACGCCCGAGGGGCAGCCGTACTTTGTGATGGAGTACGTACCCGGATTGCCCATCACGGAGTATTGCGATCAGAAGAAACTCAAGATCAGGGATCGGCTCGAACTCTTCATCCAGACCTGCGAAGGCGTGCAACACGCGCACCAGAAAGCAATCATTCATCGCGATCTGAAACCCGCGAACATCCTGGTGGTGGAGGTAGACGGCAAGCCGGTGCCGAGGATCATCGACTTCGGGCTGGCGAAAGCGACCACACCTCAAGCTGATGGCGAAAGCCTGTTTACGCAACTGGGACATTTTGTGGGGACGCCCGGATACATGAGTCCGGAACAGGCCGATCCCGGCTTCCATGATGGCGTGCAGGACATCGACACGCGCACCGATGTCTACTCGCTGGGAGTCGTTCTCTACGTGCTGCTAGCCGGTTTGCAGCCGTTTGACAGCAAGCAGCGGCAGAAGCAACCGCTCGACGAGTTGCTACGGAGGTTGCGCGAGGAAGAACCGCCCTCCCCGAGTGCCAAGGTGAGCGCTGACCGCGATACATCGACCGCGACGGCCGAGGCTCGCGGTACCGGACCCAGGCAGTTGGTGAGCCTGCTGCGCGGCGATCTCGACTGGATCACGATGAAGGCGCTGGAGAAGGATCGCGCTCGCCGATACGGCGCGCCTTCCGAGTTGGCCGCCGACATTCGGAGATATCTGAACCATGAGCCGGTGGTTGCGCGCCCGGCAAGCGCTGGCTACCGCTTGCGGAAGTATGCCCAGCGACACCGTGTGGCGGTGGGTGCGGCCGTTGGATTGGTGCTGTTACTGGCTGCTTTCACCGTTTTGCAAACGGTGCAGTTGCGCCGGATTACTCGTGAGCGCGACCGGGCAAACCGCGAGCGTGATCGCGCCACGCGCATCACCGATTTCATGACCGGCATGTTCAAGGTGTCGGACCCGAACGAAGAGCGCGGCAACAGCGTTACGGCTCGGGAGATCCTCGACAAGGCTTCCAACGATATGGGCACAGGACTGGCCAAGGATCCTGAGGTTCAATCCCAGATGATGCTAGTCATGGCGCGCACTTATGGGAACCTGGGGCTTTACGCTCGCGCTCAAGAACTGTCAAAGCATGCCTTGGATGCCCGACTGAGCCTGCTCGGACCCAACGACCCAAAGACGCTGGAGTCGATGGCTCAACTCGGTTCGATTTTGGAGCGCGAAGGACATTATCCCGAATCGGAGAAGCTGGGGCGCCAGGCGCTCGAGAGCGAGCGACGCGTTCTTGGACCGGCGGACCCGCTCACGCTCGAGGGCATGGATCATTTGGCCGTCGTCCTCGAACGCCAGGGTCAGTACGACGAGGCGGAGAAACTCGAGCGCGAGGTGATTGAGGTGGGGACTCGCACACTGGGTCCGGAGAATGATCGAATATTGCGGGCGACGAACAACCTGGGCCTTATGCTCCTCCACCAAGCCCAATTTGCCGCGGGTGAACAGGAATTTCGTCAACTAGTCGACACCGGACGTCGCGTCTGGGGACCCGATAACCCTAGAACTCTGCTAGCGATGGGCAACCTGGCAATGGCCACCGCGTGGCAGGGGCGGGTAGCTGAAGCCGAGCCGCTGTATCGCGAAAATCTGGCTGCGCGTCAGCGCGTGCTGGGGCCCGAACACCCGGATACGACTGTCGCGATGGCCAGCCTTGCGGACCTTCTCCTGGCGGAAGGTCGCCTGGACGAGGCCGAGAAACTGCTCCGGGAAACGGTGGAGATGCGGTTGCGAACCCTTGGGCCTGAACACCTTGATACATTGCGATCAGAATCCAGCTTGGCAAACCTGCTTCTCAAGGAAGGCCACGTCCACGAAGCGGAGAAATTGCAACGGGAAACGCTTGCGACTGAGATGCGCGTGCTCGGACCGCGAAATCCCCTAACCATGATGTCACAATCCGATCTTGCCGAAGTTCTGAACCGCGAGGGACGCTACGCGGAAGCGGAAAAAATGGCTCGTGCGACGTTCGAAGTCGAGATTCGGAATCTGGGACCGCGATATCCCAATACACTGGATGCACTGCAGCAACTCGGGACTGCGATGGCCCACAGCGGTCGTTATGCCGAAGCAAGCGAGCTATTTCGTGACGTGATCGAAAAGGGGGAAAAGTCCGGGGACAAGGGAAACCCCTGGTCGGCCTGGTACGACTTCGCCTGTGTAGCCGTGGCGGCCAACCACCCAGATGACGCACTGCACTATCTGCACGAAGCCGTCAATCGCGGATATAACGACGCCGATTACTTGATGGCCGATGACGATCTGAAAAACCTGCGACGGAACCCGCATTTCCAGGAACTTATCGCGGAACTTAAACATCCGCCCACGAAAGTTCAGACGCAATAGGCAGACATATTTATACAGACATTATTTGGAGATTGGCAATGCGACGATACTGCACCTCTCTGGTAGCGCGTTCATTGAGCTACCTGCTCCTGCTCTGCGCCGCCAGCGCTCAAACCACCGAGAAACCCGACCTGAGCAAGCAGCCAACTCTTTATGTGGTCGGGTATGCCCACTTGGATACGGAGTGGCGATGGGAGTATCCCCAGGTCATCAACGAATACCTGCGCAAGACCATGGAGGACAACTTCACCCTTTTCGAAAAATATCCCCACTACGTTTTCAACTTCAGCGGTGCAAACCGCTATCGCTTCATGAAGGAATATTATCCAGCGGATTTCGCCAGCCTGAAGAAGTACGTGGATTCAGGAAGGTGGTTCCCGGCGGGTTCTTCCATGGAAGAGGGCGATGTGAACACCCCCAGCGCCGAGACCCTCATCCGGCAAGTGCTTTATGGCAATGACTGGTTTCGCCATGAATTCGGCAAAGCCAGTGCTGAGTACATGCTGCCTGACTGCTTCGGCTTTCCGGCGTCACTGCCGACGATTCTCGCGCACTCCGGCGTCAAAGGCTTCTCCACGCAGAAACTGGTGTGGGGATCCTCCGCGGACGGCGGCGGTCTGGAATCGCGTGAGAAGACCCCGGAAGGCACGCCCTTCAACGTGGGCGTCTGGGTCGGACCGGATGGAGAGAGCGTGCTGGCGGGTCTGAACCCGGGCAAGTACGACGGCGGGATTGACAACGATCTCACCCAGCCTTTGCCCGCGGCTCCTCCGAACCTCGCCCTCGAGGAGATTCGGAAGAAGTTCCTCCCGCTGCAACAGAAAATACGCCAACTCGAGAACGCCAACCTACCAGTCGACCGGAAGGACGTTCGAGATTATTACCTGCTGCGTGCCGAAGAGAGAGGCCGGGCCAAGATCCAAGCGGATCGGGACCTGGACCGGTACCAGGATGATTGGGCGGCGCGCGTAGAGCAGAACGGAAACGTCAGCGGCGTATACACGGACTATCATTACTATGGCACCGGCGACATCGGCGGAACTCCAGATGAGGACTCGGTAAAGCGGCTCGAAGCGATCGTCACCAAAGGGTCAGCAATCTTTCCACCGCGGGATGGAAACGGATCATACCAGAGTGGATCACACATAGAGGGGCATTCGGAATCACCTTCGGTCCAAGCGGGCGCTGGCCCGGTCCATGTGATCTCGGCGAACGCGGAGCAGATGTTTCTCGACATCACACCCTCTGAAGCCGTCGGACTTCCACGCTTTACCGGTGAAATGGAGCTGACCAATCATTCGGCCGGTTCCCTCACTTCGCAAGCCTACCAAAAACGCTGGCTTCGGAAAGAAGAGTTGCTGGCGGACGCTGCGGAAAAAACCTCGATTGCCGCGGAATGGCTCGGTGCACGAACATACCCGCAACAGCGGCTGAACGATGCCTGGACGCTCGTCATGGGTGGTCAGTTCCACGACATCGCCGCCGGAACGGCGACTCCGAAGGCCTACGAATTTGCCTGGAATGACGACGTCATCGCCATGAACCAATTCGCGGGCGTGTTGAACCATGCATCGGAAGCGGTCACAGCCGCGCTGGACACTCAGGCCAAAGGCGTTCCCATCGTCATCTTCAACCCCCTGAATATCGTCCGTGAAGAGGTAGTCGAAGCCAGCATCGAATTCCCGGGCAATACGCCGAAGACGGTCCGTGTGATTGGACCGGACGGCAAAGAAACCGCAGCACAGATATCGAACGGTAAGGTGCTGTTTGTTGCGCGCGTGCCATCCGTGGGCTATGCGGTTTATGACGTGCAGCTTGAGGCCGCGGCCGGACTGGCATCTGCTCTGCAGGTGTCCGAAAACTCGCTGGAGAATCAGTACTACCGAGTGAAGCTCAATCCAGACGGCGATGTTTCCGGTATTTTCGATAAATCGCTGGGCCGGGAATTGCTGGCTGGCCCGGCGCGCCTTGCCATCTCCTACGATAATCCCGAGCAGTGGCCGGCCTGGAATATGGACTGGGACCAGGAGCAGGCAGCGCCCAAGGCATATGTGAGTGGACCAGTCCAGATTCGCGTCGTTGAGAGCGGCCCCGCGCGCGTCGCGGTGGAAGTTTCACGCGAAACCGCGGGCTCACGATTTGTGCAGACCATCCTGCTTTCGGCGGGAGACGCGGGCAAGCGAGTAGAGTTCGGAAACGTAATCGACTGGAACACGCGGGAGTCGAACCTGAAGGCGACGTTCCCCCTGGCCGCTTCGAACCGAGTAGCAACCTACAACTGGGATATCGGAACCATCGCTCGCGCCACCGCACAGCCGAAGAAATTTGAGGTCCCGTCGCACCAGTGGATCGACTTAACGGACGTGACCGGCGCTTTCGGCGCGACCATCCTGACCGACTGCAAGAACGGTTCGGATAAGCCCAGCGATAACACGATCAGGCTGACATTGATCCGCACGCCCGGCACTCGTGGCGGCTACGCCGACCAGGGCACGCAGGATATCGGACATCACGAATTCATCTACGGCGTCGCGGGACACGCCGGTGACTGGCGCCAAGCCGGGAGTGACTGGCAGGGCCAGCGCTTGAATGATCCACTCATAGCTTTCCAAACATCACCGCATCCGGGCGCGCTCGGCCGGGAGTTCTCTCTGCTGAAGGTCAGCAGCCCGAGGATCCGACTTTTCGCTCTGAAGAAGGCCGAGCAGAGCGATGAGATCATCGTGCGTCTGGTGGAACTCGATGGCAAGCCGCAGACGAATGTCAAAATTGCATTCGCGGCGCCGATCACTTCCGCTCGCGAGGTGAACGGCCAAGAGCGACCGGTTGGAGCCGCCAACGTTTCCGGTGGAGTGCTCGTGACCTCGTTCACGGCGTACCAGCCAAGAACGTTTGCAGTAAAGTTGGCTGCGTCGCCGGCCAGAGTTGCGGAAAGGGCTGCGGGCGTTCGTTCCGAACCAGTATCGCTGAAATACGACATTGCGGTCGCCAGCACTGATCGCACTCACTCCTCCAGTGGGTTTGATGGCAAAGGCAATGCGCTGCCGGCTGAGATGCTGCCCAGGCTAATCACATTTAATAATGTGGAGTTCCACCTCGCGCCCACGACACTGCCCACGAAAATCACTGCTGGCAATACGCAGTTCCACCTGGCGCTCCCGACAAATGCCGCGCCCAACGCCGTCCTGGCCAAAGGCCAGACGATCGAATTGCCGAATGGCCGCTACAATCGCGTCTATTTGCTGGCGGCGTCCGGCGAAGGCGACCAGAAAGCAAGTTTCAAAACTGGAAGCAAGAACGTCGACTTGACGATTCAGGATTGGGGCGGATTCATCGGCCAGTGGGATGATCGGCAGTGGGTCGCCAAGGACATCCCGATCCCGTCGCTGCCGGGAAAAACTGAGCACGACGATTATGCTGAAATGGCTGGAATCAAGTCTGGCTATATCAAACGGGCGGACCTGGCTTGGTACTGTTCGCATCACCACAATGCTGCCGGAGAAAACGTGCCGTACGGCTACTCGTATCTCTTCGCGTATCCGATCGATCTGCCGCCCGGCGCGAAAACTATCCAGTTACCGGACAACGATAAGATCCGCATTCTGGCAATATCAGTAGCCGAGGAGAACCCGGTAGTGAAAGCGGTGCAGCCATTGTACGATGTGCTCCCTTCGCCTCTCTCCAATCGTGCGGCACGGTAACGGGATTCGATCAAACAGACAATTTCAGGTTTTCCACCTGATAGTTGTGGGAATTATTCAGGCGCCTTTCACGTGGAATGCCACCAGCGTAACATCGTCGTCCAAGTCTTGGCCAGCGTCGCGAGCCGACCACCGCGACAACTCTTTAAGCAGTCGATCGGCAAAATAATCTGCCGAGGCGCTTTGCTCGGCCTCCAGAAATTGCTTGAAGCGGCCGGTGCCAAACTCGACCCCTGAGGGGTTCGTGGTTTCCGGGATTCCATCGGTGTAAAGCAGGCCCCAATCCCCTGCCTTCAGCGGCAACTCCACGGAAGAGTAGGTTGCTTGCGGGAATTTTCCGAGAAACAAACCATTCTCCTCCACGGCTCGCACACCCTCAGACCCACCCCACAACATCAAAGGAGGGTGACCCGCACCTGCGTATGTCAGCGTTCCCTTCAGCATGTCCACAAACACATACGCCGCCGTGACGTAATGGCGCTGAAACTTTCCGCATAACGCTTGATTCAGGCCCAACAGCACCTGAACCGGATCGGCAGCGTGCGATTCCTGGGCCGCCAGGGCTATCTTCAGCATCGAGGCGATAAGTGCGGCAGGCATGCCGTGTCCGGATACGTCGGCGACCAGAATTCCGACCCGTTTCTCATCGACGACTATGAAATCGTAGAAATCGCCGGCGACCGATGTCATGGGGATGTAGCGCGCTGCAATGTCCAGACCTTCGATTGTCGGAATTTTGTCTGGAAGAATCGATAACTGAATTTCCCGCGCGGTTTCCATTTCCTTCTGGATCGTAAGCAATTGCGAGGCGAGTTGCTTGCGAATCCCGCGCAGCACAAGTTGGGTATGTACCCGCGCCTTGACGATGGCGGGAGAGAATGGTTTATGAATGTAGTCTACGGCACCGACGTCGAAGCCCCTGGTCTCATCCTCGGTTTCAGTCTGTCCGGTAAGGAATATGACCGGAATCTCCTGCGTCTCTGCGGCCATTTTCAACCGCGTACACACTTCGTACCCGTCCATTTCGGGCATCACGACATCCAGCAAGATGAGGTCGGGTAAGGGTGCGACGTGCGCCAGTTCCAATGCCTTCGCACCGTTGGTCGCGACGCGAATTTTGTAGGTGTCCCTCAGGATAGAATTCGCGATTTGAATGTTGGCGGGAGCATCATCCACCAGAAGCAGAGTCTTTACTTCGTCAGCCGGTTTCATTTCTGTCTCCCCGCCATACAGCACTGTTCGGCGATCTCATCGAGTTTCACCAGCGCCGCCTCAAAATCAAAGTCGCCGATCGATGCGCTTAGAGCATCCAGGTCAGGCCGGTCGACTGCGCCTGCTACTACGTCCTGCAGATTGCGAAATGCCTCTTCGGCATCACCATCGCTCGCATCGAGTAGAGACTTGAGCCGGGCAATCGCGGCGGATGCCGCTTCCCCGTTGAAAGGCGATGGCTGCACCCCCTCCGGCCGAGCAGGCGCCGATTCGCGCCACGCTTGGTCAATGGCGTGAACCTGAGTGTCCAATACGACTGCAAAGGAACCATGCAGCACTGTGACAGAATCCTGTCCTTCACGAATTGCTTTCTCCAGCTTTTGCGCCGCAGATTGAACTTCCGTGATTCCAAGATTGCCAGCCACACCCTTCACCGTATGCACAATGCGTTCGGCCAGCTTGACGTCGCCACTTTCGATTGCCGTTGAGATCCGCGCCGCCGCATTGCCTTCTTTCGTAACGAACTTCCCCAGCAAATCGCGGTAAAGGCGACGGTTACCCGCGACGCGCTTCAGGCCATCAGCCATATTGATCCCTGCGATTTCCGGCAGGATCACCTCGTCGACGGTTTTTGCGGGCGTAGTTCTGGCTGGAATCGGCGCCTGGGACTCTACCGCATGGCTTGGCCTTGGCTTCGCCCATCGCAGCAAGGTCGAAAACAGGACGTCGGGATCAATCGGCTTTGACACATGATCGTTCATGCCTGCGTCGAGGCAGCGCTGGCGCTCTTCTGCGAGAGCGTGCGCCGTCATGGCAATGATTGGGAGATTCTTCAAACACGGATCACGCCGCAGCAGCTTGGTGGCTGTAAACCCGTCCATCACGGGCATCTGCAGGTCCATGAACACCACTTCGAACGGCGGAGCCTGTCCACCTTCGGTCAGGACTTTCACCGCTTCTCCACCATGGTTCGCAATGGTTACGATCGCTCCGGCGCTCTCCAGCAATTCGGTTGCGACTTGCTGGTTCATCTCGTTGTCTTCGACCAACAGCACCCGGATTCCCGTGGCGTCATATACAGTGCTCCGGTCTTTCTTCACAGAAGAATGATGATCATCGACTCCGGCGACGTCGAACAGGTCCACCAGCGTGTCATAGAGCAGCGATGAACTGACTGGCTTCAGCAAATAGCTATCGATTCCAATCTCCTCTGCCTGCGTCCTTGCCTCTTCTCCCCCGAATGCGGTGACCATCACAATTTTGGGAATGTGCTGGAGACGATCATCGCGCTTGATGATGCGACTTGCCTCCAGGCCGTCCATCCCCGGCATGCGCCAATCCATCAACACGAGTCGATAAGGATCATGGGAATCGGCGCTGGCTATCTCGCGCACGGCGTCCTCCCCGGAAGAAACCGACTCGGCTCGGAGGGCAAAAACCCGGAGTGAATCGGTGAGGATCTCGCGCGCCTGTGCATTATCATCGACAACCAGGGCCCGGATTCCTGCCAGATCAGGAATGAAGCGGTTGCGCCTCTCATCTGATCCAATGCCGAACCAGGCAGTGAAATGGAAGGTGCTGCCTACGCCGGGCTCGCTCTCGGCCCAGATGACGCCCTCCATCATTTCAACCAGCCGTTTGGAGATGGAGAGTCCAAGCCCGGTGCCACCGTACTTTCGAGTCGTCGAAGTGTCTGCCTGCGCGAACGCCTGGAACAGCCGACCGCTCTGCTCCGGCGTCATGCCGATTCCACTGTCGCGGACCGAGAACTTCACCTTGACTCGGTCCGCCAGTTGCTCCTCGAGCGCAACCGTCACTAATACCTCGCCGCGTGCCGTGAACTTAACCGCGTTGTTCACCAGGTTGATCAGGATTTGTCCCAGGCGCAGCGGGTCGCCGACCAGATTGGCAGGGATGTCATGCTCGGCTGCGATCAGGAACTCGAGTTCCTTGTCATGAGCTTTCTGACTGATCATCGACGATAGATTGTCGAGCACATCCTCAAGCCGGAAGCCTGTCTTCTCCATATCCAGCTTGCCTGCCTCGATCTTCGAGAAGTCGAGGATGTCGTTGATGATCCCGAGCAACGCGTGGGCGGCGGACTTTACTTTGGTCAGATATTCTGCTTGTTTCTTCGACAGATCGGTTTTCAAGGCCAGGTGCGTCATCCCGATGATGGCGTTCATCGGCGTCCGGATTTCATGGCTCATGTTGGCCAGGAAATCAGACTTGGCTCTCGTGGCCGCCTCGGCGACTTCCTTCGCAGTGACGAGATCCGCCTCCAGCCGTTTGCGCTCGGTGATATCTTCTTGCAAAGCGGCTACATATTGAGGTCTGCCTGCTGCATCCCGGAGCAGAGAGAACCTCACGCTTGTCGTGGCGATCGTACCGTCTTTGCGAACTAGCCGCTGTTCCCATTGGTTCTTGTCGCGCTTCCCCTCGACGAGCTCCGCATATCGTTCCGCGCAGGCTGCGCGCTCATCCGGGTGAGAGATTTCGTCCCACTTCTCTAAGTGGCCGAGTTCTTTCTCGCCGTAACCCAGCATCTCTTGCAAGGCGAGGTTGGGGGAAATCGTGTGTTGATTAATATCGAAGAAGCTGATTCCGATCTGGGCGTTCTCGAAAATCGACCGGAAAAGCTGCTCACTTGCCCTCAGCTTTTCCTCGGCCCGATTTCGCTCAGTGATATCAACCACCGTGATGACAGCTCCAGCGACCTTCCCCTCCTCAAGGATTGGGAACGAGGAATATTCAACCGGGATTGGGGTGCCGTCCCGGCGCCACATCACTTCATCATCCACGCGGCAGCTCTCCCCCTTGTTGAATGCGCGGTAGATGGGACATTGCTCCACCGGATAAGGGGAGCCGTCGAACCTGTGGTGATGCACCAGGGCATGCATGTTTTGGCCGAATACTTCTTCGGACCGTGCGCCGATCAACTCCGCCATCGCTCGGTTGAGGAAAGTACAACGGCCCTGTAGGTCGATTCCGTAGATTCCCTGGCCGGTGGATTCGAGCAAGAGCTGCATCTGGTGCGACAGTTGCGCTCGTTCCGCGGCCTGTACCTGAGTCTGTTCCAGCAGTTTCTTGGCCTGCAACGTGGTCACCAGAATCTTGGTGTTAAGGGCGACTCTCGGCAACAGCGCGTCCAGCAGCGCTTGCTGACGCTCCGACACCGGAGCCAAAGGCGCAAGTTCGATGACGGCTAGCACAACGTCGTGATTCATCAGGGGGACAAAAAGGACGCAAGCCGGCGTCAACGTCCCTACACCGGCGGAGATTTGGAGAGGCTTCTCGGCAGTGGAAACAATCCGAAGAGTGCGCCGCTCCAGGGCGGCTTGTCCCACCAGGGCTTCGCCAAGCGCAAATTCTCGCGGTTCGGTTGAAACGTCAGTCGCGAAAGCGCCGACGCGAGCGAAGCGCATGTGACTGTCGTCGGCGAGGTAGAACGCACCGTACAGCAAATCCCACGTTTCCGAGATCCGTGACAGGAGCATGGTTGAGAATGCCGCGAAGTCCTCGGCCGATTGCAATCGCGCAACCGTATTCGCCACCTCGGTTTTGACCCAGCCCTGCGTTTCCTGTTCCCTGGCGGCAACCTGCAAGACCTGCAGCGCGCGGCTCATCTCGCCAATCTCATTGGTACGGTTGAGATTCGCTATGGGCTGGTCCAGTCGTCCCCCCGCCACGTCCAGAATCCGGTGCCGAAACGAAGACACGACCCTCACGACTTCGAACTGCACGATGGAGAGCGCAACCACAAAAGACACGAGTAAACCGAGCACAATCACAATCCATGTAATCAGAATCGCGCGGTGCGTCCGGGCAGTGAGTTCGCCGGATTCCAAGTTTGCAGACTTTTGCATCTCATCCACCAGGTCGCTCATAACCTGCCGTGCCTGCTGCAAATCAGCGTCGACCCCACTGCGCATAATGTTCATGGCCTTTTCCCGGTTGCCAGCCAAGGCGGCAGCGCGGACGGGGCGTGCACTTGATGTGGCTCGATCGAACACGGCCTCTGCCGTTTTGATTTGGTTAGCGCGACCCGGGTTCTGCTTTAGCGCATCGGCGAGCAATGCCCGGTAATCGGCTTGCACCCGGTCCAATTCTCCGTCGAGTTTCTGTCTTTGATCGGGGTTGTCCTCGGCGACGAGTTGGTAGACCAACAAACGGAACCGCATCGTATTCCCTCGCGCTGCGGTCACCGATTGAAATGTCGTGATGTAATTGTCGATCAGATTGCTGTACCAAGTGTCGATCTTGTGGCTTTCGATCGACGAATACACCACTGCCCCAATCGCCATCAGCGCCAGGGGAAGCATGGCGACCAGCAGCTTGGTCCGGATTTTGAAATTCGTTAACAGACCCATATCAAGGATTGAAGGTGAATTTTCTTTCGGAGAATACGGCGCACCCCTGCGCGGAATCAGTCTATAAGTGCCGAGAGAAGACAATAACTGGCAAAACTGCCAGTTCGCACCAAATCGCCTGAGCATGGCTGGATTGTTCCCGAGCCACGGGCGACCCGGAAGGAATTGTCGCAAACATGTGGGATGAGAAAGTTTTAGCTTGCTATTTGTTTCGTTCGGGAACGGGTAGCGCCACCTTTTCAGGTATCCGTCTTCATCATCTTCCACGCAGCGAGGAGACCGCTGAGTTCTCTGTATCGTCGCTGCCGACTTTCGACCACTTCTCAAAAGGCGCTGTGGAGGGCCGCAACCGTCCCGGGTTCATGACATTGCCAGGATCGAGTCCTCCTTTGATTGCAGCTATGGCCATCACACCCACGGACGAAATGTCGTCGGTGAGCCACGGCAGGTGTTCGGTACCGACCGCATGATGGTGTGAAAGAGTAGCCCCGTGATCGATGAAGGACTGCTGTACAGCTCGTTTCACGTGCAGGTACTGTTGCATTTCGCGCCCAGGCCGCTGCCGGCAGGCAAAGGTCAAATAGAGGCTCGCCCCGGAGTGATAGGTGTGGCTGATATGACATCCGACAAACGGTTTTATGCCGCTCTCACCATCGCTCCCACTATTTAAGATCGCGGAGCGTAGGGCTGTCGTGGTCGCCCGATACAGAGGGACGATGTTGCTCCAGACGGTTGAGGTCTCGCTCACATCAGAAGTAATGCCACGATCCATGAGGAAATCACGTATGTGTGGAAAATCGTACTTGGTCGACTCGAAAGACTTCCCTGAGCTGGGGCCCAGGTCGACCGCGCCGAAGCGCCGATAGACGGCGCTAACTTGACTGTGTTGGCGAGCGACGTTGGCTTTGGTCCCCTCAAAGGTGGTAAGCATAAGACAAGCCCGCGCGAAATCAAAACCCTTCGCCCGCAGGTAACCCTTCATGACTCCGCTTACCGCCTCCGTCAACCGCGATGATGGCGGTTTGAATGCCAGCGACAATGCCGTCTTGTCGGGGTCGTTGAGCCGGAACATTGAGGGTACGCGCTCTTTCCGCACACACTCATGCATGGCCTCGATGCCGCTTTCGAAATCGAGAAACAGGTAGCCGTGAGTTCGGCGCAACTCCGACCGGGGATGAACTCGCATGGTGGCTTCGGTAATAACTCCCAGAGTTCCCTCACTGCCGATGCACAAATGATTGACATCGATACCGTTCGAGGATTTGGGCACGATGCGTGTGGCCAGCACGCCTACTGGCGTGACCATGCGCAGCGCAATTACCATATCCTCGATCTTGCCGTACTTATCGCTCTGCATTCCAGCAGACCGCGTGGCGATCCACCCGCCAAGCGTAGAGTGCAAGAAGGAGTCGGGAAAGTGGCCGAGGGTTACGCCGAAGCCCTGCAATTGCTCTTCAAGATCGGGACCAAAGACGCCGGCCTCGATGCGGGCCGTACATGATTCTGTATCCACTGCCAGCACGCGTCGCATGCGGCGCATATCAAGCGACACGGCCATGCGGCGAGTGTCGGTTCGCTCCAGGCAACCCGCAATATTCGAACCGCCCCCAAAAGGGATGACTGCGACATCGTGCTGCGACGATGCCCGTATGGTCATGAGCACATCGTGCTCGCTTTCGGGATAAATCACCAAGTCAGGAGCGCCCTCAGCCATACCGCGCCGCATACGAAACAGGTCGCGGAAACCCTTGCCGTAGGTATGGACCAGGCGCTCGTGACGACTATCGCAGATCTGATCGGCGCGCATCCATAATCGCAGCTCAGCCAAAAAGCCGTCATGATGAATGGGCGCGGGCAACCGGGCGGCTTCGATGGGCACGGGTGGCGTGTCCAGGTGATCTTCTTCCACACCGAGTACCGCTTTGGCATAAGGCCACAAACCAGGATGGGCACTCGAGTCGAAACCGACCTCCTCATCTCCCCATCCCCACCATTTCATATGCTTAGCCGTGTACATAGCGCCCTCTCGGATCTGCTCTCAACTTGCCTATTCCGATACTCTGCTGCGCGTGGGACTTTTTGTGTTGCCGCCACTCTGCGCCACGGCGGAAATGGAAATCGTCGCCTGCTCTTCTTTTTCGGGCTCTTCAGGCAGCCTCATCACGTCTCCGGAGGGAGGCCTCTGTCTAAGGCCTCGGATGCGCTGTTCGAGCAATTCGACCGCAGCCCTCCGAAGCTCGCGACCGAGCCGATGATCGAAGTGATTCGATTCAAACATAACCGGCGCTCCGAAGCGGACGGAGACAGGTCCGGGTCGTGGCACGAATTTCCCCTTTGCCAGAATGTTGTGACTACCCGCGATATGCGCGGGCACGACGGGCACCCCAAGGTCGGCCGCAAACAGCCCAGCACCCTTTTTGAATGTCTGGATCTCGCCGTCACGTGACCGCGTACCTTCCGGATAGAGAATCAGATTGCCGCGCGTCCTCTGTAGAAACTCTTCACACATCGCCAAACTCCGCCGCAGCGACTTGTGTTGCGCCTGGCGATCAATCGGTATGACGTTCATGAATCGAGAGACTAAGACCCTCATCCTCCAGGAATCAAAGAAATAATCACTGGCGCCGAGCAGTGCAAATGCAGAGAACGGAAGTCCCGAAGCTGTCATCAGCACCGCACTATCGACATGGCTCGCATGATTGCTGCAGATGATGAACGGGGATGCCGGAAGGTAACGCTGCCCCGCAACCGTCAGAGGGCAATACCAGGTGAAGAACACTCTACAAAAACCTTGAAACATGGCACTACCCGCCCTCGGCGCCAAGAAGAACTCCTCCGCTTTGCCCGGGTCCGTCATCGGATGTCCAGCGTTGAATCGTTTGCTCTCGTGATCAGGCGCGTAGTTCGTTCGGCAGAATCCGAAAGAGCGTCTCGCGCTCCAGAAAATATTAAAGAACTGCGAATGCGAATGAGCACTTTCGTAGCGCGCTGCGGCGCTGAATCTTCTCTCACTTGAAGAAGCACCCGCGCCGTTTACTGTAGCGCGGACTGCGATCTTGAGCAATCAGGCGGGTTGTTCAAGATACCTCGCCGTTACCGCAGCACACGCTGCTCGTAGAAGGAGGCGGAAAGTGGATCGCTGTTGTAAACCGATGGAAGGAGAAAGCGCTGCGATTCTGAAGGGCAAAGATTAAAGATTAAAGATAAGGGGAACCGGCAATAAAAAGGGAAGGCGTTTGCACTCGACCAACGTTAAGCCGCAGCAGCAGGCTCCTCCCGCGCGGGAACATTGATCTGTTCAGCCGAGGTCCTAGCCGGAATGCGGCGTGCCCCTTCCGCCTCTTCTGCTGTTCCGCTTCCCGCGAGCATCACCGTGTCCGCTTGAACGGATCTCGGGTACTTCAAGGCACTCTCCTCGGGGATTCGAAGCTGCGCGGTGTCTTTTTGCCAGGTCACTGCCCACGCGGCATAGACCAAAGTGGCTACGGAGACAATCACGATCAGCACAGCCTTTCCGATGGCCCAGGCAAAAACAACATCATCCGACGCAAACACCGTTCTTCCCCCCTGAAAAAGATAGTGACTCTCGCCGGGATCGAGTGCAACTGACAGAACTAACAGTTGGCAGGAGGATGCCCGTTAGTTCGTAGAAAGTAGCGACTCTCAACCCCGGTCATAATGACCGAGGGTAGTTTTTCTGCCAAGAAAAAGGAGAGAGTCGCTATGAAGAGACGATACCAGATCGACCAGCAACGGGCGGTGCAAG
>DATDGS010000064.1:0-4743 GCA_036521955.1 Terriglobales bacterium
TCGGCCACCGTCGCGGTAGGGATGCCGGTCTCCCAGCACCCCCCGCACAGATCCCCACGAGCGGCGCTACCGCATGAGGCTCCTATCTCGGATGAATGGCGTCAAAGCGAACTCGGGGATACGGATGAAGAATACGCGGCGACGGAATCCACCGGCCTGCCAGTTTGCTCATCCGCGCCCAAGTTAGGTTGCGCTTCCCACCCCGATGGATCAACATGCTCCTCCAGAGTCGGATCGCCCGAGAGCGAAATGTCGCCAGACTGTCAGCGTTTCCCGGTACCGCGTGGTAGTTGAAGTAACCCTGGACGACCGACCGAAGCCATTGGCCCGTTTGCGCTACCGGTTCGTGCATCCGTCTACGCAGTTGCTGCTTGATTTCCAGCAGCTTGGCCCGCATCCGTTTGCTCACCGTCTTGCGCTTCAGAGCATAGCCCCCGTTCCGGTCCTTCCCGCTGATATGCGTGAATCCCAGAAAGGCGAACGCCTCGGGTTTCCCTTCTCCTCTCTGTTTCCGGTCTCGCTCGGCGAACCGCCCGAACTCAATCCGGCGCGTTTTGTCTGGGTGCAGCTCCAGCCCAAACTTCAGCAGCCGCTCCCGAAATTCCATCAGGAATCGGTCTGCGTCCGCCAAGTGCTGAAACCCGATGACGTTATCGTCGGCGTACCGGACGACAACGACGTCGCCTCGCGCGCACTTCTTGCGCCAGGCGTCCACCCACAGGTCGAACACGTAATGCAGATAGATGTTCGCAAGCAACGGCGAAGCCACCGAGCCCTGCGGGGTACCCATCCCTGTGTCCTTCCATTCACCTTCCTCCAGCACTCCCGCCTTCAGCCATTTCTGGATCAGCCGGAGAATGCGGCGGTCGGCAACGCGATGTTGGACGAACTTCAAGAGCCAATCGTGCGATAAATTGTCGAAGGAAACCACGACACACTACCCATCATCAGCACTTTCCCGAACGGGTGACTATCACGCGTCCGCATCACCCGTTCCAGGGACAGTCTCTGGAGGTTCTCCGGCAAGCACGCATGCCGGCTGGCCTACAGTTCGTTCTCATTTTGCCGGACGGAAGCAAATCTCTGATCCCTGCGGATTGGACCGACTTCAAACACCCGTCCTGCGCCCCGCAGGATTCGCAGCTTGTGGCCTCCTTGGATGACCTCCTGCGGCTTCGCGGTCTTGTCGATGCTCTCCTGCGTCGCTCCCCGGACTTGCCAGTAAGATCTGGGACAAGTCAGGAGGACCGTGCCGCAACTGAATCTGAACTTCAACGATATTCCGATTCCGGAGACGCACCTGTGGGAGCAGTTCGACGAAGACCAAAAGCGCATCCTCATCGAGACGCTGGTGCGACTCCTTGTCAAAGCGACGGCGGACCGGCGCCAGGAGCAGATCAATGACTGACCCATCCAAAATCAAACCCTCCCACACCCAGCGCGCCGCTTACATTTACGTTCGCCAGTCCACGCCGGGCCAGGTCGAACACAATCGCGAGTCCACCGCCCGCCAGTACGCCTTGGCCGATAGAGCTTGCCAACTGGGATGGGCCAAGGAGCAAGTGGTAATCATCGACGAAGATCTGGGGCTGTCCGGCTCCACCACTGACAAGCGCTCCGGCTTCGCCCGCCTCACCAGCGAAGTGGCACTGGCTCACGTGGGCATCGTCCTCGGCCTGGAGGTCTCTCGTCTGGCACGGAACAATGCCGACTGGTATCGCCTGCTGGAGCTTTGCGGCATCACCGATACGCTCATCGGCGATAACGACGGCGTCTATCATCCGGCACTGTTCAACGACCGTTTGCTGCTGGGACTCAAGGGCACGATGAGTGAAGCCGAGTTGCACATCATTCGGGCCCGGCTCGATGGCGGCATCCGCAACAAGGCCGCTCGCGGAGAACTGCGGCGCGGCTTGCCTGTCGGTTTGGTTTGGGGAGAACAGGATGGTGAGGTCCTCTTCCATCCCGATGAGGCGGTCGCCGGCGCGATCCGCACGGTGTTCGAGCGTTTCGCCGAACTCGGCTCGGCACGCCGGGTCTGGCTCTGGTTCCGTTCCGAAGGCCTGCCCTTCCCGTTGCAGACCACGCCGGCCGGCATGCCGGGACCGATCCGCTGGGTGACTCCGACCTACCATGCGCTTCACCAAGTCCTCACCAATCCGGTGTATGCTGGCGCTTATACCTACGGTAAAACTCGCCACGAACGCTATGTCGATGCACAGGGCGCGGTCAGGAAACGGATGCGACATCTGCCCATGGAGCAGTGGGCTGTTCTCATCCGGGACCATCATCCCGGCTTCATCGATTGGGTCACCTTTGAAGCCAATCAGGCACGGCTCGACTCCAACACGAAGCCCAAACCGCACCAGGCGGGAGGGGCAGTGAGAGAGGGGTCGGCGCTATTGCAGGGCATCGTCGCTTGCGGACACTGCGGCCGCCGTCTGCATGTTCACTATCGCGGCCGAAACTCAACGCCGGGCTATCACTGCTGTGGCAAGGATCTGGTCAATGGCCGCGGCGTGTACTGTCTCAACGTTGGCGGGACAGTGATCGAACAGGCGGTGGCTGATGCTTTTCTCCAGGCCATCACACCAGCAGCGATCGACGCCACACGCCTGTCCCTCGAAAAGCTGCAAGCGAACCACGATGCCGCTTTGTCGCAATGGCGTTTGGAAGTGGAGCGCGCCCGCTACCAGGCAGAGCGGGCCGAACGCCGCTATCGGACCGTGGAGCCCGAAAACAGGCTGGTTGCTCGCGGCCTGGAAACCGAATGGGAGAACCGTTTGCGCGACTTTGCTACCGCGGAGGTGGAACTGCGGCGACGGGAGCAGCAGCGCCCCAGCACTATCACTGCCTCACAGCTCGAGGCTATTCAGAGACTCGGCTCCGATATCCGCCAGGTGTGGACTGCGGCGACGACCACCGACCGCGATCGCAAGGAACTCCTGCGCACCTTATTGGAAGAAGTGAGTTTGAATCTCAAGCGCTCCGAAGGCCGTGCGCACCTGACTCTTCGCTGGCGCGGAGGCGCCTTCACCACCCTGGATGTTCCCGTTCCAAAGTTCAAGCCGATGGGGCCGCACACCGACGAAGACACCATCTCATTGCTGCGGCGCCTGGCCACGCTCTATCCCGATGAAGTGATCGCCGGAATCCTGAATCGCCAAGGACGAAAGACGGCTACCGGCGAACGCTTCACCGCCAACCAGGTCGGCAGCCTGCGCCGCTATCGTGATATCCCGCGATTTCAACCACCGGCTGAACCGCCGAGTGGGGAGTTGGTTTCGATTCGGAAAGCAGCTCAGATTCTCGGCATGAACACATCTTCGATTCATCGCTGGCTGGCTGACGGTTTCATCGCCGGCGAGCAGGTCACGCCTGGCGCTCCCTGGCAGATTCGAATCACCGGTGAACTGCGGTCGCGCATCGTGCAGCAGGCGCCCCCGGGGTACCTGCCCATGATTGCCGTAACCGCAAAGCTAGGCGTTTCCCGGCAAACCGTGATGCAGCGTGTAAAGCGCGGCGAGTTGAAGGCGGTTCTGGTGCGCCAGGGGCGATCTAAAGGCTTGCGAATCAAAGTAGTCGATGAGCAACCACAACTTTTTCAATAACCAGGGGGCATTATGGAACACGATCCAAAAAGCCCCTGATATCGCAATCCAAAATCCAGTTCACCTTCTTCCGCGTGATCGCGACGTACAGCGCATCCAATGCTTGGTGCTGGCTGCGCCCTGGCCGGAAACCATACGAGAAGCCCCGAAAATCTTCCTCGTAAATCTGATTGAGGATGGTGACCACGGCCTGTTGAACAATCTTGTCCTCCAGTGCCGCGACCCCGAGCGGCCGCTGCCGGCCATCCGGTTTCGGAATGTACACCCTTCTCGATGGTTGCGCTCGATAAGCGCCGCGGTGGACCCGGCTGTGCAAATCGGCGAGCCGATCTTCCAACCCGATCTCGTACTCGTCCCATGTGATGCCGTCCACTCCCGGAGCGGCCTTACGCTTCAAAGCGTAAAAGCCATCCCGGAGCAGCGCGACCGTCAGATGGTGAAGCAAGGCGGTGAACTTCATCTCCTTCCTTTCCCTTGCTGCCTTACGCACACCCGCCAACCCTTGGGACACGCGAGCCTCGCTCTGTGTCGAGAGCGTGCTGGATTGATGGGTGTTCTCCTTGATCAGCGGCCTTCCCTCCTCACTCTCCGCCGGCGGTCTCCCGCTTTTGTTCGCATGATTCATCGGTACTGTACCGCTGTCCGACTCCTCGAGGACGTGCACGCGGGCCGTACGGCTACTGCCTTCACCCGCCGGCCTGTCGCAGAAAGTCGCTTCAGGCATCTCCGAGGTCTCCCGGTTCTCGTGCATGGAATTTCCAGACGTGCATGGGGTCTACGACTACGCAGGGCCGCCCAGCAGCTCGCTTTATCGCTGCTGTTCGTGTGGCCTTCCGCCCAGATTACGGCGTCGGCACCCTGATTGCAGATTTTCGAAGCTCGATACCCTGCCCATCTATCCCCCTGTTTACGCTTCACTGAGCGCCTCGCGACGACCAGCGCAAAACTCGGGGCCGAGTGGATCGCTACTCCTTTCTCGTAAGGCTCTTTCATCCTCTATTCCATGCCGGTTTTATCCCGGCGCACAATCTGACTCTTCTCATCGCAGCACAACACCCGGGCGTGCTCGGGCGGTTTCAAATACAAGCCGACGATGGCTTCCAGTTTCTCGGCAAAGCGCGGGTCCGAGGAT
>DATDGS010000065.1:0-17294 GCA_036521955.1 Terriglobales bacterium
GGAGATGGTGATGCCGGGAGACAACGTGAGCCTGGTGATCGAACTGATCACGCCGGTGGCGATGGAAAAGGGATTGCGGTTCGCGATCCGCGAAGGCGGCCACACGGTGGGCGCGGGCACGATCGCAGAGATTATTACGTAGTTTGTCTGGTGGCGGGGCTTGCCCCCCCGGACGGGCAAAGCCCCGTCACCACACGAAAAGCTGAAAGCTAGAATCCGAGAGTTTAGGGAGTGAGCAATGCCCCGAGAGATCATTACGTTGCAGTGTGGTGATTGCAAAGAGCGGAATTATTCGAAGACCAAGAACCGCAAAACGACACCGGACCGTCTAGAACTGAAGAAGTTCTGCAGCCGTTGCCGCAAGCACACGCCGCACAAAGAAGTGAAGTGAGGCGATTGAAGCATTGTGGCATTTGGTCATTGAATCATCAGAAGGTCAAAAGCATGGCTGAGGCCTCCAATGGCTCAATGATTCAATGACAAAATGAGTCAATGGTTTTAGGGGCGTAAGCTCAACGGTTAAACTGTCGGTCTCCAAAACCGAACTTGGGGGTTCGAATCCCTCCGCCCCTGCCAGAGTTGAGGGTAAGAGTTCAGGCCCGAGAGGGAGTAGTCGAGGAAAGCGGGAAGGTATGGCGACAGCCGTAGAACAGAACGCGATTGCAAGTACGCTGAGATCCTGGCCCGAGCGGATCAAGACGTTTTACAACGACGTGCGCACGGAGATGAAGAAAGTTACGTCTCCAACGCGCAAGGAAGTTCAGGCAACGACGACGGTGGTCATCATCACCGTGTTTCTGTTTGCGTTTTATTTCTGGGTTGTCGATCTGGCGATCACCAACAGCCTGGAGCGCGGTTTGCATTATTTCTCGCGCCATTAGGCGGCGAGCGAAAGAAGCGATTGAATGTCGGATACGGATACCAATAAAGATAAGAACGACAGCGCTGCGGTTGGCACTCGCGCAGAAGGTGCTCGGCAGCAGGCACCGCCTCTGACGCCTGCGGAAACGGTTCCCGGCGGCCAGCCGGCGCGCAATCCGAATATGAAGTGGTACATCATCCACGCCTATTCCGGCTTCGAGCGCAAAGTGAGGGAGTCGCTCGAATCGCGCGTGCAGGCTTTCGGGTTACAGGACAAGATCGGTAAGGTGCTGATTCCGACCGAGTCGGTGACCGAAGTCCGTGGCGGCAAGAAGTACACGTCGGAGCGGATGTTCTATCCCGGCTACGTGCTAGTTGAGATGGACATGGACGATCATGTCTGGCACGTCGTGAAGTCGACGCCGCGGGTTACCGGATTTGTGGGCACAGGGCAACAGCCGACGCCGCTGTCGGAAGAGGAAGTCAATCACATTGTTTACAAAGTCGCCGACAGCCGGGAAAAACCGAAGCTCAAGGTCAAATTCGAAAAGGGCGAGACCGTGCGCATCGGCGAGGGTCCGTTCGCAACCTTTACGGGCGTGGTCGACGACGTCAACGAAGATCGCGAGACTTTGAAAGTGATGGTCACCATCTTCGGGCGTTCGACTCCAGTGGAATTGGAATTTGGGCAAGTGGAGAAAGTCGCATAGCGGTTTTCTGTAGAGACGCGGCTTGCCGTGTCTCGGCAGCGGAGACGGGGCGAGCCCCGTCTGTACAGGAAAATAGTGCAGGAAAGGCATCATGGCTAAAAAAGCTACAGGATCGGTAAAGTTGCAGATTGCGGCGGGCAAGGCCACGCCGGCACCTCCGGTAGGACCGGCGCTCGGTCAGGCGCAAGTCAATATCATGGAGTTTTGCAAGCAGTTCAATGCCCGCACCGGGCAGAAAGAACTGGAAGGGCTAATTGTTCCCGTCGTGATCACGGTCTATAGCGACCGCTCGTTCACGTTTATTACCAAGACGCCGCCGGCTTCGGTATTGCTGAAGCGCGCGGCCGGCATCGCCAAGGGATCGGGCGCTCCTAATAAAGATAAGGTCGGCAAGGTGACGCTGAAGCAGGTCGAGGAAATCGCGAAGCAGAAGATGCCGGATCTGAACGCCGCGTCAGTCGATGCCGCCATCCGGAGCGTGCGCGGTACGGCGCGGTCGATGGGGATTGAAGTGGCGGAATAGATTTTGATCATGGAAGGACGGGCGTCTCGCCGTCTGCCGGCGGGGACGCCCGGCGCTCCATAAACCGTCTGTCGAATAGACCACGGCGCTTCGGAACAGCGAAGCGGCGGTGGGAGACTGAGGTGAAAATGAAGAAGTCAGGGAAGAATATCGAAAAGTCGCGGAGAGCAATCGAGCCGCGTCCTTACACGCTGCAGGAAGCGGTTCCACTTCTGCAGAAAGTGAAATACGCAAAGTTCGACGAAACCGTCGAAGTGACGTTGCGGCTGGGCGTCGATCCCAAGCATGCTGATCAGATGGTGCGGGGCACGGTCGTGCTTCCTCACGGACTGGGCAAGTCGAAAAAAGTTCTGGTGATCGCGAGCGGCGAAAAAGTTCGCGAGGCCGAGGCGGCAGGAGCGGACTTCGTCGGCGGCGAAAATATGGTCGACAAGATCACGAAAGAAAACTGGACCGATTTCGATGCGCTGATCGCCACGCCCGACATGATGAAATCGGTTGGCCGTTTGGGCAAGGTCCTCGGACCGAAGGGGCTGATGCCAAATCCGAAAACGGGTACGGTCACCATGGATGTGGCGCGCGCTGTACAGGAAGTCAAGGCCGGCAAGGTCGAGTTCCGCACCGACAAGACGGCGCTGGTGCATGTGCCGGTGGGGAAGATTTCATTCTCGCCCGACAAGCTGATCGATAACGCAACCGTGCTGATTTCCAGCGTGATTAAGGCTAAGCCTTCGGTGGCCAAGGGGAAATACATCAAGGCCTGCTATTTGAGTTCGAGCATGGGGCCCGGGATCTCGCTGGATACGACTCCGATCGAGATTGCGGCTAAGGCGTAGTTAGGCAATGCCGTCGGGCTGCGCCCGGCAGACGGGGCAATCCCCGTCTCTACACGAGATTTGAAAGGGTTCTTATATGGCGGTTACTAGGGCTAAGAAAGTTGCACAGGTTGAGAAGCTTGGTGGCGAGCTGAAGAATGCTTCGAGCATGATCGTGGCCACCTATTCCAAGCTGACGGTGACGCAGGACTTCGAATTGCGCAAGGCATTGCGTCCGACCGGGGCGAAGTATCGCGTGGTGAAGAACACTTTGGCCGAGCGCGCCGGTAAGGGTACCAAGGTCGAGGAAGCGCTGAAGAACCTTCAGGGTGTGACCTCGATCGCCTACACCGAAGGCGATCCGGTGGCTTTGGCCAAGGCGCTGGCGAAGTACGTCAAGGACAATCCGGAATTCAGCTTCAAGGCCGGTGTGGTCGAAGGCCGCGCGATTACGGTCAAGGAGATCGAGTCGCTTGCGACCATGCCATCGAAAGACGAGCTTTACTCGAAGCTGCTTTTCCTGTTAAGTGCTCCGTCGCAGCGTCTGGTTACAGCGATGAATGCGGTCGGACGGAATCTGGCAGTGGTTGTCGGTCAGGGCGTGGAGCAGAAAAAGTTTAGCGAGGCGTAAGCCTTTGTGGAGCGATAGGCGTCCTCGGATGGAGCGATGGGCGCTCCATTGAAAAAAGTTCGGGTCGGCGAAAGCTCACCGAAAAAGATTTAGTTATTGCGAGGCGAGGGGTGGCGCGGTCGGAAACTTTGGTGTTGTCTGGCGCCGGAGTTGAGGACCTGGTCGCACTGGAAACCTGGCAACGCGATAGCGAAATCGTAAATCTTACATTAAGAAGCGGAGAGATTCACATGGCGGATCTACAGCAGTTGGAGGAGTCAATTGTCGGCCTGTCGTTGCTGGAAGCGGCAGAGCTAGTAAAGAAACTGGAATCGCGTCTGGGCGTTTCGGCGGCGGCAGCGGCCCCGGTAATGGTTGCCGGTGGCGCAGCGGCTGGCGCGGCAGCCCCGGCCGAGGAAAAGACCGAATTCACAGTCGTTCTGAAGGAAGTCGGAGCCAATAAGATCAATGTAATCAAGGCAGTACGGGAGGTTACCAGCCTCGGCCTGAAAGAGGCGAAGGACCTCGTCGACGGCGCCCCCAAGAGCATCAAGGAAGGTGTCTCGAAGGACGAAGCCGAGACCATCAAGAAGAAGTTCACTGAAGCCGGCGCAGTTGTCGAGGTTAAGTAGTTTGGGCGGTGCGGGGTGTGGTGTGGAAGCTGGGGCTCTATCCCGCTTGGACGGGGCGAAGCCCCATCACCACACAAGCCCCAAGCCGCTTGCAATTATTTGACCGAACAGTAGCTGAATCCTCGGGAGCCGTGTTAATATCTAATAAATAACCCGCTTACCCTGGCTTCACTGCGAGGCGACGGCGACCCGCATCCTCCAAATAGACCCAGGAAGCGGAACGGAAAAGGGTCGCTGGAACGAAAGTTTGGCAGCCGGTCCCGCGGGCGGCGGGACGGAACAGGCCTTTTGAACTGGCACGGAATTTTACAAGTTATTCAAGAGTAAGCGTCGCATGTGGCGCCCGCGGACGAGTTTGTCCTTGCGGGAGCCTCTCGCTTTTTTCCGCGCACTCCGCTCGAGAGCTGTAGCAGTCTCTTAAAGCAACATTGTGGCGTCGCTTTTTTGCGTCCCTCATTCCGCTTGTACTGCAGCCCCGTGCTGCCTGAAAGCAGGAGTTCCTGAGCATGACAAAGCACAATATCCATCGCAAGCGTTTCGATTTTTCCAAGATTCCAGCAACCATCCAGATTCCGAACCTGATCGAGGTTCAGAAGCGCTCCTATGACCGCTTCCTGCAGATGGACAAACTGCCCAGCGAGCGCGAAGACGGCGGGCTGCAGGCGGTATTTCAATCGGTGTTTCCGATTACGGATTTCCGCAATGTTTCCCAGCTCGAGTTCGTGGACTTCGCGATCGGCAACTGGGAGTGCAAGTGCGGCCACTTAAAAGGACTGCATCACTTGCGCACGACTTGCAAGAGTTGCGGATCGACGGTGATCACGGACCCGTTTCATCCCGGCGAAGTTCTCTGCCACAAGTGCGGCACCTACAACGCGAATACTCCCGACTTCTGCAACAAGTGCGGCGATCCGGTTGGGTTGCAGCTGAAGTATGACGTAGCGGAATGCGAAGAGCGGGGCATGACCTACTCGGCTCCGCTCAAAGTGACCATGCGGCTCACCATCTGGGATAAGGATGAGGCGGGCAACCGTTCCATCCGCGATATCAAGGAGCAGGAAGTTTTCTTCGGCGACGTCCCGCTGATGACGCAAAACGGCACCTTCATCATCAATGGAACCGAGCGCGTCATTGTCAGCCAGTTGCACCGCTCGCCCGGGGTGTTCTTCGAGACGGCGGCGAACCGCACTTATTTCCTGGGAAAGATCATTCCCTACCGCGGTTCGTGGGTTGAATTCGAATACGACCAGAAGAACGTTCTGTACGTGCGCATCGACCGCAAGCGCAAGTTCCTGGGCACGATTTTCCTGCGCGCGCTGGGCCTGCGTTCCGGCGAAGACATTCTGAAGACTTTCTACACGACGGACCGCCTGGTTGTCCGCGACAAGAAGCTGTTCTGGACACTGGATCCGGCGAGCGATAAGCCCACGAACCTTTTGGGCATGAAGCTGGCGCACAGCATCAAGTCGAAATCGGGCGATGAAGTGGCGCACTCCGGCCGCAAGATCAGCCCGGCGACTCTGAAGGAAATTCAGAAGGCGAAGATCAGCGAAGTCGAAGTGGACACTACCGACCTCGAAGGCGCGTGGGCGGCGAGCGATATCGTCGACACGACGACCGGAGAAGTGCTGCTCGAGGCTAACTCGGAAATCACGGCCGATAAGGTGGCAAAGATTCTGGAATCGGGCGTGATCGAGATGAGCGTGTTCTTCCCCGAGCGCGACGACGTGGGCACAGTGATCAGCCAGACGCTGCGCCGCGATTCGGTCGCGACTCCATCGGAGGCTCTGATCGAGATTTATCGCAAGTTGCGTCCGGGTGATCCGCCAACGCTGGATACGGCGACGGCATTGTTCCAGGGCATGTTCTTCGATCCGCGCAAGTATGATTTCTCGCGCGTGGGCCGGTTGAAGTTCAACATCAAGCTGTTCGAGAACCAGGAAGCGACCAGCCTGGAACAGCGCACGCTTGATCCCACGGACTTTTACGCGACCATCAAGTACCTGCTTAAGCTGCGCAAGAACATCGGCGCGGTGGACGACATCGATCACTTGGGCAATCGCCGGGTGCGAGCGGTGGGCGAGTTGTTGGAGAACCAGTTCCGCATCGGGTTGGTTCGCATGGAACGCGCGATTAAGGAGAAGATGAGCGTGTACCAGGAAATGTCTACGGCCATGCCGCACGACCTGGTTAACGCTAAACCGGTGATGGCCGCGATTCGCGAGTTCTTCGGATCTTCGCAGCTGTCGCAGTTCATGGATCAGACGAACCCGCTGTCGGAAATCACGCACAAGCGTCGTCTGTCGGCGCTGGGGCCGGGCGGGTTGTCGCGCGAACGCGCTGGATTTGAAGTTCGCGACGTTCACCCGACCCACTACGGACGCATCTGCCCGATTGAAACGCCGGAAGGTCCGAACATCGGACTGATCTCCTCGTTGAGCTGTTTTGCGCGCATCAACGACTACGGCTTCATCGAGTCGCCCTACCGCAAGGTGAAAAACTCGCGTGTGGTGGACTACGTCATCGTGGTTAACGCCGGTGACAGCATATTCAAAGTCGGCGACTATGCCGAAAAGAGCGAGATGGAGAAGGTCAACGCCGATCTTAAAGAACGGAAGAAGAAGCTAGTCGAGGTCGAGCCGTTTTCTTTCTATCTCTCCGCTTGGGAAGAAGACCGTCACACCATCGCGCAGGCGAATATCGAACTGGACGACAAGGGTCGCATTGCCGGCGAACTGGTCAATGCGCGCAAGGCGGGCAACTTCGTACTGGTAAACCGCGACGAAGTGGACTACGTCGACGTCAGCCCGAAGCAACTCGTTTCAGTCGCTGCGTCGCTCGTTCCCTTCCTCGAACATGACGACGCAAACCGCGCCCTGATGGGTGCGAACATGCAGCGTCAGTCGGTGCCGCTGCTGCGGGCTCAGGCTCCGATTGTGGGGACAGGGATGGAAGGCGTCACCGCTCGCGATTCAGGTGCGGTCGTGCTGGCACGTCGTAACGGAATCATTGATTCGGTCGATTCCGAACGCATCATTGTTCGCGTCGAAGGCGAGCATCATCCGATGCAGCTTTCGCGCGAGGTGGGCAGCGACATTTACCAGCTCACCAAGTTCAAGCGCTCGAACCAGAACACCTGCATCAACCAGAAGCCGATCGTGAAGAAAGGCCAGCGGGTGGTGAAGGGGCAGGTGATTGCGGACGGTCCGTGCACCGACTTTGGCGAGTTGGCGCTGGGACGCAACGTGCTGGTCGCGTTCATGCCATGGCGCGGCTACAACTTCGAAGACGCGATTCTGGTTTCCGAAAAGATGGTGAAGGAGGATTATTACACCTCAGTTCACATCGAAGAGTTCGAACTCGAAGCTCGCGACACGAAACTTGGTCCCGAGGAAGTGACGCGCGACATACCGAACGTGAGCGAATCCACGCTGCGCAATCTGGACGAAGCGGGCGTGATCCGCATTGGCGCCGGCATCAAGCAGGGCGACATCATCGTCGGCAAGGTTACTCCGAAGGGTGAGACTCAACTCACGCCGGAAGAGAAACTGCTGCGCGCGATCTTCGGCGAAAAAGCCGGCGATGTGCGCGACGCTTCGCTTTACTGCCCGCCTGGAATCGAAGGCATCGTGGTGGACGTGAAGATCTTCTCGCGCAAAGGCCAGGAGAAAGACGAGCGCGCCAAGGCGATTGAAGGCAACCAGATTGCGAAGCTCGAAAAGAACCTTTCGGACGAGATCCGCATTCTGACCGATGAGCGCCTGAAGCGTTTGGAGGGCCTGCTGGGTGGCAAGGAAGTGCAAGCCGATCTGCACGACGAGCGTACCAACAAGCGGTTGCTGACCAAGGACACGATTCTGGACCGTGACACCATCGAGCGCATATCGACCCGCAATTTGAAGCGGATCAAATACGCCGACAAGGATCCTCGGGTAAACGAGCAGATTGACGAGATCGAGGAGATGACCTCGCGCCAGATCGACGTGCTCAAGAAGATCGTCAACGAAAAGAAAGAGAAGCTGACCAAGGGCGATGAACTGCCGCCGGGCGTGATCAAGCTGGTGAAGGTGTACATCGCGATGAAACGCAAGCTGAGTGTCGGCGACAAGATGGCCGGACGTCATGGCAACAAGGGCGTGATCGCGCGCATTCTTCCGGAAGAGGATATGCCGTACCTCGAAGATGGAACGCCGGTCGAGATCGTCCTGAACCCGCTTGGCGTACCCAGCCGTATGAACGTGGGACAGATTCTTGAAACCCACTTGGGATGGGCTGGTTATGAACTGGGCCAGAAGATTGGCGAATTGCTGAAGCAGAATACTCGCTCGGACGCCATCCGCCGCGATCTGAAAGCTTTGTTCAAGGACACCGTGCTGGCGGACACCATCGCTGACATGAGTGAAGATGAGCTCGAAGCGCTGGCTCCGACCCTCAAGAAGGGCGTGTTCATGGGATCGGCCGTGTTCGACGGCGCTCGGGAAAGCGAAATCAAGGCGTTGCTGACGAGTGCGGGCCTGCCCACCTCGGGCAAGACCATGTTGCGCGACGGCATGACAGGTGAGCAGTTTGAATTGCCGGTCACGGTTGGCTACATCTACATGTTGAAACTGTCGCACCTGGTGGACGACAAGATTCACGCACGTTCCATCGGGCCGTACTCGCTGATCACGCAGCAACCGCTGGGTGGCAAGGCGCAGTTCGGAGGCCAGCGCTTCGGAGAAATGGAAGTGTGGGCACTCGAAGCGTACGGCGCGGCATTCATCCTGCAAGAACTGCTGACCGCGAAGTCGGACGATGTGTACGGGCGTACCAAAATCTACGAGGCCATCGTCAAAGGCGAAGCCGCGATGGAGCCGGGCGTCCCGGAGTCGTTCAACGTGCTCATTCGTGAATTGCAGGCGCTTTGCCTGGATGTCGAGTTGATCAAGATCACGGAGAAGAAGCCGGTGGCGGTGGCAGCGGATTAAGGAATCGTCGTCGGTCGCTAGTCGTTGGTCGTTCGCGACTAGCGGACCGACTCAGTTTTGAAGAATAGACCCGGCAGTCTTCGCTCTTGGGCTTCCGGGTCAGAGATTTCGCTAGCGACCAACGACCATCGACTAGTGACCGTTCTTAAGAGCCGCGTACGGCGGCGTACAGCCGTAGGAAAGCGGAGGAACATGTTTCGTTCGAGCCCGTTCGATATGGCAAATCCCGTGGCTGATTTCGACGCCATTCGCATCAGCCTGGCGTCCCCGGAAAAGATCCGGAGCTGGTCACATGGGGAAGTGACCAAGCCGGAAACCATCAACTACCGCACCTTCAAGCCGGAGCGCGACGGCTTGTTCTGCGCTCGCATTTTCGGCCCGGTCACCGACTGGGAATGCCTGTGCGGCAAATACAAGCGCATGAAACATCGCGGGGTGATCTGCGACAAGTGCGGCGTGGAAGTCACGCTGTCCAAAGTACGCCGCGAGCGCCTGGGGCACATCGAACTGGCGTCGCCCTGCTCGCACGTGTGGTTCTTCAAGGGCTTGCCCAGCCGCATCGGGCATCTGCTCGACATTTCCCTGCGCGATCTGGAAGCGATTCTGTACTTCGAGGCCTATGTAGTCGTCGATCCCGGCGACTCTCCGGTGAAAGAGCGCGAAGTCATCAAGGACGAAGTAAAGTACCGCGAACTTGACCAGCAATATCGCCCCGCCGGCTTCAAAGCCATGATGGGCGCGGAAGCGATCAAGGAACTTCTGAAACGCATAGAAGTCGATTCGCTCTCTGCCGAACTGCGCGAGAAGATGAAGCATGAAACCTCGCTGCAGAAGCGCTTGAAATATGCCAAGCGCCTGAAAGTGGTCGAGGCTTTTCGCAAGAGCGGCAACAAGCCGCAATGGATGATCCTGGACGTGCTTCCGGTGATTCCACCGGAGCTGCGTCCACTGGTTCCTCTGGATGGCGGACGTTTTGCTACTTCCGATCTGAATGATCTCTATCGTCGCGTCATCAACCGCAACAACCGGTTGAAGAAGCTGATGGACTTGCATGCCCCCGAAGTCATCGTGCGCAACGAGAAGCGCATGCTGCAGGAAGCGGTCGATGCTCTGTTCGACAACGGACGCCGCGGCCGGGTTCTGCGCGGCGCCAATAACCGGCCGCTGAAGTCACTCTCCGACACGCTGAAGGGCAAGCAGGGACGCTTCCGCCAGAACCTGCTCGGCAAGCGCGTGGATTACTCGGGACGTTCGGTGATTGTGGTTGGTCCCGAGCTCAAGTTGCACCAGTGCGGATTGCCGAAGAAGATGGCGCTCGAGTTGTTCAAGCCGTTCATCTATCACCGACTGGAACAGACAGGAAACTGTACCACCATCAAGCAGGCAAAAGAAATGGTGGAGCAGCAGGAACCGATCGTCTGGGACATTCTGGAAGAGGTCATCAAAGATCATCCCGTCATGCTGAACCGTGCGCCTACGCTCCATCGCCTGGGCATTCAGGCGTTTGAGCCGGTGCTGGTGGAAGGCAAGGCGATCAAGATCCACCCGCTGGTGTGCACGGCGTTCAACGCCGACTTCGACGGCGATCAGATGGCGGTGCACATTCCGCTTTCGCCCGAAGCGCAGGTGGAAGCCAGTGTTCTAATGCTGTCGTCGCACAACATTCTGTCGCCGGCATCGGGCCAGCCCATCACCGTGCCCACGCAGGACATGGTGCTCGGTCTCTACTATCTGACGAAAGCAAAACCGGGTGCGAAGGGCGAGGGCCGTTCTTTCGCCAACATTGACGAAGTGGTGATTGCGCTCGAAATGGGCGAGGTGGAAACGCTCACCCCGATTCGCCTGCGCTACACCGGCGAAGTCATTGACCTGACGCAGGCTTACGACGATCAGGATGTGAACCATACGGAACCGGTGCACATTAAGCGCGAGTTCCTGAATACCACCGTCGGCCGCGCCCTTCTGAACGACCATCTGCCCAAGGCGGTGCCCGGGGTTAACTTGAGCATGCCATACATCAACGGACTGCTGAAGAAAAAGGGCATCGGCCAGCTGGTCAATTACTGCTATCTGCGGTTTGGCCTGGAAGTCACCGTCAAGATGCTCGACGAGATCAAGTCGCTCGGGTTCAAGTATGCCACCCGCGCCGGCCTCTCCATCGGCATCGATGACATGGTGATTCCGGACAACAAGAAGACGCTGGTGAAAGACGCCGACAAGCAGGTGATCGCAGTTCAGCAGCAATACCTGGACGGCGCGATCACCAACGGCGAACGCTACAACAAGGTCATCGAAATTTGGTCCGCCATCACCGAGAAAGTTGCCGATGAAATGTTTGGCCAGATGCAGAAACGGGATAAAGAAGGGCAGCTCAATCCGATTTACGTCATGGCCGATTCCGGCGCCCGCGGATCGAAACAGCAGATCCGTCAGCTCTCCGGAATGCGCGGACTGATGGCGAAACCGACGGGTGAAATTATCGAGACTCCGATCACGGCCAACTTCCGTGAAGGGTTGACGGTGCTCGAATACTTCATCTCAACCCACGGCGCCCGCAAGGGTCTGGCCGATACGGCGTTGAAGACCGCCGACTCGGGCTATCTGACGCGCCGTCTGGTGGACGTCGCGCAGGACGTGATCATCAGCGAATACGACTGCGGCACCGTGGATGGAATCTTCGTCTCCGGTATCGTCGAAGCTGGCGAAATCATCGAACCGCTGCGCGACCGCATCGTCGGCCGTGTATCGCTCGAGAAGATCAAGGACTATGAAGGCCAGGTCGTGGTCGACGTGAACCATGAGATCACCGAAGATCTGGCGGGCGCGATTCAGGCTGCCGGTATCGAGCGGGTAAAGATTCGCTCGGTGCTCACCTGCGAGTCAAGGCGTGGCGTTTGCGTCATGTGCTACGGACGCAATCTGGCTTCCGGGCGCCTGGTGGAACTCGGCGAGGCTACCGGCGTGATCGCGGCTCAGTCCATTGGCGAGCCTGGAACGCAGCTCACCATGCGTACCTTCCATATCGGAGGTACGGCGTCGCGAGTTTCGGAACAGTCGCGCCTCGATGCCAAGAGCAACGGCATCGTGCGCTTCGTCAACTTGCAAACCGTGAAGTCCAAGACTGGCGACCTGGTGGTCATGAATCGCCAGGGCTCAATCGCAGTCGTGGATGAAAAGGGCCGCGAACGCGAGCGCTATGCGGTCGTGTATGGCGCCAAGGTCAAGGTTGCAGAAGGTGGTCCGGTGGCGCTCGGCGAAGCTCTCGTCGAATGGGATCCGTACACCTTTGCCATTCTGACCGAAATTGGCGGCACAGCGCAGTTCAAGGATTTACAGGAAGGCATTACGCTGAACGAGGAAGTGGATGAAGTCACCGGCCTGTCGCGTCACGTGGTGACGGATTCGCCCGACGAGAAGCGTCAGCCGGCCATTGTGGTCAAGGGCAAGGCGAGCAAGCGGTATCTGATGCCTTCGCACGCTCACCTCATGGTGCAGGACGGAGACACAGTGTTTCCGGGAGATGTGCTGGCGAAGATTCCGCGCGAAACAACCAAGACCAAGGACATCACGGGCGGTCTGCCGCGCGTGGTGGAATTGTTCGAAGCCCGCAAGCCGCGCGAGACCGCAGTCATCAGCGAAATCGATGGCGTGGTGCGCTTCGGCGAAGTGGCCAAAGGACAGCGCAAACTCTACGTGGCAGCCGACAACGGCACGGAGAAGGAATATTCCGTTCCGCGCGGCGTCCACATCAACGTACAGGAAGGCGAGCGTGTCAAAGCGGGTGAACCGCTGATGGACGGCCCGCTCAACCCGCACGACATTCTGGCCGTGCTTGGTGAGAAGGAGCTGCAGTCCTACCTGGTGAATGAAATTCAGGAAGTCTACCGGCTGCAGGGCGTGAACATCTCGGACAAGCACATCGAAGTGATCGTCCGTCAGATGATGCGCTGGGTAAAGGTCGAGGACGTAGGCGACACCCAGTTCCTGCTCGAACAGCAAGTGGACAAGTTCCGCTTCCACGAGGAGAACGAGCGTGCGATTGCCAATGGTGGCAAACCAGCCACTGGGCGTCCGTTGCTGCTCGGTATCACCAAGGCGTCGCTTTCCACCGATTCGTTCATCTCCGCTGCCTCCTTCCAGGAGACCACGCGTGTGTTGACCGAAGCTTCGATTCAGGGAGCGGTCGATCATCTGCGCGGCCTGAAGGAGAACGTGATCGTGGGCCGCTTGATTCCCGCCGGCACCGGCATGGAGTATTACAGGAACGTGCGTCTCTCTCCGGAAATGGAAGAGGCTGCCAGCAAGGTGCAGGAAGAAGTCTCGCAAGCCTACGAAGATGCCGAGCGCGCGCTCGAACTCATGCGGCACGAAGGCGAAACCGAAGAACTCGCCGCGGAGTAAAATCAAACGAATTCAAGACAGGGGCGACGCAGGGCGCCCTTCATTTTCTTGAATAGTGTTTTCGAAGCCAATGTCCTTAGCACTGGAACCACAGCGCCTTGCCGGGCAGCCTCAAGACCCGAATCCCAGGTCGGAGCCGCTTCCTGGCGGACTGATCTTAGCTCCGGCACTGGGGCGTTTTTGGCGCCTGTTCCGCCTATCGATCTGGCGCGCCTTTGAGCACGACGCTTTCGGAACGGCCAAAGCCTCGGCCTATTCCTCCATCTTCACTTTTTTCCCAGCCTTACTGGTGCTCGGCGCGGTTCTCGCCACCCTTAGCCGGGGTCAAGTCTACGCTCGCGAGATCTCGTACGCCTTGGGAACCATTTTGCCGGCGGGCAGCTCGGCCGCACTCTCCTACTTGAGAAGCAGCACAGACCGGCCGGTGAGCCTGCTCATCACCACTTCATTGTTCACGATCTGGAGCGCTTCCGGCGTCATCATCTCCTGGATGGATGGCTTTCGTCGTGCTTACCAGCTCGCCAAAACCTGGGGGTTGGTCCAGGAGCGCGCGATTGCGATTTCGCTGGTTTTGATGGCGGGCATACCGATGAGCTTCTCGACCATTCTGGTTGCTTTCGGAAGTCGGATTGAAACGCGTATTTTGTTTCACATTGGGCATGAGTTCGGACCGCTGATTCTGTTGTTGTGGGGCGCGATCCGCTGGGCCATCGCGATCATGACCAGCATTGCGGTGATCCAGCTTATTTATCACAACGCGGTGCCTCGCACGCAACCTTGGCACAGCGTTTTGCCGGGCGCTGTTCTTGCCACCGCCATGTGGCTGATCTCCACTGCACTGTTTGGATGGTATTTGCAGCACTATGTCGACTACAGCGTCATCTATGGTTCGCTCGGTGTGGGCATTGCGCTGCTGCTCTGGATGTACATCATCTCGCTGGTTGTGCTGATTGGCGCCGAATTTAATGCCATGCTTTTCCCGCGCTGTCTCACGAAGGTTCCAGCTCCACCGATAGACACCAAAGCTCGCTGAACGTGTGGAGGGGGCAAAGCTCCGTTACCACACCAACACTTGTTGCAACTAAGACTGACGTCGCCGTCCGCAAAGAGGATTCGCTGATTTGAAAGAACGCAAACTGGATCTGGTTGAAGGAAATCTGCTGGCTTCCGCACCGGTGCCGGACGAAGCCACCGAACGCATGCGCCGCGCAAAAATTATTTGCACGATCGGTCCGGCCTGCGATTCCGAGGAAATGATCCGCGACCTGATGCGCCTGGGCATGGACGCGGCGCGTCTGAATTTCTCCCATGGCAGCCACGCGCAACACGCCCGGCGAATCCGGCGGCTGCGCCGCGCCGCCCATCATTTGAAGCGGACCGTCTGTATTCTTCAAGACCTGCAAGGTCCAAAGATTCGTACCGGCCGCCTCAAGGATGGAAAGGCAGTGCTGCTGAAGTCCGGAGCCGTGCTGACCATCACGCCGCGAAAGATTGTGGGGACCGCCGAACTGATTGCAACCGATTTTGCAGGTCTGGCGCGCGAAGTCGAGCCCGGAGCACGGGTGCTTTTATCCGACGGCCGCATTGAACTCGAAGTGCGTTCGATTCGCGGCGAGGACGTGGAATGCGAAGTCCTGAACGGAGGCACGGTCGGTGAGCATCAGGGGATTAATCTGCCCGGTACGGCGGTATCGATTCCCGTGCTGACCGACAAAGACAAGCGGGACCTCGAGTTTGGGTTAAAGCAAGGAGTGGATGTAGTTGCACTCTCGTTCGTTCGTTCCGCCGATGACATCCGGACGGCAAAGAGCCTGATGCGCGAGTTCGGAAAGTCTGTACCCATTATCGCCAAGCTGGAAAAGCCGCAGGCCATCGAGCGTCTCGAAGAAATTCTGGAAATAGCCAATGGGGTCATGATTGCGCGTGGCGATCTGGGCGTGGAACTACTGCCCGAGCGGGTGCCAATCATCCAGAAGCTGGTGATTCAGAGGGCGGGAGTGTGGCGCAGGCCGGTGATTACGGCAACCCAGATGCTCGAGTCGATGACCGAGAGTCCGCGGCCCACACGGGCGGAGGCGAGCGACGTAGCTAACGCGATTTTTGACGGCACGGACGTGGTGATGCTCTCGGGAGAAACCGCCAGCGGCCGCTATCCGCGCGAGACCGTCGCCATGATGGCCCGCATCATTCTGGAGGCGGAGGCTAGCATTGCGCAACTGCCGCCGGCGCCGCGCCGCCGGCATGAAGAGCATCGTTACTCGGTCGCTGAAACCATCTGCGAATCCATCGCACACGCCGCCGAAGATCTGCCCATGCGTGCGATCGCGGTCTTCACGGAAAGCGGCAACACGGCGCGCATGCTGTCGAAACATCGTCCGAAGGTCTGTATCTATGCTTTCAGCCGCAAGCCAGAAGTCTGCAATCGCATGAATGCGCTTTGGGGCGTGCATCCAGTGCACAAGAAAGAGTGGGAGTCGGCGGAGGCGATGGTCACGACCGCGGAAAAGGAACTGTTGCCGAAAGGTCTTCTCCACACCGGTGACGTGCTCGGGCTGGTCGCCGGAACACGGCTCACTTCGGGCGCCACGAACTTCATGCGGCTGCACACGGTCGGGGAAAGTGAGCGAGCGCCCAAGAAGAAGCGACCGAAGAAATAACTATGCGGAATTCGGAAGGCCTCGATGCGATGAGAGCGGCGATCTCGTTTTCCGATGACTCTCTGGAACCCGCGGTACGAGGCTTTCTGCACTCGCCCACCAATCCGAACGGCGATGCGCTGATCCTGACTCACGGCGCGGGTTCGGATTGCGCTGCTCCGCTTCTGGTGGCGCTGGGTGAAGCTTTTGCCGCGCATGGTTACGTGGTTCTGCGCTGCGATTTGCCGTTCCGCCAGGAGCGGCGAACCGGACCGCCGTTTCCGGGCAATGCGGAACGCGATCGCGCCGGACTGCGCAATGCGGTCGCAGTTTTGCGCAAGAATGTTGCGGGCAGAATCTTTCTTGGCGGCCACTCCTACGGTGGACGCCAAGCGACGATGCTCTGCGCCACCGAACCGGAGTTCATCAAACCAGATTCAGTCAAGCCACATTTGGTCACACCAGATTCAATCAAACCAGATTTGGTCTCGGGCCTGCTGTTGCTCTCCTATCCTTTGCACCCTCCGCGCAAGCCTGAACAGCTTCGCATTCAGCATCTGCCCAATCTGCGAACGCCAAGTCTCTTCGTGCATGGAACGCGCGATCCATTCGGAAGCATCGAAGAGATCATGAAAGCCGTGCAATTAATTCCGGCCAAGACCGAGTTAATGAAAGTGGAAGACGCCGGTCACGATTTGGGTTTCAAGGCAAACGTGCTGGAACTCCTTGCACGCATTCTTGGCAGATTTGAAGAACTGTTCAGCTAATGTTGGGTACCCGCTCCCACTCCCCCCGTCTATTATTAGAATCATGGAGTTGCAGGTGCCCTTCCCGAATTCAAGAACAGAATTCAAGAACAGGATGGGCCCACTCCGCCTCTCCCAAAATCAAAAGTGAGTCCCATCCCTTTAGCAACCTCTACGGCTGATAAATCTGCACGTTGTCCAGCACAGTTCCCGAGACGTTGGCCCAACCGCCGAAACAGTAGAGCTGGCCGGCGTCCACAGCCGATCCCGCATCGATCGTCGACTGTGGAAGCGAAGCCAGAGTCGCCCATGCATTCTTCGCTGGAGAGAACGATTCGTTCGTGGTAAACCCCGATCCCTCGCGATTCGCGCCTCCAGCTACGTAGAGCGACG
>DATDGS010000066.1:0-92998 GCA_036521955.1 Terriglobales bacterium
GTTCTCATAATCCGTAGGTCGTAGGTTCGAGTCCTACCGCCGCCATCAGATTTTAAGATCTGTTTTTAATGGGATAGAGGTATTCCCCCACGGTGCTGAGTCTGGCCGTCAAAAAGGTATCTTCGGCACCACATATGGCGGTGGCGTATTGGGTAACGGTACGGTCTTCGAGCTAGCACCGAACAACAAGACTTGGACCGGGAGCGTCGTCTACGGTTTCACGGGGGGAAGCGACGGTGGCAGACCCAATAGCGGCGTCGCGGCCGACTCAGTGGGCAATTTGTACGGTGTGACGGGGAGCGGTGGCTTCGGCCAGGGCGTCGCGTACGAAGTTACGCCCTGAACCTGACTCGCCGTTGGAAATGCCGCTGCCGGCTACAAATGCACGTATGAAACCGGCGAACAAGTGGGGCTAATGACAGCACATGGTCGACCTTCGTGCATGAGATAGGGAGGGGCATTTTGGGTAGCCGCTAGAAAACCCTCTCAAAATCCGCTCCTCCAGACGCGCATAAACATGGGTTTCCCACGTCAAGGTGTGCGGCGTTAGAAATGTGTAGTTTTCTAATCAGGCCATTGCAGAATTGCTTGGACTCGCGAGCACAGTCAGTCTCCCCCCCGTCGATCTTGGGCATGGCACGCGCCTTGCCCTAATGCCGCTGACCTGCGTATGGTTACGGAGTGAAATTTCCGCGATGCAGTGGCATCTTGGTCCACGTCACTTCCTTGCCCGGACGGTTCGGAATCGGTGATCTCGGCCCCTGCGCCTACGAATTCGCCGACTTCCTCTTCGCCGCCGGGCAGAAGATATGGCAAGTATTGCCGCTGAATCCCACGGGATACGGCGATTCTCCCTACCAATGCTTCTCCGCTTTCGCCGGCAATCCGATGTTGCTCAGTCTTGAACGTTTGCGGGAACATGGCTTGCTCCAGCTGTCAGACTTAGAACTCGCTCAGTCGCCGTCGTTTCCAGAAAACTCCGTCGACTATGGGCCCGTGATCGCATTCCGAATATCGGCTCTGCGCCGGGCGGCGCAGGTCTTTCTTGCCGACGCTTCCCGCGCCGACCGTGCCGCCTTCGACCGGTTTTGCGAGAGCGCCAGTCCATGGCTCGACGACTACGCTCTTTTCATGGCCTGCAAAGATGCGCACCAGGGGACTATGTGGACCTCATGGGACCCGCAAATTCGCAGACGAGACGCGGATGCCATGCGCGAGTGGTCGAGGAAACTGGCGCCGGAGCTGGACGCTTACAAGTATTGGCAGTTCGAATTCTTCCAGCAGTGGGAGGCTCTCAAAGCTTATTGCCAGCAGCGCAGCATACGTTTCATGGGCGACATCCCAATCTACGTTGCGCACGACAGCTCCGATGTCTGGGCCCATTCCGATCTGTTCTATCTCGACGATCAGGGCCGCCCGACCGTGGTCTCCGGTGTGCCGCCGGATTATTTCAGCGCCACCGGGCAGCTCTGGGGGAACCCCATTTATCGCTGGGATTTGCTCGCCGCCAACGAATACAAATGGTGGATCGAGCGCTTTCGTGCCGCGCTCGCCCTTTTCGATATGGTGCGCCTCGATCATTTCCGCGGCTTTGAGTCTTACTGGGAGGTTCCCGCCAACGAGCCGACCGCCATAAACGGGCGCTGGGTCAAAGGGCAGGGAGAAGAATTTCTGTCGGCACTGCAAAACGCTCTTGGCGGGCTACCGATGGTGGCGGAAAACCTCGGCGTCATTACTCCGCCGGTGGAGAAACTTCGGCACCAGTTCGGTCTGCCTGGTATGAGTCTCTTGCAATTCGCGTTCGGCACCGACCCGCAGGGCCCCTCATTTCGTCCGCATAATTACAGTCGCGATCTGGTCGCATATACCGGCGGACACGATAATGACACGACCGTGGGCTGGTGGTCGAGCTCAGGCGCGGGCGACAGCACACGCACTCCCGAAGACGTCCGCAAAGAGCACGAATTCGCGCGCGCCTATCTCAACTTCGACGACAATTCCGGGATCAACTGGGTCATGATCCGGGCCGTGCTGGCGTCGGTCGCCGACGTTGCAATTATTCCCTTGCAGGATGTGCTCGGCCTGGGCAGCGAGGCGCGCATGAATCTTCCCGGTACGGTCAGCGGAAACTGGAAATGGCGTTATCGCCCTGGAGTATTGGAAGGCGAGCTGATTGCGAGGCTCCGATCCCTGGTCACGCTGTACGATCGATAGAAAGAATTGTCAGCAGGAAGAATCCGCGGCGGGAAAGGTCGTCAGCGCGGAATGACAGCTTGCGGCGGTGTCAGTTCGTCCAAAGCGACTCCGCCAGGGCAGTACTCTGTCACTGTCGGTGCCGCCGCCAGCGGTTCGAATAGTCACCCGGCGCTCGTGACCATTGCCATAACCAAATGATGAGCTCTTTTAACTTGTGGATGAACAAACTGTCATCTTCCCGAAAAACCACCGTAATGTTGCTTACATATCGTGGTCGGGTAACCCTGTAGCGACCGCGGGGTCGTCACGCCACGGGAAACGGTGAGGTGGAGGAGGTTGAGGAAGATCTTTCGCAACCGACGTAACGGTTTCCCTGGCCTCGTTTTTCTTGTGTCTTTCTGGGTTGCGTTCGCTCCATCTCTAATTGCTCAGACGGCTGGCACCGGGGCACTAACGGGCAAGGTGGTCGATGCGTCCGGTAACGGGATTGCAAATGCCACCGTGACGGCGACAAGTATCGACAATGGCCAAGCGCGAACCGCGGGCACGGGTCCGGATGGCTCCTATAGGTTTGAAGGTCTGCTGCCGGGCAAGTACCGGCTGAAGTTTGAAGCTGACGGTTTGAAAGAGTTGGAGATTCCTTCCGCAACAGTCAACGGGACCGAGACGGCGGTTCCAGACGCGAAACTGGAGGCTGGCGAAACGATCGCGGCCAAACCAACGCCATCACCCCCGGACAATTTGCCGAACGCGCCATCCAGCAGCAAGACGGAGCCTTCGCTTTCGGATCTAGGTCTTTCTCCGGAGCAGACTCAGGGAAATCCTCGAGGGCAAGCGTTGCTGGACAAACGGGCACACATGCTGAAGATCCATCAACGGATGGGTTTGATCACAACGGGACCCTTAATCGCCACCGTGATCGCTTCTATGGGTGCCGGGGGCAAGAGCACCAGCACGGCCTCCCGTGATCTGCACACGGCTCTAGGTGGACTGACCGGAGATCTATACGGCATTACCGCCTACTATGCGATCCGCGCGCCGAGAGTTCCGGGGACCGAAACACGCGGTCCGATTCGTTTCCATAAGGCGATGGCTTGGATTCATGGTCCCGGAATGATCATGACACCGATTCTAGGCGTCCTGGCTTTCGACCAAAAGAGTAAAGGAGAAAAGGTTCACGGCATCGCCTCCGCGCATGGACCGGTCGCTATCGTAACCGCCGGGGCGTTTGGGGCGGCTCTACTGTCGGTCTCGGTCAACTTCTAAGCACAGTTTATGGATAAGAAAATACTGGTTGCGTGGTTGCTTGTGACCCTCCCCGCTTTTGCTGGAGCCGACAGCCAATGGGTCTTGCAACAGAGCACTCTCACATACCACGTATCTCATCCTCTCCATCAGACCGAGGGTGTAAGCCATGCGGCGAAAGGGAAGGGCATTTGCCATGCAGGCCAATGCCAGTTTCTGATCGCGGTGCCAGTGAAGTCGTTTGATTCCGGAGATAGCAATCGCGACCTTCACATGTTGCAGGTCACGCGCGGCGCCGAGTTTCCGCTAGTAACCGTGCGCACTCGCCTGCCCGAATCGGCGGCCGCATCGGCGACCATCAACGCTGATCTGGAGATTCAATTTGCCGGCCAGACTGCCCAGTACAAACAGGTTCCTTTCAAGGTGGAGACGCAAGGCGGCGAAACTCACATCGCGGGGACAATTCCGGCCACCCTCGCTGATTTCAAGATCGATCCGCCTTCCCTCTTGACGATGCCAATCAAGAGCGACATCCCAGTGCGCGTGGAAATGACCTGGCATCAGCAGTGAGCCGACGAATGAACCCTATCCGCTTCGCAGATTTACGGTACTCCGCATGGAGGTTGGGCCTGGGCTCGATGGAAGCTTTCGATGTTTGAGGAGTTTCCTGCATCCCACTTCGAGGTGTAAAGTCTTGGACTGGCGGGAAGCTCCTATGAGATTGCTGTTGGTAGAAGACGATGTATCCATTCAGCAGTTCCTGAAACGGGCGCTGGGGGAGGCCGGATACCAGGTGGATGCGGCCGGTAACGCGACGACCGGAGAAGCCATGGCGTTGGAAGGCATTCACGATGCTTTCATCATCGATCTTGGCCTTCCAGACAAGGATGGATTGGACTTGATCGCCCGCTGTCGCGCCCAAGGTAGTTCGGCACCAGTGTTAATCTTATCTGCCCGGCGATCCGTGGATGAGCGGGTCCGGGGACTGGAGAGAGGCGGAGACGATTACCTCACGAAGCCATTCGCCCTCCCGGAACTGCTGGCAAGGCTGAGAAATCTCCTGCGCAGATCCGCGGCTCCACCGAATGAATCGGTGCGCCTGCAAGCTGCTGACCTGCATCTAGACCTGGTGCGTCGTGAGGCACGACGGGGCGATCATCTTCTGCAATTGACGCCGCAGGAGTTTTCTCTGCTGGAATATCTTTGCCGGAATGAAGGGCGCGTGGTAACTCGCACGATGATCCTGGACCACGTCTGGCGGATGCGGATCGATCCCGCAACCAACGTCGTGGATGTCCACATTTACCGTTTGCGCAGCAAGGTGGACCACGATACACCGCGACCGCTGATTCACACCATTCGTGGAGTTGGCTATGTTCTCAAAAATGCCTAAGAATTTGCGCGCAACCGCCGCGTGGCGAATTTCGATTTGGACCACTCTGGCGTTCGCGCTCGGAACCGCCGTGGCTTTCTCCATAGTTTATTTCCTTGTCGCTCAGGGCATCCGAGAGCGCAGTGACACCTGGCTAACCGGTGAAGCTGAGGTTCTCGCTCAGGTCTCGGCCGATACTCCGAGCGATCACCTGTACAAGCGGATTGTTCGCGAGGTGGCCGAGCTTGCTACTCAGGAAGTGCCTGACGAGCGCAATGCCCGCGGCGAGAGGATGAATTCCGTTTTCTTCCTGGCAACAAATCCCGCTAACGCCGAAGGTCCGTTGTGGGTGGGCCCCAGCTCCAAGGAGGATTTTGTCACCGCAATTCAACGGGCGAAGTTGGTTCCGGGACCGCCGAAGTCCATACCAGTGGGCGGTTATCAACAAACTTTTCGCGTCGTTGTGAAGTCGCAAAACGGAAGAAGTGTTTATCTGGGACTCTCGGATCGCGGCGCCCAGCATCTGCTGCACACATTGGCCCGTCGTTTTCTCACGGTCTGGGGCGGCATGTTCTTGCTCGGTTTTGTTATCTCCTACTGGAGCGCGCGTCGTACTCTGCATCGTGTTGAACGAATTACAGAAACTGTGGCACGAATTGGCACCGAAGATTTAGAGGAACGCCTGCCTGAACCTGTGAATTCGGATGAAATCTCGCGATTGGCGAAGACTTTTAATCACATGCTGGATCGGCTTCAGTCTTCGGTGAATCAGCTTCGCACCGTTACTGGCAGCATCGCGCACGATCTCAAAAGCCCGGTTACGTTGATTCGTGGGACGCTCGAATCCGCGCTGTGCAACGAAGGAAATGAAAAGTGGCGTGACTCGGTTGGGGAAGCGATCGAAGACCTTGATAGACTCCTGCAATTGCTAAACACTACGCTCGATCTTGCCGAGGCCGAAGCCGGTGCGCTTCACATGGATCGTGGCCCAGTGGATTTCTCCGATGTCGTCAAACAACTGGTCGATATTTACCAACCAGCTATGGCTGAGCGCCATCACGAAGTGACGATTGACCTGGACAAGCATGTGGTTGTGGATGCTGATTCGACCCTGCTGAATCGTGTAGTGAGCAATTTGCTTGAAAACGAATTGACTCACTTGCCAGGGGGGTGCCGAGTGAACATTCGGCTACATTTGCATGAAGGGTCAGCAGAGCTGGTGATCGAAGATAATGGTCCAGGATTCCCGGCTGATATCGGGAGTCGGGCTTTCGAACGCTTCGTAAAAGGGAAACACTCTCCCGGGCACGGTCTCGGACTTGCCTTTGTGGATGCTGTGGTCCAGGCGCACGGTGGCGCAGCCAGCATCTCTGATCGCGCGGGAGGGGGCGCGGCTATAACCTTGTTACTGCCAGTCAGCGTCCTCCAAGCGGCATGAGCGTCGACGCTCGGACTGGCAGAATCTTGGCCGCGATGGCGAGGGAATATGAACAACGTGTCATCTGTTTGGCCACGATGATTTCATTCCGTAGCGGATAATCTTCCTCATGGGATGTTGGGACTGCGATAGAGCGATGCGTTACCGACAACTCGCTCTCGTATTTCTAATTCTCATCTTTGCTGCACCTTCCGGTCGAGCTCAAGACAACTACGAAATCCAGGTGTACGGGTCCGACCTGGTCGATCCCCAACACACTATGCTTGAACTCCACAGCAACTTCACGATCGACGGCTCGACGACGATCGTCAATGGTGTTTACCCCACCAATCACGCCGAGCACGAGACTGTGGAGATCACGCACGGCTTCAATGACTGGTTCGAGTGCGGCTTTTACATCTTCACGGCAATAACTGGGAGCCAGAGTTGGCAATGGGTGGGTGATCACATCCGTCCGCGCGTTGCCATACCGAAGAAGTGGCACTGGCCCGTAGGTGTCAGCCTGTCGAATGAAATCGGCTACCAGAGGCGGCAATATTCGGTGGACACCTGGACGTGGGAAATCCGCCCCATAGTGGACCAAAAAATCGGCCGATGGTATTGGGCCCTAAATCCGACGCTCGACCGGTCCTTTCACGGCGAGAGTGTCAACCAAGGCGTTGTCTTTTCGCCAAACTTCAAATTCAGCTACGATTTCACTCCGAAGATTGCTGGGGGTCTGGAATATTACGGTTCGGTCGGCCCGGTGACAGGATTCGATGCCGTTTCACAACAGCAGCACCAGGTTTTCCCCGCAATTGATTTGAATATTGCTCCGCAGTGGGAGCTCAATTTCGGCCTCGGCGTGGGACTCACGGGCGCGACCGACCACTTGATCGCCAAGATGATTCTGGGGTATCGCTTTAATTTCTGATCTTAATTTCTGATCGATGAAAGGAGCACGCGAGTGATGCGTGTTAAAGGGTGTCGCATTGCTCCACATCCGCCCACGCCGGCATCGCCGAGGCCGTCGGCTTCGCCCTAGGAACCACATGCAACGCAGAAACTTTTTGGCTCTGATGGGAACCGCAGCCTTCGCTGAGTTGACACGGCGCATGGGATCTGCGAACTCCACCGGACAATCCCCAAGCCGACATAAAGATTCACATCTCGCCCATCGAGATCGAGGTGGCCCCTCGGAGAATCATCAAGACAACCGGATACAAGGGCTCGGCTCCAGGTGCGGTCTTGCGATTGCGCGAGGGCCAGTCCGTCACGGTGGACGTGTTCAACGAAAGCAGGAATTCTGAGGTGGTTCATCGGCACGGCTTATTTGTTCCCTCTGAGGTGGATGGTTCCGAAGAGGAAGGGACTGCGATGGTGCCCCAGGTGGAATCCGGCGCTATTCATTCGTCCCGCGTCCCTCGGGCACCCGCTGGTATCACAGCCACGTTCATGCCGGCCGGGATCTGAAACGAGCCACCTACACGGGACAATTCGGATTCCTCTACGTTGAGCCGAAAGAAGAGCCGGGTAACTACGACGCGGAGGTTTTTCTCGCTCTGCACGGCTGGGACCCCCCATCTGGACAGCCGAGGCGACGAAGGCAATCTGGAAGTCACATATTCCGTCTAGTCCATTAACGGTCACGCGCTTGGTTCGGGCGATCCGGTGCGGGTGAAACAGGGTCAGGACGTGCTTTTTCGCATCTTGAATGCCGGCGCCACCGATCGGCACCGCATCGCACTGCCCGGCCACAAGTTCAGAGTCGTCAGCCTGGACGGGAATGCTTTGCCTGTACCGCGCGAGCTGGATGTGATCGAGATGGGTCCGGCAGAGCGAGTGGACGCTGTCGTCACGATGAATCGGCCTGGCGTGTGGATTCTCGGGGAGATCAATGATCAAACACGAAATGCCGGGCTGGGATCGTGGGGGAATATGCGAACCGCACCGAAGCGCCACAGTGGAATCCGCCGGCAAATACTCCGTGGGATTTACGCGATGTTCGGACACGAAGCGGCAAGCCCAGTGCCGACCGGCGGCGTCGTGCCGCTCGTCTTCCGCGAGAAGTTTGCTGGCAACCGCTGGGTGGATCACTGGACTATCAACCGCAAATCTTTTCCCAGGACCAATCCTATCCGCGTCCGCGCCAATTCCCGGTACCGCCTTCGCTTCGATAACCAAAGCGATGAGGCACATCCGGTTCACTTGCACCGGCACAGCTTCGAGCTAACCAGGTTCGCCGGCAGAGCAACGTCGGGTGTGGTGAAAGACGTAGTCCTCGTGCCCGCCGGGAAGCGAGTTGAGGTGGATTTTACGGCCGACAATCCCGGCCCGACGCTCTTTCACGGTCATCAGCAATTGCACATGGACTACGGCTTCATGACGATGGTGCAATATGGCAGCTGAGAAGTTTGGGTTCTTCGAATCAAAGTCGCAGCCCAGGCAAGAGGATTATCCTGCCCCGAGGCGCTTCCGATTAAGGCTAGCGACCACTCCTACAAAAGCACCCTGGTGCTCCTCCCTTTCGGTTGGCGCTTGACCTACGGCGTCCTCTATATAATCGAGATCGTGTTTGAGCTCGACCATTCTGCGATGTTGGCGGTGGCGCTGGCGGAAGCTCATAAGGGACTGGCCGAAGGCGGCATCCCGATTGGAGCTGCGATCTTTGATGCTGCGGGTAAGCTCGTCGGCTCTGGTCATAACCGTCGCGTGCAGAACAATGACCCATCCGTGCATGGCGAGACCGATGCCTTCCGCAATGGAGGACGCCAACGCAGCTATCGAAGCCTGACCATGGTTACCACGCTTGCCCCGTGTTGGTATTGCAGTGGATTGGTCCGCCAGTTTGGCTTCGGTTCGCTGGTCGTCGGAGAGAGCCGCAATTTTCAGGGTGGATTGGACTGGCTGCGCTCGCTGGGTGTGCGCGTCTTTGACCTCGATTCTTCGGAGTGCGCCTCGTTGTTAGCCGAATACATCCGCAGGAATCCTGAAGTGTGGAACGAGGACATCGGTGAAGAGTGATTCTCGTTGCTTTCTTACTACTCCAGATTCGACTCTCTGGGCCGGCTCTTTAGCGGACAAATAAAAGCGGCGACCATGATGGCCGCCGTTCGTGTCTCAGGGTGGCGCTCGACTAGAAGGTGAGACTCAGTGACATTTGAATCTGCCGCGGACTGCCGATGGTCTTGTTGGTTATGCCCAAGCCGCTCAGGGTCGGGCAGACGTACAGGTCCGTGTAGCTGGTGTCGCACGGATTCGACACCGAGGGCTGACCGGCGTACGGAAAACCGTTGAAATTGATGTTCTGGCTCACGTCGTCGATGGGGATATCGAAGCTCGCCGTGTTGGTCAGGTTGTAGACGTCGAATTTGTACTGGAGGGTGTAGCGCTCAGTGATCGGAGTGGTCTTCACCAACTCCATGTCCGCGCGTCTCTGCCACGGTTGCCGGAAGACGTTGCGCTGCCCCTCATCGATGAAGTTCGTCTCGTAGGGGTCATTGGAAGGAATGGCGCCATTCAAGGCGCCTTCAGCCAGCAAAGGAATACCAAAACAGCTCGGGTACAGCGCGGGAGCCCCGGAATACACACCCGAGGCCCCGGTGAGCGCCTGCTTGGGCGTGCAACCGGAGAGCGGAACGACCGGATTCGTGATGCCGTCGTTCACGCCATAGAATATGCTGCCCACCGCACCGGAGTAATCGATAACGCTGTACGGCTGACCGCTCTGGATAACGGTCAAACCAGAGATAGCCCACCCGTCGGCAATCTTGCCTTTGACTGTGGATTGCGAGTAGAACTTCGGCAGTTCGTAGCGATACGTGAAATTGATTACGTGCTTGCGATCGAAGTCCGACAGACCGTACCCAGAGCGCAGATTCAGAGGATTGTTGCCGTTGTAAAACAGTCCCATCGCGCTTTGTTCGTCGGTCGAGTGCGAGTAGGTATACGAGAAGCCAACCTGGAAGCCGTGACTCATGCGTTTTTCCACATGGCTCTGCAGTGCGTTGTAAGCCGAGATACCAGCGGCCGTATAGGACTCCGACTCGGAGGAATAGCCGATGTAGGGAACTCGAAGATCGACATTTCCGCCTTCAAAGTTTGACTGGTATGGTTGGTTGCTGGTGGGGAGGGTGCCGGGAGGCAGGTTGATGGGCGTGAAGCCTTTGGGCTGAGTAACAATCGTATATCCATAGGTGTAGTCCTGCTCATACGGCGTGCCCGGCCGGATGGGATGGCTCGGCGAGGCAATCTGCGCCTGGTTGAAAGGCAGTGGAACGATTTCATGACGACCGAGATTGCCCACGTAGCCGATCTCGATAGCGAGGTCCCGGCGCGGCTGCCATTGTATGTTGAGCGTCTGGTTGAGAGTGTAGGGGAGTTTGTTGGCGCGGTTGTAATCGGCGAAGGAGAAGAGCGGAATCCCGGTGGCGATGAGGCCGGCATTGGGGAGAGACAGGTCCGCGGGATTGCCGCTGGGAGGGGTACCGAGCGCAGGCCCCCACGGGTTTTCGAAAGTGCTGCAATAGGTATATCCGTACACGCTGCAAGACGTCTGATTGACCCATGGCGGGGTCTGGTTCACGCCGAACGGACCACCCGCGATGACGCCGGAGGCGAAACCAGGAGACAAGTAAGTGAAGAGCTCTCCGCGATCGTAGTACATGCCCCAGCCCGCGCGCACCACGATTTTGTCGTTGAATCTCTTCGGACTCCACGCGACTCCGATGCGCGGCGCGAGGCCCCATTGGCGGCCGGTGAGAGTCGAATTGCTGACGCCTTTGGTCGGGAAGAGAGGATTGTTCCCGGCGACAATAAAGCCATTCGAAACGATGGTGTCGGTGGCCGGGTTGTAGTTGTAAGCCGACGGATCGAAATTGAAGATTTTTCCGGACTTTTCCGTCAGGCCTCCGTGATCGTCGAAGCGCAAGCCCACGCTTACGCTGAGATTGGGGCGGAACTGAAACTTGTCCTGCAGATACAAGCCGTTCTCGTTGGAGCGATAGTAGCGGTTGGCGTTGCCCTGCAAGAAGGTGGTGGCGATGTATCCGTCCGCGGTGTAGGTGATGGGGCTGCCCGTGAGGAAATTGGCGAAGTTGGTGAAGCCGATCATCCCCGAGTTCGTTCTTCGATCGCGCGCATTCAGCTGGGTGTGGGAGAAACTTCCGCCGAATGTAATTGTATGTTTGCCGTGATTCCAAATGGCACTGGCGGAAGGCATCCAGCGGTTTTGAAAAAGGCCGGTGAAGGCGCCCTGCGAAGCCGCCGTCGATCCGATCGTGGTCGCAGCGTTGAAAACGCCATTTATATTGGCCGGGGAAGAATTTCCTAAGTCATCATAGATTGTGATTCCGGGGAAAACTGACGATCCAAAATTGTTGATGCCCGGGCCTATCGATTGAGGGCTGAAGGGCTGCCCAATTGTGCTGTAGTCCTTCTCGCGAATGAACCCGAATACTTCCGTGAGGCTAAAGTTCGGTCGAAGGGACTGCGTGTTCGTAATGCTGGCAACCTGACTGCCGGCGTCTAAACGTTGCGTAAACCCCTCGACAGCGGAATACGCGAAAGGCGCCGCCGTCGGATCATGCTGGTAGTAATACTTCAATGCCAAAGTATCTTTGGAACTCACCAGGTAATCGACATCGGCTACGGCCTGGTCGGTGATGAAATACGCCGGTTGGGTGACGAAAACATTTTCCGGAAAATTGAGGGTTGGCGTGAAATTAGGATTCGCCGAGGGAATCATGTACTGGCCATTCGGCAGCTTGTAGTTCAACATGGCGTAGGCAACGGGATCGATGGTGAACGGCCCGTTTGAGCCCGGCGGATTAGGCGCGACCACAGCGGTTACGCAAGCGGGCTCGTTCAGTCCGCCGCAAGGCCAGTTGCTGTTAGCGACAGCAGCCAATGCCTGCGGGCTGCGATCGTCGGTCAGCCCGAACGGCACGGCCGTGCGCGAGGTTCCAATCTCCAGATCGGAAACATGCGTGTGCTGGTAGCTCAGAAAACCAAAAAGCTTGTCCTTGATGAGCGGGAACCCGATCGCTCCACCTGCGATGTAACGGTGTAACTCGGGCACCTTTTCATTGCTGGGGATGTTGGCATCCTGGTTGTAAAAAAACGGAGCGGCATTCAGCCAGTCGGTTTCGCGGTGCAGGTAAGTCTGGCCGTGAATTGCATTGGTTCCAGACGCAGTACTCATGTCGATGTGCGCGCCGCTGGTCGATCCCTGTTGCGCGTCGTACATGGAGGTGTTTACGCGAAATTCCTGAATGGTCTCCGGTGCGGGCGTCGGCAACGCCTGACCAATGGAGAGGTAGGGCGACGCCGTAGTCTGAATTACTTCCGCAGTGGTGCTGCCGGCGCCGGCAACGCCGGTATTGTTGACGATGCGGGCGGACGCCACCGTACTCGTGGTCTTCCCGTTGAACAGGTTGCTGGCATCGACCCCATTCAGCAGGAAGGTGTTGCTGGTATCGCGCTGGCCGTTGGCCCAAATCGGCTGGTTGCCGAGTCCATCGTTGGCGCCGGTGCCGGAGGGCAGTTCGGCATTTACTCCGGCAGAAAGAATGGCGAGTCCGGTGAAGCTGCCGGTCGGCAGCGGGACGGACTCAATCTGTTTTTGTTCGAGGATGTATCCGTTCGTGGTGTCGACCGCATTCATCATCGGATCGGCCTGCACTTCGACGACCGTCCCCACCTTGCCGACCGGCAGTGCCACGTTGATGGTTGCCGTGCGATTCGCCTGAACCGTAATCGAAGGCATTTTCTGCGTCTCGAAGCCGTTGTGCGTGAAGGTTAGCGTGTAGGTGCCGATGGGCAGGTTGACGAAGTCGTACATGCCATTCGCGTTGGTTTTCTGCGTGCGGGTGAGTTTCGTCTGGTCACCCACAACCGTCACGTCAGTATCCGGCAGAACGCCGCCGGTTTTGTCGGCGACCGAGCCGGTGATGCCGCCGAGCGTCTGCTGCGCCCGAGCGCTAGGGGCGAAGGCAGACGACATTCCCAAGGAAAGCCCGGCGAGGAGAACCCGCAACGCAACTCTCTTAGTCGTCGATTTGGTCGTCCACAATTTAGTCATCTTAGTTGTTGTCATCAATTGCCTCGTGGAAATTCTGAACACACACCTACATCCACCGCGGCTTGCCGGCGGTTGAACTACCGCGGTGTCGTCCGACCGATATTCGCGGCAAGGCTGGGTTGCTCACGTCTGCCCGCAAGAAAGACGGACTAAATCTACTCGAGTCGGGACGGGAATGAAAGCTTTCCCTTTAGTGATAATTTCTTTGGTGTAGATTAGATATTTTTATGGCGGGGGCGACGTGGCAGCCTTAGCTCCCGGCGAGTGCCCCCGCCTTACTGCGCCGTCGAATTACGAACCACAGCAGCCCGGCGGTCAGATAGGCGAGGTAAACGTAGGGAAGCTTGCCATACGGTCCTTCGGGCATCGGGTATAAATTGCCAACCAGTGCGAGCAGCATGGCGGCGCCGGCCAGCCATGGCACGATTTGGGCTCCCGGGCGGTCAACCTTGTGGTCGCGCAAGTAGCGTGGCAGAGCGACGCAAACCAACGCATAGGCGACGATAAACCCGTATGTCGCCAGCGAGCCCAGCCAGCCGTAGACATCCAATCCGCCGGCACCGCGGGCCGCCAGCACCGCTACCGGCAACAGCGCGGCCGCTCCGGTGATCACGACTGCACGACTTGGTGTTTGATTCCGAGCATGCGTCGTGCACAGAGAATCGTGGGCAAGCCCATTGTGCGCCATCAGCAGCAACACACGTGCTGCCGCCGTAATGCATCCCAGGGTGCAGGCAAACAAGCTGACGAGTGCGCCAATATCGATCAGCACTCCCAGCACGGGCACGCCGCCCTCTCGGGCCACCACATGCATTGGATCCTGACTTTTGCCCAAGTCCTGGCCCGCAAGGTGGAAACCCAACACCTCCGCGTAGGCGCAGATGATAAAGAAGGCTCCGGCGAGAATCGCGCTTTGGATGACCGCTCGCGGAATCGTCTTCAGCGGGTCGCGCGCCTCCGAGCCCAACGTCGTGGCGCTCTCGAATCCAACGAAACTAAAGAGCGCGAGCACCAGTCCGAGCCGCAACCCGCTGCCAGTCATACCGTGGAGATGAATTTGTTCCCAATCCAGCTGCCAGCCATGGCGCACCAGGAGCAGCGCGACCACGATCACAATCACCGTGACGGATGTAGCCTCGATCCAGAGCATCAGTTCCGCGGAGATCTTCACGTCGCGATAGGCAATCCAAACCGAAGCGCCCGTGACTAGTGTGGCCAGCAAAACGGTTGAGTAGACATGACCGGTGGCGTCGTGCAACAACAAATTCGCGTAGTGGTAGAAGCCGCCAATGACGCTCGATCCCGTCGTCACGTAAGCCAGTAACAGACTCCATGCGACGGTCGCGCTCAGCCATGGAGGCAGAGTCGTCGAAGCGTAGATGTACAACGAACCCGGCGACGCGGAGTGGCGGGCATAGCGGCTAATGCACAAGCCCACGAGCAATACGGCCGCGGTCGCCAGCGTATACGCCAGCCATGTTCCATTGCCGGCAAGAGCGCAAACCAGCGGGATCGTGGCCGCGGGCGAAGTCGTGGGAGCCATGGTGGAGACGGACTGCGCCAATGTTTCCATCGGAGAGAGAATCTCGCGACGCAAACCATAATCGGTGGCCGAGGATTTCTGTGCGGCGGCTTGCTTCATGCGCGGCGATTTTCCCTCAATGGCATTGGGGTGGGATTGTACAACACCGGTTGCACACCGGTCGGGGAGAGAATTTGTTCTGAGAAGCGGTGTATTATCTTGCAACGATTCACGGGGCCGTTCGAGACAAAATGCTCGAACAAAAAGAGAGCATTCGATGAAACTTGAAAAAGAGTTGTTACGGAGTCTTCCCAAAGTCCTATTGCACGAGCATTTGGATGGTGTACCGCGACCGCGAACTGTGATTGAGCTGGCGAGAGACGCAGGATACGAGGAACTTCCAACCGCAGACCCCGAAGCATTGGCACAATGGTTTTTTCGCGGCGCAAACCAGGGGAGTCTCGCCAAATATCTGGAGGGCTTCACCCACACCATTGCAGTTATGCAAACCGAGGAGGCTTTGGAACGCGTCGCCTATGAACAAGCAGAAGACCTGAGCAGGGACGGCGTGGTTTATTTCGAAACTCGTTTCGCGCCAGTTTTTCATACTAAGAAAGGATTGACTCATCAGCAGATAGTTTCGGCCGTCTTGAAAGGACTGGAGCGAGGTCGTAAGGATTTCGGAATTTCTTCGGGCCTGATCATCTGCGCCATGCGCAACATGGACGTGTCGTTGGAAATGGCGGAAATCGCGGTCGACTTTCGTGCGCGGGGAGTTGTCGGCTTCGATCTTGCGGGAGAAGAAGGCGGCTATCCTCCCAAGAAACACGTGGCAGCCTTTCACTACATTCAGCGGGAGAATTTCAACATTACGGTTCACGCTGGGGAAGGTTATGGGAAGGAGTCGATTTGGCAGGCGATTCAGTACTGTGGAGCACACCGGATCGGTCACGGGACGCGATTAATCGATGATATCGCCGTCGTGGATGGCAAGGCCGTGAAATTAGGCGATCTTGCTCAGTACGTGTTAGATAAAAGAATTCCGCTGGAAATTTGTCTCATCAGCAACGTCCATACCGGCGCCGCGCCCAGCCTAGCTGAGCACCCCTTCAAGATTCTTTATCAGGAGAAGTTTCGCGTCACCCTCAACACCGATAACCGGTTGATGAGCAGCACCAGCATGACCCAGGAGTTCGAGGCCGCAGCGGATTCCTTTGGCCTGTCTCTGGACGACTTCGAGAAGATCACCATCAACGCGATGAAGAGCGCCTTTTTGCCTTACGACCAGCGCTGTGATCACATCTATTCGATCATCAAGCCCGGTTATGCCAGGATTCGTAAGTCCATGAACTCGTCGACTTACTCGCAAAATTGATTGGAGGATGGGACGCCGAGCTTGGCCCCCGGCGAGCATGCAACGCCGAACAATTATTATTGGGAAAGCGCCGCCAGAGTTTCCGCGAGCACCAGTGTTCCCCGGCCGATATCTTCCGGGGACGCATATTCGTCGGGGCGATGACTGTACCCGTGTCGACAGGGAATAAACAGCATTGCGGTAGGAGCAATACGTGACATGAAGAGCGAGTCATGGTAGGCGCGGCTCACCATGGGAAGAAAGTTCAGATTATGTCTCCGGCAAGACTCGGAAAGGGCTTCGGCGACCAGGGGCGCGCAAAGGGCCGGCGCGTCCGCGTTCACTAACTCGGTGCGCACCGACACTTGCCGGTTCTCGGCGATCACCTTGCCGCTGCTTTCCATCTTCTGCATCACGCGGTCACGCCGCACAAGATCGGTGTCACGAATGTCAGCGCTAAGGCGAACCCGGCTGGGAATGCTATTAACTGCTCCAGGAAAAACCTCGCAGATGCCGACCGTAGCCACGGTATCGATCGCTCCGTTGGTGAGCGCGGCGTTCTCTATTGCGAGGATCAATTCCGCCGCGGCGCAGAGCGCATCGTGGCGAGCTGGCATCAGCACTCCGCCCGCGTGCCCGCCTGAGCCTTCGATGGAGATAATCAAGCTGGCCGGCGCCGCAATGCTGGTCACCACTCCCAGCGGAATTCGCTCGCGCTCGAGCACAGGACCCTGCTCAATGTGTAGTTCGACAAACGCCTTGTAATAGTCGCGCGTCAGCTTGACGGCTTCGAGTTCTCCCCGCACGTCCGCTCTTTCGCGAACTTCATCGAGCGACGCACCCTCGCTGTCCTTGAACTGTCGCGCAGCATCAGCGGAAAGAGTTCCCGAAAGCATGCGGCTCCCGATGCATCCGATCCCAAAGCGCGTTGGTTCCTCCGAGGTGAACACCAGCAATTCGATGGAATGCCTGGGGCGGAAACCGCCGCGCTGCAAAGCTCGAATCGCTTCGAGACCTCCAAGCACTCCAACCACACCGTCGTACTTACCTGCGTTCGGAATCGCGTCAATGTGAGAACCGGTGCCGACGGCCGGCAGCATGGGATCGGAACCGGTCCAGCGCACAAACGTGTTTCCAATCGGATCCTGGCGCACCGCAAGACCGGCCTCTTTGCAGCGGGCTCTGAGCCACGCGCGGGCCCTCAGATCAGCCGAGCCAAAAACAATTCTCGTGACGGCAGGCGCTTCCGCGTCAGAGATCGCAGCGAGCGCTTCAATCTCAGCTATCAGCCTGGGTCCGTCAATTTCGATTTTCATGTGGGCACGCCAGCCAGCGGATGCCGGTTTGAATCTTTGTAGATGAGATACTTGGCCGGGACTTTCCCGATCGCCCCGAACCACTGCGGACACCATGGTCCCATCCAGATGAAATCCCCAGCCGTGACCGGATACCACGAATCTCCGAGTCGGTAGATTCCTCCGCCCTCGAGCATCATGAGCCCGTGCTCCATCACATGCATTTCCACCATGCTGAGCGCGGCACCCGGCAGGTAGACCATGGTGTTGACTGCAAAATCGAAGCTCATCTCGTCCGGCAAAAGGCACTTGACCTGCAATCCGGGATCATCTCCAAGCGCATGCGACGCAACTTTGTCTTCATGCGACACAATTAAATGCGGCGGTGGGATCGTCTGCAAGGCCTCATAAGCCTTTTCAATGACCGCCACGCGGCTCTTCTCGGTCGCCGTAATCCGATGCACCAGACCTGCCGGTACATAGGCATAACCGCGCGTCCCGAGTCGGTTTTGCTGGTTGTTCACATCCAGTTTGACGGCGCCTTCGGTGACAAAGACGAAGCGCTGCGCCGTCATTCCGTCGAACTCGCCGCCCAGTTCGCCGCCGGGCTCAAATTCCGCTGTGTACTGCGTAAAATGCGCGCCTAGTGCCGACCCCGCATGCACAATCGCCGTGCACCCCTTCATGCCCGGTAGCGTGGTGCGTACAAATGTGTCCGGCGTCAGAAGAAGATGGTTCGGTTGTTGTGAGCTTCGTGTGCGGCCGAGGTTATGCATGCTGTGTCTTTCTTTGAAACTGAGATGACGACGCCAGCTGATCAAGCAGGTGCAATCCGCAATCGATAGCCTTCGTCACGTCGCCGACTTCCAGCGATTCGGCTGGATCGTGGCTGATGCCGCCCGGTGTGCGCAGAAAAATCATGGCGGCGGGAACTTTTTCCGCCAATATCATGGCGTCGTGGCCGGCGCCGCTTACCATGCGGTAGGGCTCGCATCCCGCGCTGCTGACGGCTTGCTCTACCTGGCTCACCAAAAATGGATCCATGGGCACGGCCGCCTGATCCATCAGCACATTCCATCGCATCTTTAGCCCACGACGCGTGGCAACATCTTCCGCCTGCTGAACCAAATAGTCCACCGCCCGGTTTCGCGCTTCGTCATGCCGGTGACGCACATCCAGAGTCACTCGCGTTTCCCCTGCGATGGCGTTCGTCGCGCCGGGCTTGGCTTGAATCGCGCCTACCGTAGCCACCAGTCGGGAAGTATTCAGCGCCCGCCGCTCCACTGCACCGATCCACTCGGCAGCGGCGGTAAGCGCATCATGGCGGAGATTCATCGGTGTCGTTCCCGCGTGATTGGCGTGCCCTATAAATGTAAACTCCAACCGGCTCTGGCCGGCTATCGCTTCGACGACTCCGAGCGGACGGTCGACGTTCTCGAGCACCGGCCCCTGCTCGATGTGGAATTCCACATATCCCAAGACATTGTCTTGCATTGCAGCCTGCGCAATTTCTGCCGGATTCAAACCAAAATCCTCAATTGCCTTGCGTATCGAAATTCCTTGCGCGTCCTGGCGGCTGAGCAAATCCTCATCCACGCTGCCCACGAGCGCGCGGCTGCCGATAAACGGCGTGCTGAAGCGAACGCCCTCCTCTTCGGAGAAACCGACCACTTCGATTGCAAAGGGAAGCCTGCGGCCGTTCAAAGCGCCAAGCAGTGCAATGGGAAGAACGACTCCGAGAACGCCGTCGTACGCTCCGGCGTTCGGTACGGTATCAAGATGCGAGCCAATCAGCAAGCGCGGTGCATCCAGCCGCGCTGCCGGGTAACCCATGCGCAAATTCCCTGCGGCATCGACCCTTGATGTGGCTCCCAAAGGAGCAACCCATCGGGCGATTTCGCGGTGGCACTCCCGCATCGGCGGAGAGAGAAATGTGCGGCGGATGCCGTCCGCATCTTCACTGAACCGGGCGAGAGTCTGACAGCGGGCAATGACCTCGCGGGCTCGATCTGTTTTGTCACGGCTTGCCTGCACTCGATTCACCCTTGCCGACCATCGACAACTGTAAGCTTTCCGCTGCGTCTAGGCTTCGCGAACGACTTTCGCCGCTACCCAGCCAATCAGGATGAGAGCGGTCAGGATCTCCCAGCCATATCTGTTTCCGTAGGTTCCCACCGGGAAATGATTGCTGATCATCAGAAAGACTACGGGCACTGCCATGAAGGTATTGTGCTTGGAGCGCAACTTGGCCTGAGCGCCCAGTGCCGGATCAAACTTGGCGCCGGCAGCAGCGACGGCGATCATCTTGCGCTGAGCAGGAAGAATCCGGAACCAAACGTTGGCCGTCATAATGGTCCCGAACATCGCTCCGACATGGATAAAAGCTGCGCGTCCACTGAGAATATGCACCAGTCCGCAGGAGATCGCGGCAGTCATCCCCAGCGAAAATGCCGCGAACGCCCATTCAGATTTGCCGAGAGCCGACCGGACTGCCAGATCGTAGATGTGCCAACCAGCGGCCAGAACAGCCAGGCCGATGACAACGCCCGCACCTTGCGAAATGTTGGCAACGTCGGGGTCGATGAGTCCGCCGGTGAAGTAATAGACGAGGACGAGCAGCACCATTCCGCTGACCCACGTCATTAAAGCTTCCCAACGAAACCAATGAACCAGCTCGGGCAATACCCAAAGGGACTTCTGTTTTTCGACGGAATAGAAGCCGCCGCTGTGAACCATCCACACCGCCGGAGGTGTCTTTGCGGCGGCTGCTTCCTTTGCGAGTTTTCCGAATTGACCGTCCAGCCAGGTGAAGTAATAGGTTTGCCCGATCCACATGATTCCCGCAAAAACATGGAACCACCGAACCGCTAGGTGGATCCATTCTCGGATTGAAAAGGTCACGTTTGTCGGCCCCCTCGGACTCTTCCCTGATGATTTCAGCTTCCCCGATAAGTCGTGTATCCATTCGGACTCAGCAACAAAGGAATGTGAAAACGCTCTTCGCCCTCTCGAACTTGAAAAGTAATCTCCACCAGCGGATACAAGCCCTCGAGTTTGCGCGCCGCAAAATAAGTGGCAGTCTCGAAACCCAGGCGATAAAACCCCGGAGTCAGCGTTTCCTTCTCGGGCCACAACCGAGCGCACCGGCCGTCCTGATCCGTGCGCGCCGCTGCCAGCAGGCGCCAAGCGCCGCATGCATCTCGCCGCTCTAAGCGGACCGGCACGTCCTTTGCCGGCTGCCCTCGAGCAATGTCCAGAACGTGCGTAGAAACGTGCATCATCATTGAAGCCACTTTCTCAGACGAATCTGCGTGATCTGCCGCTGTTGTTCCGCCGTTTCCTGAAGTTCGGTTCGTTCGTCATTTTTCAACCGCCGCAGCAAACTCTTCAGAATCTCTGCCGTGGACTTGCCGGTCGCGCAAACGATGAAAATTCGGTTGAATCGTCGCTCGTATTCCCGATTTCCTTCCGCTAGCGCACTCTTCGTTGAATCCCCAGCTGCCGTGACCTCTCGCTGCTCCTGCTCCGACCACACGGCCGACCGAGGCAAAGCCGCTTCCGGCGCCCGCGACTCAGCAATCCGCGATGCACCGATTCGAGGATGGCTGCGAAATGCCTCCAGCCAGTCCGATTCCGCCAAACTGCGCCAAGTTTCGTCCGACGCCGCGAACAGCGTGGCTTCGTCGGGCAGCGGTCTTCGCGCCACCATTCGGCCCGCCCACGCTCGTGAGCCACAGCACGGCAGTATCTCATCGACCGCTGCTGCAACGGAAAGAAAATTCCAGCGCGCCAGCACATTGTTCATGCGGGCTTCCCACTGCCGCCCAGCTGCTCAAGAAATTCCGCAACCAGATTGCCCGTCACCGCGGCGCGGTATCTCGCCGTGGATCGAATGTCGTCGATGGGCTGGATCGCAGCGGCGACCGCCTTTTTTGCCAGCTGCACAAGTTCCCCATCGACAGACTTTCCCGACACAATCCGTTCCACTTCCTTCAAACGAAGTGGAACCGGCGCCACGCTGCCAAGCGCAATGCGAACGTCGTCAATCACACCCGTCGCGCCGCCGCCGCGAAGTCGTCCCAACGCGGCTACGCACACTTTCGAAATGGCCTGTGCACTGCGAGCTCCCACTTTCCGCGAGTAATGAAGATGCCCCGAAAAGCGTCGTTGAAGACAGATGGACCGAATCAGCTCATCAGGCGCCAACCTCATTTTCTTATAGCCGGTGTGGAAGCCGACGTGAGGCACTCGCCGCTCGCCACGCACCGACACCAGAATCAATTCCGCCTCGTAAGCCAACAGCGCCGGCAGGGAGTCGGCGGCGGGCGAGGCATTAACGATGTTGCCTCCCAGCGTTCCGCGATTCTGACTCGCGATCCCTCCCGTCCAGCGTGCTGCGCTCGCCAGCAACGGAAATTCCCGTGCGATCACTTCGTGCTCACGCAGTTCGGTGTAAGTGCATCCCGCGCCGATCTTGATTTCGTCCGGCGAAACTTCGATGTCTCGCAGCTCCGCCAAATTCCAGATACTCACCAGCTTCCGCGCAGCAAGTTTGCCGGCCGCATACAGCACCATCAAATCGGTGCCGCCAGCGATCGGGACCCATTTGCCCGGCTCATCCGCCAGAAGCGCGACTACCGCCTGCAACGTGCCCGGCGCGATCAATTCGTAATCGGCGGGATCGGATCTCATGCGGCAGCCCTCATTCGCCGACCCTCATGCCCCAGTCCTGCGGCGCGCCGCCTGCAGCACGGCCTCAAAAATCTGCATGTAACCCGTGCAACGGCAAAGATTTCCCGCCAGCGCCTCGCGAATGTCATCCAGAGTCGGATCGGCCTTGTTGTTTAGCAGATGGCCGGCGCTCAGAATCATCCCGGGAGTACAGATGCCACACTGCGCACCGCCGCATTCGAGGAAAGCTGTCTGCATCGCGTTTAATTGCGAGCCCTCAGCGACGCCTTCGATCGTAATAAGATTCGCGCCCGCCGCCTGAAGCGCGGGGACGAGACAGCTATTCACCAACTTGCCGTCCATCAAAACGGAGCAAGAACCACACTCGCCCTCGCCGCAACCTTCCTTTGTACCTGTCAGACCAAGTTCGTTTCGCAGAACATCCAACAGCCTTTCCATGGGAAAGACAAGAACGGTTTCCGGTTTCCGGTTTACCGTAAGAGAAAGCTCGCATTTACCGCGGCCGTCTTTGCCGCGATCTTTGCGGCGCCCTGCGGAGAAGTGGCTCATCGTTCTCCGCCGGCGCCCACTGCTTCAAAAATATCTTCCGGCAAGAGTGGGACGGAATCGAAGCCGGTGCCGACCGCATCCCCGATCGCGTTGACGATCGCCGGAGCCGGGCCATCCATCGGAAGTTCGCCGATTCCTTTTGCCCCATGGGCCCCGTGAACATTGCCCATTTCTTCGAAGAACACCCGAATCGGCGGCAAATCCGCTGAGGTCGGCATGATGTAGTTTGTCATCTGCCCATTCTGCATGCGCCCGTTTTGCCAGACGACTTTTTCGTACAGCGCAAATCCGATGCCTTGCGCCACACCACCAGCAATTTGGCCTTTCGCCAGAACGGGGTGAAGAACTCTGCCCACTTCCTGCAGAGCCACGAAATCCTCGACTCTCGCGCTATAGGTCGAAAGGTCCACCGCGACTTCTGCAACATAAATCGCCCAGGCAAAAGAAGCATAGGCTTCGCCACGATATTTCTGATCGTCCCAGAAAACGCCCTCTGGAGGTTGGTAGCGCGCGAAGGAGCGCAGTTCGCCGTGCGCGGCAATATACTCACGGCAAGCTGTGCGAAATTCCTCTGGCGAACAGGAACCGCCGATCATGCCACTCGCAATCAATGTTTGCTTGACTCCCAGAGCGGCCGACCGCACGAGATTTCCGACGACCATGGCCGTTCGCGACGCAACCGTCGGTCCGCTGTTCGGTACTTGATTAGTATCCGGCTGCGCAATTCGAACATCCTCGTAGGGCAGACCCAAAGCTTCGGCGGCGATCTGGCAGAGCACGGTGTTTGTCCCCTGCCCGAACTCGGTGCTTGAAACCAGCACGCGCACGCCCCCATCCGCACAGCCCTCCACCGCCACCACGGAAGCGAGATAACGCTCGCCCGAACCCGTAAAGCCTGCGCCATGCAGAAAGGCGGCGATCCCCATTCCTTTTTTTATGTGCCCAACCTTGTTCCGCTGTGCGAAGCGCGCCCTCTTTGCCGTGTAGTCCGAAAGTTCGAGTGCTCGATCAAGAAGTTTTCCCAGATCAATTTCTTCGCGGATGGTTTGTTCTGTGGTAGTGGTTTCACCCGGCTTGAGGAAATTACGGCGTCGGATTTCGACCGGAGAAAGTCCCAAGGCGCGCGCGATACGATCCATGTGCCGCTCCATCGCAAACAGACTCTGCGGAGCGCCAAAACCGCGAAACGCCCCGTGCGGCGGAGCGTTTGTCGCCATGGCTTTTCCGCGAATGCGGACACTCGGCCAATAATAAGGACCACCCGCATGGATGGTGCCCCGCGAGAGAACTACGGACGACAACGTCGCGTAGGCGCCGCCATCAATCGTGAAGTCGATCTCTCCACCCAGAATTTTCCCGTCTTTGCTGACCGCAGTGCGGTGACGCGTGCGCGAAGGGTGGCGCTTCGTAGTCGCCGTCATGTCTTCGAGTCGGTCATAGACGATTTTTACAGGCCGTCCAGACTTCATGGCCAGAAGCGCCGCGTGGCCCGCAATGATCGAGGGATAATCTTCCTTGCCGCCAAAAGCGCCCCCGGTCTCAGCCTGCACCACACGAGTCTTCTCTGCCGGCAGATCGCACAACGCCATCAGCGCCTTGTGCACATAATAAGGACACTGCAGCGAACCCCACACGGTAATTCCGTGTTCGCGATCGAAGGCCGCAATCACCCCGTTATTTTCGATGTAGAGCTGTTCCTGCGCGCCCGTGGTGTACTCGCCGTCAACGATGTAGTCGGCATTGGCCCAAACGCCATCGACATCGCCCTTCGAGATCAAGAAAGTTTTGAGCGTATTGTCCGTCCCCCAAATGATTTGAGAAGGCCGCTCGCTGTCTTCAATGGTGAAAACCGCCGGCAAAGATTCGTATTCGATCGCGACGGCATCCACAGCCTTCCGTAAGAGATGCGGATCCGCATGCGCCAGGAGCAGGATCGGTTCCTCGGGATGATTGACCTTCCCATCCGCCAGGCACGGTTGATCGTCTCCGATCAGGGCGATGCAATTCTTGCCCGGAATATCTTGCGCGGTAACGGTGACAAAGTCGGCCCAATCGAACTGCGGGTCAAACGAAATCCTTTTGATTACACCGCGAGCAATCTGACTGCGAACCGTCGCGCCGTAGAGCATTCCCCGCATGGTCATGTCGTCGATGTAGCGCGCCGCGCCCGTCACTTTGTCGCGGCCTTCCTTGCGTGGCACCGATTTGCCGATGATGTGCTCTTGCGTCATGCCTTAACCATATGGATGACAAAGTTCCGTTTGGCAACGAACTTCCCGTCCTCGTGGCTCTCTCGAAAACTGTCCATCGCCGAACACGACCTGCCCGCGCAGATACGTTGCTTTCACCAAGCCCCGCAGTTTCTTCCCCAAGTAAGGAGACACAGGATACCGATAATACAGCCGGTCCTCGGTCACGACGAACTCCGCTTCCGGTTCGAAGATCACGAAGTCGGCATCAAATCCTTCCGCAATTCGGCCCTTGTGAGCGCTGCATCCGGCGAGTCGAGCCGGTGCTTCCGCCATCCAGCGCGTGAGATCCGTCATCGTGAATCCGCGCTGCCGGGCCTCGGTCCACATTAAAGGAAGCGCCAGAGAAAGGCTCGCAATTCCTCCCCACGCAGCTTTGAAGCTTCCTTCTTGGAGTCGCTTCATTGCCGGCGGACAAGGCGAGTGATCGGTCGCGACCAGGTCGATGACTCCGTCTTTTAGACCCTGCCACAACCGTTCGCGGTTTTCGCGAGAGCGAATCGGTGGCGCGCACTTACACAATGTGGCCCCGTCCGGAATCTCTTCGGCGCAGAAATGCAAATAGTGTGGACAAGTTTCGACACTGACCGGAAGCCCCTCCGCCCGCGCCGCGCACAATTCCGCAAGCGCCGAGCTTGCCGAGAGATGAACAATGTGCAGGCGGAACTTGTACTCGCGGCAGAGCGATAGCAGTAACCGGATCGCCGCGAGTTCGGCTTCCTCCGGCCGCGATTGCAGATAGGTCGAGTAGTGGCGCCAATCCGCATCTTCATTATTATTATTTTGCAGACGCGTCGCCTCATCGATTGGGCCAGGAAGTTCGGCATGGACCAGCAGCGGCAGGCGGGTCCGAGCTACCTGGGGCAAGGCGGCGCGCAGCTCAGCCTCGGTGACCATGGTGAACCCGTCGATTCCGGGATGGACCAGAAAGCATTTGAATCCCGGCACCCCCGCGGCCGCGAGCGCTTCAATCTCCACTTGATCGTCGCGGGAGTTGTTGCTGACTAGGCCGCCCCATGCCAGCCAATCGACCCAGCATCGCCCCGCGGCCGCTTGGCGCTTGGCAGCCAGCGCCGGGACTGTAGCCGTCGGTGGCAGACAGTTAAGCGGCATGTCGACCAGCGTCGTGTAGCCGCCAGCCGCCGCTGCGCGCGTTGCCGTCTCAAATCCTTCCCACTCAGCTCGCCCCGGATCGTTGATGTGCAGATGAGAATCGACGAGTCCCGGAAGAATCACCGCACCGCCGAAGTCGTGCACCTCGGCGATAGCGGGTACCTGATCGGCGGGCACGATGGCGCTAATCTTTCCATCGCGTACCTCATCGCGCACGATGATCGCTCCCGGACGAATTCCATCCGGCATCGCGACACGACGCGAAACAAATGCGTGCCCGTCCATGCCCGAGCCTATCGTGCCGGCCCGCCTTTTTCAACTTTTCCCGATTGTCAGACTGTCGTCAGACTTGTCATACTGAGGATTAGAAAAACTTTGAGTATTTCCGCACCCCGCTTATACTTACTCTCTCAACCTGCCGCGAAAGAGTCCATGACGACCGATTTGCGCGCAGATGCACGGGTGGCTGGGGTCTCGACGCCCTTGATGATTACGCAATGACGGATGACGGAACCAACCCACATGGACAAAGCTTTCATGGCCCGCGCCATTCGACTCTCGCTCGAGAATGTACGCTCCGGACGCGGCGGCCCGTTCGGAGCCGTCGTGGTGAAAGATGGCAAAGGCGTAGCGGAAGCTGCAAATCAAGTCACGGCGACGAACGATCCGACAGCGCACGCTGAAGTGCTAGCCATCCGGCAAGCTTGCCAGAAACTTGGATTCTTCGAACTTAAGGGCTGCAATCTTTACACTTCCTGCGAACCCTGCCCCATGTGCCTCGGCGCGATCTATTGGGCTCGGATCGACAAAGTTTACTTTGGCAATCTCGCGGCAGACGCTGCGAAAATCGGCTTTGATGATTCCGCGATCTATGCAGAGATCAAACAGCCGCACGCCGAGCGCGAGATTCCCATGATTCAGATGATGCGCGAGGAAGCACTCGAGGCATTTCGAGCGTGGGAGCAACATCCAGACAAGATCCGTTACTGAAACCAGTATTAGAAGCAAGCAGTGCCGCACGTTCCGGGCGCTGTCGGAAACACTTCCGCTCAAGGAAGACAATTGATCGATCGCTACTTCAAACTCGCCGAGAGCCACACTACCGTTAAACAGGAAATGCTGGGCGGCCTTACGACATTTGTAACCATGGCCTACATTATCGTCGTGAACCCGCAGCTCCTCGCGCAAGCGGGAATGCCGCCCGAAGGTGTTCTATTTGCGACGTGCATTTCAGCCGCAGCGGCCACGCTGGTGATGGGCCTCTACGCCAACTACCCCATCGCTCTTGCGCCTGGGATGTCGCTGAACGCCTACTTTACTTATGTGGTCTGCATCGGCATGCATGTTCCGTGGCAGACTGCGCTAGCGGTGGTTTTTATTTCGGGCTCTGTCTTTCTGTTGTTGACCGTATCGCGCGTGCGCGAGCAAATTGTCAACGGTATGCCCGACTGCCTTAAGCACTCCACCGCTACGGGTATCGGAATGTTCATTGCCTTCATCGGGCTGCGCAACGCCAAACTGGTGGTCGCGAACCCTGCTACCTTCGTCGGCCTGGGCCGCTTCTCCGATAAGGAGGTGCAAACGGCTTGCTTCGGACTGGCCTTGACTCTCATCCTGATGGCGAGGAGAGTCAACGGTGGAATTCTGATCGGAATCTTCGCTACGACGCTGTTGGGAATTCTGCGCGGCATTTCTCATTGGCCCATCGCGATTTTTTCTTTTCCGCACCCTTCCTCTACATTTCTGAAGCTCGACTTTCGAGGGGCCATCCATCTTGGATTTCTCGAAATCTTGTTCGCATTCCTGTTCGTCGACCTTTTCGACAATGTGGGCACACTGGTCGGCGTGTGTGAGCAGGGCGGTTTCATCAAAGACGGCAGGATTCCCCGCGTGGGCAGGGCTCTGGTGGCCGATGCCGTGGGTACACTATTCGGCTCCTTGACCGGCACGTCCACCGTTACCAGCTATATTGAAAGCGTGGCCGGCGTCGCAGCCGGAGCGCGTACCGGCCTCAGCAATGTTGCCATCGCCGGTCTCTTCCTAATGGCCACTTTCTGCGCGCCTCTGGCCACCGCGATTCCTGCTTATGCAACAGCGCCCGCGCTGATCCTGGTGGGCGGGCTCATGACGCAGTCCATTTCGCACATCGAATGGAGCGAGTTCAGCGAGGCGGTTCCGTCCTTTATCACCATGTTGGCCACTCCGTTGACCTTTAGCATCGCCACCGGTCTTAGTTTGGGGCTGATCTCCTATACAGTGGTCAAAATCGCTATTGGGAAATTTCGTGAAGTTACCGCGCTGATCTGGATCCTCACCGCTCTTTTTATTCTGCGTTATATCTATCTCGCTGTCGCTTAGAAGCAGACAGCGCAGCAGAATATTTCCAAACCAACGGATTCGTAGAAATCACAAACTCGCGAATCATCGTGGAAGAGCGGCCCTTCTGGGTCGCGTCACTGTACCTTCCCGTCCGTGTCCATCAGGCGGAACTCGCCGAGATTCACCTCGCGCACACCAGCTTCGATCTTCGCCCGATCGCCCACTACGATCCAGATCAGGTTATCCGGGAGCACTACTTCTTTTGCAGCCTGGTTTACCTCACTCGTCTTAAGCGCGCGAACTTTGCCGGCGTATGTGTCGTAGTAATCGTCGGGGAGTCCGAATTGCACCAGGTCCACAATTGACTGTCCCAGCGCGTCCAGCGTCTCGCGCGACCCCGGAAGTTTCAGCGTTTCGTTCGCCTGAACCTTCGCCAGCTCGTCGTTGCCGATGGGATTGTCGCCCACGACTCCGCGGAACTCCTTGTTCATCTCCACCAGCGATTCCTTGGTCTTGTCGGTCTGTACCGGCGCGACCGCGTAGAACGGGCGCTGCGCCCGCGCATCTCGAATACGGGTCCCCGCCCCGTACGACCAGTGCTTGTCTTCCCGCAGATTCATATTCAGCCGAGCGCCAAAGGTACCGCCCAGACTGTCGTTCATCGCTTCAATCGCGATTTCCTGTGGATTCGCCCGAGGCGGCGCCACCACGCCCGCTATGATCACCGACTGCAGCGCCCCAGGTTTGTCGATCAAGTACACGGCGGACTTAGCCGCAACCGCAACGGTCTGGACGTTCTTGGCCGGCGCGCTTCCGCTCTTCCATCCCGCAAAAAGCGCTTCCAGCTTCGGAATAACGTCCTTCAGCGTCGTGTCGCCCACCACGATCAGCGTCGAGTTGTTGGGCCTGAGCCAGCTATCGTGGAACTTCACGAGATCCTCTCTCGTTAGTTTCGCCACGCTCTCTTTTGTCCCGGAGCCCGTCAGTGGATTCCCATACGCATGTCCCGCCCCGTACAAAAGCCCAGGCAATACTCGCAACGCCAGCGTCGCGGGAGTGTTTTGTTCGCGCTCGATTCCCGCGATCATCAGTCTCTGCTCGCGCTTCACTTCAGTTTCCGGATACGACGGATGCAAAATCACGTCGGCAAATAGGTCGAGCGACGGGTCGAGCTTCGAGGTCAGCGCCGAAAGGGAAAGGAACGATAGATCGAGGTTTGAATATCCGCGTAACGTCGCTCCCAGTAATTCCACCTCGTCGCTGATCTGCAGCGCATTGCGCGTGCGCGTCCCGTCGGTCAGCACCTGCATCGCCAGGTTCGCAGTTCCCGGCGTCGTCAATGCGTCGGAGGCGAACCCGGCGTCGCTGGCCAGCGTGAAATTCACCAGCGGAACTTCGTGACGCTCCGCCAGAATTACTTTCAATCCATTCGACAGCGTGGCCCGCTGCAGCTTCGGTAATTTCAACTCGGGTGGCGTGCCTGTATCCGGCGCTTTGCTGCGATCCGCTCCTGTCGATGCGGTTTTGTAGTCGGGGAAAGGATCCACCTCGAGAATGTACACGCCGTCCGAAAGCCACTGCTGAGCGGCCGCCCTCAAATCCTCCGCCGTGGCATCTTGGACGCGTTTGAGCGAGATCTTGTAGGCGTCTGGACTCCCTCGAAACACCTGGCTCTGTGCCAGCCGGTCCGATTTTCCTCCGAATCCTCCGATCCGCTCGATCCCGCGGATGAATTCCGCCTCGTACTGCGCCTTCACCCGCAGCATCTCCTCGGCCGTCGGTCCATTTTTCAGAAAACGCGCCAGTTCCTCATCCAGTTCCTTCTCCACCTGCGCAATACTCTGCCCCGGCCGTGCCGTTGCCTGTACGTAGAACTGGCCGCCAATCTCACGCAAGTTGGCGGAGGCCACAGCATCGGTCGCGATCTGGTCCTCATACACCAGACGCTTGTAGAATCGCGACGATTTTCCGCTGCTCAAACAATCGCTCACCAGATCGAGATAGTCCGCGTCTGCGCTGCCATATTCCGGAATGTTCCACACTTTGTAGATACGCGCCTGCGGCACGCGGTCCTGCACGACCTGCCGATGCGTGCCGGTCATCTTCGCAATCCACACTTGTTGGTGCGCCACTGGCGGCCCCGACGGAATGTCCCCGTAATACTTCGTGACTTTTTCTCGCGCCGTCTTAACGTCGATGTCGCCCGCTAATATCAGCACCACATTCGACGGCCCGTAGTACGTCTTGAACCACTCCTGCACGTCTTTCATCGACGCCGCATCCAGGTCTGCCATGTCTCCGATCGTCGTCCAGGAATACGGATGCCCCGCGGGATAAGTATTTTGTGTGAGCAGTTGTCGGGTCACCCCGTAAGGCTGATTCTCGCCCTGGCGTTTCTCGTTCTGCACCACGCCCCGTTGCAAGTCGAGTGTGTTCTGATCCAGTGACCCCAGCAGGTGCCCCATGCGATCTGACTCCATCCACAGCGTGAAATCCACCGCTGAAGTGGGAACATTCTGGAAATAATTTGTCCGATCCGGATTGGTGGTGCCGTTCAAATCCGTCGCGCCAATTCTTTCCATGGCGTCGATGTACCGCCCCGACGCATGCTCGCTGCCGCCGAACATCAAATGTTCGAACAGATGTGCGAAACCGGTCTTCCCCGGCTTTTCATTCTTCGACCCCACGTGGTACCAGGTATTGATCGCCACGATCGGCGCCTTGTGGTCCTCGTGTACGATCACGGTCAAGCCGTTGTCGAGCAGAAATCGCTCATACGGAATCTCAATCTCTTTTGCCTTCGTCTGTGCTGAGGTCTGTGCCGAGCCGCTCGTCACTACTGCGAGCACCAGAAGCAAAACTACAAATTCCATTCGCATTCTTAAAACCTCCGAACCCCCAGCTCTCTAGCGCGCGTTCATAAGTGTTTTTGTTTGAAGGGCACGGCTTCAGCCGCGCCGTTTCGAGCCGCTTAAAATCGGGGGCTTCTTCCTCCCCACAAGTCTCCGTCCAAGCTCTTTGGACTTCGGAAACGCAAAATAGTTTACACCCTGAGTTGATACACGCCGGATTCCAGACCCGGAGGGGCGAACCTGCTTAGCCCGGCGCTTCAGCGCTGGGGACACTAGACAAATGATGCAAGTCCCGGCGGGACAACCCATGCGTGCACTCCATACGTGTTTCTGAAGACTCCCGCGAACAAACCATCAGAGCTCCCGCGTCGTTTCAGCCAACGAATCAACCCTCCGCGATGTTATCCTAACCAAGATCACGCCGCAGGGGCTTTATCCCTTCATGTCTAATCCAATGACCTCCGATTCAAGCTCGCCCGACCCAAACGCATCCAACCCAGCCACTTCGGAATCGACGCCGCCCGCCGAGCCCGTCGAATCATTCAAGAACATTTTTTCCGAGTACGAGAAGAGCCGTTCCCACAAGAAGGAAGCGGGCACCCAGGGCCGCGAAGGAACGGTGATTGCCGTGACCGCCGATTCCATCATTCTCGATATCGGTTTCAAGACGGAAGGCGTTCTGCCGCTCTCGGCATTTCCCGCCGACAAGCCCGCGAAGCCCGGCGACAAAGTCCAAGTCACCATCAAAGGGCGCGATCCGGAAGGCTACTACGAACTGACACGCGGCAAGGTCGAGCGCCCAACCGACTGGTCCTCTCTGGAAAAAGCCTTCGTCGAGAAGTCGACCATCATCGGTACCGTGACCGGCGTGGTCAAAGGCGGCTTGAGCGTGGATATCGGAGTGCGGGCCTTCATGCCCGCGTCGCGCAGCGGCACCCACGACGCCTCAGAACTCGAGAAGCTGGTCGAGCAGGAAATCCGCTGCCGCATCATTAAGCTCGACGTGGAAGATGAAGACGTGGTGGTCGATCGCCGCGCCATTGCGGAAGACGAAGAACGCGCCGGCAAGCAGCGCCGTTTCTCGGAACTCAAGGAAGGCGATACCGTGCAGGGCGAGGTGCGCAGCCTCACCGATTACGGCGCCTTCGTCGATATCGGAGGCGCGGACGCTCTGCTTCACGTCGGCGAAATTTCCTGGCATCGTGTGAACAAGCCATCTGACGTGCTTTCCACCGGTCAGCAGATCGAAGCCAGGATCATCAAGATCGATTCGGACAAGCGTCGCATCGCGATCAGCATGAAGCAGCTTCAGCCGCATCCGTGGGATGCCGTTGCCGAAAAATACAAAGCAGGCGAGAGAGTGCGAGGTACGGTCACCCGGCTCATGGATTTCGGCGCATTTGTCGAAATCGAGCCTGGCATCGAAGGTCTGATACATATTTCCGAAATGTCATGGGCCAAGCGCGTGCGGAGTCCCAGCGACATAGTAAAGCCGGGCGAGACCGTCGAAGCCGTGATCCTGGGAGTGAATCCGGCAGAACGCCGCATCTCTCTCGGGCTGAAGCAGGCGCTGGGTGACCCGTGGGCGGGGGCGGCACAAAAATTTGCGCCGGGCACAGTGATCGATGGGCCCGTGACCAGCCTCACGAAATTCGGCGCCTTCGTGCAACTGACCGAGGGTGTCGAGGGCATGATTCACATCAGCGAAATCAGCTCGGAAAAGCGTATCAATCACCCGCAAGAAGTGTTGAGGACGGGGCAAGTGGTCAAGGCCCAGGTGCTGGCGCTCGACAGCGAAAAGCGGCTCATACGCCTGAGCATGAAACCACTGGTTCCAACCGGTCCGGATGAATACCTCGCCGAACACGAAGAAGGCGACATCGTCACTGGACGCATGATAGAAGTTTCCGAAGGACGCGCCCGCGTGGAGCTTGGCGAAGGCGTCGTGGCGACATGCCGGATCCCCGAGGGGCGTCCAGCAAAGCCGGACAAGCGCGCGGATTCGACGTCATCTTCATCTTCATCTTCATCAAAGCCCGATCTGTCGTCGCTGGGTTCCATGCTTCAGGCACGTTGGAAGAGTGGCGCCCCCGTCGCCGAGGCGAAGCCGGAAGCCTTGCGGGCAGGGCAGATCCACAAGTTTCGGATCGCAAAGCTTGATCCCGCGACAAAGAAAATTGACTTGGAGTTGGAGTAGCCGTCGACAGTAGCCTGGGCTCGCGCCAGCTGCTGTTCGCCGCAACATGCAGACCGGACACTTCGCCCGGACCTCGATTTTATGGGGATTCAATGCTAGAAATCGAGTTACTAACCACTAACTCCCAGAGTTAGCCATCATAAGCGCGAACAACGCGGGCAGATAGATGATTGTAGCCTGCAGCAATCGCCGGGCCGACGGCTTCGATGCCGCCGCCGTGGCCGGCAGTTGAGGATACGCCATTCCCATCGACACACGGAACAGCGCCGCGCCCATCAGGATGGCGCCAACCAGATACACGCGCCCCGCCATTCCCATCGCAACCGGCATAAGGCTGACCGGGATCAATGCTCCGGAATAGGCCAGAATTCGCCACACCGTTGACTTTCCATCGGAATCCACCACCGGCAGCATGCGAATTTCACCCTGCGCATAATCTTCGCGATAGAGCCATGCGATCGAGAGAAAATGCGGAAACTGCCAGACGAACATAATGGCAAAAAGAATCAGAGTCTCGATTTCCAGTTTTCCGCGCACCGCCGTCCAACCCAGCACCACCGGCATCGCTCCCGGAAACGCGCCCACAAATGTGCACACCGGAGATACTTTCTTCAACGGAGTGTACGCCGCCAGATACACCAATGAGGTCAAGAATACCAATGCCCCAGTTAGTAAGTTAGCATAAATCGCGAGGTAAGCCGAACCACCCAAGGTCAGCGCCAATCCAAGCGTGGCCGCGCGGGCGCGGGTCATGCGTCCCGAAGGCAAGGGCCGCATCGCCGTACGCCGCATCCTCGCATCCACGCTCGATTCGAGCACTTCGTTCAGCGCCGCCGTTCCGCTCGAAACCAGCGCAATCCCAAACAAAGAATGGAACAACCCCAGTGACCACGACGAAACGCCCAAGCGGCGCGCGCCGAAGAAGTAGCCGCACCACGCCGTAAGGACAATCAGAGTCGTGATCCGCGCCTTGGTCAGTTCGGCGTAATCGCGCAGCAGAGAAACAAATTTGTGCAACATGGCTCCCACGCTCGCCCGTTTGTCCCTCCCGCCTCCATCCGGCGGCTTAGCTCAAACCGGCAGTCACTCGACAGATCCCCACGAAACACACGAACTCCAAAAGACAGCATTCGTATCGCGCAATCTGTTCAATGTCAAGCCAAAATTTAGCCGACCCCGCATCTTGCCCTGAAAGGTTCGCACCAAAACCCAGTTTTGACAACCAGCGACTTTGACAACAGCGACGACAACTAGTGAACGCCTGCAGGACTGGAAATATTGAACGTCTCGGGTGGATCAAAATAACACCGATGCCAAAGGGCCGCGTCGGTCAACTTGCCGGCCTTCCATTGCTGAACCGTGGGCAGCGTTATGGCGATCATGCCGCCATCGACTGAATCGAAAATGAGCACCACTCCGGCGAGCTCCTGCGATTTCGCCGCCAGTTCTGCGTAGTTCTTCTCGAGCAATGATTTGGCGAACTCCAGCTTGGCTGGCGCGCCGCTGTTCTTCTCGTCTTCATGGACCTTTTGCACCGAAACGATTTTCACGTTCTTGCCCCGTAGTGGCTCCCAATCCCCCGGGAAGGGTGCCGTTTCCTCGCGCTTTACCAGAAACAGATCGGCCGCAACCGCTACGCCCTTCGTGCCAACCAGCGGAACGTCCGAAAAACCCTCCGGCATCTCCAGGCTCGTGCGCCAGATCCACCCGCGAGACAGCCCTGAAATCCGCACGTGAACCCAGTCCGCATTGAAATCCAACATCTCAAACTCATCGTGCGCGGTCGCCAGAAACAAAGTCTGCGCGTTCAAACTCGGAGACGCGACTACCGGCGTTCCGGTTTTCTTGATCGCGACCAGATTCTTCGGATGCGCCTGACTCTTGAGCACCTCCTCCAAGCTCGCCGCCTCCGCCTGCAAATTGGCGGCTGCCTGATCGGCAGCCTTGCTCTGCGGATTCTTCGTCTCCGCCAGTTGCTGACCCGACGGGCCCTGTTTCAGCGATGACGATAACGTGTGCTCGGTTTCCGCCAACTGCGGCATCGGTGCCGACTGAGGCATCGGTGCCGAAATGATAGGTTCCGCGTCGCCCTGGTTCGCAACTCCCTTTTCCCCAGTTGCTTGCCGCTTGGTCGTCGCCGCCGTCGAAGGCGGGGTGGTCGCCGGAGCGTTTTCGCTGAGGCTCTCGCTGGAACTGAGGCCCGAATTTGTCGCACCAGAGCTGCTCGCAAGCAGATCGGTTAGCTGGTCTAGCAGGTCGGACTCGAGTCGGCCATTCGAAGTCAGCAGCTGGTATCCCGAATGAGAGGGAATTGAATCCGTATACCAGGCCGTCAGCTTCGTGTTCACCCGCACCACCACTCCGCCCGACGCAGTCGCACTCACCTGCACGGCGGATTGGTAATAAGCCCGCTGGTACTGGTCCAAAGGATGATTTCCCGGCAGTGCGAATCCGTCCAGCACCGGCAACCGTCCACGCATCGATGGTTGCAATTCCTTCAGCGCTTTCTCCACCGCGCTTTTCGACTGGCGGTAGGTGCGCTGGTTCGACCCGGTTTGCGGACTCGCTTGCGCCCTTCCGCTCTGCGCCGCAGCCCCTAGAAGCACGACCCCGAGAAACGCGGACAACAAAGCGCGAGGGAATCGCCGGGCGCATGGCAAAGTAGACAACGGCAGAATACCGAACGGCCAACTACAGGCGGGACGAATAACGACGGGCCAACTCCGCCCGGTCACGGCGCCTGCTCCAGTTGGTCGCGACGAATCCATCCGTGCTGCCCTTCACGGGTTTCAACCCCGTACCAGTAAGGCGTTGCAATCTGAATCAGGACTTCGGCCCCTGGGTCCAGAGATTTCAGCGTGTTCGCGGTGTGGAACGGAGCGGACTGCAACGGCGCCCCTGGTTTCTTGACCACACGCTCCACCTGACGGCGCAGATTAGCGACGTGTTGCTCCAGCGATTCAGCAGGCCGCTCCTGCGCCGCCTGGCCGCTCGTGCTCTCGCCATCCGTGTTTTCGATGGACGTCTCCGATGGCGGAGTGCTCAGCACAACTGTGTCACTGCCCATGCCGAAGTTTTCTTTCGCCAAGCGCTCCTGTTTCGCTTGTAAAGCCTCGGCGGTTTCCTTTTTCACCAGCTCGATCGCATCCAGGTGTTCCTGGATGTTCTTGTACTCGCTGCTTTCCACCGAGCCATTCGAGAGGTGGACAGTGTGCCGTATATCCTCCACAAACAGAGCGTCAATGCGCAGCACGGTGTTTGCGACGCCCTGCGGCTGCACCACATAGCGTACGGCCAGCGTCCCAAGATCGCCGCCGTCTTTGAAGTTTCGCGGATCGATCGCCTGCGTCCGCACCTTGTAGAAAGCCTTTCCGCCCTCCGTCCACGCCGGAAAAACCCGCGTCGACGTGGCTGCGACCGCTCCCATCACGTACTGGTCCTTATCGTATTCCTTGGTTCCCCGGATAATCGTGTTCCCCGCCACCTCTTCCACCACCTGCGCCACTTCGTGCTCCGGTAGCGGAATATTGACGATCAGGGCCTCGCCATACGAAAGAACATTTTTTTCGCGGCCGTGCGATGGGATTGCCGCCGCAATGAGAACGAGAATGAGCATGAAAACGAGTACGAGCGGAGGAAATGCTGCCGTTACTCTGAGATTGAGATAAAGTTCAGTTCCATGACACGCAACCCAACCCTTCAGGCCCTTACCGCGAGAACTCTTGTCCCACATCACGACCGGCTCCGGTGCTCCTGTTGCAAGAGTCTCTTACGCTGGCATGATCGCTGTCAACTCCGCCTCTTCCCCCTGCTTCCCCCCTGCCAGCGCCATCCCGCAGCCGGCGTGAGATGTAAACAATTTGTAAAAACAGGTTGACAACCCCCCTTCCACTTCGTTAGTATGCGGCGCCTGTGGGGTGGTAGGACCACTTAACCGCAAACTATTGAGTCGTGTGCATCAGCAATTAGGCATTGGTGTCTACGCTTAATTGCTGCCCGCGTGCTTTTGTTTGCGTGTTTTGCGTAAATTGCAAAAATTTGTGATCTTCGTCTGAGGAGTGCAGCATGCGTATGTGGGCGCAGTCTCATCTCTGTCAGAAGCTGCCGCGGGCAAGTTCCGTCCTCGCCGCTGCTTTCGCGTTAATCTTTTTGCTCTTGGGCGCCAGCCAGTCGGCCAGCGCGTTGCCGGCCTTTGCCCGGAAGTATGGGCTTCGTTGCTCGGCCTGCCACGAGTCGTGGCCAGCTTTGAACAACTTTGGTCTGAAGTTCAGGGACAACGGCTATCAGTTGATGAACGATCGGGATGCTCCCATCTGGCAGAATCCCAGCTACTGGCCCGTCACGTTCCGCATCACGCCGATCTGGCACCGCGTGAGCACCCTTGATCAGGTTGATGTCTACACTCCGGGGAATCCCATTCCTACCGGCTCGACGGCTCAACGCATCACGTCATCCCAGTTTGACCTGAGCGGGCTCGACTTCCACACCGGTGGAACTCTCGAAAAGAACATCTCGTTCTATGTGCTTCCATCGTCGAACTCAACCGGATTGTTTCATTTTGAGAGCGTCAATGCGCGCTTGGATAATCTCGCGAGCAGCCCCTGGCTCAATATCAAGGTAGGTCGATTCGAGCTCAACAACCTGCTTTCGGAGAAGCGCATTCTAACGCTGACCGCTAACGGCGGTGTTTATCAGACTTATCACTTCATCCCTGTCGGCGACGCGAACATCTACGGGCAGATGGGGGACAACCAGTTCGGCATGGAGTACCTCGGACATTCGCTCAACGACAGGACACGTGTTTCAGCGGCCCTGGTCAGTTCGAATGACGGGAACGTCAACTTGGTTACCGGAGGCAACAACTATAGCGGATTCTTTACCTTCGACCATGGCTTCGATTTTGGCAAGCTGGGCGTGAGCCGTTTCGGGATGTACGCCTTTGTAGGAGAGGCATCAACCTACTATCGCACCAATGGAGGGGTGCCCATCCCTGGTTCGGGAATCAGCAACAAGGGATTCAGTCGTGTGGGCTTTACCGGCCAACTCTACTTCGGCCCTCACTTTGACGTAAACGTAGTTACTCAGCACGGCGAGGATAACGCGTGGTTCGGGCAGGGCTATGGCAACGCAGTCGCCCCAAGCAATGGAAGTGAAACCGCAGCCTGCACCAATGCGGTTGCTATTCCCGGTTGCACTTTGAACAATTCTCCGGGAACGGTTCTTCCGGCGGGATCGAGGGCGCCCACCTGGAACGGCTATCTCGTAGAAGCGCGCTACGTCTACAGTCCACAGTTCATCATGCTCGCCCGGTTTGAGGCCGAGCGAATGTCGACACAAGCCACTCCTGGGACCCCGACCAACCTGGGCAATGTCACCAACTATGTAATCGGCTATCGCTACAACCCGTTCATGACCAGCCGCGCCGGCCTCGCCTATCACGGCGAATTCAACTTGTTCCACCAGGATGGTACCGGGCCTATTAACGCGCTCGGCAATACCACCAGCGTGAACACCAGCGAGTTGCTGTTCGGAATCGACTTTGACTTCTAAAGAGGGGGATGACTGTGAATACTAACTTACTCAAGCGGTCGCTGTTGTTGAGCGTGGTTGTCGCTCTCTGTTTGTCCGCTACCTCGTACGCGCAACTCACAACATTTCAATTGCAACAGTGGTTGAATTCGCCAGCGGCATCCAGCCACGTCGGTAACATCACCGGAAACGCCCACGCCGCCGCCCTTCCCTATCGCCGGTACTGCGTTGGATGTCACGGCGAACTGGGAGACGGCAACGGTGAGAACGCCCCTTACATGCAGCCCCCCATGTACCAACAGCCACGCGACTTCCAGTTGGGCATCTTCAAGTGCCGCTCCACTCCGACCGGAACCTTGCCGATCGACCAGGATCTGTACGACACAATTGCCCGTGGCTTGGACCGCACGAATATGCCGCAGTGGAACACGTTTACAAACGAGGAACGCGCCGATCTCGTCGCATGGATTAAGCACTATTCTCCTCGTTGGCAGACGGAGAAGGCCGGCACTCCCATTCAAATCCCCGCCGAGCCGGAAATCACGGCCGATAGGGTCAAGGCTGGGCAGGAAGTGTTCAGGAAGATGGAATGCTGGAAGTGCCACGGCGTCCAGGGGATGGCCAATGGCCCTTCGGCTGCAACGCTTACCGACGATCTGGGTAGGCCCATTGCGGCTTTCAACTTCACCGACGGTACCAGACCCAAGTGCGGAAGCACCGACACGGATCTATACCGGATCTTTATGACCGGATTGGACGGCACGCCGATGCCGTCATTTGCAGACAACATTAAACCGGAGGAGGCGTGGGACTTGGTGTTTTATCTGCGCACGCTGCAGCCGCACAACGCCTTCAACGCCAAGGAGAAGCAGATTGCCAACCAACTGGGGTTGAAACCGGTTAACACAAATGCGCCAGCACAATGATGGGAAGGGTACCCCTTCCGAGCTTAGGAGAAAAGCCATGAAGCATAAGTTCAACCGTGGGTTGGCCGCGATTCTAGCCACTCTGGTGTTGGTCGGTGTTTTAGCGCGAGTGACGAACCAGAGGGCGAGTGCGGCCGGTGAAGGCAAGATTAGCGGCACCGTCAAGCTCGATGGTACGGCCCCGCATATGCGGGGCATCGAGATGTCAAAAGACCCGTATTGCAGCAAGGCACACGCAAACGACCCGGCTCAAATGCAGACCGTCGTTGTCGGCAAGGGTGGGGGCTTGGAGAATGTTGTTCTCTACATCTCGGAAGGTTTGAGTGCTACTGAGGCCAATGCGAAACCGTCTCAAGTCCCGGTATTCGACCAGAAGAACTGTATGTACTCGCCGCACGTACTGGCCATGGACGTCAACCAGGATTTCAAAGTCACCACCAGCGATCAGACTGCCCACAATATCCACCCGGAACCCAATCCTCTGACCGGCAATATCCCCTGGAACCAGTCGCAACCGCCAGGGGCTCCACCCATCGTGAAGAGTTGGAAAACCCCAGAAATGATTCACGTCAAGTGCAATATCCATCCGTGGATGAGTGGCTGGTTCGCTGTGGTCAAGGGCCCGTACGCTATCACGGACGAGAATGGTTCGTACACGATCCAGAATGTACCGCCGGGAAATTACACGGTGACTGCATGGCAGGAGACCTACGGTACTCAGACCAAAAAGGTGACAGTTGCGTCGGGCGCAGCGGCACCCGCCGATTTCACGTTCAAGGCGAAGTGAGGAGGTATCGGGTAGAGAATCAATCCGGGAGCTGCTGAAAATCTGTCCGCCGGAGCAGCCGCGAACCGAAGATGCAGCGGAACATTCAGCGGTGGCAGCGGAGGACGCACATTCGCCGAAGTCTGGCCGTGATGAGCGTTTGTTGATTAGGAAGAAAAATGAACAAATGTTCATGAAGAGTTCAAGTAACGTTCAGGTTGTTCAGTTAGCATACGCACGCCGCACTCACTAGCCGGGGCAACCGGGCTGGTTTTGAGGAAGGCGATAAGGCCGGATCCGAAAGCCGGCGGGAGCGAACATCATGGCGAGATTCTTTGCGATTACCATTCTCGTAATCACGATTCTTTCCGCTATTCCCATCGTCCGCAATACCTGGCATCCGGTGGAGGACATCTCAACCCACGGCCAAGCCATCGACAACCAACTGAATGACACGATGTGGGAGGCCGGGCTCTCGTTCCTCGCCTCACAGATTCTCTTGGCGTGGTTCATCTGGAGGTTTTCCGGCAACCGACCGGGCGAGAAGTCGAAGAATTTTCCCGGCGGCGCAACCGGGCTGGTGGCTGGCGCGATTATTCTTGTCGGTGTGGAAGTGTTTGCCCTGGGAATTGTCGGAGTAAAAGCCTGGGGCAATATTTACTTCACACAGCCCGGTGCGGACGCGATGCCCGTTCAAGTCCAGGCCGGGCAGTTTGCATTCTATTTCCGCTATCCGGGACCCGATGGCAAGTTTGGTCCACTGCACGCCGACAAGATTAGTGAGGCCAACCAGAACTTCTTTGGTCTTGATCCTGTCAGCGATCCGGATTCCAAAGATGACATCGTGACCGCCGAGATGGCCATTCCGGTTAACAAGGAAATCCGCTTGCTGATGCACGCCAAAGACGTCGGCCATTCCTTCTATGTCCCAGCGTTACGAATTCATCAGGATTTCGTGCCGGGATTGGATCTCCAACTTCATTTCACGGCTACCAAAATTGGCAGGTATGAAATTGTGTGCAGCCAGCTCTGCGGCCTGGGGCATTACAACATGAAGGCGTACCTTGACGTGCTGTCTCCGCAAGACTTTGACGACTGGCTAAAGAAGGAAGCGGCTATGCAGTGAGGAAAAACCGTCTGCACTGGTTGCGGCGTAGAATCCCTTTTCGAGGTGAGCACATGCACGACACATCAGCGCCGGTAGCGGCACACCACGGGCCTCCGACGACGTTCATCCGGAAGCATATTTTTAGCCTGGATCACAAGGTGATCGGCAAGCAATACTATGGTCTGGGCTTGGCCGCCGTGCTGATCGGCATGGTGCTTTCCTGGCTCATGCGCATCCACCTCGGGTGGACGAACTATGCCATTCCGGGGCTGCATTTACTCTCCAAGACCGGCGCCCCCGGGGATCTGATGACGCCAGAGCTCTACCTGCAGGTCATGACCATGCATGCCACCTTCATGGTCTTTTTCGTGCTCACGGTGGCACCTTTCGCGGCATTCGGCAATTTCTTCATACCCATCCACACGGGCGCAGAGGACATGCCGTTTCCGCATTTCAATATGATGTCGTTCTGGACCACGTTCGTGGCCTTCTGCGTCATGATTTTGTCGTTCTTCGTGAGCGACGGCCCCACCTTGGGCGGTTGGACCCAATACGCTCCGCTCAGTGCGGTGGGGTCGGTGGCAGGTCCCGGCCAGGGCGCCGGTGTGGTGATTTGGGCAACCTCGCTCGCTATTTTCTGCGTGGGCCAGTTGTTCGGGTCGTTGAATTTTATTCCGAATATTCTCGATCTGCGCTGCAAGGGCCTGAGCATGTGGCGGCTGCCGCTTCCTACCTGGGCTTGGTTCATCACCTCGTGCATGGGCCTGACGTCGTTCTCCGTGTTGATGCCAGCCTGCATCCTGCTCATTCTGGACCACGTGGCCGGGACGAGTTTCTTCGTCGCATCCAATCTGGTCATTAACGACCAATTGCAGCCGCACTCCGGTGGATCGACCCTTCTATGGCAACACCTGTTCTGGTTCTTCGGACATCCGGAAGTGTACATCGCCATCGTGCCCGGGATGGGCATCGTATCGCATGTCCTCATCACCAACATGCGCAAGCCCCTGCTCAGTCATCGCGTGGTGGTGTACTCGATGGGCGCTTTGGCGGTTCTCAGCTACATGGTGTACGGACACCATATGTTTGTCAGCGGGATGAACCCCGTCTCGTCGATTGCGTTTTCGTTTCCCACGCTGTTGATTACGATCCCATCCACAATCATTGTCTTGATATGGATTGGGAGCCTTTACGGTGCGAAGTTGCGCATTAACTCAGCTTCGCTGTTTGCCCTGGGCTTTATTTCGCTGTTCATCACCGGCGGGGTGAGCGGCTTTTTCCTGGCGCAGCCCTCGATCCAGATCCTGCTCCACGCGACCTACTTCGTAGTGGCTCATTTCCACTTTACGATGGCCATCGCGGCGATTTTCGGCATCTTCTCTGGAACCTATTTCTGGTTCCCGAAGATGTGGGGACGGATGATGAACGAAACCCTAGGAAAGGTTCATTTCTGGTGCAGCTTCGTCGGCGTCTATGCCATTTTCATGCCGTTCCACTATTTGGGACTGGCTGGGAATGTGCGCCGTTACTCCTCATTTCCGGCGGATTTCATGCAGCCTTTAGTCGGCGTGCACCAGTTCATCACCGTCGCTGCGCTCTTCACCGGTGCCGCCCAACTGATTTTCCTTTACAACTTCATTCACAGCCGCTTCCGGGGAGAGCCTGCGCCGGATAACCCGTGGCAAGGGACCTCGCTGGAGTGGTCAACAACTTCGCCGCCGCCGTGGGATAACTTCGGGGGCCGGCATATGGTGGTTTATCACGATCCCTATCAATATGGCGTGCAGAGTTCAACCGGCGATTACGTGATGCAGGATTCACCTGAGCAGGTGAAGACCGAGCACGAAGAACCATAACAGAACGATCCATGAACTCGTCTCACAAGTGGTTTTGGCTAGGGCATGGCTTCAGCCGTGTCGCCCCGGGACTAATAAGTAAGGGGCTTTAGCCCCTGCGGTCGCACGCCAGCCCGATTGGTGAGACTGGTTCATGCAATTGGTTTGAGGAGTTCACTATTTATGGCAACCACGGTCAACCTGCCCCCCAAGGTTAAGCCGCGTCGCCCACCGAAGCCGGGAAATCCCGGCAACGGAGGCTTCCGGAATCTGGTTCCGAACGAGGGCAACTTGCCTGCAGTTCAGGACTATGCGCCCGTTCCGTCCAAAACCGGGATCTGGGTGGCGCTGGCTGCCATATCCATGTCCTTTGCCGCCTTTACCAGCGCCTTGGTCGTCCGCCAGGGAGCTTCAACGGATTGGCACCACATTGTCCTGCCCCCAGTTCTTTACTTGAATACATTGGTGCTGCTGGCCAGCGGCGTAACTTTGGAAATCGCGCGGCGCCGGGTCGCGGTTTTCATGGGCGGTCCAAGAACCCTCGATCTAAATCCTGCGCGCTGGTTGTACGTTACCGCGTTCCTCGGCGTGGTTTTTGTTGTTGGCCAATACGCGGCTTGGCTGCAGTTGCGTTCCGAAGGGTTATACCTCGCCACCAACCCGAACAGTTCCTTCTTCTATTTGCTGACAGCAATCCATGCGCTGCACGTACTGGGCGGGTTAGCTGGCTTGACGTACGTTCTACGTAAATTGCATAGGGTTGTCCTGCGCCGGAGCGCGCTGGATAGTTTTGCCTATTACTGGCACTTCATGGGCATTCTTTGGGTGTATTTGCTGATACTGCTTTGGATGAAGATTTAATGCGTACAACACAGGAGGCACCGTGAGCGAAGCACATTTAACCATGGGAGCGCATGCGGCTCCACCGATGGAGGAACGCCCGTTTGCGATTCCTTCCAAAAAGCTGGCGATGTGGCTGTTCATCATGTCAGACGTGATGACGTTCGCCGCCTGTGTGGTAGCCTACGCATTCACCCGCAATGCCACTCCCGAATGGCCAAGACCTTTCCATAGCGTATCCAGTGTCGCCGTCATGACGCTCATTATGCTCACCTGCAGCCTGACGATGCTGATCGCGCTCAACGCTGCCAAGATGAGCGACAAGGCGAGAGCTTTCCGCTGGATGATGATCACGGCCGCCGGCGGCGTTCTCTTTACCTTATTGCACATCCGCGATTGGATGGGGATGATGAGTCAGGGCGTCGGCTTGTTTCAGAATCCGTGGGGGCCAGCAGCCTTTGGGGCTGCGTTCTACTCCGTCACCGGCTTTAGTCTGCTGCACATTTCAGGCGGTACGATTGCTCTGATCGTCGTGGCCATCCGCTATCAGGGAGGCCGGTACAACGCTGACGATATCGAAATCGTGAACCTCTTCTGGCAGTTCGTGGGGCTGGTCTGGCTATTTATTGTTCCAGTCGTCTATCTGATGAACCTAGCACGCTAGACCGAAGAAATAAGGAGCGAAACTATGGCGACAGTGGAAGGGCATGGAATGGGCAAATATGTGGCCGTGTATCTCTGCCTGTTAGTCCTGATGGCACTGCAGTTCTTCATCGGCTATCAGAACATCGAGGGGTCGCGACTGGTGGTGCGCATGCTGACATTTGCCATCATCGAAACCATCCTCGTGGTGGTATTCTTCATGAATCTGGGCTTGGAAAAGCGGTTGTTCGTCAAGTTCGTCGTTTTTTTCACGCTCTTCGTGCTCCTAACCTTCAACTATGGCTGGACGGACAGTTTCCGGCTGCTTCTGTTCCGGCTTACAGGCTTCGAGCCAAGCTAATTCTTGGGGTGATCAAATGCGTGAATCGCGCCTTCGGCTCGCACGGCTTTCGCTGGCAGGATTGATCCTGTTGCTGACCGCTGTGCCCGCTTTGTCCCAGAGCTGCTCGCTCTGTTATACCCAAGCGGCTTCCGCTGGCGCTCGCATGATTGCCGCGCTGCAAAGCGGAATTCTGATCCTTGTCATTCCTCCCACGCTCGCATCCGTTGGCATGATTTTTGTTGTGCATCACAAACGCAATCAGGTCAGACGGACCGATGACGCGCCTGACTCTGATCGCAAGTGGTAGTCGGCGGCCAATTCGCAATCGCTCAGGGACAATTGCTCGGGGCTGCATAGCCGGCAAGCCGCGCCTTGATCCAGCTGATCTGGTCTGCGACCGAGCCTCCCATCACGCCGCTGGCATCGACATCCGGATACTTCAGGAAAAGTATTCGGCTTCCTTGCTTGCACATGCGGGACACGGTTTTTGCGGACATTTCCGCCGGAATGGCAGGGTCCGCCTCGCCACTGATTACGAGGATCGGGCCGTGGGCCGGCTTTTGACCGGGAGTGTTCCTACTGAAAAATTCCTTTACGAACGGATTGTTCTCCCAACCCGGTTTGAGCATTTCGTTGGTAAACTCCGGCTTTGTTTCTCCGCCACAGGTCTGCGCGACACGCTGGTACGCAGGAAGCGCCCCGTCTTTCAGCATGTCGCTCAACTGGAATTCCGGATAAAGCGCTTTGACGGTGGATGCCAATACCAGCAGCATGCGGTTAGAAGAACGCAGCGCGAAGCGCTGGAAGGTCTGCTGCGCATCAGCCAGGCCAGAAGTGGCGACACTGCCCAGATAGTTGGGATCGCGCACTTCGCTCTCCGCCACGGCGACTGCGGCCAGTGCCCCCTGGAAGGGTCCCTCAGCGATCCACTTAGGTCCGATCTGTGGCACAGCCGCGCGCGCCGCCGGAATCGAATACATGACGTCAAACGCGTTCGCCTCCATGTCCAGCACCGGCTTGCCGGAATCGGCCCCCAATCCGGAATAGTCGGTCGCAACCACCGCGTAGCCGAGATTAGCGTACATCGCGAGAATCGGCCCAGCCCCGAGATTTTTCATCAGCGAAGGAGCACACTGTCGAGCCGCTCCCCTGAACTCGTGCGCCCAGGCCATCACCGGCCATCCGCTTGCCGGAGGCTTGCCATCCGGAATCAGCACCACAGCCGAGACAGCCACGTCTTCACCGTTCGCGGTCCGGGAGTGATAAAGAATCCGCAATGCCGACAATTCATACGGAACGTTGTATTGGTCAACCGGTTCCGAGCGCATCAGTTCTCCAGGTTTGCCCGGGGGGAGCGGATGGGGCGTGTCATAAAAGCTGGTCAGCGGAAGTGTGCTGGGTGGCCGGAATCCTTTGCCTGCCGTCGCCGTCTGAGCCTGGGCAATTTCTGGATTTGCAGGCGGCCCGGCCGAAATCAGACAAACGGCCGCGAACACCGCGAGAAACATTCGCGCATCGCGACTTGACGGCAGGTCGAAACGAGGCTTTGTCATGTTTGTCAGTAGGGGATAGTACCACCTTAAGATTGCAAGGGGCCACAACAGCGGAGCGGCCTTGTCCTCATCTTCCGACCCATGGGCATCTGCATTGGTTTGATCATCATGTCCTTAGGAAGAGCAACCAGTTCGGCGAGCAAACTAACTCCGAGCCTAAGTCTGCCCGCCGGTCCAACTTGGGCGGGTAATGACTTTCCGTCACTTTGCATTGACCGTCTGTCCCCGCTCCGTCCCGATCGACCATCGCGTTGTAATGAACGCGACTCAATCTGAAAGCCTTGCCCAGAGCTGGATTTCATCCACAACGGGAATTTAGCGCCCGTTAGCCAGCCTCTCGCGCACGAACAGGCTTGATGCCCGACTTACAATTGATAACATGATTTCATGCCAAAAACAGTAATTGAGTCGGTAGTTTAGCAACTAGCTAGAGAGTTCGAACGTGCCCGATTTGAGAATGAACTCCACCGCGTAACCGCTGCCCTAACTACCTTCGGGAAATTGTTCTTGCAGGCAAGCGTGGACCGGCCTGGATTCGCAAGAAACGAACGATTTCGGCGGCGGGACGCAGGAGAATCGCAGCCGCGCAGAGAGCGCGATGGGCAAGGGTTAGGGACGGGCGAGTAACAAAAATGAGCACGCTGATCTTCCGCCAACAAGGAGGAAAATGGGATACTCCCGCATAGGCGAGCCCACCGTGAGGGCTAATCTTTGGGGCGTCAGGTGGGCATGTCTTTGACCACTCCACCCACAAATCTCGTAAACTCCCGCACGTCTTCTTCCGTTGTGTCGAACGAGCACATCCACCGCACCACCGACTCCTCTTCGCTCCACACGTAGAAGAAGTAGCGCTCGTGTATCTTCTTAATCGCCTCCCGAGGAACTTGCGCAAACACCCCGTTCGCCTCCACCGGATACACAATCGTGACTCGCGGAATTTTCTTCACTTCCTGTTCCAGCAGTCTCGCCATACGGTTCGCGTGCTCCCCATTCCGCCGCCAGAGATCGTTCGTCAGCAGGGCCTCCATCTGCACCGACAGGTAGCGCATCTTCGATGCCAATTGCATCCCCTGCTTGCGCACAAACAGGAAACCTTCCGCCAGTTCCGGACGAAAGAACACCACCGCCTCCACGCCCATCAACCCGTTCTTGGTTCCGCCAAAAGAGAGTACATCCACTCCCAGATCGCGGGTCGCCTGCCGCAGGGTTAGCCGCTGGGCCGCCACGGCGTTTGAAATCCGCGCGCCATCCATGTGCAAGAACATTTTCCGCTCACGACCAAACCGCGCCAGCGCCTCGACTTCCTGCGGCTTGTACACGGTGCCCATCTCGGTCGATTGGGTAATCGAAATCACGCGCGGCTGTACGTGATGCTGGTCCCCAATTCCGTGATACGCATGCGTCACCGTTTCCACCGTCAACTTCCCGTCCGGCGCGGCCAGAGGCACCAGTTTGCAGCCCGTAAACTTTTCCGGCGCGCCACATTCGTCCGTATAGATATGAGACAGCTCCGGACACAGCACCGCATGAAAGGGCCGCGTCAGCGCCTGCAAGCTCAGCACATTCGCCGCCGTTCCATTGAAAACAAAGAAGACCGCCACATCGGCTCCAAACTGTTCCCGGAACTTTCCCACCGCCGATTCCGTGCACGGATCATCCCCATACCCCACCACATGCCCCTCGTTGGCGCGCCGTATCGCCTCCAGCACCTCGGGATGCACCACCGCATTGTTGTCGCTCGCAAAACTTCGGCTTGGTCTCATAACAAAACAATTTAACAGAACCGAAAATTCTTCGAAGCTTCCCTCCATTACCATGAATCCATTAATTGTTGCTAATATTGCTGCCGTCGGGTTACGCACCAAAGATGAGATTTTGGGTGGCGCAGCGGTTTACCGCTGCGATTTAGCCGCCCAATTCCGCCGACTTTAGCCGCTGAGGGCAAGCGGAGCGTCTCGCCCCATCAGGCGGACGGTTCACTAAGAGCTAAGACCAACGATATGTCTCGATTCTTCACAAAAACGGCACCTCTCATACTACCCGGCAGCCTTCTGGCCGCACTCCTTTTCACGACCGCCTGCGGCAACAGCAAAGAAGCCAAAGCTGACGCCCCGCAAGCCATGTCGGTCAAAGTCCAAACGGCAAAGGCCCAAAAAGTCGATGACACCACCGACTATGTCGCTACCTTGAAATCCCGCGACTCCGCCGTGGTCATGCCGCAGGTCGAAGGCATCGTTACGCAGATATTCGTCCACTCCGGCGAACGTGTCGCCGACGGCGCTCCCATGGTGCAGATTGATCCCGCCAAACAGCAGGCCACCGTCAAGAGCCAGGAGGATGCGCGCGCCGCCCAGGACGCGCAACTCAAATGGGCGCAGCAAAATTTCGACCGCGTCAGCGGTCTTGCCAATGCCGGCGTCGTCAGCAAGCAGGATCTCGACCAGGCGCGCGCAACTCTCGACGCTGCTCGGGCGCAACTCCAGTCGCTTGACGCTCAGGTCAACGAGCAGCAGGTCCAGTTGCACTACTACCAGGTGGTCGCACCGCGCGCCGGAATCGTCGGCGATATTCCCGTCCGTGTCGGTGACCGCGTCGTCACCACCACAACGCTCACCACCGTCGACCGCCCCGGCAGCCTCGAAGCTTACATCTATGTGCCCATCGAGAAATCTGCCCAGCTGAAGATCAATCTCCCTGTCCAGATCGTCGACGGTTCAGGGAATTCGCTGGCCGCCAGCCGCGTCACGTTCATTTCCCCACAGGTGGACACGGCGACTCAAACCGTGCTCGCCAAAGCGACGATCGCGAACGCGAACGACAGCCTGCGCAACGCCCAGTTCATTCGCGCCCGCGTGGTTTGGGGCAGCCAGGAGAAACCAGTGGTTCCGGTCACAGCCGTGTCGCGAATCGGCGGCGTCTATTTCGCTTTTGTCGCTGAGCCTGACCAGAAAGGTGGATACGCGGTCCACCAAAAGCCGCTCCAGATCGGTCCAATCGTAGGCAACGACTATGTAGTCCTCGACGGCGTAAAACCAGGAGACAAAGTGGTCGTCTCCGGCACCCAGTTTCTAATCGATGGCGTACCCGTAGTCCCGCAAGAAAGCAGCAGTTAAAAGCGCAGATCCAAAGAAACGTTCTCAAAACCAGCTCAGACAAATGCCAAGCAGCAAGTGCACAAGACTGAGAACTGAGAACTGAGAACTGAGAACTTTTTGTAATGGTCGACTTCTTTATTCATCGCCCCGTATTCTCGACCGTCTGCGCCCTGCTGATTATTCTCGCCGGAGCCGTCTGCATTCCCACGTTGCCCATCGCACAATTCCCCAACCTCGCGCCTCCGCAAGTCGGTGTCAGCGCCGTCTATACCGGAGCCAGCGCCCAGACGGTCGAGTCCGCTGTCACCACGGTTCTCGAGCAGCAGATCAACGGCGCCGAGGGCATGAAATACCTCACCTCTTCCAGCGGCAACGACGGCTCCAGTTCCATCACCGCCACCTTCGACATCACCCGCGATCCCGACCTCGCCGCCGTTGACATCGAGAACCGAGTCAACACCGCTCAAGGACGTCTCCCCAACGCGGTCAAGCAAGTCGGAGTTATCGTCGCCAAGACGTCGCAGAATTTCGTCTTCGGCGCCGGCGTCTACTCGCCAGACGGTCGCTTGTCCACGCTCTTCATGAGCAATTACCTCGACGTCTACGTCCGCGACAGCCTGAAGCGTGTCCCCGGCGTGGCCGACGTCATCATCTTCGGCGAACGCAAATACTCCATGCGCCTGTGGCTTGACCCCGCGCGCATGGCCGGTCGTGGCCTGACCGCCGACGATATGGTCAATGCTCTCGGCGAGCAGAACGTTGAAGTCGCGGCCGGACAAGTCGGTTCTCAACCCTCTATTCCCGGCCAGCAGTTCCAGATCAGCGTCCGCGCGGTCGGCCGCCTTTCAGAACCCGCTCAGTTCGATGACATCATCCTGAAGAGCAATGCCGATGGCACGCTCGTCCGCCTGCGCGACGTCGGTCACGCCGAGCTCGGCGCCGAGGACTACAGCTCTGACCTTGATTACAACGGACACGACGCGGTTGGCCTCGGTGTCACGCAGCTCTCCACTGCCAATGCCCTCGACGTGCACCGCAACTGCCTCGCCGAACTCGCCCGTCTGTCAAAGCGCTTTCCGCCTGGCATGAAGTATGAGGTCGCCTTCGATGTTACCGACGCGGTCAGCGAATCCATCCGCGACGTCGTTTTTACGGTGGGTTCTGCGATCCTACTGGTCATCCTGGTGATCTTCGTTTTTCTCGGCGACTGGAGGACCACGATAATTCACTTCATCGCTACTCCAGTTTCGCTCATCGGGACGTTTACTTTCATTAAGCTACTTGGCTTTTCCATCAACACACTGACGCTCTTCGGCATTACGCTCGCCACCGGCCTGGTGGTCGACGACGTGATCGTCGTGATTGAAAACATCGAGCGCCACTTACAAGAGGGCGAGCCCAGTGCGGCCAAAGCCGCCGCCGACGCCATGCGAGAAGTCACCGGCGCGGTCATCGCCACCTCGCTGGTGTTGGTGGCCGTCTTTGTGCCGGTTGCATTCTTCCCGGGCACAACGGGCATCTTGTTCCGGCAGTTTGCTTTGACGATTGCCTTTTCTATCTCGATTTCTGCCTTTAACGCTCTGACCCTGGCGCCTGCTCTCGCGGCGCTGCTGCTTGGCCGCCTGCACGGAGAAAAGAACTGGTTCTCCAAGCTAGTCGATCGTGTGCTCAACGCCATAACCAGCGGCTACGAACACGCTCTCCGTGCCTTCCTGCGCTTCGAAGTCGTCGCGCTCATCCTCTTTGCCGCCGGCCTCGGTCTAGCCTATTACGTCTTCGGAAAAGTTCCCCAGGGCTTCGTCCCAACCGAAGATCAGGGATACCTCATCGTCGCCATTCAGGCGCCCACCGGAGCTTCGCTGGAGTACACGCGTAATATCGGCGCTCAGGTCACCGCCATAGCCAAGAATATTCCTGATATCCTGGGCACCTTCGTCGTCTCCGGCTTCAGCTTCGGAGGCAACTCGCCCAACGCCGGACTCACCTTCCTGACCCTTCAGCCGTACGGGAAGCGCAAGGGCCACGACCACACCGCCGCGGCAATTCTCGATCGACTCCGCGGCCCTTTGTTCGGGATTTCCGGCGCCATCGTCATCCCTTTCGAGCCGCCCGCCGTCCAAGGTCTGGGTCAGTTCGGCGGATTCCAATTCGAGCTGCTTGATCAGGGCAACCACACTCTTCAGGATCTCGACAAAACGACCCACGATCTCATTCGTGCCGGCGGTGAGCGCAAGGAAAAGGACCTAGCCGGACTCTTTACCACCTACACCGCGAGCGACCCGCAGTATGTCGTCACCATCGATCGCGAGAAGGCCAAGAGCCTGCACCTCCCGCTCAGTCAAATTACCGACACCCTCAGCGTCTACATGGGTTCGTCCTATGTCAACGACTTCAATTTCAATAATCGTTCCTATCGGGTTTATGTACAGGCCGACAAACAGTTCCGCTCCCATCCGCAAAACATTGGGCAGTACTATGTGCGCTCTGATTCTGGCGCCATAATCCCGCTCGAAAATTTAGTCGCCATCAGCCAGGCCGTCGCGCCCCAGGTCATCAGTCACTACAACCTTTTCCGCTCGTCGGAAATCAACGGCTCCGCCGCGCCCGGCTTCAGCTCGGGACAAGCTATCGCCGCCATGCAGCAGCTCTCTGCCAAGACCTTGCCGCAGGGCTACACCTATGAATGGTCAGGCATTTCGCTCGAAGAGTTAGCCTCGGGCTCGACCACACTCATTCTCTTCGGTCTTGGAACCCTCGTCGTCTATCTCACGCTTTCGGCACTATACGAAACCTTTGTGCTCCCCTTCATCATCCTGCTCGCAGTTCCCATGGCCTTGCTCGGTGCGCTCGGCGCGCAATGGATGCGCGGGTTGCAAAACGACGTCTACTGTCAGGTCGGCCTCGTCATGCTCGTTGGCCTCGCCTCCAAGAACGCCATCCTGATCGTGGAATTCGCCGAGCAGTTGCGCCAACGTGGCATGACCATTCTCGAAGCCGCCGTCGAAGCTGCCCGTATTCGCCTCCGTCCCATCCTCATGACGTCGTTGGCCTTCATCATGGGCGTTGTCCCTCTGGTTATCGCCAGCGGAGCCGGAGAAAACGGTCGCCACTCCGTAGGTACCGCCGTTTTCGGCGGCATGATCATGAGTACCATCCTGAACCTATTCTTCATCCCCGTCCTCTATCTATTAATAGAGGGCTTCAGAGAGCGCCGCCGCAAACTCAAACCCCCCGAAGCAGCATGAAATGTTCGTGTGGTGACGGAGCTCTGCCCCATCCAGTTTCGCGTAGGGGCGGACGCATTCGTCCGCCCCCAGCCGAGCGCGCAGCTCGGCAGGTACCGGCAGCCACGCCGGCACAAGAAAAAGCAACTTCTCCCCGCCTTCCAGCGTCAGAAATGTGCGAAGAGTTTCAGGGACTCTCACCATCCCATACGATATCTAACGTGAGGTCACTCTAATGAAGAGATCACTCCTTGCAGTTCTAGCGTTCCCATTGATTCTCTCAATGACGATTTTCTCGATGGTGGTCCTCGCCAGTCCCGCCATCCAGGACAACCAACCAACCGGCCTGCTCCCGCAGAAGACCCTCGATCGCATCGTCAAAGAAGTCCGTCACGAACTCGTGATGCTTCCGTACTACGGCGTGTTCGACAACCTCTCCTACAAAGTCGACCCGGATGGTACCGTGACCCTGCTCGGCCAGGTCGCGCGTCCCACGCTCAAGTCCGACGCCGGAAACGTGGTCAAGCGCATTGAAGGTGTCGAAAAAGTCGTCAACAACATCGAGGTCCTGCCTCTCTCGACCAACGACGACCGCATCCGCCGTGCCGCCTACCGCGCCATCTACGGCAACAGCGTCCTGAGCCAGTACCAGACGCGTGCCGTTCCGCCCATTCACATCATCGTGAAGAACGGAAACATCACGCTCGAAGGCGTAGTCGCCCGCCAGATGGACAAGCAGATCGCCGGCATTCAGGCCAACACCGTCCAAGGCGCATTCTCCGTAACCAACAACCTCGTAGTCGAGGAGCCAGAAAAGAAGAAGTAGCAATTCAGTGGAGCGCCGGGTGTCCCCGCCCGGCATTTCTATCGGGTCCGCGGCAGCCGCCAGGAATTGTCATCCTGAGCGAAGCAAAGGACCCATGCATTGGAATCCGCGATGAGGCTTCGTTCGCCTCAACCCCGCCCCCCCCGCGTTTCTCTGTGACCCCTGTGGTTGGGCCTTTGACTTCTGCAATCTACAATTACCTATGCCGCAGACTGGGCAAACCGCCGGTCCCGCAGAAATCGACCATGCCGCGCGGCTCCTCCGCGCCGGTCGCCTTGTAGCTTTCCCCACCGAAACCGTCTACGGTCTCGGAGCCAACGCCCTCGATGCCGAAGCTGTAGCCCGCATCTACACCGTCAAACGGCGACCCCTGACCAGCCCGCTGATAGTCCACGTATCTTCGACAGAAATGACGCAGTCCTTGGTTGCGGACTGGCCCGAAACCGCTGAACGCCTCGCCCGCCACTTCTGGCCCGGCCCGCTAACGTTGGTTGTCAGAAAGCTGGATGTCGAGAAGCAACCTGCCATTCCCGACATCGTCACCGCCGGCTTGTCCACCGTCGCCGTGCGCATGCCCGCGCATCCCATCGCGCAGGCCCTGATCCGCGCCGCCCGCGTTCCACTCGCCGCCCCCAGCGCCAACCGTTTCACCGAACTTTCTCCCACCACCGCCGAGCACGTCCGCCACAGCCTAGGTCGCGATGTGGATCTAGTCCTCGACGGTGGACCCTGTCAGGTAGGCATCGAATCCACCGTGCTCTCGCTCGCCGAATCCAAGCCGACGCTCCTTCGTCCCGGCGGCGTCCCGCGGATGGCGCTCGAAGCGATCATCGGCCCGGTCGACATAGCGCAAGAGGTAGAATCTGGAGCCCATCCCTCTCCCGGCATGCACCCGCGCCACTACAGCCCGCGCACCACCTTATATCTGGCGGCCGATGGAAGATTGCCCGATCAGGAGCAAGAAAAAGGACTCTATCTGCGCTACCAACATCCGCCCACGCACACCAACGTCACCATCCGCCAGATGCCCGAATCCGCCGCCGACTATGCGGCCGTCCTCTACGACGTTCTCCATCAGGCGGACGCCGAACACCACAACTGGATTGCCGTCGACCTCCCGCCCAGCGCGCCCGAATGGGAAGCCATCCACGATCGTCTCCGCCGAGCCGGCTCGAATTCCTGAGAAGCTTTCCTCGAGGTTACCTTTGTCACTTGGGTTTTACGGGTTAAGAGGCTCTAATTTTTATAATAGGGGGTACATTGCGTCTTCGATTGAGCTCGAAGATCTGGGCATTGGCCGTTGTCTGCCTCGTCGTCGCACAGGCGGTCGCGTCCCTGCTCCTCCCGAAATCCTATCTGCTCAGTGCGATTACCGATTGGATCACCTTTGTCCTGATGGTCTCCGTCTCAGTTGCCTTTGCCAGAAACGCACTCAGCAGCAACCGCCAGCAACGCCTAGTATGGGTCCTTCTGGCTGGCGGCTACGCCATCGAAGTCGGCAGCCAGATCATGGGGATGTACTGGGAGCTGGCGCGGAGACAAATGCCCGCCCTGAGTCTGGGCGACGCCTTGGTTTTTCTCGCCTGGACCGTCCTTATTCTAGCCTTCGCTCTGCGTCCTCATGTGGAGCCAACCCCTCAACGTCAGCGCCTGGGCATGCTTGATCTGTTCTTACTTTTGTTGACCGGGCTGTACTTGTATTTGTTCCTCGTTATCCCATGGCAGTACCTGGCACCCGACATTCAATCCTACGGTGCGGCCTACAAGTTCCTGTCCTTGTCCCAGGACGTGATCCTGTTGGCCATCGTCATACTCGGCTGGCGGCATAGTTCCGGCCGATGGCGGCATTTCTACGCCCTGCTCATTGCCATCATCGCCTGCGACACCGTCATGGAATACGTCGTGGATACGCTCTCCGATTCCGGAGTCTACTTTACCGGCGGTTGGTACGATTCCACCACGGCAGCCTGTCTCGCCGGCATGACATTTGCCGCGCTCATGGCACACGATCTGGAACCCATGTCGGAACACGGCAATCTCGATAGCGAACGATACTGGCGGTGGGCTTCTCGCCTGGCCGCTCCCGTTACCCTGATCCTGCCCTTGCTGGTGGTGTGGTCATTCCTCGACCGCAGCCTGCCCATCCCGGTGTGGACCTTCCGCATTGTGCTTTCACTGGCCGCCGTCGTTGTCTTCGCTTTCGTCGGCATCGTCAAACAGGCCCGCCTGGAAAAAGAGCTGGCCAATGCCAATCATGAGTTGCTCGACGCTTCATTGACCGACCTGCTCACCGGCGTGCGCAACCGGCGGTTCTTCGCCAATTCAATCGACTCCGACGTGCAGCAGATCCTGCGTTCGTTTGTGAGCTATCCTGCCGCTGAGGTTCGCAATCGTGATCTTGTTTTCTATCTGATCGACATCGACCACTTCAAAAACGTCAACGACCAGTTCGGTCACGCCATCGGAGATCAGGTACTGGCCGAGGTAGCGCGGCGAATCAACTCTGCCGCCCGCCTTTCCGATGCGGTCATCCGCTGGGGCGGCGAGGAATTTCTCCTCCTGTCACGCTACACCGACCGCAGAGAAGCCAACATTCTCGCCAATCGCATTCTCGATTCAGTTGGATCCAGACCTTATCGGATAGCAGGCAGCAGCGCGGATCTCCGCGTCACCTGTTCGATCGGTTGGGCGGCTTTTCCCTGGTTGGAGAAGGAGCCGAAGCAAGTATCTCACGAGCAGGTGCTCGTGTTAGCCGATTTCGCGCTCTACCAGGCCAAGGGTGCAGGGAAAAATCTGGCGGTCGGTCTCCTGCCCGCGGGTGAAACCGTACGCGGCGGAACCGTCGCCCCCGCCATCTACATCAACGGAATCCCAGCCTCGCCGATAACGACTCCGGGCCCGCAGTTCGAGACGTTCTCCGTGCCTGACCAACGCATAACTCCCCCCAAGACCGCCTCTGCCTCCGCCACCGATTAACTGCATTTTGCCGCCAGTTACAGGCGTTCCGCTGTGAGCCCCTGTGTCCCCCGTGGTGAAGCTCTAGACTAGGCCGCAACTCCTCCGCGGCCGCCGGTCTACCCGCGAGCAACCCCCGGCACCCGCACCCGAATCGTCTCCGGAACCGCCCGCAGCTTAGTCAGCAACACCTCGTCGCAATCCCGATTGATGTCGTAAATTGCATACCCCAGCGGCCCGCGAGTATCCAGCACCTGCCGATCGATATTGATCCCCCGATCCGCCAGAATGTCGTTAATCGCCCGCAAAATTCCCGGCACATTATGGTGGATATGCATCAACCGGTACGATCTCGGCTCCGAGTTCGGATCAAAGTCCAGATGACAATGCGGCAGGTTCACGCTCAGCTGAGAATTCCCGCTGGCAAAATAATCGATCATCCGCGCCGAAACAAACTGCCCGATATTCTGCTGGGCCTCCTCCGTATTCCCGCCAATATGAGGAGTCAGAATCACATTAGCCAATCCAAGCAGCGGACTCGAAAACGCCCCACCCGTCTCCGGTTCCGAAGGAAACACATCCACAGCTGCTCCACTCAGCTTCCCGCTCTTCAAATGCTGAGCCAAAGCCTCATGATCCAGCACAAACCCGCGGCTAAGATTAATCAGGCAAGCCCCATCCTTCATTCCGCGGATCTCATCCTCCCCAAACAGACCCTGGTTCTGCGCCTTCCCATCGACATGCAGAGTAATCACGTCAGCGGTCTCCAGCAATTCGCGAAAGCTGACCGGCCGCGCATTTCCGCGAGCCAAAACATGCGCCACATCATGAAACACGACCCGCATGCCCATAGCCTCGGCCAGATCCGATACCTGCGACCCAATCTTTCCATAACCCACAATCCCCAAAGTCAGTCCGCGCACTTCATGCGACCCCTCCGAAGATTTATTCCAAACCCCGCTGTGAAGTCGAGTGCTAGCCTCAAAAGTCCGCCGCAGCAGCAGGATAATCTCCCCCATAGCCAGCTCAGCTACCGACCGCGAGTTCGAGTGCGGATCATTAAACACCCCAATCCCCCGCTCGCTCGAAGCCGCCCGATCGATTTTGTCCACCCCAATACAAAACGCCCCCACCGAGACCAGCTCCGGAGCCGCATCCAAAACCGCCGCCGTAATGCGAGTCTTGGACCGGACGCCCAAGATCGAGGTTCCGCGCACCTTCTCAATCAGTTCGCCCTCATCCAGCGCCCCCTTACGCGACTCGACCACAAACCCCGCCTCTTCAAACTGAGAAGCCGCCACCCCGCTAATATTCTCCAGCAAAAGAACCTTCAAAGACCCTCCTGGATTTCAACCGCAAAATGATCAACGAGAATTATAAGGGTGAGAGTTTCGTATCCGGGTATCGCTTTAGCGATACCGCAACTTCCTCAGAGCGAACGCCTCTCTAGCTTAGCTAGGGGCGGGTGCGAAGGGCCAGCGGTCTGTTTTTGGGTGGCGCAGTGCTCAAGCGCTGCGGGAACAGCGCTTACTGAATGCGGCTCTAGCTGCTGAGGTCACACCTGCCGCCCTGGCACTTCATTCTTTCCTCCAAAATGTCACAAATATAAGGGGCCCGGAACAACCGACCCCGCATGAATCCTCCAACCACACTCCGTCATCATTAATGCTTTGGAGGAAAAGAAAATGGCCCAAGTTTTGGAGGAAATAAAAATGGCGCACGAACTACCCCCCCTGCCGTACGATTACACGGCGCTCGAACCCACCATCGACGAAAAGACGATGCACGTGCATCACGACATGCATCACGCCGCCTACGTCAAGAACCTGAACGTGGCCCTCGACAAGCATCCCGAACTGCACAAGAAGACCGCGGAAGATCTCCTCCGCGACCTGAACGCCATCCCCGAAGACATCCGAGGCGCCGTCCGAAACAACGGCGGAGGCCACGTCAACCACACCATGTTCTGGCAAATCATGAAGCCCAAAGGCGGAGGCGATCCCACCGGTCCCATAGCCGAAGTAATCAAAAAGACCTTCGGCGACTTCAAGGCTTTCCAGGAAAAATTCAACGCCGCCGGTGTAGGCCAATTCGGCAGCGGATGGGTCTGGCTAGCCGGAGACGCGAAAGGCGAAGTAAAAATCCTCAGCACTCCCAACCAGGACAGCCCGATCTCCCAAGGCCTGCATCCCATCTTCGGCAACGACGTCTGGGAGCACGCCTACTATCTCAAATACAACAACCGCCGTCCCGAATATCTGCAAGCCTGGTGGCAGGTAGTCAACTGGGAAGAAATCAACAAGCGCTACCAAGCATCAACAAAGAAGTAGCTCGTGTGGTGACGGGGCTCAGCCCGGTCCCGATGCTCGCGTAGGGGCGGACGCATGGGTCCGCCCCGTGTTCGCGTAGGGACAGCCGCCGCCCCCGGCTGTCCAGCCGAGCGCAGCTCGGTCCCCACCGCCCCGCCTGCCCCGCAGAGTAAGATCGTTTGCAGATCGTGCATCGCCTATCTGTTCGGAGGCCGCCATGCGCAACCCCGCGCCAGCTCTAACCCTGATAATAATGATCGCATCCTTTTCCCCAGCGCAGGAAACCGAGCCAGCTCCCAAGAGGCCATCCGCCCCGTCCCCGTAAAAGCCGCCCGAGAACCCAACCCGGTGAAACCCACTCCCGAGTCCGTCGCCGAGGGCAAGAAGATCTACAGCTACGACTGCGCTCAATGTCACGGCGCCGCCGGCGACGGCAAAACCGATGTTGCCAAAGACCCGAAGATCCCCGACCTCACCGATCCCGGACTTCAATAAAGATCGCACCGGCGGAGAACTCTTCCACATCCTCAAGAATGGCCCCGGCAACCTGCCTCTCGAAGGCGATCGCGCCAAGGCCGAACAACTCTGGGATCTGGTCAACTACATCCGGACCCCGGCCAGAAAGCAACCGCCAGCCGACCAGAAGACCTCCAACTAGCGGCTACGGAAGAAGTCAGTGTTGCACTTGCCTTTGGGTGGCGCAGCGGTTCACCGCTGCGATGACCAGATTAGTTTCAGGGTCGGCTTTAGCCGCTGCGATGAGACTGCGGCGAGTAGAGCGCCGGCCAATCAGAATGGAATTCAATTATCTTCAAAAAACTCACTGATCAGTGCCCAATATTTTCGAACAATCAAGTCCGTGCTCAGATGCCCGCCCCGCCGCAATGACTTCAGCCTCACGCCCGTAAGCCGCGCAAATTTCGCAACCGACTGATAAGGCACATAAGGATCATCCTGCGCATGAAACATCACGATCTTCGACGGAATAATTTCCGAAGCGTGATCGATCGGGTTATAAAATCGGCCACCCCGCAGCTTCTTCCAGTTCTTGTCCGACAGCCGATATCCATTTCCAAACGCCGCCCGAATATAAGCGGCGTAGCTGGCATTCGAAGTCTCTTTCTTCTGCGAGCGAGCAAGAATACCCCAATCCACCACCGGACAATTAGCAATCACCTTCTTAACGCGAGGATCAAGCGAAGAAAGAATAGCCGCCGCCCCGCCAAAACTCCCCCCAATCACAAACACTTCATCCAAAGAAACGCGAAATCGCCGTCGAAACGCCAGCTCTCGAAACTCTTTCGAAAGTCCGCTAATGACGTCCAGAACGTCCAAGTGAGGCGATCGTCCCAGAAACTCCCCGCCGCTCTCCCAAGCTCCCCGATACCGCGGATAAAACACCCAATACCCCTTCCCGGAAAGAATTTCAGCCAGTGGCTGCTTGCGAGGAATCGAAGGCATCCCATCACAAAGAATGATCGCCCGTCGAACCTTCCCAGCGCGAGCCGGCGGCAAGAATTCCGTAACAATATCGCGTGCGAATCGTGTCCTGAACATATAGGTTTTGCAGTCCCCTTTTATGTATTGTCATCCGGAGTGAAGCGAAGGACCTGCTCCTTGCCGCCAGATGCAGGCCTTTCGCACGCTCCGCAGATTGCTAATACACCCCCAAATCCCGAGCCGACACCCACTCCCCCGAATACTCCTTCTGAATCTGCTCCACCAGATCCGCCTCCGGCAATTTCTCCAACGACTGGTGATAAACCACCAGCAGCTTAGGCCGAGCCCGCCGGGCAATCTCTCCCAACTCCACCGGAGAAGTATGAAACGTACGAAAATATTCCTTCCAGTGTGCGTCCTTCAACTCCTCCCCATGCGGATTGAAAACTTCATGCAGCAACACATCGCACCCATCGCAAGCCTTCACCACCTCATCCGTGGGCGAAGTATCACCTGAAAGAACAATCTTCCGGTCGTGAGTCTGCAAGGTATACCCATAAGCCTCCTTCCATATCCCATGCTTCACCGGAAACGCGGTAACCGTAACGTTCGCGTCGCGATACACCACTCCCGCCTGAATCTCATGCACATTCACCTTGTATCCCGTAGCGTTAGCTTGCTCCAGTCCCTGCCGCCGAACCCGCACATCCTCGGTCCACGCCTTCTCGACATGCGAAGTCATATTCTTTAACCCATGCGGACCATAAGCCTCCAGCGCCTCGGTTCGCCCCAGCACCCAAGGCGAAAAAATCAGGTCCGGATACCCGAGCGTGTGATCCGAATGCAGATGAGTAATAAAAACAATCTGCAATTCCTTAGCCTTCAGAGCCGCAATCCCATTTTTCTCCGCCGCTGCCGCTCGGCGCACCACTCCCGGCCCGCAGTCGACCAGATAAGCCCGATCATTCACCACCACTGCCACCGCCGGCCCCCACCGCTCCGGATCCGCGCTCGGATTCCCCGTCCCCAGCACCACCACGCGAGTAGGCGGCGCCGACTGTTCCTCAGTATTTGGCTCTGCCCATCCACCTACCCAAGAGACAGCCACGCTTACCACCACCAGAAAGAATTTCGTCACCCGAAACCTCCGTGTCCGCGAATCCCGCTCATCACTTCACTTCTGCCTCCCGATCTGCATTCCGCACCGCCTTCCCCGCCTTGACACCCACTCCTCCCCTGACTAAACTCCTCTACCACCGCGGCTTTTCGCCGTGCGCATCACACCAGGCCTTGCGACTTGCACCAGGCATTTGGAGGCTCCAGTGACCATTTCGCAGCGTTCGAAATTCGCCGCCACGCTCCTATCCTTGCTCGTGTTGCTCTCCACCATCGCCGCCGCTCAGTTCCAGATCGGCTCCAGCAATACCGCCTTCGCCGATCCACCCGTGCCGCATCCAAACACCACACCCTGCAAAGTCACTCTCTTTAAGGATTACAAATTCAACAACTACAATGCCCAGACCTTCACCTACACGCCGCCCGCCGAATGTCCCGGCCCCTGGGCCACGGTAATTCTCTCCGCCGATTTCTCCATCTCCAAAGGTGTCCAGTACGATCGCACCGCGAACATCTGGATCGGCCCAACCAACATCTACTTCGGCACCACCGCCGAGGATCAGCCCAACGAGGGCCGCCACTGGCAAGTCCAGCGCGATCTCACCGACTACAGTTCCATCTTTACCGTAGCCCAAGATGGCGCCGTCGATCTCGGCAACACAGTGAACAAATCCTATACCGGCGTCCTTTACGGCACTACCGAAGTCCTCTTCTACCCGCTGGCCCAGAACCAGCCGCCGCCCGCCGCCGCCGACCAGGTCATCGGCTTCTCCGCCGGCCCCACCGGCGGCACCGTCGGCCTCAGTTCCACAACCAGTCTTCTGGAGGAGACGCTAACGCTTCCCACCAACATCCAGAGCGTCTTCTTCGATGTCTTCGCCCAAAGCCAGAACGACGATGAATTCTGGTACGCCTGCGTCCCCAACAATCTCGCCAGCGAACTCGAAAGCTGCTCCGGCACCGCCTTCCGCGAGGCCGACGTCACCATCGACGGCACGCCCGCCGGCGTTGCCCCCGTCTATCCCTGGATCTTCACCGGTGGCATCGATCCCTTTCTCTGGATTCCCATCCCCGGTGCCCAGACCATGAACTTCAAACCCTACCAAGTCAACCTCACGCCCTTCGCGGCATTGTTAAGCGACGGTCAGCCCCACACCATAGCCCTCAGCGTCTTCAACGCCGACAACTATTTTTCCGCCACCGCCGCGCTCCGGCTCTATCTCGATAGAAATGCCACTCAGATTACCGGAGCGACCACCAGCAACACCCTCACTGTCCCCGTGCCCACCGTCGTTGAAAACATCAACACCGACAAAAACGGCAACATCCACGGCACCATCAACACCAAGTCAAGCCACAACTTCGAAATCACCGGTTACGCCAACACCTCGCACGGCACAGTCACCACCACGGTCGCTCAAGATATCAACTTCGGCAACCTGCAGTACTTCAAACTAACGGACGTGGAGTACGAGCAGAATATCAACCAGAACTCCATCCTCCATTCCGTAGTGACTACGAAGAACAACAGTGGCACCACTGTCTACACCGTCCACCATGACTGGCCGCTGCTGCTGAACATCACAGTCCTGGTTGCTTCTGACGGCACCCAAACCCAGACCACCACCAGCAACCAGTACTTCGAAGAGGACGAGGCGGCAAAGCACAACGGCCAGGCCATCAACTTCAGTCTGGTCCAAAACCACGTCACCACCACCGATACCCTCAACTTCAACTCTAGCGGCGCCTTTACCGGCAACTCCAACCAGTCCAGTGCGCAAAACTATTTCGGCTCCAACTCCACCGGATTCTGCTACAGCCGCGACCTGACTGCTGCCGCCAATGTCCTGGCTACCATCACCAACGGTCAAGGCTGCAACTGAAGCACAGTACCCCCAGTACCCGGTTGCCAGTTCTCCCGACTGGCAACCGGTCACTGGCACCTGTTCCTAACCTGTGCGCCCCTTGTGCAAATTCCGGTCGCCCGGCGATGCCGAGTCCAACCCAACTTTCTGCGTGTCGCTCAAACCTCGCCGTTTGTGCGCCAGGCGAAGTTGCCCTCGACCCATGCCTCATCGGACTTCATTACCTCTAATCCCAGACCGCGAATTCCACCGTTGCACAATTCTTGTGTAATTGACCCGCTCTCATTGTGCGCGTACAGTCACTCCACTTGGAACGAGCATTCCGCCAAGCGGCGACCCCGCTAGGCGGCCAAAACATGAAACCGGAAAGCGTGCAACCAACACCCGCCCCGCGAAGGGTGAAAGAAAACAGCTATGAATCCTGAATGCCACTGGACCGTCTACCGCACCCGCTTTCTCGTGCGCGCTCAGCAACTCACTGAACCACTCGTCTTTAGCGACGCTCTCGGCCGCGAACAATCCGGCTGTCCAGGAGACTACCTCGTAGAGTCTTCTGACGGCATAAGACGAATCACCACTCAAGCCATCTTCGAAGACGTCTATGTGCCTCTCGCATCCCCGTCGCTTCGTTCGTCGGCTCCAAGAGTTCAAATCGAAGTTCAAATCGGAGCTCCCAAAGGAGTGCCAACCGACGGACCACCCGCCGTCCTCGCCAGCCGCCCCGTGACCCGCGCCGCGCCAAAACATCGCTTCCGCGCCACGGCATACGGCTAGGTTTCAAGGTTCCGGAATCACCCCATGACATTCAACCTCGAAACCCGTAAACCTTGAAACCCTGAAACCCGGGCGTTCTTTCCCAACTCGGTACCCTTACCACTATCGGGCCACTAGATGTTGCGTTTACCTCTTGACAGACACCATATACGGGAGTACGTTAAGCATCCCAGAGCACTTTTTACAGACCTCCTCGTAAAGGGGGCAATGACCAAAAACCACGGGGCGAGACTCAAAGTTGAGGTGACTTCGCGTCTTCCCCCTCACGGAAAACCATCCCTCCGTGGATGAAAATTAGCGGTGATCCCCCCGGTCCGGCCTAGCCAGGCATCCCCCCGGGGGATTCATCGAGGAAACACGAATTTTCGCGGCTGAAGCTGTTCCTCGACCGGAGCAGCTTCCCCGCGTGCGATATAGGAGCCCCCGATGGTGGAAGATTTGATAGCACTCGTGGCCGCCTCGCTTGCTCGTCACGGCATCCAATGCCCTGGCGATTTTCAGCTGGCCCAACCGAACTCAAACCCGGCGAACCGCCCCGCTGAGCCAACCCTCCCCGCCGCGCTCCCGGAGCACGATTACCGAAAAAGCTCGCAGAGCGATCCAGCTCCATAACAAGCTTCGCTCGCTTCGTATCAGGGCATCGCTTCAGCGATGCCGAAAGTTCTTCGAAATCAAGTGCCCCCTTGAGGGGCCGGGGGACGAGGCGCAAGCAACCTGTTTGGCCGCGCCGCCTTAGGCATTTTCAAAATAGACGCCCAATGCAAGATCGACTGCTTTTTGCCATCATCTAATTGAGGAGAAGGATATGCCCGAAGTGCGCGACCAGATCAAGACGCAAACCGCTGCCAGCAAAACAAATAGAAAGAAGGCCCAGGGCTTAACCTTCCGCCGTTTTTTCACCAAGCCCGGTGTCTCTCCATACAATGAGGTCGAGTGGGAACTCCGCGACGCCCAGATCACCGACTCCCAGGGAGGCATGATCTTTGAGCAGAAAAACGTCGAGGCCCCCAAAGACTGGTCCATGACCGCGACCAACATAGTGGCCTCAAAATATCTTCACGGACAGATCGGCACCGATGAGCGCGAAACCGGCGTGCGCCAACTAGTAGCGAGAGTAGCCGAAACCATTCGCGACTGGGGCATGAAAGACGGATACTTCTGCAGCTCCGAAGACGCCGCCACCTTTCACGACGAACTTGTGCACCTGCTAGTCCGCCAGCACGTGGCCTTCAATTCGCCCGTCTGGTTCAACGTAGGCTGCGAACGAGTAGAGCCCAAATCCGATGCCACCAACTGGCACTGGAATTTCACCAAGCAACAAGTAGAATTCGGAGTCACCGGATACACCCGCCCGCAATGCTCCGCCTGCTTCATCAATTCAATAAAAGACTCGCTCGATTCCATCCTCACCCTGGCCAAGACCGAAGGCATGCTCTTCAAGTGGGGATCCGGCACCGGCACTAATCTTTCCCCGCTGCGTTCCTCCACCGAAGTTCTAAGCGGAGGCGGCACAGCCAGCGGTCCGCTAAGCTTCATGAAAGGTTTCGATGCCTTCGCCGGAGTCATCAAGTCAGGAGGCAAGACCCGCCGCGCCGCCAAGATGGTGATCCTGAACATCGACCATCCCGACATAGTCGACTTCATCGACTGCAAGAGCAAAGAAGAAGCCAAGGCCCACGCGCTGGTAGCGCAAGGCTACGACGGATCCCATCCCGATTCCGATGCTTACAGTTCCATCTTCTTCCAGAACGCGAATAACTCCGTCCGTGTTACCGACGACTTCATGGTAGCCGTAATGCGCGACACCGATTTCTCCACCCGCGCCATAGTCGACGGCCGAGTAGTCAACACTTACAAAGCCAAACACCTGATGCAGAAAATTTCCGAAGCCACCTGGCAATGCGGCGATCCCGGAATGCAATACGATTCCACCGTCAACCGCTGGCACACGAGCAAAAACACCGCCCGCATCAACGCCAGCAATCCCTGCAGCGAGTACATGTTCCTCGATGACTCCGCCTGCAATCTCGCCAGCCTGAACCTGCTGAAGTTCGCGCCCAACGGCACCTTCGACGTCGAAGCCTACCGCCAAGCCGTGGATGTAGTAATCACCGCGCAGGAAATTCTGGTAGACAACGCCGGCTACCCCACCGAAATCATAGGCAAGAACTCGCACGACTATCGCCCGCTAGGCCTAGGCTACGCTAACCTCGGAGCCTTACTAATGGCCGCAGGCCTCCCCTACGACTCAAACGCCGGAAGAGATTACGCCGCCTGTGTAACCGCCATCATGTGCGGTGAGGCGTATCTCCAGTCATCAAGAATAGCCGAGCAATGCGAGCCCCTAACTCCCATAACCGACACAGTACAAACAAGACTCGGAGTAACGATCGCCGAAGCTATGCCCGGAGCCGCCTGCCCCGGCTGGTACATCAATCGCGAGCCGTTCTTAGATGTAATAAGAATGCACCGAGCCAGCGTAAACAACATAGGCAGCGCCCGCGTAGTGGCGGACGCATTCGTCCGCCCCGCGGAGCGAAGCTCCGCCGCCACCCAACTGCCAGAGTTAATCGAAGCCTCGAAAGCCTGCTGGGACGAAGCCCTATCCCACGGAGAAAAGCACGGCTACCGTAACTCCCAGGTGAGCGTACTAGCCCCCACCGGCACCATAGGCTTCATGATGGATTGCGACACCACCGGCATCGAGCCCGACCTTGCTCTTATCAAGTACAAAAAGCTCGTAGGCGGCGGCATGATCAAGATCGTAAACAACACCGTCCCCGGAGCTCTCTTCAAGCTAGGCTACACTCACGAGCAAACCGACGCCATCGTGAGCTACATAGACGCAACCGGCACCATCGAAGGTGCGCCGCACGTAAAAGACGAGCACCTCGCCGTGTTCGATTGCTCCTTCAAGCCCGCCAAAGGCACGCGCTCCATCCATTACATGGGACATCTCAAGATGATGGCCGCCGCCCAGCCCTTCATCTCCGGAGCGATCTCAAAGACCGTCAACCTGCCCAACGCCGCCACCGTAGACGACATCTCCGAAGCTTTCATCCAGGCCTGGAAGCTGGGCCTGAAAGCCGTAGCTGTCTATCGCGACGGATGCAAGCAATCGCAGCCACTCTCCGCCGCCGGAACCAAAACCGCGCTAAGCAGTGGTGTAGAGCGGGCGCCCTCGCCCGCTGCCCTTGAACTTGACGACGACCTGAACGCCCCGCCCCGCGCCGTCCGTCACAAGCTGCAAGAGGAACGCATGTCGATCACCCACAAGTTCAACGTCGGAGGCCACGAAGGCTACATCATCGTCGGCCTCTACCCCGACGGCCAACCCGGCGAGATCTTCATCAAGATGGCGAAAGAAGGCTCGACCGTTTCCGGCCTCATGGACAGCTTTGCCCTGGCCGTCTCCATCTCCCTGCAGCACGGCGTGCCGCTGAAACTTTTCTGCGAGAAATTCGCCCACACCCGCTTCGAGCCCAGCGGGTGGTCAAGCAATCCCGACATCGGCTTCGCCAAGTCGATCATGGATTACATCTTCCGCTGGCTGCAAATGCGCTTCCTAAGCGGACAGCAGCAATTCCTCTTCGAGAACCTGCGTCCCAAGCCGCAAGTCGATGGAGGGCGGGCGTCCTCGCCCGCCGGAGACGCGATCAGCGATCTCAACCCCACCGCCGATCCCAGAACCGGCCCCATCCACGCCGCCGACGCTCTGGCCAACATGATCGACATGGGAGACGCTCCCAGTTGCAGCTTCTGCGGTTCGATCATGACCAGAAACGGTAGTTGTTATCGCTGCGGCGAATGCGGCACAACCAGCGGCTGCAGCTGAGTCAGTTCACGTAGGGGCGGACGCATTCGTCCGCCCAAGCTCGCGTAGGAACAGCCGCCATCGGCTGTCCGTGGAGCAAAGCTCCGCAGGGCTTTTGTGTAGGGCACGGTTTCAGCCGTGCCAAAACAAGAACCAAACCTCGACGGCTTTAGCCGCTGAGGTCAACAGGTCGTTCGCAGTTAAGGCGTCCAGCTGTGAGGAGGGCATGGCGAACGCTATGCCCCATTTTGTTTTGCGGGAGGAATTAGGTCTTGGCCAGCTTCGACACCGCCGTGTGGCGGGTTTTATCCGAGTACCGATCGAAAAGCACTAACTGGTTAACATCCGTCGAAAAAATGGGGCAAGGGGGGTGCGGCCTCACTCCTCTTTCTCAACGCCGTCATCAAACCAGTGGTGGCCGCACGAATCGCAGGACCATTCGAATTTTTCCGAGGACTCATCCTTAGCATCTGCCAGCTCCGAGGTTCTACCCTCAAAGATGACTTCCGTCGAATGGCACTTGGGGCAGCGGACCGAAAGATCGTCGAGCTCCGCAATTCTCTTTTGGAGTCGGACCGTCTTCGGGCTCGTAGTGCTGCATTGCCGGCATCGCCCAGGGCATACCGATTTGCATGATTTGCACCCTGACCCCACTGGAGAAATTTGAGGTTACCTTATCCACGCCGGTAGCCTTCTCTTTTCCCATGAAAAAGGAATCCCGGCCCCATCAAGAATGGTCTGCAGCTTAAGCGCGTCGCGCTCGCTCCGTACGGTGCAGAGCTCAACCAGTTTGCGATCTTCGTCGTACTCGTCTTTTTTTTTTTTCTTCTTCTGAAGCAGCGAGGCCGGAAGAATCGCAATCCGCCGAATTTCGGAGATTCGTGCTCGAGGGAAGCTGGCGATGGCTCAAAATGCGGCGTCTTGAACTGCGATGCTTCAAACTACGATGCTTTGAAGCGCGACATCGCCGATGTCTCCTAGTTCTCCGCTTCAGCCTTCAGCCCGCGTGACCGGATCTCGTTCGCCAGAGCTTCCGGAGCCATGGGCGTCAATTCGGAGCTTTGCGGGATGAGGACAAGGAGTTCGCCGCCACTCATCCGCCGATAGCGCTCGGCGATGCGAAGAAATTCTATGGCTGCCGGATCGTCCATAGTCGTCGGAATGATATACCGGAGTTGGCCACGGGCGTCCTGCTTCTCGCGGTTTTCGCAAGGCGCGGGGCGTGGCGATGGTTGTAGAATGCATGCCACTACGTCGAGAAATCATGATGGGAGATTCGGGATGGCAGACTCAATCCGTGGTGGTTCCTCATCCTTCTCGCGCCCTAGCCCTTTTCCGGCCATTGTCGTCGGGGGATTGATTGTCGGCGTATTGGATTTGGCTTATGCGATCCTGGTTTACACTCCGCAAAAGCCGATTCTGATTCCGCAGACGATTGCCAGCGGCCTGCTGGGCATGAGTTCGTATAGCGGGGGGTTGGGGGCCGCCGCGCTGGGGGTTGTCCTGCAATTCGTGATCGCGCTGGGCGCGGCTACGGTCTACTATCTGGCCAGCCGCAAACTTCCATTTCTTGTCAGTCGCGCGGTGCTTTGCGGGCTCATTTATGGAGCGCTGGTTTACCTCTTCATGCATTTTGTTGTGGTGCCACTTTCGGCGTCGCCACAAAGACACCCATCGTTCATCCACCAGGCCACGGAGTTCGTCGAGCACTGGTTCATCGTCGGCCTGCCGATAGCGCTTTCGGTGCGTCACTATTCGCGCTGAGCGAGGGCGACGCGAGCGATTCCCTGGAGATCGTTAGTAAGTCGAACGTAAGTCCAGTTCGCCAAAAGAAGCCGAACGCATGCGGCAATCGTCCCGCTGATTTCGAATATCAGCCAGCCACCAGGCTTGAGCACAACCTCCGCCTGCGGAATCAGACGCTCGATGACTTCTAGGCCAGTTGGTCCAGCGAACACCGCATTGCGCGGCTCGGACTTGCGGACCTCCAGCTGCACCGAATCTTCCTCTGCTTCGCCCACATAAGGAGGATTCGAAACCACTACGTCGAAAGAAGCCGGGGAGAATCCGCCGAGCAAATCGGCCCGATGAAACGCGATGCGCGAAGCAAGCTCGAGCCGAGCCGCATTAGCCCGAGCAATATCTAGCGCGTCAGGAGAAATCTCAGTGGCGTGGATTTCCGCGGCGGGCAGTTCCGAAGCTAGAGCAAGCGCAATCGCTCCGGAGCCGGTGCCCACATCGACGATCCGCAGCCCGTGTGGCGCGGACACTCCTGTCCGCGGCTTTTGATCTTGACTTAGCTTTGAATCAGCAGAGGAGGCGATCTTCAGCACTGCCTCGACCACATGCTCCGTCTCCGGCCGTGGAATTAGCACCGCCGACGACACGATGAGATCCAGCCCCCAGAACTCCTGATGCCCAGTGAGGTACTGCGCCGGAACGCCACTGGCGCGGCGAGCGAGAGCTTCGTCGTAACGCTGCGTTTCGTCGGCACTGAGTTCCCGCTCGGGGTGCGCATAGAGATACGCCCGATCGCAGCCGAGCGTAAACATGATGAGGAGTTCGGCGTTCATGCGCGGAGAAGGAACACGCGCGGAAGTCAGCCGCTCGACTGCCTCGTTCAGAGCCTGGCGAAGTTGCACAACCTTATTTCACCACAGAGACGCAGAGGCACAGAGAAAAACAAAGAACAAACGAAAAGAGAATTAGAGCGCCACACAGGTCCGGAGTCGACCGCTGCCCCGCGAACGACCAACGACGAACGACCAGCGACTGTTTCACACTACGCCCGTCGTTTCCTGCTTGAGCTTCTCGGCCTGATAGTGCGTGGTCAGGGCATCGATCACCGGTTGCAGCTTGCCGTCCATCACCTGCTCGAGCTGGTGAATGGTGAAGCCGATGCGATGATCCGTAAGCCGGTTTTGGGGAAAATTGTAGGTGCGGATCTTCTCCGAGCGATCGCCCGACCCGACCATCTGCTTGCGTTCTTTGGCCAGCGCGTCCTGCTGCTTCTGCATTTCGACTTCATACAGCCGCGAGCGCAGCACGCGCATGCCTTTCTCGCGGTTCTTGATCTGCGATTTTTCATCCTGACAGCTCACCACCGTGCCGGTCGGAATGTGCGTGATCCGCACCGCCGAATAAGTCGTGTTCACCGACTGTCCGCCCGGTCCCGAGGAACAGAATGTATCGATGCGCAGGTCTTTGGCTTCGATCTTGACATCCACTTCTTCCGCTTCCGGCAACACCGCCACGGTGATTGCCGAGGTATGCACTCGCCCTTGCTGCTCGGTGGCCGGCACGCGTTGCACGCGATGCACGCCGCTCTCATATTTCAGGCGCGAATAGACACGGTCGCCCTCGATCAGCGCGATCACTTCCTTCAGGCCGCCGACGCCCGACTCCGAAGTGGAGAGCACCTCTACCTTCCACTTCTGCGTCTCGGCATAGCGGTTGTACATGCGGAAGACCTCCGCCACGAACAGCGTGGCCTCATCGCCGCCTGTCCCGGCGCGAATTTCAAGAACGACGTTCTTCTCGTCGTTTGGATCCTTCGGCAGCAACAGCACCTTGAGTTCTTCCTCCACGGTGACGATGCGCGCGTCGAGCTTCGCCAGTTCCTCCTCGGCATACCCGCGCATTTCAGGATCGGTTTCATCCGCCAGAACAGCCTTGCTCTCGGCGATGCCACGTTTCAGATCCTTGTACTCGCGATACTTCTCGACGATCCCCGCGACTTCGCTATGCGCCCTGGCGGTCTTCTGGTATTTCGCCGAATCGTTCGTGATCTCCGGCGACAGCAGTGCTTGCGTAAGTTCCTCGTAGCGAACTTCGATTTGGTCAAGTCTCTCGAACATGATTTTCATCCGTGGAGACGGGGCTTGTCCCGTCTCGCTCTGCGGCAGGAGACGCGGCAAGCCGCGTCTCTACCCTGATTTTAGGTGGAATCAGACAGAAAACACGAGTTCGCGGTGGGCACCGCTAGGCAATCACCAACTCGCCACCGTGCTGCTTTTCCAACTTCATGGCCTCACCCAGCGCAACGATCGCGCACTCGACTTGCCGGTCGTCCGGGGGCTGGGTCGTAATCCGCTGCAGCCACAATCCTGGCGCCGTCATCAGCGCAAACAGCGAGGCGCCTTGCTTGGCTGAAAAACGCTTGGCCGCAAAACGAATGATCTCGTAGGAAACTCCCGCAATCAGCGGCAGCAACGCGATGCGAATGCCGAATCGAGCCCAGAAGGTGTGCACGGGAACCGCCATGTACACCAGCATCGAGATAATCATCACCGTCATCAAAAAGCTCGTCCCGCAGCGCGGATGATACGTCGAATATTTCTGCACCGCCGCGGTTTCGAGCGGATCGCTATTCTCGAATGCAAACACCGTCTTGTGCTCGGCACCGTGGTACTCGTATACGCGCCGGATGTCTTTCCACAGCGAAACGCCCCACACAAAGAGCAGAAACATCGCAATTCGGATCAGCCCATCCACCAGGTTAAACACAATCTGCTGCCCGAAAACCGGATCCACTTTCTTCAGTTCGGTCGTAGCCAGCAGCGGCAGGTACTTATACATAAAGATGAAAAAGGCGACGGACAAAGCGATATTCAATCCCGCCATCCAGCCAGTAATTTCAAACTTCTTGGTCTGATTCTTATTCCCGGTATTGTCGGCATCGCCGGCGGATAATCCTTCCAGCGCCGCATTGGCCGAAAAGTTCAGCGCGCGGAAGCCCAGCGTCATCGCGTGCCCCAGCGTCATCACCCCGCGCACCACCGGCCAGCCCATCCACTTATGCTGCTCGGAAGGCCGCTCCAATGGCTCGCTGTGCGTCACAATCTCGCCCGAAGGCTTGCGCACGGCAATGCCCCAGGCATGCGGCGAACGCATCATCACGCCCTCCAACACCGCCTGCCCGCCGACGAGCGTTTCCTCGCCGCTCTCCAGAGCAGGTAGCAGCTGCACCGCCGCCAAGAAACGCAAAATTTGCCGCCAATGTCGCATATCTATTGGATGGCACCCAGGCAGGAACGACTCCAACCCTCAGCATATCACAGAAGCGCGGATCCGTTTGCTCTAAAATCCAGTAACCGGTTGTTTTTTCAATCGGATAGGAGAAGCAGGCTCAGTGAGTGTGGTGGTGCTGGGAATGATCGTGCTCTTGTTCTTCCTCCCGCACCGCGATCACGCAACTATGCGCCGTCTCGCACACCACGTGTTCCAACTGGATCGTCGTATGGTGGATGCCAAAGCCCTGACCAAGTTTCTCGTTGATTTCGCGCAGAATCGCGTCGCTCTCCGAAGTCGCCATGTCCGCGATTTTCACGTGCGCCGAGAGTGCGTGGTTTTCCGAGCCTATGCTCCACAGATGCAGATCGTGCACATCGCTCACACCGGCGATCGTCCGCATGGTAGCTTCCACCTCCTCCAGACTCATGCCGCGCGGCGTACCCTCCAACAGAATATTCAGCGTCTCGCGCACGATGCCGATACTCGACCACAAAATCAGCGCGCCGATCCCAAATGACAACGCCGCGTCGATCCAGTATTGTCCCGTCCACAGGATCGCCAAACCACCGACAAGCACTGCCGCGGTCGATAGCGTGTCACCCACTTCGTGGAGCATGGCGCTCCTAACATTCAAATCCCGCCCCGAACGCCATAGCAGCAGCGCGATCACGCCATTCATCACCACGCCTGCCGCCGCCACTCCGATCATAACCCCGGCCCGCACTTGCTCGGGATGCTGGATCCGCTGCAACGCCTCGAAGAAAATAAAAAATGACACCACCACCAGCGACAGCGCGTTCACCAGCGCTGCCAGCACTCCCGCGCGCCGGTATCCATAGGTCTTGGTCGCGCTCGGGGGCCGCCCTTCCAGAAAAACCGCCACCAGCGACAACAGGAGCGCCAGAAAGTCGGACAGGTTATGTCCCGCCTCGGAAAGCAACGCCAGCGAGTGTGAGCGGATGCCGGCAACCACCAGCAGGACAACGTAAAGCATGGTGACAGCCAGCGAGATGCGCAGCACCCTCCCCGTCCCATGAGCATGTCCGTGTCCCGCGTGCGAGTGCATGGTATTAGCATAGCGCAAGCCCGCGTGACGCGGACACTCTTGTCCGCGTGCGCGCCAGAAACACCGCTGCCTGGGTCATAGGGTGGCGCAGACCGGCCCGCTCGCGCTATCCTTCTCAGCGCACCCGGAGGACAACGTGAAGAAGACTCTTTTGATTCCAGCTTTGCTGTTACTAGCCGCGTCGGCGATTGCGCAAACCACACCCGCCCAAACAGCGCAAGCACTAGTCAAGAACCCAATCAGCGCCGCCCTAAGAGACATCCTGCCCAACCGTCAGAAAAACACCATCGCCGCCGTCGAAGCCATGCCCGCTGACAAATTCAGCTACAAACCCTCCGCCGACCAGATGACGTTTGGCCACCTCGTCGCCCACATGATCGAAGCGAACTATGGACTGTGCAGCGGAGCCGCTGCTGTCCCGGCTCCAAAGGTTGAACCAGTAACCGAAACGGACTCGAAAGACAAACTGGCCGCCGCGCTCAAGGCATCGTTCGATTTCTGCGGCGACGCACTCTCGAAGATGGACGATTCGAAACTGGGAGAAATGACCGCCGGTATGGGAGGCCAGCAAGTCTCACGCGCCAGATACGCCCTGGGCATCGCGAGCAATTGGGCCGATCACTACGCCGAAGCCGCCATGTATCTGCGGCAGAACGGAATGTTGCCGCCGACCGCGAAGAAGTAGGGAATTTATCCGGTGGAGGGACGGGCGCCCTCGCCCGTCCACGCCGCTATCAACGGATTATTTCAGTCCGCACAATCTTCGACAACCGACTTTAGCCTGAACAGAGCCTGATCCCACGGCTCGGAGACGAAATCGAGATATTCCCTGATCCCTTCAATCGGCTCCGGATCGAATTCGAATCGACTCTCGCGACCCGCACGGACACTGTGCCCGATACCTACACTCTGCAATACTCGAAGGTAGGTGAACCCATCGGGCCAACGACAACTTGCCAGATACTTCTGGCAGGCCACCTCGGTGGCAAAGTCGGACTGAAACTGGCGAAGCGTCTTGGGAAACGCCGGTCGGGGCACCCCTCCACACTACCTATTGAGGCTTGCTGAAGCAACCAGACATTTAGAAGCTAACTAGGACTGGAGAAGAAGGCAACCCAGCGGTTGCATGTCCCGGTTCGCCTCTCTGATCTAACTCACCAGCCCTTCCAACTCTTCTTCCCCAATCACGCTAACCCCCAACTCCCGAGCCTTGTCCAGCTTCGATCCCGCATCGCTCCCCGCCACCACATAATCCGTCTTCTTACTCACCGACCCGGAGACTCGTCCACCCGCATCTTCAATCATCCCCTTCGCCGCGTCGCGCGTGTGGCGCGCCAGCGTGCCCGTCAGCACAAAAGTTTTCCCCGCCAGCTTCGTGCCTTTCTCCTTCTTTTGTCCGGTGAACGTCAGTCCCGCTTTGCGCAGATCGCTCATCAGCCTGCGATTATGTTCATCACAGAAAAATTCCACGATGCTCTCCGCGATTCGCGGCCCCACTTCGTTCACTTCCTCAAGTTCCTCGGCGTTCGCCTTCATGATCGCGTCCAGCGAGCCGAAGTGCTCCGCCAGAAACTGGGCCGTGCGCTCGCCCACAAACCGTATCCCGAAGCCATAAATTACGCGCTCCAGCGGCAGCTTCTTTGATGCCTCGATCTCCGCCAGTACGTTCTCCGCCGACTTCGCACCCATGCGTTCGAGTTGCAGCAAATCCTCTTTCGTCAGCTTGTAGAGGTCGGCAACATTCTTCACCAGGCCGCGTTCGGTGAGCTGATTCACCAATGCCTCGCCCAGTCCATCGATATTCATCACGTGACGCGAGGCAAAGTGCAGAATCGTCCCCTGCAGCTTTGCCGGGCAATTCGCGTTCACGCAGCGATGGTCCGCCTCGCCCGGAGTGCGCACTACATTGCCGCCGCACACCGGACAATGCTCGGGCATCTCGAACTGCTTGTGGCCACGCGGGTGATCTTTATCTTCAACCACCTTCACTACTTTCGGAATCACATCGCCGCCGCGTTCCACCTCGACCCAGTCACCGATCTTTACGCCGAGCCGCTCGATCTCATCCATGTTGTGCAGCGTGGCGCGCGACACGGTCGTTCCGCCGATTGGAACTGGCTTGAGCCACGCGACGGGCGTCAGTTTGCCGGTGCGCCCAACGTTAGGGACGATGTCTTCGATCTGCGTCACCGCTCCGCGAGCCGCGAACTTGTAAGCAATCGCCCACCGCGGAGCCTTCCCGGTGAAGCCCAGTTCCCGCTGCCAAGCCGTCCGGTCTACCTTGACGACGATCCCGTCAATCTCATAAGGCAGCGAACCGCGCTTCGCCTCCCAGCTCTGAATAAATTTCCAGACCTCTTCCAGATTTTTCGCCAGCTTCCGGTTCGGATTGACCTTGAACCCCGCCGCTTCCATTGCATCCATCGCCTTGGATTGCCGGTCGATAAAAGTTTGCCCATCCTTCAACAGGAAATAGGCGAAGTAGTCCATGCGGCGTTGCGCTGTAATCGAAGGTTCGAGTTGCCGTACCGTTCCCGCCGTAAAGTTGCGCGGATTGGCAAAGGTCGCGACTCCCTGCCGCTCGCGCTCTTCATTCAACTTGCGGAAAGCGGCAAGCGGCATCAGCATTTCGCCGCGCACCTCGAAATCGGCGGGTATCCCTGCCTTCCTCAACTTGTCCTTCGAAATCGACAAAGGAATGGAACGCACCGTCCGCACATTCAAAGTCACGTCTTCGCCGATGCTGCCATCGCCGCGCGTGATGCCGCGTTCGAGGCGCCCGTCGCTGTAGACGAGCGCCAGCGACATGCCATCCAGCTTCAATTCGCACATGTATTCGAGATCGGTCTGCCCGCTAAGCCCATGTACCCGCCGCTCCCAATCGCGCAGTTCCTCTTCGGAGTAGGCGTTGTCGAGCGAAAGCATCGGCGAAGAATGTTTCGCCTTAACGAATCCCTCGCGCGGCTTGCCGCCCACGCGCTGCGTAGGCGAGTCGGGCGTGACGAGCTTCGGATTCTCGGCCTCAAGCCGCTTGAGCTCGTTCATCAACTTGTCGAAGTCGGCGTCCTCTATCTCGGGGGCATCCAGCACGTAATAGAGGTATTCGTGGTGCCGAATCTTTTCGCGCAGAGCTTCGATTTTCTTTTCGACGGCCGGACTGGACATGACTGGGGAATTATAGTGCGGAGGGTTGCGATAATTTGTTGGAGTTTGTCATCCCGAGCGAAGCGAGGGATCTGTGGTTCGCCGCAATACGTAGATCTCTCACTTCGATCGGGATGACAACTGAGACCTGAGACCTGCCCTACTGTTTTTTGGCTTTCCGAATCCGCCCCCGCCCCAGTGCGCCGCGGCCCACGCTCGACGGAGGCTTTTTCATCCCCTCCAGCAGTTCCTTCAGCACGGCCGCGTTGTTGCGCTCAACGTTTCGCGAGGCATACAACAGCGTGACTCGCCGCTTGCCTTCCGCAAGATGGTGCAGTTTCTCCACCGCTGCGGAACCTTGCGCGCTTGCCAACTCTTTAAGATAGCGTTTCCGGAACATGCTCCACCCCTCCGGATTCGCATGGAACCACTTCCGCAACTCGTCCGAAGGCGCCACTTCGCGCAGCCAGAGGCTGAGCGCCGCGGCTTCTTTCGTCAGCCCGCGCGGCCACAAACGATCCACCAGCACACGCAATCCGTCCGAGGAGGAAGCAGCCTCGTAAACGCGTTTGACCGCAACGCCCATGCCTTCCGGTATTATCTTACCTCTGGCGCCGCCTTGCAGGTGGCCCTAGTCATCATGAACTTCTCGCAACGGATTTTTCGCTGGCGCCGCGTCTCCGCAGCCATCGTCACGCTTCTCGCGCTCGCTGGCTGCGATGTGGAGCGCCGCAAATCCGACGCCGAACTCGGCCTCAACCCGCAGCAAGCCGAAGGCAGAAGGCTCTACGACAACTATTGCGACCGCTGCCATGAACCCTACTCATCGCGTGGCAAGAAAGGCCCGGGCCTGAAGGGCGTGTTCAAGCAGCGGTACCTGTCCCTCAGCGGACTGCCCGCCAACGACGATCGCGTAACCGACATCGTCAAGTTTGGCCGCGCCAAAATGGAAGGCTTCGGGCAGGTCATGACCGACCAGCAGATCAAAGACCTGCTCGCCTATCTGCACACACTGTAGCAGCCGGTGGTTAACATGAGACTTGCTCTCCAACTATAAATTCTGTGGAGTTTGTCATCCCGAGCGAAGCGAGGGATCTGCATCTTGCGGCGAACTGCAGATCCCTTGCTTCGCTCGGGATGACTGTTCATTTAAGGGTCAAGACGGATCCCTGCCTTGGATTCCGTCCGCGAGCGATATTCCCGCGATAGCTCACTGTGGCATAATCGCCCCCAGTGTCCACCGCCAGCCAATCCGCGCTGTTTCAAAAACTGCCCTCCACCGACGAACTTCTCCGCCGGCCCGACCTGCAGACTTTAGTCGAACGCGAGGGCCACGCCGCCGTTGCCGAAAGCGTCCGCATTGTGGTCGCACGCCTCCGCCAGGAAATCAGCAACCACCAACTGGACGAGAAAACGCTGGACCTCGCACTCGGCGGCCTGTCCGCAGCCGTCGAGCGTCAACTCCGCCAAGCCCTGAGTTACTGCCTGCTGCCGCTCATCAACGCCACCGGCGTGATCCTGCACACCAATCTAGGGCGAGCGCCACTGGCTGCCTCAGCCCTTGATCACGTCCGCGCCACCGCGAGCGCCTATTCCAATCTGGAATTCGATCTGTCTAGAGGCGAGCGCGGCAAGCGCGACGTCCATGTAGATCGCCTGTTCCAAAAGCTCCTGAACGAACACGTAAGGACAGCCGCCCTCGGCTGTCCAGCCGAGCAAAGCTCGCCCGCCATCTCAACCATCGTAGTCAACAACAACGCCGCCGCCGTTCTGCTGGCGTTGAACTCGCTGGCCGAGGGCGGCGAAGTCGTCGTCTCGCGCGGAGAGCTGGTCGAAATCGGCGGCTCGTTCCGCATTCCCGACGTGATGTCGAAGTCGAATGCAACCCTGCGCGAAGTCGGCACCACCAACCGCACGCGTATCGCCGACTACGAAAGCGCCATCAACGACCGCACGCGCCTCCTGCTTCGCGTGCATCGATCGAATTTCGAAATTACCGGCTTCACCGAGCAGCCCGCGCTCGACGAACTGGTAGCGCTGGCGCGTTGCCGCAACCTTCCGCTCATGGAAGACCTGGGCAGCGGTGCGCTCTTCGATCTGCGTTCGGCGGGAATTGCCGGTGAACCGGGAGTGCTCGACAGCCTGCGCGCCGACATCGACATCGTCACCTACAGCGGCGACAAGCTTCTCGGCGGTCCGCAGGCTGGATTGATCAGCGGCCGAGCCAATCTGGTTGCGCGCATGCGCTCGAACTCGTTGTTCCGCGCGCTTCGCGTCGACAAGCTCACCTACGCCGCGCTCGAAGCCACGCTGCTCGCCTACGTCAAAGGCGACCACGATGCCGTGCCCGTGTTGCGCATGATGCGGCTCTCGAAAGACGAGATCACAGGCCGCGCGGAAAAAATCGCTTCCAATATTGAATCGGCCCAACTCAAGCGTCTCAAACTGGAGCTCCTCGATGGCGAATCCGTCATCGGAGGCGGCGCGGCCCCCTCGGCGGTTTTGCCCACGCGCCTGATCGCTCTCACCCACGGCGATCACAGCGCTGACGAACTGAGCGCCCGTCTCCGCGCGTCGACTCCGCCCGTAATCGGGCGCGTCGAGGACGGCTGTGTGTTGCTCGACCTCCGCACGGTTTTTCCGGAGCAGGACACCGTTCTGGCGCAGGCGCTCAGCTCCCTATAGCGCTGTGGCCCCAGCCGGCGCCGAGGTGCGCTCGGCCAGGATGGGCGCGGGCGCCCTTCCCCACACGAGTGTGGCCTTAATGTCGACGTTCAGAATTGCCAAATCCAAATTACCAATTCACAATGTTTCTATGATCCTCGGCACCGGAGTTGATATCGCCGAAGTTCCTCGCATCCGCGAAAGCATCGAGCGCTTTGGCGATCGCTTTCTCCGCCGCATCTTCACCGAGGGCGAAGTGAGTTACTGCGAAAGAAAAGCCAGCCGCTTTGAAAGTTATGCCGCGCGCTTCGCCGCCAAGGAAGCCGGGATGAAGGCGCTGGGCACGGGATGGAGTCACGGCGTCCGCTGGCGCGATATCGAAGTGGTGCGGCCAAAAGGCCAGCGTCCGACCATTCAATTTCACGGTGAAGCGGCGGCCATTGCAGCCAAGCTCGGCACCAAAAACATCGCTCTCTCGCTCACCCACACCTCCGAGCAGGCTCTGGCCCACGTCATTCTTGAAAATTAGTCATCCGCACAGGCCACGTGGGGACGGGCGCATTCGTCCGCCTCCATGTGTTTTGGGGTATCCCATCCTGCTGATTCAAAATAACTTCTCACCCCTTCGCAACATGCGCAAAGGTTCAGGGTTTATACCGGCGAACGTAATGAGGACGAGTTACCGGTTTTGGGCCAAAATGGCGAGACTAAAGAAAGGGCAATAAAACTAAGGAAAGGGCAATAAAAATGAAACGTTCCATTCGTAAGTTGCTATCCGGGTTGGTTTTGGGAGTTTTGATGTTGTCGGTTTCGGTGCTGTCGCTCTCGACGGCATCGTCGGCGCAAATTGGGATTGGGATCTCGCTGCGAATCGGTCCGCCGGCGCTGCCAGTCTATGCGCAGCCCATTTGTCCCGGTCCGGGATATCTCTGGACCCCCGGCTATTGGGCGTGGAATGACGCCGGTGGCTACTACTGGGTCCCCGGCACATGGGTAGTTGCGCCGGTGGGCATGCTCTGGACCCCGGGTTACTGGGGCTTCGCAGGCGGCTTCTATGGCTGGCACGCTGGCTATTGGGGACCGCACGTCGGCTTCTACGGCGGAATTAATTACGGCTTCGGCTACGGCGGCGTAGGTTTCGCGGGCGGCGAGTGGAGAGGCGGCGGCTTCTTCTACAATCGCGCGGTGATGAACGTGAACGTCACCAATGTGACTAACGTCTACAGCCGGACCGTCATCGTGAACAACACGCACGTGGCCTTCAACGGCCCCGGCGGCATGGAAGCGCGGCCGACTCCGCAAGAGGAAGCCTATGGACGCGAGCCGCACACCGCGCCGCTCGCAGCGCAAACCGAACACGAACATGCCGCCAGCCAGAACCGGCAGCTGTTCGCATCCGAGAATCATGGGCGTCCGGCGATTGCGGCCACCGCCAGGCCGGGCGAGTTCAACGGGGCGCACGTAGAGAGAGCCAGCGCGGCCGGGCCAGAAGCACGTCCCGTAAACCATGAAGCAGCGAACCGGGACAACCCCAAGCCAAGCAAGCAGGCTCAGAAGAAAGCGGAGAAACAGGCAAAAGCTGAACGCGAGGAACATCGCTAGCCCGGCGCTCTTCGCATAAAAAAGGCTCCCACTCCTCACGCTATGGCGAGAAGTGGGAGCCTTAGTTTTGGCGCTCGATCCACGCTTTTCAGCCCCCAAGAAATCTGGGACCCTGAAATTCCACGGTGTTTGCTATTATGCTTCTGTCGTTAACTGACCACCTTGCCTAGCCAGAAGCAGCTGAAATGGTCGGAACTGCGCGTGGGGGCCACCGTTGTGTTCGCCCTCGCCACACTCAGCGTCCTCATCTTCGTGATGAGCGGCACCGGCGGATGGTTCACCAGCAAGATCACATTGCGATCCTACCTCGATAACGCGGGCGGCCTGCGCGAGGGCGCGCCCGTGCGTTTGGCGGGCGTGGACATCGGCAACGTGACCGGCATCCGGATTGTGGAGGGCAAGCCCACCACCCCCGTCGAAGTTACGATGAAGGTCAACACCAAGTACAAGTTCAATCTGCGCAAAGACTCGGTGACCTTGTTGAGCACTGCCGGGGTCCTCGGTGAAACCTTTGTGGACGTTGACAGTTCGGCGGCCAAGGGCCCGGTGGCAGTCGACGGAGACACTCTGCCTGGCCGCGACCAGCCCCAGATCGAGGACGTGGTGCGCGCCAGCCAGGGCACCCTGCAAAACATGGACTCGCTGCTGAAGCGGGTGGATCGCATCGTGGCGTTTATCGAAAGCGGCCAGGGATCGATCGGCAAGGTGATTTATAGTCCTGTCTTGTACGACCAGCTCAACGCCACGGTGGCCGAATTCAAGGGATTGATGGATGACATCCAGAACGGAAAAGGCTCGATCGGCCCCTTGCTCACCAGCGATGAGGCGTACAAGAAAGTGATTGCCGCCATCGACAAGCTCAATGTGATTGTCGATGAGATTCAGCAGGGTAAGGGCACCGCCGGCAAGCTGCTGAAAGATCCCGAGCTCTACAACAACGCGAACAAGGCGATCGCAAATGTACGCGAGCTGACCGACGACATCAATGCTGGCAAAGGCGCGATCGGCAAGATGACGCACGATCAGGAATTCGCCGCCAAGCTGCAGACCCTGATAAGCAACCTGTCGGAACTCTCCGAGCGATTGGAAAAAGGCGAGGGCACGGCGGGAATGCTGTTCAAGGATCCCGCACTTTACAACAACAGCAACCAGATGCTGGTGGAGACGCGCGAACTGGTGAAAGCGATCCGGGAAAATCCCAAGAAGTATCTGACGTTCCACGTGAAAGTATTCTGAATGGATGGAGCCGTCTTTGGTCGCTCGTCGCCGGTCGTTGGCGACCACAATTTTGGATCGTCATCCCGAGCGGAGCACAGGGATCTAAGCTTGCCAACGACTAACGACCAGCGACTAACGACTTCCGTGGTCGCTCGTCCAACACAATGGCTAACTCCGCCACTGCAGTCCCACATCTTGATTTCGAGGATCGCATGCGCAATTTCTTGAAACTGTTGACCGTCTGCCTCATGCTCGTGCCCGTCTTGTATGCCCAGGACAAGGCGGCCGAGAACAACTCCGAAGTCGCGACGCCGACTGCCGACGTCCGTTTCTCCGCTGCCATGCTCGACAAGAGCATCGATCCCTGCAACGATTTTTACGCGTTCGCCTGCAGCAAGTGGCTGGCGCAAAACCCGGTTCCCGCCGACCACGCAGCCTGGGGGCGCTTCAATGAATTGCAGGATCGCGGGGAATACATCGTGCGCGGCATCCTCGAGAAGGCCTCGGTTGACCGGCCGGGCCGGAGCGCCGCCGAGCAGAAGATCGGCGATTACTACGCCAGCTGTATGGACGAAGCTGCCGTCGAAAAAGCGGGCACGAAGCCACTGGAGAAGGACTTCAATCACATTGCGGCGATCCAGTCGAAAGGGGACCTTCCGACAGAGATCGTCTGGCTGCACCGCGAAGGCGCCGATGTGTTATTCGGCTTCGATTCCGGATCCGACTTCAAGAATGCGAGCCAGATCATTGCCCAAGTGGACCAGGGTGGTCTGGGCCTCCCCGACCGTGATTACTATTTCAAAGACGACGAGAAGTCGGTGGAGTTGAGGAAGAAATACCTGGCGCACGTGGCGAAGATGTTCGTGCTGCTGGGCGACAACGAGACCAAAGCCGCGGCGGAAGCCAAAGTCATAATGGAGATTGAGACCGGCCTGGCCAAAGGCGCGTACGACATGACCAGCCGCCGCGACCCGCAGAAGGTTTACCACAAGCTGACGAATCAGGAGTTGGCCGCTCTGAGTCCGGCGTTCAATTGGACCACATACTTCGCAGGCGTCAGTGCGCCCCGGTTCGATTCCCTCAACGTGATTGAGCCCGACTTCATCAAGAACATGCAAGAAGTGATCAATGCTCACTCGCTCGACGAGTGGAAGACGTACCTGCGCTGGCACACCGTGCACGCCAACGCGCCGTTGCTGCCGGCAGCGTTCGTGAGCGAGAATTACGATTTCTTCAGCAAGACGCTGACGGGCACCAAGGAGTTGCGTCCGCGCTGGAAGCGTTGCGTGAGTTACACAGACAATGACCTCGGCGATTTGGTCGGCCAGGTTTATGTCCAGCAGACCTTCGGCGCCGAAGGTAAGGAGCGCACGCTGGCCATGGTCGGAGCCCTGGAAAAAGCGCTGGGCGAAGACATCAAGAACTCTCCCTGGATGGGCGCGGAAACGAAGGCACAGGCGCTGGTGAAATTGCAGGCCATCACCAACCGCATCGGCTACACCGATAAGTGGCGCGACTACTCCGCGCTCCAGATCGTGCGTGGCGAGGCCGTCGGCAACTCGCAACGCGCAAATCAAAACGATATGCGGCGCAGGTTGAACAAGATTGGCACGCCCCTCGATAAAAGAGACTGGGAGTATCCGCCGATGACGGTGAACGCGAACTACGACCCGACGCAAAATAACATCACCTTCCCCGCCGGAATTCTGCAGCCGCCGTTCTATGACAACCACGCCGACGACGCGATGAACTTTGGCGGAATCGGCGCCGTGATCGGTCACGAACTGACCCACGGCTTCGACGACGAAGGCAGCCAGTTCGACGCCGACGGAAATCTTCGCGACTGGTGGACCGCGAACGACAAGAAGCAATTCGAAGAACGCACCGGCTGCATAAAAGACCAGTACGCAAACTTCGTTGCCGTCGACGACCTGAAGCTGAACGGAAAACTCACCTTGGGTGAGAACACGGCAGATAATGGCGGGCTGCGCATCGCCTACATGGCCCTGCTGAACAAATTTGCCGGCAAGGAGCCAGCGCCCCTCGACGGCCTTTCCGCCGAGCAACGCTTTTTTCTAGGATGGGCCAACGTGTGGTGCCAGAACCAGACAGATGCCCTAACGCGCATGCTGGTCGCCATCGATCCGCATTCCCCGTCGAGGTACCGGGTAAACGGCCCGCTTTCCAATATGCCGGAGTTCCGCGAAGCCTACCACTGCCCGGCAACCGCACCCATGGTGAATCAGAACGCGTGCAGGGTGTGGTAGGGAGACGGGTCGTTGGTCGTTAGTCGCTAGGCCGCCTGTTCGGAATCTGTTGATGAGGGCGTTCAATCCGCGCGCGATGCCGTCGCCGCTGCGACAAAGCTCGTCCGCCTTCTCCTCTGACAGGTAAATGTAGACGCCGAGCTATCAAAACCTGGGTCTGACCTCCAAAAGAGATCCCCGGGCGCGAAAAAGAAAGCGCAGGAATTCAGGATCCGATCGATGTCCCTTTCCTTCGGCGATATTGCTCGGTACCGAAACCGCGGCGCGCCGCATCTGTGATGTCAGGCCATAAATCTCACATCTTGGAAAACCATTTGGGGCACGGTAAATCTCCATTGTGAGGTCCATTGCTTCCTGCCAGATCCGCACGTCCTAAAATGACGAATTGGTGGTCATCGCGCCACCCCCGAGCACAAGGTAACTCTCAGCTCCGAGGCGAGCTATGACCGTCGAACATCAAAATTGTGATATTCACCAAGCGGAGGAGATGTGACCGCCTATATGTAAGGAAGGGCGCGAACGACTAACGACCAGCGACTAGCGACTGGCTACTTCCGCCTGCTCATGCGCATGATAACTGGACCGCACCAGCGGTCCCGACTCAACATGCTTGAACCCAAACCTCAGCGCCTCTTCCTTAAGCGAAACAAACTCGGCAGGAGTGTAGTAGCGCGTCATAGGTAGATGATCCTTCGAAGGACGCAGATACTGTCCAATCGTAAGAATATCCACTCCACACGAGCCCAGGTCGCGGAAAACTTCGATCAGCTCGCCAGTCTCTTCGCCAATACCCACCATCACGCCGCTCTTGGTAACCGTCGCCGGGTCCCAATGCTTGGCATTCGCCAGCAGACCGAGCGTCCTCTGATAGCGCGCGCCCGAGCGCACCGCGCGGTAAAGCCGCGGAACGGTCTCTGTATTGTGATTAAGCACGTTAGGCTTCGCATCGAGTACGATGCGCAGCGGTTCTTCAAGCCCTTGGAAGTCCGGAATCAGCACCTCAACCCGGCACTCCGGCACAAGCTCGCGAATCTGCCGGATAGTCTCGGCAAAAATCCGTGCGCCGCCGATGTTATCATCGTCGCGATTCACGCTGGTCACAACCGCATGTCGCAATCCAAGCGTGGCGACCGCTTCGGCCACGCGCCGCGGCTCGTCCCGGTCGATCGCCTCCGGACGCCCCTTAGGTACCGCGCAAAATCCACAGCGCCGCGTGCAGATATCGCCCAGCAGCATGAAGGTCGCAGTGTGGTGGTCCCAACATTCTCCGATATTCGGACACTGCGCCGACTCGCACACCGTATGCAGCCCCAGCCCGCGCGCCAGCTTCTTCAGGTTGTGAAAGTTGTCGCCCACCGGAGCCTTAGCCTTGAGCCACGATGGCTTGGGGCTCCGGAGCTTGGGCCCGAGTTCGATCTGAATGAGTTGGGAAGATGCGGACATATCGAAGCTTGATTTTACCAGTTCGACAGCTGCGAAACGCCGGGGAGTGGGCCAGGTCCGCCAAAACCTTGCGCGTGACACCCGCGATGGAAGCGGGCCTGACGGGTCACATGTGGAGTTTGCAGGAAGCGGTGGGATTATTGCAGCGAAAAACGCCGAGGCAGCGGCATGACGCGATCAAGCAAGCTAGGTTGTCAGCACAGTTCTACTCGGAAGCATCTTCATTCCACCATTCTCAAATTGGCGACAGCCGATTAGTTTTGCGTCTGTCGGATTATCAGCGGTGCTCGGTCTGCTCGACGCGCAGCAAGGCAGCAAATGGTGGCTTGTCATGCCGTGCGCAATCATGCTCGGATTAGGCATCGGCCTATATCTCGGGGTTCATTCGTTTTGACCCAAAACGCCCACTACCGAACGCCGGTCACGCCCGATCCAGCATCTCACTCAGCCGTTGCTTAACTTCCGACCACTCGGCCGCCACGATCGAAAAGCGCGCCGAATCGCGAGCGATGAAATCAGCGGCCATTCGATGCGAGCGGAGAATGCCTTCAAACCGTCCGCCGATGCGTTCGATCGCGGCGCGCGATCGCTGGTTGCGCGCATCCGTATGCAGGCAAACTCGGAGCATCTGCCAACTTTCGAAAGCATGCGTCAGCATGAGCAGCTTGGCCTCAGTGTTAGCTGCCGTCCGGATGGCCGATCGCGTCAGCCACGTATAGCCGATCTCACAAGCGTCGGCGGCTTCCCGCCCGTGCCGAGCATGGCCCAACGGCCAAGCCCATCGCTCCATGTCGAAAAACCGCGTCGACCCAATGACCACACCGTCCTCTATCCGGACAGTAGCAAACGGCACCGCTGTGCCGGCATCTCGCCAGGCGAGAGCGGTGTCGATGTAACGGGTCGCTTCGGCCTTGTCCTTCGGAACGGGACTCCACTGATAAAGCGAGCTGTCGCCCGCCGAAGCAGCGACCAGCTCGTCAACATGGCGGTGGTCAAGCGGTTCGAGACGAACGTGCTCGCCAATTAGCACCAGATTTTCGGTTCTCATGGTTCGCAGTGCATGGTTCGCAGTAGGCGGTGAGCGGACTCCTGGAGTCACTTCAGATGCACCGCCGCCTCTGCGCGCTTCGGCCTCGCTGACTTCCCGCCGCGAGCCATCGTCGCCGAGTCAGGCATGGCGTATTTAGGCTTGATCTCGTGGCATCCAGCCTCGCAATACACGCCGCCCGCGGCCGACTCCGGCGACGGCATCGGAGAATTCACCGCAATCTTCCGATCACCCTCCAACTGCCGCTCCACGCCGGCAATCAGCGTTTCGTTTTCCGCGGGAGTAAGCCACTTTTTCTCCGACACCAGATAATCTTCCAGCCGCGCAATCGGGTCGCGTCGCTTCCAATATTCGAACAACGGCTTAGGAACATACTCCGCCGCATCGTGAATAGCGTGCCCCTTCATGCGCATCATCTTCGCCTCAATCAGAGTCGGTCCCGCGCCCAATCGCGCCCGCTCACAAGCTTCGTGGCAAGCGTCATAAACCTGGCAAGCGTCGGTGCCGTCGACGATCACGCCTGGAATCCCGTAGGCAATCGCCCGCTCCGCCAAATCCTTGACCCGAAACTGTATGTCGGCGGGTGTGGAGTATGCCCAAAGATTATTCTCGACGATCAACACCAGGCCCAGATTCTGCACCGCCGCGAAGTTCAGCCCTTCGTAAGTCACGCCGGTAGACTGCCCACCGTCTCCGACATAAGTCATGCAAGCAATGTGCCGACCCTGCAGCCGCGCCCCCAGCGCCACGCCCGCCAGCACCGGAATCAAATCGCCCAAAGTAGAAATCGGAGAAACCACATTGCGTTTGTCGAGGTCGCCAAAGTGCGATGTCGCATCGCGTCCACCGGTCGGCGATCCGGACTTGGCCATGTACTGCATCATGATGTCGGCTGGAGCAAAGCCACGCACCAGCAACGCTCCCTGGTTGCGAATCATCGGCCCCAACCAATCGTCTTTATGCAGAGCAAAGGCCGAGGCGCAGGAGCAAGCCTCCTGCCCCAGCCCAAAGTACACTCCGCCGACTACCTGCCCTTGCTTGTAGAGATTTTCGAGCGCCGTTTCCATGCGCCGGTTGAGCAGCATCCAGCGATAAATTTCGATGCACTGCTCGCGGCCGAGGTATTTCGACGGGCGGATGGGCGGCGCCGGCTGAGAAAGGTCGCCGCTCTCCACTTGATAGCGAACCTTATCCCCCACGCGCACCTGACGCAAAGTGAAGTGAGGTTTTTCCAGCCGGTAGTCGGGGATGGTGTAGCTGCGCAGGTCCCCATTCGGCTCTGCGCTTTTAGCTTTTGGTCTTGGGTTCTTGGTTGGGAAACGCGAGCTGGCTCTTGCAGGGCCCGACTTCGCGGTAAGAACAATTTTCTTTTTCGCCATGATCAGTTCGCGAATACCAGTCCGGCAAACATCCTAGCGCAGAAAGAGCGTCGCCGCCTCACAAGGTCCCACCCTAGAGACGGCGCTCGCCCCGTCTCGGAACCGAGGCAACCCCCGCCAGGAGAAATCAGGCAAGAAACAAATCGTCTTCGCCATGAAGCCGACGCAGCTTTTCCGGCACGCTCATCGGCACTCCTAAGATGTTCCCCAGCAGCGCGTCGATCGTCTCCACCCACAACATCTGACTTCCAAACACGCCGCCGAAGTTTCGCGACACTGCCTGCGCCACCGCATTCAAATCCATCTCGTGCCCCAGTTCTTTCTGCATCGAGGTCACCGGCTTCGCCGTAATCCCGCAGGGCACGATGAGATTGAAGTAGCTGAGATCCGTATTCACGTTCAAAGCGAAGCCGTGCGAAGTAACCGAGCGCGAAATGTGCACGCCGATTGCAGCGATTTTCGCCGCTGGCTCCGTCTCTGTCCAGGTCCCCGTAAGCCCGGCCACGCGCCGCGCCGGAATTCCGAAATTACCGCAGGTGCGGATCAGCACCTCCTCCAGACGTCGAACGTAATCGACGACGCCGAGGGTTTTTCTCGCGCCCACAGTTTCGCGGACAGGAGTGTCCGCGCCACACGTGCGCAGTCCATGCTGTCTTAGATCGAAGATCGGATAGGCGACCAACTGTCCCGGCCCATGAAACGTAACGTCCCCGCCGCGATCGCACTCGAACACCTCGACGCCACAAGCGGCCAGCGCTTCGGTTGACGCCAACACGTTCGCGGCCTTAGCATTTCGTCCAAGCGTAATGACAGGCGAATGTTCCAGCAGCAGCAACACTTCGCCCACCTGACCAGCCTTGCGCAGTTCGACCAGTTTCTGCTGCAGGCGGAGTCCTCCCGCATAGTCGAGCGCCCCGAGTTGGACAACGGAAATCACAGCTACCAAACATTATAAGGAAAAAGGGCCCAGGCGAGCGCAGCGCGCCAGGGTTTCGCTCCCCCCCGTGCTCAATCGCGTGACGGCGCTTCGACCCGCCGGACAGCCGAGGGTGGCTGTCCCTACGCAGCCAAAAATCCCCTCTGTGCACCGGCGGTAACTTTTTGGATTCTCCTCTTGCACAATGCGGTCAGGTTTGGTATAAAAGATCGAGTCGAGGACAAGTGAACAAGTGTCTAAGCTGCCCGCTGAATCCTCGCGGCTGCTTTCGGCATCAAATTCAGTAAGCCTCCAACTGACCCCTTTCGGGGTTCGCATTCGGGGACAAAGTTCCCTGAAGGGTTTCCGCGAATAGCAGAGCCTCCAAGCGATCTTTAATTTCTGAATCATCTTCTGCTGCGGCCTGCGCCGGGTTTTCGGCGAGTTGTTTTTAAGGACTGACGCGGAGGAGCGTTTTAGGACGCGCTGTAAAAGAGTTCTCCGATTTGCCTCACCGCAATTTCTGGATAGAAACTCCCCCTACTGCTCGGATTTTTAACCCGGGCAGCCTGTTGAAATCAGGTGGAAATCCTGTGATCTCAGCGGGTTGACAGCGAGTGCCGGGCGCTATAGCTTTAACAGGTTTCGGGGACGCTTAAATTCCGCAAGGAGTTTCGGCGGACTGAAAACGCGCCGCTCAGGCGGAAATGCGGATCGGTCTTTGACAAAAGGTTGAACGTGCCAGTCGTGAGAAACAAATGTTCGGGCTCAAGTCTGAACGTACTCACAAGATGGACCTCCTGCATCAGTAGGCTGGAGGTTGTTGGTCTACCCAGGCCAACTCAGGTTTCAAATGAGAGTTTGATCCTGGCTCAGAATCAACGCTGGCGGCGTGCCTAACACATGCAAGTCGAACGAGAAAGTGGAGCAATCCATGAGTAAAGTGGCGACCGGGTGAGTAACACGTGACTACCTGCCCTTGAGTGGGGGATAACCTCGGGAAACCGAGGCTAATACCGCATAATATCGCAAGATCAAAGGAGCAATCCGCTTTTGGAGGGGGTCGCGGCTGATTAGCTAGTTGGTAAGGTAACGGCTTACCAAGGCGACGATCGGTATCCGGCCTGAGAGGGCGCACGGACACACTGGAACTGAAACACGGTCCAGACTCCTACGGGAGGCAGCAGTGGGGAATTTTGCGCAATGGGGGAAACCCTGACGCAGCAACGCCGCGTGGAGGATGAAGCCCCTTGGGGCGTAAACTCCTTTCGACTGGGAAGATTATGACGGTACCAGTGGAAGAAGCACCGGCTAACTCTGTGCCAGCAGCCGCGGTAATACAGAGGGTGCGAGCGTTGTTCGGAATTATTGGGCGTAAAGGGCGCGTAGGCGGTACGGTAAGTCACCTGTGAAATCCCCGGGCTTAACTCGGGGCCTGCAGGCGAAACTGCCGTGCTGGAGGGTGGGAGAGGTGCGTGGAATTCCCGGTGTAGCGGTGAAATGCGTAGATATCGGGAGGAACACCTGTGGCGAAAGCGGCGCACTGGACCACTACTGACGCTGATGCGCGAAAGCTAGGGGAGCAAACAGGATTAGATACCCTGGTAGTCCTAGCCCTAAACGATGATTGCTTGGTGTGATCGGTACCCAATCCGATCGTGCCGCAGCTAACGCGATAAGCAATCCGCCTGGGGAGTACGGTCGCAAGGCTGAAACTCAAAGGAATTGACGGGGGCCCGCACAAGCGGTGGAGCATGTGGTTCAATTCGACGCAACGCGAAGAACCTTACCTGGGCTCGAAGCGTAGTGGACCGAGGTAGAAATATCTTTTCCCCGCAAGGGGCCGCTACGTAGGTGCTGCATGGCTGTCGTCAGCTCGTGTCGTGAGATGTTGGGTTAAGTCCCGCAACGAGCGCAACCCTTATTGCCAGTTGCCATCATTTAGTTGGGCACTCTGGCGAAACCGCCCCGGATAACGGGGAGGAAGGTGGGGATGACGTCAAGTCCTCATGGCCTTTATGTCCAGGGCTACACACGTGCTACAATGGTTGGTACAAACCGTCGCAAACCCGCGAGGGGGAGCTAATCGGAAAAAGCCAATCCCAGTCCGGATTGGAGTCTGCAACTCGACTCCATGAAGCTGGAATCGCTAGTAATCGCAGATCAGCACGCTGCGGTGAATACGTTCCCGGGCCTTGTACACACCGCCCGTCACATCACGAAAGTGGGCTGTACTAGAAGCCGGTGCGCTGACCCGCAAGGGAGGCAGCCGTCCAAGGTATAACTCATGATTGGGGTGAAGTCGTAACAAGGTAGCCGTAGGAGAACCTGCGGCTGGATCACCTCCTTTCTAAGAGAGAACGTCATGGCACTCACGCCGCTCCTTTGGAGCACCATCACAAGATGGCCGTGCGTGGGATGTTGCCATGTACCTTAAGCAGATCTTCGCAAGAAGACCTCGTTTAAGAGCCTCGCAAGAACGTCTCTTTCTCGAACGCAATTTCCGATGGTCACGGCAAGCTTAGCTTGCCAGCACGTTCAACTTTGTCCTCGAATCAATTTCCATGAAATGATTCGAAACTGAGGGCGCGGGACGAAAGCAGTCGCCAGTGGGCAGTTGTCAGTTGTCAGAAATCAACCGACAACTGGAAACTGACAACCGACAACTACACGGGCCTGTAGCTCAGCTGGCTAGAGCGCACCCCTGATCAGGGTGAGGTCGGTAGTTCGACTCTACCCAGGCCCACCAAACGAGCAACTAGTTACGAGCAACTAGACTCTAGAAGGGGCTGTAGCTCAGCTGGGAGAGCACCTGGTTTGCAACC
>DATDGS010000067.1:0-8052 GCA_036521955.1 Terriglobales bacterium
GGATCGGCAACTGAAGAAAATTCCGGGCGTGATCTGGGGTTTCTCCCAACCGATCGCCGACGACATGGATGAGGCGGTAAGCGGTGTCAAGGGTGAGCTTGCCGTCAAGATCTTCGGCGACGATCTCAAGATCCTGGAAGAAAAAGCGGATCAGATCGTCAGGGTGATGCGGACCGTTCCGGGCGTCAGTGATCTGGGCCTGTTCCGCGTAACAGGTCAACCGAATCTCAATCTGACGGTCGATCGGGACGCTGAGGCCCGTTTTCAGATCAACGTCGCCGATGTACAGGACGCGATCCAGACCGCAGTAGGCGGGAATACTATCGGCCAGGTCCTGCAGGGCGAACAGCGCTATGATCTGGTGGCACGATACCTTCCAGGCCTTCGTGATACCAGGGAGGCGATAGCAAACATCCGCCTGCTTTCGCCCGCCGGCGAGCGCGTCTCACTGGCACAACTTTGCAAAATCCAGGTCAGGGATGGCGCTTCGCAGCTGTATCGCGAAAGCAACTCCCGGTACGTCGCAATCCGTTACAGTGTACGGGATCGCGACCTTGGCGGCACCGTCGAAGAAGCCATGCGCAAGGTCGACGAGCGGGTGAAACTTCCGCCGCTTTACAGCACCGAATGGGCGGGGGAGTACCAGAGCCAGAAACGTGCGGAGGCAAGATTGATGATCATCGTGCCTTCGACCGTCTTCCTTATCTTCCTGATCATCTATGGCGCCTTTGGGTCCGCCAAGTGGGCCTGCCTCCATTTGATCAACGTAGCCGTGGCGCGAGTCGGCGGTCTGTTGGCGTTGTTCATCACAGGCACCCACTTCAGCGTGTCGTCAGGCGTTGGTTTTCTGGCTCTCTTCGGCGCTTCGGTTCAGACCGGCGTAATCATGGTGGAGTATATCAACCAGTTGCGGGCCGGGGGCTTTTCGATTGAAAGCGCCGCCATCGAAGGAGCCGCGCGACGCCTAAGGCCGATCATGATGACCATGTTGGTGGCCACGCTCGGTCTGCTGCCGGCCGCTCTCTCCCATGACATTGGATCGGATTCACAACGGCCCTTTGCCATTGTGATTGTGGGCGGATTGACCGTAGATCTGATCATGAGCACTTTCCTGCTGCCCACCTTCTACGCCTGGTGGGCAAGACCTACTGATCGTCTGCCGGCGCGTGCCTCGTGATGATGGCACGTGACCGCCCGGCGGTTTGCTCAACGCCAAACTCGCCGTACTCTATCACGGGCCGGTGGCTTCGCGGGCTACTTCTGGGGATTCACAAGCGCCTGGTACACGGACTCGTGTGCCAGTGTGTCCATGTCGGGACTGCCAGCGAGGATCAGGCGCTGAATCATGCCGATGAAAACGATGTCGTTCGCCGGATCGATCCAGAACCAAGTGCCTGCGGCGCCGCCCCACGTGAAGGTCCCTGTCCCCACCGTGTGGCTGATGAAACCCGGGTCGTTGTAAACGCCAAAATCGAAACCAAATCCGAATCCTGGACTAATGTGGAAGAAGCCGATGCCGAATTCCTGGCTGTTCATCATCGCTGGAGACAAGCGGTTGGTCCGCATCAGCGCCACCGATGAGGGGGCCAGGATGCGAACTCCGGCGAGTTCACCTCCGTTCAGCAGCATCTGGCCGAATCGCAGATAATCGGTGGCAGTGGAGAGCAGACCGCCGCCGCCGGATGGCATGGTGGGCTCCTGATTGAAATCCATCGCGACGTTGCCGCCGTTGGTGGTGACCAGCGCGCCGGTGGGATTCGCAGCGTACAGAGTCGCCAGGCGGGTGGCTTTCTCGGGAACGATGTGGAATGCCGTATCCTTCATGCCGAGCGGCTGCCAAATGTTCTCGCGCATGAATTCGCCGAGCGGTTTGCCCGAAAGCTTCTCAACCAGGTACCCCTGGATGTCCACCGAGACGCTGTAGACCCACTTGCTGCCGGGCTGATAAAGCAGTGGAAGGCCCGCCAGCTTGGCGATCATTTCCCGCAGATTACTGGACTCCAGCACCCGCGCGTCGCGATACATCTTGTCCACCGCGGTCGTCCCGAAGATGCCGTACGTGAAGCCTGCGGTGTGGCTCATCAGCTCCGCCATCGTCGGCTCATGCACCGGATCTTCGAGGATGGGCTTGCCGTCGGAGCTGGTTCCCTTGAAAACTTTGAGATGCGTGAACTCCGGAATGTACTTGGCAATAGGGTCGCCCGGACTCCACTTCCCCTGCTCGTAGAGGATCATCATCGCGACCCCCGTGACCGGCTTAGTCATGGAATAAATTCGGAAGATTGTGTCCTTTTCCATCGGCGCGCCGCTAGCCAGGTCGCGCTTGCCGTATGTCCGGAAATCGATCGTCTTGCCGTGACGCGCCAATATCGTGACAATGCCCGGAAGCTGCTTGTCGTCAACCTCCTTTTGCAAGAGCGCGTGCAGGCGCTCCAGGCGCTGCGAGGAAAAGCCCACCACCTCGGGTTTCGCCTCCTCGAGGTCGCGCATTTGGCCGGCCGCTGCGAAGACGATCGCCAAGGGCAGGGCGGCGGCGAAAAAAGAAATCCACGGTCGCTTTAACAGCATGTCAGTCCCCGGGCAGTCAGTGTAACAGAATCTCTTCGCCCTGGTAGGCGTACATGCGCTCGCTCTTCGCAAAGACGTATATTGGAACCCGATTATTCTGGATTCCCGAATCTCCGCGCAAGCAAGGCTTGTACCGTACTCTCACTGCTCCTGTGAGCAGGATCGATCGTCTCGGGAAGGTTGCTCGCGTTCGACACCTGAGCACCGCTTGACTCCATACGTCGACTTTGACGCAAGCTGGGGGAACGGGAAGAGTACTGATGCGAATTCTGTCTGGATTGCAACTCATCATATTGGTGAGGTGGGAATTCGAAATAACGGTAAACATCTCCGCAAGGTAGAACCGCCGCCCGGATGGACGTATGACTTCAACGTTCACTTATTTAATGCGTTATCGAGGAGATCACCAGGACGATCTTGGGAATATGACGGTAAATTATTGAGGAAACTGGCGGGGCCAGAATTTGAACGTTTCAAATGATTCGCCCTCAAAGGCGAAAAATTAGTGAAATCTGGATTTCCCCCAGCAAAACCGAAAAAATCACGGTAACACCCTAAAGGGTCGACGGCAATTCCCCGGCCTAGCCAAGGGGCTTTTCAGGAGCGCGGGCGAAGTCACGTGGGTATTCCGGTCGATGAGAATAGACATTCCGTTGGACGTGAATAAGGATTCCGGGCGGATGGGAATCGGGATTCCGTTGGCATGAGAATAGGCATTCCGTTGCGGGGTGAATCGATTTTGGAGCTTCTAACGGAAACTCGATTCAGTAACCGGAATTTCAATTCGCATGAAAACGGAATGGCATTGAGATTTGGTTAAACCGTTCTGAGCGGCGCTGGACAACTGAGCGGCGATGGGCCTTCCACTGGAGTGGAAGGAATTCAATTGCCAGAGAAGAGGTTGTCCATGAGAAAGATCAAAGAAGTGCTGCGCTTGCGCCACGAACTGGGGTTGCACCAAGAACAGATTGCGCGCAGTTGCTCGATCGGCCAAAGCACGGTTCATCGATACCTGGAGCGAGCGGAGGCGGCCAAACTCGTTTGGCCAGTGCCGGAAGACTGGGACGACGCCAAAATCGAACAACTATTGTTCCCGGTAAAAGCAGGGTTCAAAGCGGCGGCCAACGCGTCGATCGACTTCGCCGGAATCCATCAAGAGTTAGTCAGCCGCAAGTATCTGACGCTCCAGTTGTTATGGGAAGAGTACAAGCAGTCAAATCTCGACGGCTATCAGTACAGTTGGTTTTGCCAGCGCTACCGCGATTGGCTGAAGACACGGGATCTGGTGTTGCGGCAGGACCACCGGGCCGGTGAGAAGTTGTTCGTCGATCATGCCGGAGGGACGATTCCGGTGATCGACCGCAGCACCGGCGAAGTGGAGCCGGCATATGTGTTCGTCGCGGTGATGGGCGCCAGCAGCTACACCTATGTGGAAGCGTCGATGCATCGCGATTTGCCGTCCTGGATCGGGGCGCACATCCGCGCCTTCGATTTTTTCCAGGGATGCCCGCTGGCGGTGGTGCCCGACAACTGGAAGACGGCGGTGAATCGCGCCTGCCGGTATGTGCCGGAAGTGAACGTCACCTATCAGGAAATGGCCGCTCATTACGGCGTGGCGGTTATTCCTGCGCGGCCGAGAAAACCACGGGACAAGGCCAAAGTGGAGGCAGGCGTTCAAGTAGCCGGGCGTTGGCTGGTGGCCGCGCTGCGCAAGCGCCAGTTCTTTAGCGTGGGGGAGGTGAACGAAGCGCTGGCGGAGTTGTTGCCGAGGTTGAACGAGAAGCCATTCCAGAAACGCAGCGGCTGCCGCCGGGAGCTGTTCGCCACACTCGACCGGCCTGCCTTACGGCCGCTGCCAGCTATCCCGTACTGCATCGGCGAATGGAAAACGATCCGGGTCAACCGCGACTATCACGTCGCCGTGAACAGCCACTTCTACAGCGTGCCCTACCAATTGGTAGGCCAACAAGTGGAAGCCCGTTCCACATCCGCCGTGGTGGAACTGTTTTATCAGGGGCGGCGTGTGGCCAGCCACATCCGCGGGTTGCCGGATGAAAAGGCCACCAGCATCAATGAACACAGGCCCAAGGCGCACTTAGCACATCTGGAATGGACTCCCACCCGGCTGCTGGAATGGGCGGCAGAGGTGGGCCCCTTTACGGCGCAACTAGCGGAACTTTTTCAAACCAACATGCCGCATCCGGAAATGGGATATCGCGCCTGCATGGGTATGCGCAGTTTGGCCAAGAAGTTCACCCCGGAGCGGCTGGAGGCGGCTGCCACGCGGGCGATGCGGCTCGGCATTCATCTCTATTCCAGCGTGAGGCTCATGCTGGAGCACGAGATCGACAGGCATCCGTTGAAAGAAGAAGTCGCGGAGCGGCCGGCGGTGGAACACGACAACATCCGGGGCGCGGAATACTTCGACGGCGGCCAGGGCGATGTGGAAGCTTGCTCCTCGTAGGAACTCTTGATTCGAAGAAAGGAAAACTCATGTTCATGCAACCAACCATTGATAAACTTCACGCGCTCAAGCTCACCGGCATGGCCGACGCTGTGCGCAAACAACTGGAAGATCCCGGAGCAAGCCAACTCAGCTTCGAAGAACGGCTGGGGTTGATTATCGACCATCAGTGGAGTTGGAAGGAGAATCAAGCTCTCCAGCGCCGGCTCCTGAACTCCAAATTGCGCCGGGATGCCTGCATCGAAGACATCGATTGGCAGCACGCGCGCGGCCTGGATCGTGGGCTGGTACGCAGCCTCGCCACTTCGGACTGGGTGAGAAAGCATCATCAACTCCTGCTCACGGGCCCAACCGGAGTGGGCAAATCCTTTCTGGCATCTGCCTTTGCGCAAAAAGCCTGCCGGGATGGATTCACGGCGTTCTACACACGGGCGGCGCCACTATTCCGCAGCTTGGAGGTGGCGCGTGCCGATGGCAGCTTTGGCTCGCTGTTGCACCGGCTCGGACAAGTCGAAGTGCTGGTCGTCGATGACTTCGCCATGGCCCCGCTGGCCGACCAGGAACGCCGCGATTTTCTGGAGATATGTGAAGAGCGTTATGACTTGCGATCCACGATCCTTACCAGCCAGGTGCCGGTCGCCAAATGGCACGCCCAGGTCGGCGATCCAACGTTGGCCGATAGCATTCTCGACCGCTTGGTGCATAATGCCTACCGCATTGATCTCACTGGCGGATCGATACGGAAAATCAAAAGCCGCAAGCCCGATGCGACGGAGGGAGCGGACAAACCATGATGGGCAGCTGAAGACGGGGCACTGCCGGGGGCGAGAGGGCCGGCTTTCGTTGTGGCAGCGTTGCGGAGTTCCGCCTAAACGGCCGCTCCTTCGTCGCGGCCAGGCTCCACTCCGCAACGCCGCCACAACGAAACAAGATGCGCCACGTAAGAACATTTTTCCTTGACGATGTGAATAAACTCGTACATGATAAAAACGCCAGCGCCGCTGAGAGAAATATCGATTCCCATCCGCCCGGAATCCTTATTCACATCGCAACGGAAAGGCTATTCTCTTCACTGGAATCCGCAGCAGGTAGGATAAGTTCTTGTAGCCGCGCCCGCGGTTGATCAGCATGCGGATGTTGCCATTGACGGCTTCGACGACTCCGAAGCGCACCTTGGTGCGGCAATAGTTCAGAATCCCGTCGAGGTGCTTGATCAACATCGCTGCGAGCTTCTGCAATGCGGGCAGGCGCTGCCAGCGCAGTTGATCCATCCACTTCCCAAGGTAGTTCGCCATGGCCCCTTCGTAGCGATAGTCCCAGAGCCTTTCCAGGCTTTCTTTGAGCATGTACGCCTTGAACACTCGCCGGTTTAACTGGAAGAGGCGATTTAGCACGCCGCGTTGTCCGGGCACCAGGTTCTTCCACCGGCTCAACAGCAACCACTTCTTGCCTTTGATCAGTTCGCGCATCTTCCGCCCCTTGCGGAAAAACTCTGCACGCCGCACCTCATCCACCGCGTCGTTGGCGTGCTGGATGATGTGGAACTTGTCATAGACGATGCGGCACGCGGGAGCCCACTCCTCGATGCTGAGACGGAACGGTTCCCACATATCCACGCAGACCGCCTCGATGCGTTTGCGTTGCCCGCTCCTCAGCTCAGTCCGGAAGAATTCGTCCAGCGTCTCTTTCTTCCGTTCCTTTCCCATCCATACTGGCTCGCCGGTCTCCAGATTGCTCACCACGGTGAGAAACTTGTCTTTCTTCCCCCGGTAAATCTCATCCACTCCCATTTGCTTTAGCGCCGGCTTGCGACGATGCTGGTCCCACCGTCGGAGGTAGCGCATGTCGATAGCCCGCACGGTGGTCTCCGGCAATTGGAATCGGCGAGCCACCTGACTGGCCGCCGCACTCTCGCAGGCTTGCCCGATAATCTCTTCGAACCGCTTGCTGAACGGCGCCTTGGAGGGCAACTGCTCGATCTTCTCCACGCGGACTCCGCACTCCGGACACCGCAGGCGGTGCACTTCCACAACTACCGTGGCGCCATAGTGGCGCCATATACGCTCCACGGCAAGTCCCGGATTTCGCGCTCGCGCACATCGTACACTGTGTGCAGTCGTCGCCCACATCCGCTACACTCAAACCCCCTGTGGACCGGCTTGCGACGGACCCACAATTTCAGTGTCTTCGCCTGTTCGTCCAACTCGTGACGGTACACCCGATACCCAGGCCAAGCCAAGATCGCTGTCCATTCTTTGTGTGTCAACTGACGAGTGTAGCCAAAAACCCTGACACGCTGAATTACCGATGGTTAGGTGCGTTCCACGAATTCCTGAAAAGAGCGAGTATTTCAATGAGCACCGGACGCACGCGGGGTTAGAAGGCCGCCTGCCAGACTCTGGCGGACCTGGGTCGCCGATAAGTTTTGCCTCGTATCGTTAGCAGAAGCACTGTCGCGGGCTGTACCAGACACCGATTGCCGCGTGATTCTATGAATTCGCCTCGCACAGGACCAAGGCGAGAAACCTGAAGGCCGGAAACCAGTCCGACGCTGCCGACTAGGACCGATCCGCAAAACGTTTTTTCCAGGTTCGGTGCATACGTGTCCCCCAATTGGTTTCTAGTTTTTACCAACTTTTACCAATTTTGGCCTTGAACAGTACAGGGCACTCCTGAATCGACACAGCTTCTCTTTGTATCCTATTGACAATTAAGGAATGGCGGAGAGGGGGGGATTCGAACCCCCGGTAGAGGTTTCCCCCTACGACGGTTTAGCAAACCGCTGCTTTCGACCACTCAGCCACCTCTCCGCGAGATGATTTTGGCCGGTAAGAGCATCGTACCATAGTGACCGGGCGGTTTGACTGTTGCACCTTTTGCTAGTGTAGTGTCTTACAAATAGCTGGACAAACAAAACCTCCCAAAGCATAATAGGTTATGCCTCGCCTCATTGGTCCTGTCGTTCTGTCACCGGACCAGCGCGGCCAACTTCAAGGTTGGGTGGTAGCTTTAGGCACTCC
>DATDGS010000068.1:0-66067 GCA_036521955.1 Terriglobales bacterium
TCACGTCCTGTACTTTCATCGCCCGCTCCATCGCGGCCTTCGGGTAAGAGTCCATGCTTGGCATGGTCTCCTATCCTCGCCGCCCGCAAAGCGGACATTTCATGTGCTATCTCAACCGGACATATCATGTGCTACCGACAGCGCGAGTACACGAGCTTGACAACCCCGGACTTTGGCGTTATTCTGCCCGCCTTCCCTAGTTGTTCTCATTTTTCAGTTAGTGCGGTCGGGCTCCGGTCGAGTTCAACGCAATGCATCCTCTATCGGTAATGGCGCGCTGGGAAGGCCTTATCCTACTGAGTGGCTTCTTCGGCCTTGTCGTCTGGAAGCTGCTGACCGGCGGCATCAGCCTCGATCAATTGCTCGAAGGCGACATCGGAACGGCGAACGGTGCGGGCGGTTCCGATCCCGGCACTTACGTCAGCATCGGCCGCGCGCAGTCTCTGGCAATCACCGCTTTCGCCGCTCTGTATTACCTGCTGCAGGTCTTGCAGAACCCCACGCAGTTTCCTCAACTTCCCGCCAGCTTGATAAATCTACTCATGGGGAGCCAGGCGGTTTATCTGGCTGGCAAAGCCCAGGCCATGCTGGGTCCGCGGATCAAGAGTTTCTTACAAAGGAGAATGCCATGAAGAATCCTGAATTTGTTGCCAGCGTGGTTTTAGCCATTATCGCCGCACTGGTGATTGCGATCTGGGTACCTGGCGATGGAGCCATCAAAGTGAGGCTGGCGATTTCCTACACTGGACTGATCATGCTCTTCCTCTTCGGATTCCTCATCCTGGCGGGAATTGCTTCCGGGAAGATTGACATCAGTCAACTTCTCGCGGAGAAGGAAAGTGGCGGAGCCAGTATGTCGCGCTTCCAGTTGATGATCTTTACCTTTGTGATCGCATTGAGCTTGTTTCTTATTGTGGTTAGTAAGGGAGATTTTCCGACACAAATACCGAATCAGGTCCTGGAGATACTCGGCATCAGCGCGACCACTTATGGCGTGAGTAAGGGTATTCAAGCCACCTCAAACGACAAGGTCGCGTCGCCTCAGACCACGCCGCCTGTGGTGCCGCCGAAATAGCCGCAATCTTGATTTTGACGCGGAGCGGCCCACGAGCACCGACTTTGCGCATGATCAATTCACAAGGAGGAGGAAATGGCGCTCGACACTTCCAGTTCGGGTAATTCGCCGACTTCCAAGGCGTTCGCCCGGCACGTGGCCCCCTTCGCGCCTCTCGCTTTGGCGCTGGCCATGAATGCAGTGCCTCCATCTACGAGCGCACCGGGGAACCTCGCAACGGAACCGACCGGCACGGGTATAACGGCAGTCAAGTGCGGCGAGGTCACGGATTCTCAGGACTGCCACAGCCGCTATCCCACCGGATGCAGCAGCTCGGGCGGGTCGTACGACGCTTACTTAAACTATTGGAAGAATCAACTGATTGATCCGACCACGGCGTCGACCCCGGGCAAATACTTCACCCAGCTGGCCGACTATCAGAAACTCGACGCCAGCATTCCTTCGGGACTGAACCAGGATAATCAAGACGACTTTCAGGATCAACTGAAGCAATTAGGTGAAGGTCAACAGTACGGCATCATTGGATATTTGTATTACTCTGAGCATACCAGCGCTGAAACGAGTAATTGCGACCTGACTGGTCCGCCGGGCGATCCTAACTACGGCAACGTTGACTATCACATCGGCATTGGTTTCGATCCGGCGGTCGCGCAGCAGTTGCGGTCTGGCACGGCAGCTACGCCCGCCGCAACATCAGCTACCATGGCGGCCTCCGGAAAGCGGACCACCAAGAGACCGACGAGTGCCGGCACGGGTGCCAGCGTGTTGGAGCAGAGCAGTGTGATCGTCGAGATGACCCCCCATGATCGCTTTCAGTACGAAAACAACATCTGGACGCTGAAGAACTTGCAGCTTGCGACCGGCCGGCAAGTAAGAGTTGTGGGACAGCTGATGGTCGACAACGAACACAATCTTACCTCTCAAAACTGTGCCATCGCGCAGACCGCCGCAGACAAGAAAACTTGCTGGCGGGCGTCGGTGTGGGAGTTGCATCCCGTGGTGCTGTTCCAGGTGTGTCCGAGTGATTCCTGCGCGCTCGATTCAACGGATTGGGTGGACTTAGATCAACTGCAGTAGCACCAAGGAGGTTTATGCCGCCAGGACTGGACAATCTTAGACATATCGTTGTTCTTATGATGGAGAACCGGTCGTTCGATCATATGCTGGGATCTCTTACGGCAGTGGATCCGCGGATCGACGGCGTCACCGACCAACTTAGCAATCCCGATACAACCGGTGCTTTGGTCAAGCCGCAGCCGCTGGCGCAGTTTCAGGGACAGCTTGACCCCGATCCTGACCACCATTTTCCGGCGGTCGACCTGCAAATCTTCGGCGGAGATACAAGCCCCACCCGCGTGGCGAATATGCAGGGCTTCGTGAAGAGTTACTTCAACCAGCAGCAAGACGTAGGGCATTCGCAGAAGATCATGTATTACTTCACTGAGCAGCAGTTACCCGTGCTGACGACATTGGCGCTGGAGTTTGCAGTATTCAACCGGTGGTTCGCGTCGATTCCGGGACCGACAATTTGTAATCGCGCGTTTGCGCATTATGGCACGTCGTTCGGCAGAGTCGACATGAATCTTCTGTATCTAAACGAGCCGTTCAAAAGCATTTACGACCGGCTGATCAACGCAAATCCCAAACACACGGCGAAGCTTTATTACTACGACACCACCAGCTCGACCATGGAGATCACGAACCTGCTTGAGACCCAGTCGGAGCTGTTCGGCACGTATCCACAATTCCTGACTGACTGCAGCACGGGCAATCTTCCGGATTATTCTTTTATCGAGCCAAACTTTAACGATCACGACAGCGATAGCGGCGAAGAAGTGGCCAGCGATCAGCATCCCGACCACAACATCCAGGCGGGGGAGTTGTTCATTGCCTCGGTGTACAAAGCAATCAAGGCATCGCCACTGTGGCCGAACACAGCGCTGCTGGTTGTTTATGACGAGCACGGAGGCATCTACGACCATGTCGTGCCACCGGCGTGCACTCCGGACCAATTTACGGCCTCGGCGAATGACACCGGAACGGGGCAGCCGTTTGCGTTTGATCGGCTAGGAGTACGGGTGCCGGCGATTTTGATTTCGCCGTGGATTCCGAAGGGGACGGTCGTGGACGGCCGCGTCTTCGACCACGCTTCGATTCCGGCGACGATCACGAAGTTTTTTCTGGGCGACTACTGGCCGCGCTCTCCGAGAGAGACGAGCGCCGACGTTTTCATCGAGCCGAACGTGGCGCCGGTCGATCCGACGCGCAACTTGCTCTCGCTCGCAGGTATGCGCGACGACTGCCCGGACTTTGACGTTTAGGTTTGACGTTCAGGACTGTCGCGGCCGTCGCGCCGCGCTGTGCTGAAGACATGACGAATGAAGAAGCGATAACCGACGGAGTGAAAAGATGACTCTCATCCATGTACCAAGGCCGGATGTGAAGAGCGTGATGAATCCAAATCGGCCGGTGAACGCGCTGCTGAAGGCGCAGGTGCAGCATTTGCACGCCGCCGAAAGAAATCTTCCTGTCCGGCGCCGAACTGACATTTACGTCAATGCGATCAAGACCGAAGGCGAAGCCGCGGAGTATATCCGCCGGGTCACGGAGGCAATCCACGAGGCGCACGAGGCCGCGGCAGCAAAGCGCGGGCGCGGGATCGCAATCGCCGCCGCCGCCGAAGGGTCAGGAGACAAGGCGCCCAGCGCGAGCAGGGGAAAAAAGATGAGCAAAGGGAAGCGTGCGCGGAAGACTTAGTCCGTCGGAGTTTTTTGCAGGAGGCAGTATGCGTCGGAGTGCTGTGGTTCTACTGTGGCTTGCATCCACGATGGCGTTGGCTCAGGAGGGCATGCTGCAGGCGGACTTCCGCCGAGAGGGCGAACGCGTTGCCGACGCTTGCCGGGGTTTCAGCTTCAAGACCGTGCCCGGATGCGCCATCGAGCTATTCACCGACCATCCACTGCACATCGCAGCGGGGAGCATGCCGCCGCAGAACGGCTTCGGTGTTGGCGGAGCGTTCGTCGCCGACAAGAGCACGAAGAATTGGCGCTTAACTTGGGACGTGGATGCAGTCGGGTCGTCGAACGCCTCGTGGCGAGCGGGCGGTTACATGAAGATGATCCACACGCCGCCTGTGGAGATACACGTCATCACGCCGGTAGTTCCGCAACCTGGGGAAAAGACCGAAACGAAGCCTGCCAAGAAGCCGGGCATCAATCTGGTCCATCCCTACACGGTCGTTAACCTTTACGCGCAGTCGATTTCTCTGAACAAGATAAATTTTTACGGGCTCGGCAACGATTCGACGCAGGCCGGGGCCTCTGTGTTTGGCATGACCCAGACGATCGTTGGAGGCAGCGTCATTAAACCGGTTTTTGAATGGCCGGCGCTCAGCAAACTGAATCTGGCGCTGCTCGGCGAGGTAAACGGGCGCTTTGTCAACATAAGAGGCGAATACGGACAGTCCTTCCCATCGATTGAAACTCTCTATACCAATGCGACCGCTCCCGGCTTGAGCAGCCAGCCCGGATTCGTCCAGCTGAGCGAGGGCTTTCGCATCAAGCCAGTGTTCGGGGACCACCTTCAACTGAATTACCTGGCAAACTTTCAGCAGTTCTTTGCGCCGTCGAGTTCGCAGTATTCCTTTCGCCGCTGGACGACCGACCTGAACCACACGTTCTATCTGTACGGCTACACAGAATCCGCCCCCAAGAGCACCGACACGAACGGCCCCGACCGATGCGCACCCGCCAACGAAGCTTGTGCGCCGGTTTCGCACTCGCGAAACTTAAACGGCTCGATCAACCTGCGCCTGCTGATTTCTGAATCGATCGCGTCGGGAACCAGCGTGGTGCCGTTCTATTTCCAGCAGACGTTGGGCGGTGCGGACATTGACGGTGCCCCTTCTCTGAGCAGCTATCAGGACTATCGCTTTCGCGCGCCGAACGTCCTGTTGCTGCAGGAAGACTTCGAGCATTCGATCTGGGGACCGTTTGGTTTTCGCTTCATGACGGATCAGGGCAGGGTAGCGCTCACTCGAGGAGACATCGGATTCGATCATCTGAAACACAGCTTTGCCACTGGGCTTACTCTTCGAGCCGGTGGTTTTCCCATGGTCTACATCATGTTCGCGTGGGGCGGGAATGAAGGGAACCACACGATCTTCAATATGAATTCTTCGCTGCTTGGCGGGTCAGCTCGCCCTTCTCTGTACTAACGCCGGGGTCGGGAGAAATTTCCTTTGATCAGCGGCAGCTTTGTTGAAGTAGGAGAGTAACATTCCGACGGCGAGACATCACTATTGAAGCGGAACCTGCTTGGTTTTCGTTGACGCGGCCCATTGGCGCAAGATATCGACAAACGCAGTGGTGGCGCAGGAAAGTGTCCGGTCGCGGCGGTAGGCCAGTCCCAACTCGCGAAAAAGTTCCGCATCCTCCAGTTCAATCAGTTTGACTCTCCCGGACGCCACTTCGTCGCGCGCGAACGACGCGCTGATGATGGACACTCCCAGGTCGGCTGCCACAAAGCTCTTGATCATGCCGATGCTCGGTAGTTCCATTCGAACCTGCAGCTCGTCGCGGTGTGGACGGAACAGCTTGTCCATGATCCTTCGCGTGTGGCCTGTCTTGGGCAGCAGCACGGGATGTTTGACGATATCTCGCACCGCCGCCGTTTTGTGCTTGGCCAGTGGATTCTTGGGGCTCACCATCAGCATCAGCTTGTCGCGGAAGATAGGTTGGATCTCGAGACTCGGAGACTGGATGGGCAGAGTGAGAATGCCCACTTCGATGGAGCCGTTCTCCAGCTTCTCTGTGATCTTGTAGCTGAAGTTCCGGTAAATGTTGATCTGAACCGGCGGGTAACGCCGGCAGTATTCCGCAAACACCTCCGGCAGAACGTACAGGCAGGTAGCCTCGTTGGCGCCGACACGCAGGGTGCCACGGGGCGTGCGGCTATGGTCCGCTACCGCCATCAGCGATTCCTCGCGCAGCAGTTTCAGCCGCGCGGCATAGTCAAAGAGGACTTGTCCAGCCGGGGTCAGCTGTACGGTCTTGCCCGAGCGATCGAGCAGCCGATCGCCATATTCCTGCTCCAACTGGCGGATTTGGGCGCTGACGGCTGACTGCGAGCGGAAAACTTTCTCGCCAGCGCGAGAAAAGCTGCCTTGTTTGGCGACTTCCAGAAACGTGATGAGCTGATCGAAATCCATTGAGTTTGATGCCGGGAATTATAACGGACGCCGCCGGTCTCGCGGGAAATTAGGCTGAACCTGCCCGTGGAGCCGCAAAACCCCAAAAATTGCATCCGCTGTATCTAAATTCTGAGTTGTACTTTCCGGCCAATTGAAGGTAACTAGGTGGTTGCCATTGTGTGTTCCTGAGCCGATGTGTGCAACAGCCCGGTCGCCCTTGGCGGGCGAAGTCCCAACTCAAGAACAACTGATTCGGTAGCGGCGAATTACGCCAATGCTGCAAACGTGCCAATAATGACGACGCGTCTGAAAAAACCGGCTGGCCAGAAAACGACTGGCCCACCGCCCGCCCAGGGTCTCTACCATCCCGCGCAGGAGCACGACGCCTGCGGCATTGGATTCGTGGCCAACGTCCGCGGCCAGAAGAGTCACCAAATCATAAGCCAGGCAATCAAGGTGTTGCTCAACCTGACACACCGCGGCGCCTGCGGGTGCGACTCCGAAACCGGTGACGGCGCCGGCATTCTTCTCCAGATCCCGCACCAGTTTTTTGTGCGGGAGTGCGGCAAGTTGGGTTTCGAATTGCCTGTGCCCGGCGCGTACGGCGTGGGCATGACATTCCTGCCCGTGGAAAAACATGAGCGCCTGCAATGCGAAGGAATTCTGGAGCGTATTATTCGCGAGGAGGGCCTGACGGTATTAGGTTGGCGCGATACGCCCTGCTTCGCTTCTGCCATTGGCCGCGTGGCGCGAGGTTCGCAACCTTACATCCAGCAGATTTTTGTGGGCTGTGGAGCGTTCACCGACGAAGACGCCTTTGAGCGGAAGCTCTATGTAGTGCGCAAGCGCGCCGAGAGTGAGATGGCGGCATCCGGCATCGAGGATGCAAATGTGTTCCATATCCCCTCGCTTTCCTGTCGCACCATTGTTTATAAAGGTCTGCTGCTCGCCCCGCAGATTACCAATTTCTATAAGGAGCTTTCCGATCCCGACGTGACCAGCGCGTTGTGCCTGGTACACCAGCGTTTCTCCACCAACACATTTCCGAGCTGGCAGCGAGCGCATCCCTATCGCTACATCGCGCACAACGGCGAAATCAACACGCTCAAAGGCAATGTCAACTGGATGCACGCCCGCCAGTCTCTGCTGCAGTCGCCGCTGTTCGGAGAAGAGATCAAGAAGCTCTTCCCGATCATTGCGCCCGATGGCAGCGACTCCGCAAACTTCGACAACGCCGTCGAACTCCTGTTGCAGTCGGGGCGCAGCCTGCCGCATGCCATGGCCATGCTGATTCCGGAAGCCTGGGCTGGTAATTCCCACATGGAGCCGGAGAAGCGCGCATTTTACGAATACCACGCGTGCCTCATGGAACCGTGGGATGGGCCGGCGGCCATCGCCTTCACGGACGGCCGAGTCATCGGCGCCATCCTCGACCGCAACGGCTTGCGGCCCGGGCGCTACGTGGTCACGAATGACGATCTCGTCATCATGGCCTCCGAGGCCGGTGTGCTCGACATCGAACCGGAACAGGTAAAGATGAAAGGCCGCCTGCAGCCAGGGAAGATGTTCCTGGTGGATACGGTCGAAGGCCGCATCGTCCCCGACAAAGAGATCAAGCAGCGGCTGGCTTCACGACAGCCCTACGCGCAGTGGCTCAAGGACAATCAGATCACGATCGATCAGTTGCCCGCGCCCTCGCGCATGCACCACCCGGATGCGGAAACTCTGCTTCGCCGCCAGCGCGCCTTCGGTTACAGCGATGAGGACTTGCGCATGATCCTCGGCCCAATGGCTTCAAAGGGAGAGGAGCCGGTTGGATCCATGGGGACCGACACTCCGCTCGCGTGTCTCTCCGACCGGCCGCAGTCATTGTTCAACTACTTCAAGCAGCTCTTCGCGCAAGTCACCAATCCGCCCATTGACCCGATTCGCGAAGAGATCGTGATGTCGCTCATCAGTTACATCGGAGCCGAGCGCAACATTCTTTCGGAAGAGCCGGAAAACTGCCACATGCTGAAGCTGGCTCACCCCCTGCTCACCAACCTCGAACTCGAGAAACTGCGCCGCGTCTCCACCGGAGATCTCCTGGCCATCACGCTGCCTGCGCTATTCCGAGCCGTCGAAGGAGAAGCGGGACTGAAGCGGGCGCTCGACGAGTTGTGCCAGCGTGCGTCGCTCGCCGGAAAAGCCGGCTACACGCTGCTGATTCTTTCCGACCGCGGCGTGAACAAAGATTACGCTCCCATCCCCAGCCTGTTGGCGCTCGCCGCCGTGCATAACCTGCTGGTCCAGGAAGAGACGCGAACCCAGGTCGCCCTGATCACGGAATCGGGTGAACCGCGCGAGGTGATGCACTTTGCACTGCTCAGCGGCTATGGGGCGAGCGCCATCAATCCGTATCTGGCATTGGAGTGCGTTGAAAGCCTGGCGCGGGGCGGAGATCTGGCCGACGGAGTAACTTCCGAGCTCGCCGTGACACACTTCATTAAATCGGTGAATAAGGGTCTGCTGAAGACCTTCTCCAAGATGGGCATCTCGACCTTACAGAGTTACCAGGGAGCGCAGGTCTTCGAGGCCATCGGCCTGAACAAAGAACTGGTCGATTCTTATTTCGCAGGCACGCCCTCGCGGTTGGAAGGCATCGGCCTCGAAGTCGTCGCCCGCGAAGCGCAGTTAAAACACGAGCACGCATTCCGCCCACTGACCGAGTCCGAGACCGAACTCGCGGTTGGGGGAACTTACCATCAGCGCGTCAACGGCGAGTATCACCTACTCAATCCGCAGACCATCAGCAAGCTGCAGCAGGCAGTGCGGCAGGAGAGTTTCCAGACCTTCCAGGAATACACCGACCTGATCGACAACCAAAGCAGCAACATGGCCACGCTGCGAAGTCTGATGAAGTTGAAGAAGAGCGCCAAGCCAGTTCCGATCGAAGAAGTGGAGCCCGCCAAGGAGATCGTGAAACGCTTCAACACGGGAGCCATGTCATTCGGCTCGATCAGCAAAGAAGCGCACGAGACTCTGGCCATCGCCATGAATCGCATCGGAGGGAAATCCAATACCGGCGAAGGTGGCGAAGATGAAGAGCGCTTCAAGCCGGATGCGAACGGAGACCTGCGGCGAAGCGCCGTAAAGCAGGTAGCGTCAGCGCGTTTTGGAGTCACCGCGAACTACCTAGTCAATGCGGATGAGTTGCAGATCAAGATGGCACAAGGCGCAAAGCCCGGTGAAGGCGGCCAACTTCCCGGGCACAAAGTGGATGAAGTCATTGCGCGCCTCCGACATTCCATCCCCGGCGTAGGTTTAATCTCGCCACCGCCTCACCACGACATTTATTCCATCGAAGATCTCGCGCAACTGATTTACGACCTGAAGAATGTGAATCCGCAGGCCCGCATCGCGGTGAAGTTAGTCGCGGAAGTTGGAGTAGGCACCGTGGCCGCGGGCGTTGCCAAGGCACACGCGGATGTAGTCCTGATCAGCGGCGACAGCGGAGGCACCGGAGCTTCGCCGCTGAGTTCCATCAAGCACGCTGGCATTCCATGGGAGCTTGGCTTAGCGGAGACGCAGCAGGTGCTTCTGTTAAACGATCTGCGCAGCCGGATCCGCGTACAGACCGACGGCAAGCTGCAGACCGGCCGCGACGTCGTGATAGCGGCACTGCTCGGCGCCGAAGAATTCGGTTTCGCCACCACGCCGCTGATTGCGATGGGTTGCGTCATGATGCGCAAATGCCATCTCAACACCTGCTCCGTAGGCATCGCCACGCAAGATCCCGTGCTGCGCAAGCAATTCAAAGGTCAGCCCGAACACGTCATCAACTTTTTCTTCTTCCTGGCCGAGCAAGTGCGGCAGTACATGGCCGATCTTGGCTTCCGCCGCATGGACGAGATGATTGGCCGCGTCGACATGATCGAGGTCGAGCCAGCCGTGAATCACTGGAAGGGGCGCGGCCTGGATCTATCGGCGATTCTCTACGATCCGTCCATGCCGTCACGTGTGGCTCGTCACTCTGTGCAGGCGCAGGACCACGGCTTGGAGCAAGCGCTCGATCATCAACTGCTCGTCCGATCGCAGAATGCGCTCGAGACCCTTACGCCGGTCGTGATGAGACTCCCCGTGCGCAACGTTCATCGCTCCGTCGGAACCATGCTGAGCGGAGTGATTGCTCGCCGATACGGGTCCACGGGTCTGCCCGACGATACCATCCGCATTCACCTCGATGGATCGGCGGGGCAAAGTCTGGGGGCATTTCTCGCCAAAGGAGTCACTCTCACACTCGAAGGCGATGCTAACGATTACGTTGGCAAGGGTCTGTCGGGAGGACGTTTGGTTGCTTTTCCGCCGCGACAGTCCCGTTTCGCGCCCGAAAACAATATTCTCATTGGCAACGTTGCCCTCTACGGTGCCACCAGCGGCGAAGCGTTTTTCAATGGAGTCGCGGGTGAGCGCTTTGCCGTTCGCAACTCCGGAGCGACCGCGGTGGTTGAGGGAGTCGGCGACCACGGCTGCGAATACATGACCAAGGGCCTGGTTCTGGTGCTCGGAGCCTGCGGCAGAAATTTTGCCGCTGGCATGAGTGGCGGTGTCGCTTATGTTTTCGACGAGCACGGAGACTTCACCGAAAAGCGCTGCAATCTCAACTCGGTTGACCTCGAGCCAGTTTTCGAAATGCCGGCGTGCGGAACGGAAGCCTTCCGAACGGATGACGCTCAACTCGCCAAGGCCCGGCTTGCCGAAGCCAAGCTTGTCAAGAAGCTCGTCACCCGCCATCTCGGACTGACCGGCAGCCCGCGCGCCGCGCGGATTCTCGACAACTGGTCCGAGGCGCTATCCCGGTTCATCAAAGTGTTCCCTCACGAGCACAAGCGAGCGCTAGGCGTGAGCCGCCGACGCCAGCCTTACATCCCGAGTCCGCCGGTCGCTGCGCTGGCGCCGTCCGAGCAGGTGCAGCATGGGTAAGGACACCGGCTTCATGGAATACTCGCGTGAGCTTGCCCCGCGCCGTCCAGTCACGCAGCGCGTCAACGATTGGTTCGAAATCTTTCTCGATTTTCCTGAAGCGAATCTTCGCACCCAGGGTGCGCGCTGCATGGATTGTGGCGTGCCTTTTTGCCAGACGGGATGTCCCGTTAACAATCTGATTCCCGATTGGAACGATCTGGTCTATCACGGGCGTTGGAAAGAAGCGGTACGGCAACTGCACGCAACCAACAACTTCCCCGAGTTCACCGGGCGGATTTGTCCCGCGCCGTGCGAAGCGTCCTGCGTGCTGGGCATCAATCAACCCCCGGTGACGATTAAGCAGATCGAAAAAAATATCGTGGAGCGAGGATTTCGCGAAGCCTGGATCCCTCCCGAGCCGCCAAAGGTCCGCTCCGGAAAGAAAGTGGCGATCGTAGGTTCAGGTCCCGCGGGATTGGCCGCGGCCCAGCAGTTGTGCCGCGCCGGTCACGCAGTAACCGTCTACGAAAAAGCTGACCGCATTGGTGGCTTGCTCCGCTACGGCATCCCGGAATTCAAACTAGAGAAGCACATCATCGATCGCCGCCTGGAACAGATGTCCGCGGAGGGAGTGAAATTTGTTACGGGCGCGGAGGTGGGCAAGAATGTCGCGGTCGAAGAGCTGCAGCGCGACTTCGACGCCATTGTGCTCGCCGGCGGAGCCGAGTGGCCGCGCGATCTGAATGTCCCCGGACGCGAGCTCAAAGGAATCCATTTCGCAATGGAGTACCTGCCGCAGCAAAACCGGCGCAATCTAGGCGATACCATCCAGCCGGAAACAGAAATTTTGGCGAAGGGCAAGCGCGTGGTCATCATCGGTGGCGGCGACACCGGCGCCGATTGCCTCGGAACCTGCCATCGCCAAAAGCCGCTCTCCGTGCACCAGTTCGAGATCATGCCCAAGCCGCCCGACGACCGCTCACCCTCAACGCCATGGCCACTCTGGCCGATGCAACTGCGCATCGAAGGCGCGCACGAAGAAGGTGGAGTGCGCGACTGGAGCATCGCGACCACAAAACTCACCGGCTCCAGTTCCGGCCACGTTCAACAACTGCACGCCGCGCGCGTAGGGCCCGCGCCAAAGTTCGAGCCGATTCCCGGCACCGAATTTACGATGGAAGTCGATTTGATACTGATTGCAATGGGCTTTGCCGGGCCAGTCCGCAACGGAATGATCGACCAACTTGGAGTGAAGTTAGATTCTCGCGGCAACGTAGCCACGGACCTGAACTACATGTCGTCGGTGCCCGGAATCTTCGCGGCGGGCGATATGCGTCGTGGCCAGTCTTTAGTTGTGTGGGCGATCGCCGAAGGCCGAAAGACGGCCGCGAGCGTGGACGCTTACCTGCGAACGCGGGCGATACCCGCGATCGCTCCCGCAGTTTCCAAGCCCAAGCAACAATTAATCGCTTCCTGAATCCCCGCTACTGCCCCGCCTGTTCCAGTTGCGTAGCTGCCGACTCGATCAACGCCGACTCATCCTGCAGCGCCTTCGAGGCGCGCACGATCTCCTGCTCCGCTTCCGCATATCTCTTTCGCTCGATTCCTTCACGCACGCCCGGAACCGTTTTCGCTCCGTAGCCCGTATAAACGCCCGGAGCGTACAGCAAATGCGTGTACCACGGACGCCGCGGCAATCCGTCAGCATTGGTGAGCCGGCGTTCGCTTTCAATCAACTCTCGATTCAGAGCACCAAGCGTTGCCGCCATCGCGTCGTCTCCCAAACTCGCCTGCTTCCGTGCTAACGCCTGCTGGTACCGTTTAGCGCTGCGCGTAAGCGACTCGACCGCGTTCTGCATCGGCGCAAAGTTCAGGTGTGGCGGAACTTCTTCCCGCACCGGTGCCACCGTGGGGCGTCTCGGATCGAACGTCGCCTGGAACATTCCTTCGTCCAGTTCCTGGTTGCGTTCGCGAATCTCCGCCTGTTTGTCAGCGAGCAACTTCTCCAGATTCTTTGTGTACATCTCGGCCGTATCGGCGAGGTTCACGAAGTCGAAAGGCAGCACTTCCGCATCCGCCAAACGCATCACCGATGTTCCCACGGTTTGCGCCAGAGCCCGCCCATATACAAAAGTCGTGTCCGAGAAATGTGTGTACCAGTAGAAGTCGTCGTAAATGGAGTGATAGATGCCGCCATCGTCTTCGCCACCAAACGCCAAGTCCAGCGTGGCGATGCCGACGTGATCGAGAAACGCGGTAAAATCCGTTCCCGAACCGAGTGCTTCGATGCGCAAATCCGCGCGCTCCCGCAATTCCTTCCGCGATTCGTTGGGATCCTTCGCCGATTTCGCTTCTGCGATCTTGCTCAACCGCGCCCGCTGCCACACCGACATTTTGGTTTCCGGATCTTCGATGTCGCGCGCAACTCCATTGATGAATTGTTCCAGGCTGTGCGAGCCGCCCATAGTCAGAACGCCGCGGTCGTTGCCGTCCGTATTGATGTAGACGGCGGCACGTTCGCGTAACTCATCGGCATGTGTCTCCACCCATTCCGTTGAGCCGAGCAACATCGGTTCTTCGCCATCCCACGCGCAATAGATGATCGTGCGCCGCGGCTTCCACCCTTGCTTCACCAGCAAACTCAAACTCCGCGCTTCTTCCAGCAGAGAGACCTGCGCTGAGATCGGATCCTCGGCCCCGTTCACCCACCCGTCATGATGATTGCCGCGAATGATCCATTCGTCCGCAGCGACGCTGCCCGGAATCTTCGCGATCACGTCGAAGACCGGCTTGATATCCCAATTAAATGCGACCTTCAAATGAACCTGCGCCGGTCCCGGCCCGACGTGATACGGAATCGGCAGCGACCCGCGCCATTCCTCCGGCGCCATCGGTCCCGCCAGTGCGGCCAGCAATGGCTGCGCATCGCCATAAGAAATCGGCAGCACCGGAATCTGCGTGATGCTCTTAGCATCCTTCAGCGCCAGCCGCTTGGCATCGGGAGTCGCGCCGAACCCAGGTGTCAGCGGATCGCCCGGGCTATTGGCGGCAAAATCCATGACGCTGCCGCGCTGCACTCCGTCAGCGGGCCGCATCGGCCCCGCCGGAAACACGTTGTCGCGCGTGTAGCCGTCGTCCTGCGGTTCCGAATAAATCAGGCAGCCAATCGCTCCGTGTTCCGCCGCAACTTTCGGCTTCACCCCACGCCACGAGTGCAAATACTTGGCGATCACAATCGCGCCTTTCACCGAAATGCCCAGCCGGTCGAGTTTTTCGTAGTCCTCGGGCAAGCCGTAGTTCACAAACACCAGCGGCCCGGTGACATCGCCGTCAATCGAGTAGGCGTTATACGTGGGCAACTGTTCCGCCTTCTGATTCGACGTCGGATCCACCGCCAACGCAGGCTCTTCCAGCTTAGCCGTGAACTTTGTGGGCGCAAGCATCTCCAGCAAGCGAAGCTTGGGCGTCGGGAACAGAACGTCGAACCTTTCGATGTGCGCGTCCAATCCCCACTCCTTGAAATGGGCAAGAATCCATTCGGCGTTGTCCTTATCATAGGGAGAGCCCACATGATGCGGCCGCGCACTCAGCCGCCGCATATATTCACGCAGGTTCGCAGGGTCGGGGATAGCGCGAAACTTGGCCTCCCACTCGCGTTCGCTCTGACCGGCGCGGGGCGAATATCCGACCAGCGCGGCTTGATTCGCGCCGACTTGGTCGGCGCCGAAGAATAAAGATGGAAACACCAGGGTAAACATCAGTGCAATCGCGAAGAACCGTTGCATGCAACTCCTTTTTGTTAGAAGGGTGACATTATAGCCGCAAGACGCCGGCGAGTCGGGTCCCAATGGGGCTCTGTCGCCGAAGGTGAATATCCAGACATGTGATATTTTTGTGCCAATCGCATTTCTAGTAGCGCGTAGGGGCAGCCGCCGTCGGCTGTCCAGGCGAGCGCAGCTCGCGAGGGTTTCGTTGCTACCCGCGCTTGAATCGGGCTAAGACCCGGAGCAACAGATATGGAAAAAGTGACTGGAATTGGCGGGCTGTTCTTCCGTGCGCAAGACCCAGCGGCGGCGCTGGCCCGATGGTATCAAGAACAACTTGGCGTCGCGCTGACGCCGTCGAGCTACGAGGAATTACCCCGGCAGCAGGAGGCGGGGCCGACCGCGTTCAGCCCGTTCCCCGTGGCGAGCGATTACTTCGGAAATTCCAAGCAGCTGTGGATGGTCAACTTTCGAGTCCGGGACCTCGATGCAATGACCGCGCAGCTTCGTGCGGCGGGTATCGCGATCGACGTGGATCCGCAACTTTATCCCAATGGCCGCTTCGCCCGCCTGCATGACCCTGAGGGCAATCCGATTGAGCTGTGGCAGCCGACCGGGCGGGACGAACGTTAGGCTCGACCCTCACTTCACAAATGTCAGCCCATGCGGTACCGCATAGGCAAATACATAGGCATAGAGCATGACGATAATTCCGACAATGGCTCCCAGCGCAACCGAATGCCACACCACAAACCGGAATATCGTGCCTTCGTTCCCGACTTGTTCAGTGGCGGCGGTGGCAATCGTGATCGACTGTGCGTCCACCATTTTTCCCATCACGCCACCCGCACTGTTGGCCGCGCACATGAGCACCGGATCGATCCCGAGTTGCTGCGAAGTGATGCGCTGCAAGCTCCCAAACAACGCGTTCGATGAGGTATCGCTTCCAGTCAGCGCCACCCCGAGCCAGCCCAGAAAAGTGCCGAAGAAAGGATACGCCCAGCCCGTGCGCGTGAAAGCCAGTCCCAGTACCGCATCCAGCCCCGAATAGCGGGTTACGAAACCCAGCCCCAGCATGAAGGAAATCGCGACTACCGCCAGTCGCATGCGCACTAAAGTGCGCCAGAAAATTTTTGCCAGCAGCCGCGGGCTCATGCCCAGTATCAGTCCAGAGAAGATCGCTGCCAGAAAGCATGCCGTGCCAGTTGCGGAAAGCCAGTTGAAGTCATAACGCGCTGCCTCCGGCGTCGGCTTGGTAACCACGGGAGCGGCGCGACTGATCGCGTTGTGCAGCACCGGTACATCCCAGCCCGGCGGGCCCGGCCGTACTTTTCCATCAGGGAGCGTGACCTTGAACGCCGGTGTCGTGGCCTGGTTTAGGACCAGCTTGATCTTGGGCAGACCCCAGAGAAGGACGAACAGCGACAGGATGGCGAACGGCATCCAGGCCTTCAACACCTGGCCGGTCGTGTAAGAGCGGGCCTTGGCATATCCGTCGAACTCCTTCGCGGACCACTCCCCTCCGAACTGGTCTGTGATGGGTGTGGTTGGTGGGGGCAGAGGCTGCTCTCTTTGATCATAGTCGAAGCGCCAAGTTTTCTTCGGCTTCCAAAAATGGAGAAAGCCCACGGTCGCGACGATCGACACCACGGCGCCCATGATGTCCACCAGGTTAGCGTCCATGTGGTTCGACCAGAAGAACTGAGTGAATCCGAAAGAGAGACCGACGACTAGAATCGCGGGGAGCACTTCCAACGTCTCGCTCCATCCCACCATGGTTCGTACCAGCCAGAACGGCACAATGACCGCGGTAATGGGAAGAATGCGGCCGATCATCGCGCTAAGATCGGATTCCGGAAGCCCGGAGACGGCTGCCAGCGCGTGCACAGGAGTGCCGATTGCTCCCCAAGCCACCGGGGCCGTGTTGGCAATCAGATTCAGTGCCGCCGCGTGGAAAGGTCGAAAGCCGAGCCCAATCATGAAAGCTCCGGCAATCGCCACGGGCGCGCCAAACCCGGCTGCGCCCTCGATAAACGCGCCGAAGCAGAACGCCACCAGCAACACCTGCAGGCGCCGGTCCGGAGTAATGCCGGCGACCGATTCTTTCATGATCTCGAATTGGCCCGTCTCCACCGAGATGTCATACAGATAAACCGCGGCCAGGACGATCCAGGCTATCTTCAGCAGACCGAAAGCAACACCGTACCCGAAACTCATGACTGCGAGCGTGACCGGCATTTTGAAGAACACGACCGCCACGCCGGCCGCAGTCAGTGCTCCTGCAATCGCGCACAAGTGAGGTTTTACTTTGAGGCCGGCCAGCAGCCCGAACAGGACAAGAATCGGCAGAGCCGCAACTAAAGTGGAAAGCCACCAACGACCAAACGGATCATAGATCTGAGTCCAGTGCATGTGGTATCCCTCAGACTTCCGGTGAATAATGCGGACAAGAATCCTTCAGCAAGCCCGAAAAAGCAAGCGAAAATTCCGCAGGTTGTGAAGTTCCGCGGCGGCGAATTCTAATTCAATTGCAGCCAAATCCGCAGTGGCACTGCTCAGCGATCTCCCGTGATTGCCCGCGGATGACGGGCCGAAGATGCTAAATTAGAAGGTTCATGTCCGCTCCCAACTCTCTCTTTGTTCGCGCCGCCAAGGCTCAGCCCTCCGAACGTACCCCAGTCTGGTTCATGCGTCAGGCCGGACGCTACATGGCGGAGTACCGCGCCATCCGCAAGCAATATTCCCTGATCGAGATCTGTAAGAAGCCGGAGGTCGCGGCTCAGGTCACCATTGAAGCGGCCGAGATCCTCAAAGTCGATGCGGCCATCATTTTCGCTGATCTTCTTCTCCCGCTCGAAGTCATGGGATTGCCCTTTCACTTCGCCGCCGGCGAAGGGCCGAAAATCGAAAGGCCGGTGCGGACCGCCGAAGACGTTGCCCACCTGCGCACCGATCGTGCCGCCGACCTCGGCTACGTTTCTGAAGCCGTGAAGCTGGTGTGCAAGCACTTCGGCGACAAACTTCCCGTCATCGGTTTCTGCGGAGCACCCTTCACGCTCGCCAGCTACATGATCGAAGGCGGAGGCTCGCGCAATTACCTTTTTACCAAGAAGATGATGTACTCCGCGCCCGCCGCCTGGAACGAACTGATGAAAAAGTTGGTCGCGGTGACCGCCGAGTATTCCGCCGAGCAGGTGCGCGCCGGCGCCGACACCATCCAGATCTTTGATAGCTGGGCAGGCTGCCTGAGCGTCGAAGATTATCGCCGCTATGTTCTGGCGCATGTCACCGACCTGGTACAGCGCCTGCAAAAGACAAACGTCCCCGTCATTTATTTCGGCACCGACAATTCGACGCTGCTGCCCTCGATGCAAGAGACCGGCGCCGAAGTCGTCGGGCTGGACTGGCGTATCCCACTAGATACCGGATGGAAGAGCCTGGGGTGCAAAGGCGCCGTGCAGGGCAATCTCGATCCCGTGCTGCTCTGCGCCGATTGGAAGGAACTCAAATCGCGCGCTGAAAACATTTTGCGCCAGGCCGCCGGACGCCCCGGCCACATCTTCAACCTGGGCCACGGCATTCTTCCCGAAACTCCGGTAGAGAACGTAAAAGCGCTCTGCGATTACATTCGCGAGCACTCGGCGGAGTTCAAGGCGACGCGCAAATGAGGTTCGTATCAGGGCATCGCTTTGGCGATGCCGCAACTGCCTTTGGGTGGCGCAGCGCTTCAGCTCTGCGATAACTGCATTGTTTTGACTGCGGCTGTAGCCGCTGAGGTGAGTGAATAAATGACGCCCTGCCCGCTGCGCCTCGACAGCCAGTGCTATTGCGCCAATCGAGTGAGTTCGTTTGCCGCAGCGGAGTCGCGGAAAACCGCCGTCCTTCTCCTCGCCCACGGCAGCCCCGAGAACCCCGATCAGATTCCCGAATTTCTAAGTTACGTCACCGGCGGACGTCCCCTGCCGTCAACGGTAGTTGAAGAAATCCGCCATCGCTATTCGCTGATCGGTTCTTCGCCGCTTCTCTGCTGGACTCTGCTGCAAGCCGATCAACTTTCAAAGTCGCTGCAGATGCCGGTCTTCGTAGGTATGCGCAACTGGAGGCCCTTCATCGCCGACGCGGTGAACGCAATCGCCAGCCGGAACTACGATCGCGTGATCGCTATCTGTCTTGCCCCGCAGAATTCGCGAACCAGCGTCGGCCTCTACCGCAGCGCGGTCATTAGCGACGCCGGTGGCGACGGGAACCTTCCTTTCCAGTTGGACTTCGTCGAGGAGTGGCACGACCAGCCGCTGCTTGCCAGCGCGTTCGCGGAAAAACTGCGCGCCGGATGGGAGAAAGCCAACGCTGAAAGCGACGCGAAGCTGCCCGTGATCTTCACCGCGCACAGCGTCCCCGAGCGCACGATTACGGAAGGCGATCCCTACGAGAGGCAAGCCAAAGAAACCGCCGCACTGGTGGCGAAAGAAGCGAACCTGTCAGCCGGCGACTGGACCTTCGCTTTCCAGAGTCAGGGCATGTCCGGTGGCCCGTGGATCGGCCCCACGGTGGAGAGTACGATCAGAAATCTAAAGGCGAAGGGCCATCGCGGTGTTTTACTGCACCCCATAGGGTTTCTGTGCGATCACGTCGAGGTGCTTTACGATATCGATATCTTCTTCAAACAGTTCGCAGAGAGAGAAGGCATGCGCCTGTGGAGAGCCGAGTCGTTGAATGGCTCGAAGACGTTGACGGCAGCCCTGGCGGAACTGGTCAACACCTGCGTGAAGACGCGGGGCGTTAGCAAGGAGCTATGAGCTAACTGCTGATGGTTAAGTGCTACACACCATGAAACGCATTGCCATCATCGGCGGCGGAATCTCCGGCCTCTCGGCCGCGTATACGATCGAACAAAAGCGCCGGTCCGGCACGCCCGTTGAGTATGTGTTGTTTGAGTCCAGCCCGCGCCTTGGCGGTGTGCTCGTCACCGACCGCGTTGACGGCTGCCTGGTTGAAGCCGGGCCCGATTCGTTTCTCACCGAGAAGCCATGGGCTACGGATCTCTGCGCCAAGATTGGGTTGGGCGACCAACTCATAGGCTCGAACGACTCCGAGCGCAAGACCTACATCGTCGCCAAAGGCAAACTAGTGGTGATGCCCGATGGGCTCATGTTCATGGTGCCCACCAAGATCATGCCCACAGTTTTGTCGCCGCTTTTTTCCTGGAGCACAAAAATACGCATGGCTGCCGAATGGTTTCATCCGCCGCGCAAGGCTTCCGAGGACGAAACCGTTGCTGAGATGGTAAAACGCCACTACGGTTCCGAGATGGTTGAGTTGCTTGCCGACCCGCTGCTCTCCGGAGTGTACGGCGGCGAAGCTTCAGGGTTGAGCGTGCGCGCCGTGCTGCCTCGCTTCGCTGACATGGAATCGAAACACGGTAGTTTGGGCCGCGCCATGCTGCGATTTCGCAAGGAAGCCCGCAAGAAAATGGGAGCGGCGACGGAAATCCCAGCGCGTCCGCTGTTCACCTCGCTCAAGGACGGCATGCAGCAGATGACGGATGCTCTGGTCGCGCGTTTGGATGCGAACACGCTCAAGACGTCTGCGCCCGTGCAGTCGGTGATCCGGCAGGATGACGGCTGGACGGTTTGTGCCGGGTACCAGACCGATCACTTCGTCGCCGCCATCATCGCGACCCCAGCTCATGTTGCTGCGGACGTTCTCCAAAGTGCGGATGCGAACCTGTCCCGCGATCTGGGCGAAATTCAGTATAGTTCCTCGATAACCGTCACGCTCGGTTACGACGAAAGGGTGCGCCGCTCGCTTCCACCCGGCTTCGGATTCCTGGTGCCGCGCAGTGCAGGCCACCGTATGCTGGCGGCCACTTTCGTCCACAACAAATTTCCTCATCGCGCGCCGGAGAATCGTGCCCTCGTTCGCTGTTTCCTTGGCGGCGCGCGTGACGAGCAGATCCTCCAGGCGAGCGAAAAAGAAATACTAGGAATCGTTCGCGGTGAACTGCGGCAGATCATCAACCTCAATGCCGAGCCATTGTTTGCGCGCGTTTACAAATGGAAGTCCGCCATGGCGCAGTATTCCGTCGGCCACCTTGAACGCTTACAGCGCATCGAAGCGCTCCGCCAGAAACTTCCAGGCCTGGCGCTCGCGGGCAACGGCTATAACGGCATCGGAGTCCCAGACTGCGTTCGCTCCGGCGCCGAAGCCGCAAGCAAAATCCTCGCCGAGATGGGGATGTGGTCGGCCGCCTAGCCGTTTGCCGATGGAGAGCCGGGCGCCCCGCCCGGCCGCTCCATCTGCTGGACGCGACACGCCCGTCGCTCCAAAGTCACACAAACTCCAGAATTACCGGCGTAATGTCTTGTTCGGGTTCCCTGTTGCGCGCAACTACTTTTCTGGGGCAGGGTTAGTACAATTAGCACATTTAGGGGTTGGGGGAATCGTTGTGAAAACTCTGTTGACTCTGTTTTGCCTGACCGGAGCACTCTGCTGCGCACAACAAAATTCGTCACAAGACATGCAGGGCATGAACATGCCGGGACACGACATGTCGAAAATGTCAGCCCAAGATTCCGCAGAAGACGCGGACGCAAGCATGCACGCCATGAATTCCATGGAAGGTCATCATATGGACATGGGCCCGCACATGAAGATGACCGCGCTTCGCACTCCGCAACCGGGCGACGCCGAGAAGGCGCAGAAGGTCGTTGAGGTAGCTCGTGGTGTGATGGAAAAGTACAAGGACTACCATGTCGCGCTTAACGAAGGCTTCAAGATTTTCCATCCGGAAGTGCCGCAGAAGCAATACCACGTCACCAACTACCGTTACGCATTCGCGGCAAGGTTCAATTTTGATCCCGAGCATCCGACCTCACTGCTCTATGAGAAGAACGGAGAGGACTACCGGTTGGTGGGCATCATGTATACCGCTCCCAAGCGTTTTACTGAAGACGACCTGAACCAGCGCATTCCGCTCAGCATCGCGCAGTGGCATGAGCACGTGAAGTTCTGCCGCGCGCCCCAAGGCCACAGACAGGAAATGTTAGCGCCGAATCCGAAGTTTGGCTTGAAGGGATCTATCACCACGAAGGAAGAATGCGACGCCAACGGCGGAGAGTTTTATCCCATCGTCTTCAACTGGATGGTGCATCTCTATCCGCTCGAAAAGAGCTCCGCACAGATCTGGTCGGTCGATCGCCAGCACGCTGACTGAACCTCCGGGCTGAACAGCCCCGCCCCATCACGTCAAAACGGGAGTGATGGGGACCCCGGCGCCGAGCTAAGTTGTTTCGCCCCCATCGGGGCTAGATCCTTTCCGCAAATTGTGAAGCCCTATCCTTCCCAGAGCATCTATGAGTCTAGTTCCACTCTGCTATTCTGAACTTTTCTCACTTCGATTCTCATGAGCGATGTTGCGCCCGCAAGTCCATGGAAGATCATTGTTGCCTTCGCCCTCGTCTATGTCTTCTGGGGCTCGACTTATCTGGGCATCGGCATCGCGGTGGAACAGATTCCTCCTGCCTTTATGTGCGCCGCGCGCTTTTCGATTGCGGGCGTGGTCATGCTGGCTTACTGCGCGCTGACCGGACGTCGCATTCGTTTTTCGGCGCGGCAGCTCAGCCATCTGGGGGCTGTCGGCGTTCTGCTTCTGATGGGCGGCAATCTCACCCTCTCTTACGCGGAGCGGATCGTTCCCACCGGCCTGGCAGCGCTGCTGGTTGCAGTTACGCCGCTCTGGTTTCTAGTGCTGGATAGCCTGTTGCTGGGCGACCATCACATTTCGCGGCGCGGCAAGATCGGGCTGGCGATCGGGATCACTGGCATAGTTGTGCTGGTCTGGCCAGATCTGCGTCATCCGAATGCCCTGGGCCATCGCGAACTTTGGTGGTCGCTGGCGTTGCCGCTCGGATCGTTCAGTTGGGCGCTCGGTTCGGTGCTCTCGAAAAAGTGGCAGACCGCGGCGGGCGATCCCTTCGGCGCAATCGCGTGGCAGATGACCTTCGCGGGAATCGCCAATCTGATTTTCGCGCTGCTCGTGGAGACGCCTGCCAATGTAACGTGGACCCTCCGCGGAATAGGCGCGATTCTGTATCTCGTGGTGTTCGGTTCTTGGATCGGCTACACCGCCTACATCTGGCTGCTGCAGCACGTCCCAACCTCGAAGGTTTCTACCTACGCGTACGTGAATCCCGTGGTCGCGGTCTTTCTGGGATGGCTGGTTCTGCATGAGCGCATCGACCGCTACATCGCGATGGGAAGCGCCATCATCGTGGCGTCCGTAGTGCTGGTAACGAGCGCGAAGATCTCGACGCGGACGGTGGCGGAAGAACTGCCTGCGGTCGAGGCCACGGGAGATTAGTTCCCAGCTGTCAGTTCGCCGCTTTCTCCAAAAACGGGCTTCAAGCTCGAACCATAGACGCGCTTGGGGCGGGCTCGGCACCCCCTCCCACCCCCTCCATTGAGTATTGACAGCATCATACCTTGTATTACATAATATAGAGTGCGAGACGACGGCCGTGACCTGGAGACTGCAGACAAGTGGGAGGTACAGCTCCGCAAGGGATGTCTTGAACTCGCGATTCTGGCTGCGTTGTGGGACGGAAAACTCTATGGCCTGGAGGTTTTGCGGCGGCTGGAGAGCGATTCCGACCTAATCGTGTCGGAAGGAACGGTGTATCCGCTGCTGAGCCGTTTGAAGGCGCTGGGGCTGGTGCAGAGTGAGTGGGTGGAGTCCGATGCCGGGCATCCGCGGAAATACTACGCGCTTACGTCGGCCGGAAGGCCGCGAGTCCGCCAGATGGCTGGGATGTGGACGCGGTTCTCGTCGAGCATGAGCCGCCTGCTCGCTCCACTCGCGAAGGGAAAATAAATGGCCATGTCGGACGATATGTCAGGCGATGCGCAGCCGAGGATCGAAACTTACCTGAGCAGGTTGCGCCAGCGGTTGCGCGGCGTGAACGACCGAGACGCCCGCGAGATCGTCGAAGAACTGCGCAGCCACATTATGGATAAGGCCGCCGCTTCTGGAAAAGCGTCCGGAGAATCAGCCGGAGAAGTGCACGGAGAACTGACACCCGCTGCAATCGACGCGGCACTGGCCGGGCTGGGCAGTCCAGAAGAGTTGGCCAGCCAGTACATAACCGACGATTTGCTGGCGCAAGCGGAGGTCAGCCGGTGGCCACTGCGCATCCTCAAGAGCTTGTTCCGGTGGGCAAGCTTGAGTGTTGCCGGTTTTTTCGTGTTGATCGGCTCCATCGGCGGATATTTCTTCGGGACGGTTTTCATTCTTGTAGCGGTGGCGAAATTATTCCATCCGCGAACCGCGGGTTTGTGGGTTTTTCCGAACGGCGGCGGCGACTTCGAGATGTCTTTTCGACTTGGGTTCGGAAGCGCGCCGGCGGGCGGCAGGGATTTGCTCGGTTGCTGGATAATACCGATCGGCTGGCTGGTGGGCTGCGGGCTCGTGATGTTAACCACTTACATTACGGTCCGGTTTATGCGGCAGTATCGGAAATCGCTGGTCCTCCCTCAAGGCTGATCCGGGCCGAAATTGCCAAGGAAGAAAGAAAATGAAGGAATCGATCGCCGCAAGCGAGACGTCGTTGCCCGGTGTGACTGATTCCAGCCAGCTGCCAGAGCGCGGACTGAGCCCCGCGCAGCGCTGGATTTCTCTTGCCGAGTTTGTAGTCGGCAGCGCAATTGTGATCGGCCACAACGTCTATCATGTCATTCCCAACGAAGTGCCCATTTCTTCTTGTGTTTGGTCTGATTTCACTGCGGGTGCGCGATGGCGGTTGGGGCGTGATCGGCCTGCGTTGGCCAGTTTCGGGGCAGCGAACTGTCTTATCCGCGCTAGCCGCGGCCGCCATACGAATCCTGCTCGCTGCATTGGTGATTGATCCCCTCACCGCCCACTTCTTGCCGGCTGCGGTCGGGTCGAGCGGCTTCGATCAAATCACAGGCCATACGATGGTAGCCCTTCGCTGGCTGTTTATCGTCTGGACCTTTGCTGCATTCGGAGAAGAAATCGGCTACCGGGGATACCTGGTCACGCGCGCCGCGGACGTTGGCGGCCGCTCGAAAATTGCGTATTGGGCCGCAGTCCTGGCCGTCTCCGTGCTCTTCGGAATCGGGCACTTCTACAAAGGCCCCTCGGGAATGGTGGACTCCGGCATGGCCGGCCTGATTCTCGGAGCTGCTTATCTCCTATCTGGCCGCGACCTTGTGGATATGCATTCTGGCGCACGGTGCTTCATCGACACATTTGGAGTGGTCGCCTTGTTCTTCGGATCGCTGACCTAGCAGGCGGGGGCTATTCTTCCGGCTCTTCGGTGTCGTTGACCACGTCAACCACGCGGCTTCGTATTGAGAACACTAGCTTCTGCTCGTCGCCGTGCCGAAAGCCACTCGCATAGGAGTGCGTTCCCAGACCGGAGACGGACACTCCGAGTCGGGATCGTCACCTCCCGCGGGCTCGCCTCCTTCTTTCTTTTTTCAGGTCGGTTTGCGACGACCACCGCGTCGAGTTTCTTGCCGTCCTCCGAAACGCCGCCGTAGGCGATGTAGTCGCGATACCAGCTCGCGGTCGAATAGAAGGGATCGAACTCAGGCAGGTTGAGCCGAGAGACGTCTCCGGTGAGGCGGTCGACGAGCAGCCAGCCGCCACGCTGCCATTGCCGGCGCGGGGAGTTCGAGCTCGCGTCGGTGTTTTCGTTGGGCAGTGCATCGTTTACGCGAAACGCCCGCCGGACCACAAACAGGCGGTCGGTCAACTCATGCGGAAGTGCGGTGGTGTATTCCTTGACCGGGCGTCCACAAACAACGGAGGTACTTTCAAGTCGAGCAGCCGCTGTCCGGTGGCGCTGGGCCACTTGGCGGAAATCCATCTTCGGAGGTGATGACGTGCGGCTTAGGCACGGCCGCGCATTCGCTCGAAGCCAAACAAAGCAAGACGAGCGTTGGGATGCAGATCAGGACGCACATCATCAAGAGCTTTCGCAACATGATTTGAAGGCTGGCATGAGCGCGCAACGGTCGCAAGGACATTTGAACAGGGAAAATGTTCAGTTTTCCGGTGGAGCTGGACAGCCGGAAGCGTTGTCCCTGTGTCGGTCGGGGTCGAGCCGCGTGGTGGCGCAGTTTGCGGCGGTGTGGGAGACTTGATCATGGCCAAGCGGAGTCTCCGGATCTTGAAGCGAGTCAGTAACATCCCGTCGCGGGGAATTTGCGAATTGTGCAATGCGCCGTTCTCGGCAGATCCTCGTCAGCTGGGGCAGGCGGGGGTTCAGCAGCAGTTCAACGCGCACAAGTGCGACGCCACGCATAACGCAGGGCCGATCACGCAAGAAACTGCGAAGGCTGCGGGTAAGTAACTGGTTAGCGCATGTTTTCTCACTGCCGACTTGCAATATCGTAGCGAATCGAGCAAGGTAAACCGATGAGTCTACCGCCGCGACAGGTCCGGACAACCCTTTCTTCGCAATCGAGTTCTTATGCGGATATGGGTGATCTTCTGGCAGGCCGCCGGAAGCAGTCGATTCTGGTGGTTGACGACAATGTGGTCAACGCGATGCTGTTGAAGGAGCTGCTCGCCAGCCGCGGCTATCCAACGGTTGCAGTGCACAATGCGGCGGAGGCGGAAGCGGAGATTCGGCGCGAGGCTCCGGACCTGATTTTGCTCGATGTGGTTATGCCCGGCAAGACCGGCTACGAACTGTGCCGCGAACTTAAAGAAGATTCCAGCACGCGGCTGATTCCGATCGTCATGATTACCGGCCTGAGCGCTCAAGAAGACCGCCTGAAGGGAATTGAAGCGGGCGCCGACGATTTCCTGACCAAGCCAATCTTTCCTGAAGAACTGTTCGCGCGCGTGAATTCGTTGCTCAAGTTGAAGGAATTCACCGACGAACTTGAGACGGCAGATTCGGTTTTGTGCACGCTGGGGCTGAGCGTGGAGGCGCGCGATCCTTACACGGAAGGTCACTGCGAGCGGTTGGCGCGCAATGCCGTGGACCTGGGTCGTTTTCTCGGGCTGGAGGAAGAAAGCATTGTGGCCCTGCAGCGGGGCGGTTATCTGCATGACCTGGGGAAGATCGCCGTGCCGGATGAAATCCTGAAGAAAGGCAGCGATCTGACGCCCGAGGAGTGGGTGATCATGAAGCAGCATCCGCTGACCGGTGAAAGGATTTGCCGCCCGTTGCGGTCGTTGCGGCTGGTCCTTCCCATCATCCGTCATCATCATGAGCATTCGGATGGCAGCGGCTATCCCGATGGACTGCGGGCAGGCGAGATACCGCTTCTGCCGCGCATTCTGCAGGTGGTGGACATCTATGACGCATTGCGCACGGCGCGTCCGTATAAGCCCGCGCTCGGCCACGATCAGGCCGCCGTTACCATGCTTGCCGAGGCGCAAAGCGGACTTTGGGATTCGGAGTTGGTGGCGGAGTTCTTCGCCATGCTCGACAAACGCAGCCAGGTGGCATGAATCATTGAGTCATTGAATGATTGAATCATTGAGCCATTGATTCGCTGCCATCATCGTTCAATGATTGAATGTCTCAATGGCCCCGACTTTCTCCATCGTTATTCCCGCCTACAACGAAAGCGCACGCATCCGGCCGACGCTCGATGCGCTTCTCCGCTTTGCGCGGGAACAAAACTGGGACGTGGAAATTCTGCTGGTGAACGATGGCTCAGGCGACGATACGGCGCAAATCGTGCGGGAATATGGCAAGTTGCATCCACAGATTCTGCTGCTGGAGAACCCCGGGAACCGCGGCAAAGGTTACAGTGTGCGCAACGGGATGCTGCATGCGCGCGGCGATATTTGCCTGTTCACCGATGCCGATCTTTCTTCACCCATCACGGAGGCGCAAAAATTGTTCGACGCGATTGGGAGAGGCGCCGATATCGCGATCGGGTCGCGCTGGCTGCGCGCGGAATTGCAAACCGAGCGCCAGCCCCTGTACCGGCAGGCGTTTGGACGAATCTTCAATCTGGTGCTGCGATTAGTTCTGGGGTTACGTTTCGCGGACACGCAATGCGGATTCAAAGCTTTTCGCCGTGACACCGCGCAACTCATCTTTCCGTTGCAGAAAATTGAACGCTGGGGTTTCGATCCGGAAATTCTGTTTCTGGCCCGGCGCGCCGGCCTTCGGGTGGAAGAGGTTCCGGTTCTCTGGGCCCATAGCGAAGGGACAAGGCTCCACCCTTTTCGGGACGGACTGCGAATGTTTGTGGAAGTTTTGCGGATCCGGTGGAATGCGATAACCGGGGAGTATGCGGCCGATGCGGTGCCCTCTCCGGGAAAATTGTAGGTCGGTTTCCCCTGTGATCCTCTGTGTCCCCTGTGGTAAAGCCCTTGCCTACGACGCGACCCGATCGTTAGTGCTCGCGGCCAGCCGTACGAATTCGGCGATCTGGGCCCCCATTTCGTCCGTGGAGACAGTGCGCTCGCCGTGGCGGGCAAGATCGCGGGTGCGAAAGCCTCCCATCAAAGTTGAAGTGACGCCAGCCTCCACGCACTCCGCTTCTTTTTGTAACTGAAACGTGTGGCGCAGCATCAGGGCTACCGAGAGTATGGCGCCCAGTGGATTGGCGGCGTTCTGACCTGCGATGTCGGGAGCCGATCCGTGCACGGGTTCGTAGAGACCGACCGCGCCTCCGATGCTGGCCGAAGCGAGCAGGCCAAGCGACCCCACGATTCCACCCGCCTGATCGGACAGGATGTCGCCGAACATGTTCTCGGTGAGGATCACATCGAATGCGGTCGGATTCAGCACCAGCGACATGGCGGCCGAGTCCACGTACATGTGGGAGAGTTGGATATCGGGAAAATCGCGGGCGACGCGAGTGACGACTTCGCGCCAGAGCCGTGAGCACTCCAAAACATTCGACTTATCGACGGAGAGCACACGCCGGCGGCGGGTGCGAGCGAGTTGAAAGGCGATGCGGGCGATGCGTTCGATCTCCGGCTCGCTGTAGCGCATAGTGTTGACGGCCTGGCGCGCGCCGTGAGCGCCTTCACCTTCAATCGAGCGAGGCTGCCCAAAATAGAGTCCGCCGAGCAATTCGCGCACGATGAGAATGTCGGTCCCCTTGACGATTTCTTCACGCAATGGCGAGCAGGCAGCGAGCGCCGGATAAAAGACAGCGGGACGCAGATTGGCAAACGCTCCGAGTTCATGGCGGAGGCGCAACAGGCCAGCTTCGGGGCGAAGTTCACGAGGATTGTGATCGTAGGCTGGGCTGCCGACCGCGCCGAGCAGCACCGCCTGGGAGGCGAGGCAGGCCTGAATGGTCGGGTCCGGTAACGGATTGCCGAACTTTGTCAGAGCAGCGCCGCCGATCTCTTTTTCGTCGAGTTCGAGATCGTGGCCAAAGCCATCGGCGACCTCTTCCAGAACACAAATGGCCTGCGATGTAACTTCCGGACCGATCCCGTCTCCGGGGAGCGAAGTGACACGGAGTTCCATGGTGTCCTCGAGCGTTTCCGAAAGATTATACGAGGAAACGCCGCTGTGGTAGCGGTTGTAGGGTGTTCCACGGGTTTGTCAATGACCTGGCGGCTACACACCCCAGAGGTAGTCTTCTTGATCACTGTGATGATCCGCGAAAGGGGTCGTCGGCACCCCGCCGCCGAACCAGTTGGTAGGCGCAGGACAAGCCGGTAGCGTCGGCGCGTGGCCGGCGCTGCCCGATACTTGGGCCAGATGCGGGTCATGGGTATTGGCATTGGCTCCGGCGGCAGCGAATGCGGTACCCGGGAAAGGTAACGCAACGGCCGCGGGAGGAAACTTCTTGCTCTCGCCGCTAGGCGCATCGCCGTTGCTGGCGTTGCCTTTCACGACGTCTTCAATCAGTTCCAGCAAATGACTGTCCTGCACCTTCTTGATGCGGTCGGCAAGAACTACAAACCTGCGATAGACCTCATCGAGTTCGCGGCGCTCAAACTGGTGTCCCAGTTGTTCGCAGCGCAGTGCCAAAGCGTGGCGACCGGAGTGCTTGCCCAGCACCAGCCGCGAGTCCGGTACCCCCACCGACTGTGGCGTCATGATTTCGTAGGTCAGTGGATTCTTGAGCATGCCATCCTGGTGAATGCCGGCCTCGTGCGCAAACGCATTGCGCCCGGTGATGGCCTTGTTGGGCTGCACCGGAACGCGGGTAATCTCCGCCAACATCTGGCTGGAAGCATAAAGATGCTCGCTGGCGACGGCGGCCTCGTAAGCATAGCGGTCCGGACGCACCCGCATGGCCATGACGATCTCTTCCAGCGACGCATTGCCGGCGCGCTCCCCAATTCCATTGATCGTGCATTCCACCTGGCGCGCACCCTGCTGTACTCCCGCAAGTGAGTTCGCAACCGCCAGACCGAGGTCGTTGTGGCAGTGGGTCGAGATCGTTACTTTGTCGATACCGGCGACCTTCTCGCGCAGCGTGCGGATGAGGTTGCCATATTCCTCAGGCATGCTGTACCCGACCGTATCGGGAATGTTGACGGTGGTAGCGCCAGCCGCGATGACCGCTTCGACCACCCGGCAGAGATACGCGACATCGGTACGGGTGGCATCTTCGGGTGAGAATTCAACGTCGGCGCAGAGAGACTTGGCGTGCCGAACTGCTTCCCTCGCCTGCTCCAGGCACTGCTCGCGTGTGATGCGAAGCTTGTATTGCAGATGAATGTCAGAAGTTGCGAGAAAAACATGGATGCGCGGGTGCGCGGCTCCCTGCAACGCCTGCCAGGCGCGATCCACATCGCCGATACAGGCACGAGCCAAGCCCGCGATGACGGGACGCCGCACCGAGGCGGCGATTCTTTGTACGGCCTCGAAGTCGCCATCGGAGGCGATGGGGAAACCCGCTTCGATCACGTCCACGCCGAGGCGGTCGAGTTGCCGGGCCAAGCGCAACTTCTCCTGCACATTCATGCTGCAGCCCGGCGACTGTTCGCCGTCACGAAGCGTGGTGTCGAAGATGGTAATACGCGGCCAATCCATGGATTGCGTACCTCCTGGAAGCTTGCGTATCTACTCTATCGGCGGATTAAGGCAAAAGAAAAGTTTATTATCTTTACAGTAGCAGTAGCAGGAGTGATAGTATTAGGGTTTCTTATGCTGTCAGTGACTTTAAAAAGATGCGTCTCGGTCCCCCCTCGGTGACCTCTGTGGTAAAGGTTCTTTCACGACACCAAGGCAAACATTCTCAAGCGTCACGAGCGTCGCGCTCTCAAGCACGTGGAGGCATGAGAGCTAAAACCTGAGACCCGATCCCCATGGACCTTTCCCAACTCGAAGTCTTCCTAACCGTAGCCCGCGAACGACGCTTTTCCCGCGCCGCCGAAAAGCTCTTTCGCACCCAGTCGGCGGTAAGCCAGACCATCCGCAAACTCGAACTCGAGATCGGCGAGCCGCTGTTCGACCGTTCGTCGCGTGAAGGCGTACTCACCGATGCAGGGCGTGTACTCCAGGAATACGCCGAGAAACTGCTCAACCTGCGCCAGGACGCAGAGGCGGCGCTGGTCGAGATGCGCGAATTACAGAAAGGCAAGCTGGCCATCGCCGCCAACGAATTTACCGCGCTCTACCTGTTGCCGGTACTGGCCGAGTTTCGCCGTCGGCATCCCATGATCAAGATCACGGTGCGGCGCTTACTGGGCAGTCACATTCCCGACGATGTGCTCAAGCACAACGTGGAACTCGGCGTACTTTCTTACGATCCGCAGGAGCCCCAGTTGCGCTCGGCGGTTGTCTATATGGACGAGTTGGTACTGGTCGTTCCTCCCGTTCATCCGTTGGCCTCGGCGGGAGAAGTCAGCGTGCGCCAGCTGGGCGCGGAGTCGTTCGTGGCCCACATCGTCGCGTCTCCTTATCGCGATAAAGTGATCGAAAGTTTCCGCCGCCACAAGACTCCGTTACACATGGACGTGGAACTGCCTACGCTGCAAGCCATCACACGCTTCGTGTGCGCGGGGAATGGAGTGGCGCTGGTACCCGAGATCAGCGTGGAAAACGAGCTCGGACGCGGTGACTTGGTGCGCGTTCCGGTGCGCGATCTGCATTTTCAGCGCAAGCTGCGGCTGGTGTATCGGCAGGAATCCGCGCTGTCGCACGCGGGAAGAGCGTTTTTGAAAGTGGCGGAGCAGTTAGCAAAAGACAGAGGCGGTCGTTACCGCTTCGAGCGAGAAAAATAGCGTCGTTTCACCCCGCGTGCGCAAGTACGATTTGTATCAAGGTATGCCTTTAGGCATATCGGAAGTGCCGTGTTATGAATGCGCATTCAGGCGCCGGTTTTGATGAGTTCCGAGTTTCACGACAGGCGCCTACGCCCAATGTATTTCTTCCTGAACCATCGCCGCCATTGCCTCCGGAACGCTGGCGTACACATCGAGCACCGATACAAGGTTGGTAATTTCGAAGAGGTGTCGAACCGATTTCTTGGGGCAGGCAAACTTCAGCGCGTAGCCGGCCGCTTCCGCCCACAGGTGCGTCATGACCAGTTCGCCCAAACCTCCGCCGTCCACGGATTCGACGTCTGCCAAATCCACCACCATCCGGCGCGCCGAGGGCAGCACTTCGGCCACAATGGTCGAGAGCGCCTGAGCCTCGCTATGGAAGATGATCCGACCCTGACAGTGCAGAACCACGGCACTGCCGGGAAGGCCAGCTTCCAGACTGAGTTTGAGATTCTCGTCGAGCCTCTTCTCGTTTCTCCGGTCGGTTGCCGATGACGCGCACGCAATCGCGGCGTCCGGCATCTCGGCCGGATTTTCGGGTTTCATGCCTACACGGTAACCCCGGATAAGAGGCCGTTGGTTGCGTGAAGATGAAAGTTCGGTAAATTCAGCGGCAGTTTTCCCTGTGGAGTTCCCCCTGTGTTCCGCCGTGACCTCTGTGGTGAAAGGTTTCTTTGGGGTTCGAAACCGCAGAGAGCATGGAGGAACAGAGTGCAAACCGAGCTACTTTGAATCCTTGCGCCGGGATGCCTCTACAGTTGGGACAATCGCCCGCCGTAGCGGCACAATCGCCCCCTTGGACGGATCGGCTGCGGCTGAGGCCCGCGCCAGTACCTCGTGTTGGATATACTGCACGAACTCCTGGATCTGGCGTTGCATTTCTTCCATGCGCTCGCGCATTTGCAGAATGATGGCGATGCCGCTGATGTTGACGCCCAGATCGCGCGCCAGCGACAGGATGAACTCAAGCCGCTGCAAATCTTCATCCGTATAAAGCCGGGTATTGCCCTCGGTGCGGCTAGGCTTGAGCAGCCCTTCGCGTTCGTAGAGCCGCAAAGTCTGCGGATGAATCTCATACATCTCGGCCACCGCCGAGATCATGTACGCGCCCTTGGATTTACGTTTAGTCATGCCACGCTAAGGAATCTCGCGTCCGTACCAATACTAGCCGCAAAACAGGGAGGACGCACGTCTTCCCCTGCGGTCCTCTGTGCGCCCTGTGGTGAAGATTCTTGCGAGCAGCGCCAGGAGCTGCAAAAGAAAAGAGACAGGGCTAAACCCCGTCTCTGCAGTCAAGGTTGATCCTCAGAAAAACTATGCTGCCAGTTCAGGCTTCGGCGAAGCAGCCGCCCATCCCGCCGGCTTAAGTGCATGGTTAATCAAGTAGGCGACGACGCCAGCCCCCATCACAAGCAGTCCAAACCAGAGCGAACTCATGCCCAGCACAACTTCATGTTCACTGCGGATGATGGCAAATCCCAGCAGCAAAACTGGAGGAATGCCAACCGCAATCGCTCCAAACATCCCTCCCGGCACGCGGAAGGGACGCTTCAATTCCGGTTCGCGAATGCGCAGACAGATCAGCGCTACAAATTCGAGCGCCAGGCTCCCACCGTAAATCATGATGTCGAGTGTGACCAGCCGCTCAAAGCCAAGATTCAACGCGAAGCCCCAGCCGACCGCCAGCGCCAGAATCGCGACCCATGGCGCGCGCGACTTGGGATGCAGCTTGCCAAAAATTTTCGGCAGCATGCCATCCTGAGCCATGGCCAGCGGCAGCCGTGAGTAGCTCATGACCAGCGCATTGAACATGCCGAAGCCGCTCATCATGCCGCCCGCCACCAGGGCCATCCGAAGCACCGGACCACCCATCAACTGGGCGATGTCGGCCCAAGCGCCAGTTTCCCAGGCACTGGCCGGAAGGCCGGTGATCCACATGGCGGCAAAGGGAAGAACGTAAGTAACGCAGACGATGACCACCGCCACCAGCATGGCGCGAGGATAGGTTCGCTGCGGACGCTCCACCTCGGTGGCGATGGTCGAGGCGTTGTCCCATCCCATGTAGTTCCACATGCAGATGAGCAGCCCGCCGAGAATATCAACATTCGAAGTAGTCGGCTTGGTCACCGCATTCGCGAGCGCGTGAATCTTGAACGGCGCCAGCACAAAAATGGCAGCGAAGGGCGCTGAAAGGGCGAAGAATAGCCACAACGAAGTCGTCGAGACGACCTTCACGCCCATGATATTAAGGATTGCGCAGACAATCACCACGCCCAGCGCCACAGCCACGCCGCGATGGTTTTCCTGGAACCATGGAAACATGCGTGTGAGGTAGGCAACAAAGAGCGTGGGATAAATCGCCATATCGAAAATGGATGCCACCAGCGACAGCCAGGCTTCCTGAAAGCCCCAGAAATTCCCCATGGCGCGGCGCACCCACGCGTAGTAGCCGCCTTCAAAGGGCAGCGCGCTCGAGAGCTCCCCGATCATGAACGCGGTCGGCAGGCTCCAGAGAAGCGGGGTGAGCAGCAGGATGAGAATTGCTTTGCCATAGCCGGCGCCATGCACGATATCCTCGGTGCCATAGGTTCCGCCCGAGACCATAAAGAAGGTCGCGGCGACCAGGGGCCAAAGGGTGAGGCGGATAGACTTCTTCCGGGGGGCGGCAGGAATTAAGCTAGGCTGCGAGATGTTGGCTGGTGCGGTAGCTGTTGCCAATTTCTATGGCTTCCTCCTCAGGCGACTCACTCTCACCACCGCGTCTCCCTTGACTATCGTTACGCGGCTTCCAGGGTGGGCAGCGATTCCCGGGCATTGTCGGTGAAGTTAGTTCGCATGTGTGAGATTACGGGAATTTTCCACAGATGCAAGATTTTTTTGCGATAAATTGAAAATTTTTGTCAATAAGGGCGGGTACGGAGGTAATGAGGGCGGGGACTAACGCGGGAGACTAACTCAGTCCTTTCGACTTCTGCGGATGTCGGCTCAAGCCGTTCCTATGACCGCCGCGAGGCTAGCCCCGAGCGCTACTCCGAGGCCGATGCCAAGTTTCCACCCGAGGCCGAGATGGCAGAGATAGTCCGCCGAGAATGCCGATCACGAACCACCATAGATCGGCGGTTCGTCTGTTGTTATTACGGACGTCCTCCCGGTTCCGCCCGAAGGCAACCGCCACGGCGATCCCGAGCACCGTCCCAAGCCCGATTTGATGAAAATAGATTCGAGGAATAACGCCAATCGCAAAACCGATCGCCGCCGAGAGGGGGTCTGCGGGTCTTCCTGCGCCTGGCGTCAGACCTTGCTCCAGAGTTCTTCTCGCGGATCCTCCGGATTCAGCTTGGCCAACTCCCGCAGCAGTTCTTTAGTTTTTTCGTCGTGAGGCATAGGGACGGTGATCTTCACCTCGACAATTTCATCTCCCCGTACGCCGTCCTTGGTAGCCGAAGGCACTCCTTTTTCGCGCAGTCGGAGTTTCTGCCCAGACTGCGTCCCCGGAGGAATCTTAAGCATGCTCCGCCCATCAATGGTAGGCACTTCGATCTTCGATCCCAAAGCCGCTTCCACCGCCGTAACCGGCACCGTGATGGAGATGTCGTCCCCTTCGCGCTGAAACAGCGGATGCGGGTCGATGCGGATAATCACATAGAGATCGCCGACCCCGCCCCCGCGCAGCCCCGCATTGCCCTTGCCCGCGATGCGAATGCGTTGCCCATCGCGCGTTCCAGCCTTGATGCGGATCTCCAGCGGATCGGTACGCTCGACGCTGCCTTCGCCGTGACACACCGGACAAGTCGAAATATTCTTCCCAGTCCCATGACAGCGCGGGCAAGTGACGTTGAACTTCATCCGCCCGCCCGTCTGTTCGATCGTCCCCTTGCCGTGACATTGCGGACATACTCCCGGAGCTTCGATGAAGCCATTGCCGTGGCAGTTTCCACAAACATCGCGCCGGGAGATATTCAACTTCATCACTCCGCCGCGAATCGCCGTCCAAAACGGCACGTTGACTTGGTATTCAAGATCGCTGCCCGGCTCCGGTCCCTGGTCAACGGCCTCACCGCGCCCGCCCCCAGTGAAAATGCCGGAGAAGATATCGCGGAACCCGCCGCTCGAACCGCCTGAATTTTTCCGGCCGCCGCTGCGAGCGCCTTCAAACAGATCGGAAAAGTCAAAGCCACCGAAATCAACATTGCTCGGTCCACCCGGCGGACGGCCTCCACCCGGGAACCCCCCACCAAAGTCGGCGGGCCCGGCCCCAGGCTGTCCGCCGCCCCGAGCATAAGCCTCCGCCGTAGCTGGATCGATGTTGTCGGAGTAGAACCCCAGTTGATCGTAAATCTTCCGCTTCTTGGGATCGCTGAGAACGTCGTTAGCCTCGGAAAGAGTCTTGAATTTCTCTTCCGCGCCTTTGTCGCCAGGATTGACGTCAGGATGATGCTTGCGCGCAAGCTTGCGAAACGCCTTGCGAATGTCGTCCGTGGAGGCGGACTTCTTTACTCCGAGCACGCCGTAATAGTCTTTGGTTTGGGTAGGCATTTTCTAGCTGTCAGGGTCAGCTTTCAGCTTATCCTTCTCCGTTTGTCGCTCTCCGTCATCTTACGCTTCGTCATCCTGAGCGTAGCACGGCCCTCGGCAAAGCCGAGGGCCGTGCGGACTAGAAGGACCTCTACCTCCACAACTCAATTCACGATCTCTTTCGCCTGCTCATCCACCGCCACATTGAACGCCTCAAATGGCGAGGCATCGATCGACACCGGAATCTTTTGCATTCCCGTCGCGCTAGGCGCGTAGCAGAACCAGCGCCCCTCTTCCGGGACGAAGTTCACAAAAAACATCTGCCCATTGACTTCGAATCTCAATTCGCTTTCCTCTTTCTGCGGCCCGAACGACCATCCTCTAAGTATGATGCAAATGGGGGCGCATTTCGCGCCCCACGTAAGTGCCACGCCGTCCCCCGTGTTTCCTCTGTGCCCCCTGTGGTGAAGATTTGGGCGGTTTACTTCTTGTCTTCAACATCCACATACTCAGCGTCGATCACGCCTTCGTCCTTCTTCGAGTCTGCGCCGTTCGTGCCAGGCGCCGCGTGCCCATCACTCGGTCCAGCCCCCGCCGTGCCAGGCGCCGCCGGCGTAGCCTTATACATCTGCTCCGCCAGCTTGTGCGAAGCCGCAGTCAGCTTGTCGCGCGCCGAGTCCATCGCCGCCTTGTCGCCGCCCGCGATGGCCTTCTTACCGTCCGCCAAAGCATTCTCGACGTCCCCGCGCTCGGAGCCCGAGATCTTGTCGCCATGCTCCTTCAGCATCTTCTCGACGTTGTAGACCATAGAGTCGAGCTGATTCTTGGCCTCGATCTCTTCGCGCCGCGCCTTGTCTTCGGACGAGTGCGCGTCGGCTTCCCTCGCCATCCGCTCGACCTCTTCCTTCGACAAGCCCGAAGACGAAGTAATCGTGATCTTCTGATCCTTGCTAGTGGCCATATCTTTCGCGGTCACGTTCAGGATCCCGTTCGCGTCAATATCAAACGTCACCTCGATCTGCGGAACGCCCCGAGGTGCCGGTGGTAATCCAGTCAGATGAAATTTGCCCAAAGTCCGATTCTGCGCCGCCAAGGGGCGTTCCCCCTGCAGCACATGCACTTCAACCGAAGTCTGACTATCGGCCGCCGTAGAGAACGTCTCCGTCTTCTTCGTCGGAATCGTAGTATTCCGCGGAATCATTGCCGTAGCCACACCACCAAGCGTCTCAATCGACAACGTCAAGGGAGTCACGTCCAGGAGCAGCAGGTCTTTCACCTCGCCCCCAAGCACGCCGCCTTGAATCGCCGCGCCAATCGCAACCACTTCATCCGGATTGACGCCCTTGTGCCCCTCGCGTCCAAACAATTCCTTTACGATCGCCTGGATACGCGGCATGCGAGTCTGTCCGCCAACTAGCACCACTTCGTTAATCTTGCTGGCGTCGACGCCCGCATCTTTCAAACACTGCCTCGACGGCCCCACCGACCGCTGCAAAATATCCTCGACCATCGATTCCAGCTTGGCACGCGTCAGCTTAATGACCAGGTGCTTCGGCCCGGAAGCATCGGCCGTGATGAACGGCAGATTGATCTCGGTTTCCATAGTGGTCGAAAGCTCAATCTTCGCCCGCTCCGCCGCGTCGCGCAGACGCTGCAATGCCATCTCGTTTCCCTTACCGCGCAGGTCGAGGCCTTCGTTTTTCTTGAATTCGTCGATCAGCCAATCCACCAGCCGCTGATCGATGTTGTCGCCACCAAGGTGCGTGTCGCCGTTGGTGGCCTTAACCTCGACCACGCCTTCACCGACTTCGAGGATCGAAATATCGAACGTGCCGCCGCCGAAATCGTACACGGCGATGGTCTCGTCCTTGCCCTTGTCGAGCCCATAGGCGAGCGCCGCCGCGGTCGGCTCGTTGATGATTCGCTTCACGTCCAACCCGGCAATCTTGCCCCCGTCCTTCGTAGCCTGCCGCTGCGCATCGTTGAAATAGGCCGGCACAGTGATAACCGCCTCGGTCACTTTCTCGCCAAGATAGTCTTCCGCCGCCTTCTTCAGCTTCTGCAAAATCATCGCGGAGATCTCGGGCGGGGTGTATTTCTTCCCCTGCGCCACAATCACCACGTTGTCTCCGTCCCGCTCAACCTTGTAAGGGACCATCTTCAATTCTTCGCTCACCTCGTCAAAGCGCCGTCCCATGAAGCGCTTGATCGAGTAAACCGTATTCTCAGGATTGGTAATAGCCTGCCGCTTAGCGACCTGCCCCACCAGCCGTTCGCCGGTCTTGGTGAATCCAACCACCGAAGGCGTAGTCCGCCCACCTTCTTCGTTAGCGATAACCTTAGGCTCCCCGCCCTCCATAACCGCTACGCAGGAGTTGGTAGTACCCAGGTCAATTCCAATAATCTTTCCCATAACCTTACCTCCAAACAGATAAGTGCTTTATAATCATCGCAATGACAATTATGCTCTGGGCCATGCTATAACCTGAGCGAACCATTGTCAAGGTTTAGATGCGGCGGAAGTGAAGAAGTTGCACTTGCTTTTGCCGGTGTGGAGACGGGGCTGCGCCCGGTCCAAGACGACCGCGGCTCGGCCCGCTCCTTCACTCTTCCCACCCTTCGTCGTCCCGGACGGAGCTGCGTGTTTCGAGGCCTGGGAAGAGGCCTGTGATCGCCATTCGCAGGCATTGTAACGTCCGCGCATTCTCGCGATCACTATCTACCTAGAAGCAGATGCGCTCCCTTCAGCGAGAGGCTGACCAGAAAGGATCACCATGTCTTCACCATTTTTCGTCCAAAGCAAGCTAGGCAACCTCGTCATCGACATTCAGGGGCCAGCTCCAAGCCCCGGTGCCCTGCTCGATGCCTTCACAAAGAAGACCTCGGGTCCCAACTGGAGTAACCAGCTCTGGCAGTTCGTAACGTCGTCCTTCGAAGGGTCTTACCTTCTTCAGAACCCCGCGACTAACCTCGTCATCGACATTCAGGGGGCGAATACCAAGCCCGGCACGCCGCTCGACGCCTACACGGTTAAGAAAGATGGCCCTCCACCTCTCGACACGAACGCGCCAAACCAACTCTGGTCGTTCGTGCCATCGTCGGTGACGGGCTATTACTTCATTCAGTGCTACCTGGACAATACGCCCCTCGTCATCGACGTTGAGGGGAATAGCACCAAGCCCGGTACGAACCTCGACGCCTACACCCAGAAGACGAGTCCTGATTGCAGCAACCAATTCTGGACCTTCGTCGATGAGAAGGGCAATAGCGTAACTCCGCCGCCGCCCTTTACGCCGCCTCCACCAGCGAAGTAAGGCGGCAATCTCCTCGCTGGTGGGTGGTCCACGCGTTGCGCGTTGTGTGTGCAAGGGTGGGATCCACCGCAGCGACGACGACCACTAACGCGAACCCAAATTCTGGCGGCGATTCCAGTGCGAACTTGCGCCGCACTTCATCGCGCAGCCAAACCTCCGCTTCGGGTCTGGAACGGAAGGCGCGCGCCGACCATCCCGGACGCTCCGTCAGTATCTCCCACATGCGCGCCATGCCGAAGCCACAGTCAGAAGGAACGACGACGGCCGTGACTAGCGCGGGCAAGACAGCCGCAAGGCGATCGTCCTGCTTCCGGATCGTCCGGATTTCCGCCGCTGAGATCTCTAGGGTGGCCTCGGTCGCGTCGATGAGCAGCGAGCACACGCCCGCATAGCTCCACGAACCGAGGATGCGCTCATTATTCGCGATGAGGTCCTCTCCGCTGAGGACGCCACGACATACTCAGACCCGCCCCACGCCGTTTTGCAGAAGGTGACCCTCAATCGGCATGCGCGTTCCCAGCGGATTATACCTCCGGCCAGGTGCCTATTCTTGCGCATTCTGTGCGTAGGGTGGGATTCCCCGGTCCATTCCGTCTTGAGGTTTTTGCCGCCGGACTCAACTCTTCGGAGGTTCAGTGTGTCGCCTGCCGGTAGGCTTCAAGCTCTTTCCTCACCACGTTCAGAGCGCCCTTACCCCACAGATTCGCAGGCTCGATATCGTCGTGGGTGTTGGCGTCGAATCCCTCGTCGGGCGGGCCAAACTCATTGAACTGGTGAATCAGCAGAAAGATTGGATCGAGTTTCTTCGCATAGGTCATGAACGATTCGAAGGTGACGTAGCCGCCGCCGGGTCCAAAACGAAGCGCGTCATCGGGACAATAAGGCAAAGCCTCCGGATTCGGGCAGCCCCATCCGTCCTGCCCTGCGGTGGCGATGGAAGCCGTGAAATTCTCTACTCTGGATCCAGCTTGGCTTTCAGAAGGTGTCAGGTTATACGAAGGAAAGTAGGGGCACAGCGCTTCCGCGCAAGACGGGTTGAGCCGATCGACCCAACTCCAGAACCCGTATGCAGGATTAATCTCCACCGGCCCGTCGGGTGTGCCCTGCTTTGCCCACAGATCGGGCTGGCTGTCGAGGTATCCCGCCATCAGTTTGAAAGTATATTTCTCTCCAATCTCGGGATGGCTTTGCAAAAACCGCTTGATCCGATACCACAGAGGATGGTCGGCAGGGTTTGGATCCTGCGCCGCGCCCAGAAAAATAAGCATCAGCGGCTTGCCTTCGTAGATTACGCCGAGATCGGGATAGCGCTGCAGGCGCGCGCCGAAGTAGTCCACTTCTTTTTCGAACGCCGTTTTCCCGTCTTGATCCTCCGTCAAGACGTTGCCGTCAATGCCGCCGAGCAGAGGAATGAGCTTGAGCCGGGTTCCGAGCGCCGACCAGGCTGGATAAAGATTGCCGGTATTGTTGCGGATGGTCTGGTTGTAATAACGGAAGGACGGGGTGCAGTTCGGGACGTATTTCTCGACGAACCACTCGCTGTTAAAAATACAGCTCACGTTGTTAGTCAGGTCGCTGATGACCGCATCAACTCCCATGTATTCCAGCCAGGCGACGTGTTGCTTGATGACCGCCGGATCGGCGCTGTCATAGCCGCCTCCCTCCGCTTGCATGTCTGCCGACTGCAACAGCGGCATGGCCGAGAAGCCTTGAAAGGTTACGGCGTGGGGCCCGAACCAAGCCTCGTATTCCATGACCACAACGAGGCTGTTGCCGTCGACCACCAGCGGCCCCGAGGGCGCAGCCATTGCGAGGGAACTCACGAGAAAAACGGCGAGGGTCACGAAGACGCGCTGAAACATAGACACCCCCCATGGTAACCCGCGCTTCGACGAGAAGTTCCGCCCACACCCTTCCTCAGTCTGTCATCCCGAGCGGAGCCGGAATATGTGCGAAGCGCATGACCCGGCGGAGCCGAAGGACCCCTGCAGTGCTGGCACGATAGCCGGGTGCCCCTCGATAAGAGCGAAGGCTCTGGGGAGGGCAAAGATATCCTAGGCAGTGTCCAAGCACCGCTTGCTTTGCCAGAGAGGTTGAGGACCAAGACTCTGGAAATCTCACGCTGAATCACTTTCCGGTGGAAGATCGTTCCACCAACCATCGATTCGGCCTGAACCTCGACCATGATTCTTCTATGCGAACATCCCGCCCCGCGCGGGATGCGAGAGCGCCCAATCAATCCAGCGGTCTAGCTTGCGCCGACCAGGGCCACCCGCGAGCTGCTCTCGATGCGAACGATCTCTGGATACGGCTTCTCGGTGCGTAGCATCCAGTAGAGTCGTACCGCTAATCTCCGTGCCGCTGCCACCTTGGCCACACCTTTCGGCTTCTGATGGCAGCGATGCAAATACCGTTTGCGAAACCCAGGATCGTAGCGCACCGCGATCTGCGCCGCTTCCACCAGTAACGAGCGCAGCAGCCGGTTGCCCGATTTCGTGATCGCGCCCAGCCTCTGCCTCCCGCCCGAACTTTCCTCGCGCGGAATTAGTCCCAGATAACTCGCCACTTGCTTGCCCCGCGGAAACCGACCGACGTCGCCGATGGTCAGCACGTACGCCAGCGCCGTGTTCGGGCCCACTCCCGGTTGCGTCATCAGCAACCGTGCCTGGGGATGTGGATCGGCGGCTTGCTGGCACCGCTTCATCCAACTGCCCGATCTGCTGGTTCAACATCGCCAGCAGCCCCAGCAAGTCCTCCTGCCGGCACGCCGCCCAGGGTTTTAACGGCAGCTCGCGCAGCAACTTCTGTCCCGCCTGGCTCCACAGCGTGCACTTGCGCTGCATTCCCTTATTCCGAGAAAGGTGTTGCAGTTCGTTTTTCACCCGGCCGCGAATCTCCACCAGTGTAGGAGCCGGATTCCCGGAGAGAGCGCCACTTCACAGCATCTAGCACTTAGCAATTAGCACCTAGCCAAACCTCAACCCTCGTCGAGTGTGGCTAAATGCTAAGTGCTAATTGCTAAGTGCTGAATGCCTTCCCTACATTCCCGGAAACTTCATCCCCGCCATTCGCCGCGCGAAACTCGGCTTGCCCATCTGCTTGAACATTTTTTTCATCTGCGCGTATTGGCGAAGCAAATTGTTGACTTCCTGCACCGTCGTTCCGGAGCCCCGCGCGATGCGTTTGCGGCGGCTGCCGTTGATGGCTTCGTGATGGTTGCGTTCGTATCCGGTCATCGAATTGATGATCGCCTCGACCCGGTTGATCTGCTTTTCGTCCACCTTGTCCGCGGCTTTCTGCATGCCGGAAAACGCGCCGATATTGGGCAGCATGCCCATGAGGCTTTGCAGCGACCCCATCTTGCGAACCTGACGCAACTGGTCGCGAAAATCCTCCAGCGAAAAGCCGTCACCCGCAAGCATCTTGGAGGCAAGTTCGTTGGCCTTCTTCTTGTCGATCTGCGACTCGGCTTTTTCGATGAGCGAGAGAATGTCGCCCATGCCAAGAATGCGCGACACTATGCGGTCAGGATGAAAAGGCTCAAGCGCATCGTATTTTTCGCCGATGCCAATGAACTTGATAGGTTGCCCAGTGACCTGGCGAATGGAAAGCGCCGCGCCGCCGCGAGCGTCGCCATCCATCTTAGTAAGGACGACGCCGGTAAGCGTGAGCTTCTTATGAAATTCATCCGCCGAGTTGACGGCGTCCTGTCCAGTCATCGAATCGGCGACAAACAGAATCTCCTGCGGATTGAGCAGCCGCTTGAGCGACTGCATCTCCTCCATGAGCTGGTCGTCGATGTGGAGACGTCCAGCAGTATCCACAATAAGCACGTCGCACCCGGAGTTGATCGCCTCGCGCCGCGCCTCCTTGGCAAGCCGCTCGACAGTTGCCGTATTCGCCTCATCGACCTCGCCTTGGTAAACGTTGGCCTTGATTGCAGCCGCAACCACTTTCAGTTGCTCGCGGGCAGCCGGACGATAAACGTCAACCGAGACCAGCAGCGGACGGTGTCCGCCATTCTTAAGCCAGTTGGCAAGCTTGCCCGAGGTAGTGGTTTTGCCGGAGCCCTGCAACCCAGCCATGAGCACGACGGTCGGCGGTTGGGACGCGAACTTTAACTTAGCCGTATCTTTGCCGAGGGTCGTGACCAGTTCGTCGCGGACGATCTTGATAACCTGCTCGCCCGGCGATAGCGCAGTCAGCACTTCCTGCCCGACAGCCTTAGCCTGGATGCGGTCGATGAGTTCTTTGACAACTTTGAAGTTGACGTCAGCCTCAAGCAGCGCCAGACGAATCTGTTTCAGCGCCTCGGAAATGTTCTCTTCCGTGAGGACGGCTTGTCCGCGAAGAGACTTGAAGGCGCGCTGGAGTTTCTCCTGGAGATTCTCGAACATAGCGTAAGCAGCTATTTTAGCAGTCGCGACGGGGGTGGGAATCGTTGGCCGTCAGTCGTCGGTCATTTCGGGCTCGTCGTTCGCAAAATCCTCGGTGTCCTCCTGAGCCAAGCGAAGGACCTATGCAGTTTGCCAGCGCCGCCGCAGATCAACGCCTTAGCACGCCATCGATCGCCTTCACTCCACCTTCGGCCTCACCATTTCAAAGCGCTCGGTGGTACGCGTGTACTGCATGCCGCCCATGCGCCCGATCAGATCGAGCGAGTCCCGGTCCAGGCGGCCTTCGTTCAGATGCCGCTCATCGACGTGAATGGAGACGATTTCGCCCATCACCAGACTGCCGCCCTCGGGAGCGGGATTGAAGTCGAGAATCTGATGCAGCTTGCATTCAAAGCTGACGGGAGACTCCGCCACGCGCCGCGGCCGCACGACTTTCGAAGGTGCCGAGCCAAGTTTCGCTACTTCGAATTCGTTGATTGATGAGTCATAATCGCCGCTGGTCAGGTTCATAGCCTCGGCCAGTTCGTAAGTGACCATGTTGATCACGAATTCTCCGGTCTCGCGAATATTCCGCAGCGTGTCTTTCGGTTCTCCGGTGGGTCCTCCCGCGGCTGTCCCCGATTTCTTCGGCGAGCGCATTCCCGAAGCAAACGCCAGCAGAGGAGGTTTGGCGCATACCGCATTGAAAAACGAAAAGGGCGCCAGGTTAGGATGTCCGGAAGCGCTGACGCTTGAGACCCAAGCAATCGGCCGTGGCACCACGGCGCTGATCAGAAGGTTATAGAACTCACGATGCGCAAGCTGAGAAGGAGTGACGTCCATGGCGTCGAGTATAACGTCTGCTGCATCGTCGCGAATCCGTCAACCAGTCCCGCCATACACTTCTTTCGCGGCGACCACGGTGTTGCTGTGAATCGAGATCGTGTCCTCGAGCTTCATGGCGTAGCCGCCGGCGAGCGTGACCATCACCGGGATGCCCTGAGCCCTGGCGATTCGAAACACGATAGCATCTCGCTCCTTCAATCCTTCAATCGTCAACGACAATCCGCCGAGCTGATCTTCGCAATAAGGGTCGGCTCCGGCGAGGTAACAGAGGAGGTCCGGCTCGAGCTTGCCCAATCCCAAACTGAGCGCGTCGCCGACGCACGCCAGATATTCGTCGTCGCCAATCCCGTCAGGCAGATTCACATCGAGCGACGAAGGGGGCTTAAACGACGGGTAGTTGTTTTGCTGATGCAGCGAAATCGTGAACACCTCCTCGGCGTGGGCGCTGCGCCTCCTGCCCGGTTGACTAGGATTCAGAACCGACCCCCAAGCCGCGGGCAGCGGGCCTCCGGGCGCATGCCTGCCGGAGAAAATCACGGCCGTGCCGTTGCCTTGATGGACGTCGCAGTCGAAGGTCATGGCGGTACGAATCTTGTCGTCACGCTGCATGCAGCGGATGGCGACGGCCACGTCGTGGATCATGCAGAAGCCTTCGCCGTGGCCAGGGAACGCATGATGAAATCCTCCGCCGATGCTGATGGCCACGCCGTCGTTAAGGGCATGATCGGCGGCCAGCACCGAACCGCCCGCCGCGAGCCAGAAGGCGCTCACCAGCTCCGGTGAGTACGGGACTTCGAGCTCTAACTCTTCCAGCGCGGTGAGCGTGCCCGTCTTCAATTTGTGAACGTACCGCGGGGTGTGCACAAGCAGCACGTCCTCGTCGGTTGCCGGTCGTGGCGTGACAAAATCGGAAGGCTCTGCCACTCCGGAAGCGAGCAGCCGGTCGTGAATGCACTTGTATTTCTCCGCGGGAAAGACATGGGAGCCGATGGGCAGGTAATAGTCGTCGCTGTAGACGAGCTTGAAGGGCAGCATTCGGCACTCAGCCTTTCAGCACTCGGCGTTGCGAGTACCGAAAACTCCATATCATACGCGATTACAGGAATCTTACAGTGACGGTTCCCGGTCGTTTCGCACCAAACGGTTTTCGCCACTGGAGCTTTCCCCTGTGCTCCTCTGTGTCCCCTGTGGTGAAGAATTCGTTAGCTGCTAAACTTGGCTCATTGCCTGTCAAAAAGAAATCGCCGCCGCAAGTGGTTGCCGCGCCCCGGCCGCTACCCCCTTCCGCCGCCCATAGTAAGGACAAAGGCCGGATTTTCCTGATTGATACGATGTCGTTCATCTTTCGCGCGTATCACGCGATGACGCGGCAGCGTCCGATGTCGACCAAAACGGGAGTCCCGACCGCGGCGACCTATGTTTTCGTCAACATGCTGCGGAAATTGCGGGACGACTTTTCGCCCGAGTATCTGGCGGCGGTGTTCGATGTAGGAGCACCGACGATCCGAAATCAGCAGGCGGAAGCGATTACCACGATCCGCAAGTTCGACATCAAGACACAGACGTTCAAGGAAGCGGAGTATGGCGGCTACAAGGCGAATCGCGCCGAGATGCCTCCAGACCTGGCGCAACAGATTCCATACATTCGGCGGGCGCTGGAGGGATATCGCATCCCGATTTTGCAGCTCGAAGGTTACGAAGCCGACGATGTGATCGGAACCCTGGCACGGAAGGCGGCGGCCGAATCGTATCCGGTCTTCGTCGTGTCGAGCGACAAAGACATGCTGCAGTTGGTGAACGACAACGTGCAGGTGCTCAATCCGCCGAAGGACAACCTGATTTGCGATGCGGCGAAGGTTGAGGAAATTCTCGGGGTGCCACCGTCGAAGGTGGTGGATGTGATGGCGCTGCGCGGTGATTCCGTGGACAACATTCCCGGAGCGCCCGGCATCGGCGATAAGGGGTCTGTGGAACTTATCCAGCGTTTTGGAAGTGTGGAACAGGCGCTGGAACATGCAGCCGAGGTGGAGAAAAAAACGTATCGGGAATCGCTGCAAAACAATCGCGACAATATTCTGTACAGCAAGCAACTGGTGACGATTGATTGTGACGTGGCGGTCGAACTGGACGTTGCCGCGATGAAAGTGGGCGAGCCGGATGTTGAATCTCTTCGTGCGCTGTTTGCCGAGCTTGATTTTACTTCTTTGTTAAAGGAACTGCTTCCCGTAGTTGAAGTGAAAGAGGGCGACTACCGCGAAATAAAGTCGGAGGCTGAATTCGAGGAGTACTTGAGAGCCTTGGGCCAGAGCGCGCCGCTCGCTCTGGCGATTCCGACCGAGCACACAGAGAGTGTCGAAGAGGAAGAAGAGCCTGAGCCGGCACAGTCGGGGTTTCTGGCCTTGCAGCCGGCGGATGCCGAAGATCAGGGTGCCGGAGGTATCAAGCGCATAGCAGTTTCGAGTGCGCCGGGGGCCGGGGCGATGCTCGTGCTGGAAGACAAGGCGCTCGCCCAACGAGTGAAAAGCGTGCTCGAAGATGCCGCTGTCCCGAAAACCGTTCACGATCTCAAGGCAGCGCTCCACCATTTCTCCGAGCGTTTCTCCGGCGAGGCAATTGCGTTGGCCGGAGTGCAGCATGATCCGATGCTGTATTCCTACCTGCTCGACCCGACCTATTCGTCGCATTCGTTGCCCGAAGTTGTGCTGCGGAGATTCAATTTGAAGCTGAGCGGCAACCTGGCGGAAGGGGCGGATGTAACGGGCAGGCTGGCGAGCGCGCTTCGAAAAGAAGTCGACGAGCAGGGATTGACTTCCGTCTATGAGGATATCGACGCGCCGCTGGTGCCGGTGTTGGCGCGCATGGAAGACGCGGGAGTGAAGATTGATCCGGCGGTGCTGGGTCAGATGTCGGTGAAGTTGCAGCGCGAGGCCGAAGCCAAGGCGCGGGATATTTATGAGCGTTGCGGCCTCGAGTTCAATATCAACTCGCCAAAGCAACTGGGCGATGTTCTGTTCAATAAGCTGGCGCTCCCCATGCCGTCGAAATACGGGAAAGGGAAAAAGATTTCGACCGCGGTGGATGTGCTGGAAGGCCTGGCCGCGGATCACGAAGTTCCAAGGTTGGTGTTGGAGTACCGGCAACTGACGAAGTTAAGGTCCACATATGTGGATGCATTGCCCGCGCTCATTCGCAGCCAGAGCGGCCGGGTGCATACGACGTTTGGGCAGACTGGAACAGCGACCGGGAGGCTGTCGTCGACGAATCCAAACCTGCAGAATATTCCGATTCGCACCGAGCTAGGACGTGAGATTCGTGCGGCGTTCATTGCCGAGCCCGGGCACGTGCTGCTGGCTGCGGACTATTCGCAGATCGAACTGCGACTGCTGGCGCACTTTTCGAAAGACAAGCTGCTGGTCGAGGCGTTTCGGCGCGGAGACGACATTCACACGCTGACCGCGTCGCAGGTGTTTGGCGTACCGCCGTTGATGGTTACGCCGGACCACCGGCGGCAGGCGAAGGTGGTGAACTTCGGAATTGTGTACGGCTTGTCGGCGTTTGGGCTGTCGCAGCAATTAGGCATTGATCCGGGTGAGGCCAGAAGATTCATTGATGCTTATTTTGAAAAATACGCGGGAGTGCGGGCCTTCATCGATGCCACGCTCGAGCAGACGCGGCGCGACCAAAAAGTGAAGACGCTTTTCGGGCGCATTCGGCCCATCCCCGACATCAACAGCAAGAACGCAACCCAGCGTGGGTTCGCCGAGCGCACGGCGGTGAACACTCCGCTGCAGGGAACAGCCGCCGACCTCATCAAGCTAGCCATGATCCGCATTGATGAGGAAATTCGAAAGCGCGGGTTGAACTCGCGGATGACTTTGCAGGTGCATGATGAACTTGTGTTCGAGGTACCCGAGAGCGAAGTGGAGGCTATGAAGCCGCTGGTGCGGGAGCACATGGAGAATGCGCATTCGCTAGCGGTTCCGCTGCTTGTGGAAATCGGCGTCGGACCAAACTGGCGGGACATGGAGTAGCGAACACTTCCGGAATTGGTACCCGACGCCGAAAAAAAACTATTTCAGCGTGTCTGACCGAGCGTTTCCGTTATACTCGGTGCAACGATCCTCGTTAGCGCCGCATTCGTCGTTTTTCCAGCCGCTTGGGTCCAGCCGCATGGCCGGATTTGCGATCTGAGATTTTGCGATCCTGCGGAGGCTTGTCTAATGAGTGCAGTTCCATCGCCCGTGTCGGACGAAACGCCACAGCGCGTTTTTACCCGGCATCCGATCAACGTGCCCATGGACTTGATCGCGTTGCGATTCGGTGTCCCCGAAAATTTACCTGGACGCTGCACCGATCTCAGCGAAGCCGGTGTCGGCGCGGTTGTGGCCGGAGAACTGGCCGCGGGCCAAGAAGTAGCGGTCGAACTGCGACTGCCGCACGTCGGCGTGCCAGTTCGGGCGCGTGCGCTGGTTCGTTATCAGACGCGTCTCCATTGTGGGCTTGAGTTTGTAGGCCTGTCGGTAGAGCAGCGGGAGATGATCCGTTATTGGGCGTATCGCCCCGCTGCACAGCCGTTGGATTTCAAAGACTTCAAGAAAGATTTCAAAAAAGAAGAACAAGAACAAGAACAACGAACAGCAAAGACGGAAGCCCCCGTGGTCGCCGCGCAACTGGGTGCGCCCAGGCGCAGGATTCGCTTCGGGCGACGCGGATCTTATGTGCTGATCGCGTGTGTGCTGTCGCTGGCGGGTCTGGGGTGGTGGCAGTGGCAGAGGTCCTGGAACGATCTGGAAGCGCACGCGTCGGTTGCGGAGTCGGGGTTGCGAGTCTCTCCTGAGACCATGGAGAAGCGGATTGTGACGAAAGTGGAACCGGTTTATCCGGAGGCCGCGCGGATGGCGGGGACCGAAGGGACGGTCGTGCTCGATGCCGTGATTGGGCCGGATGGCAGCGTGAAGCGCTTGCGCCCTCTGTCCGGGCCCGGTCTGCTCGTGCACTCGGCGACCGAGGCCGTGCAGTCCTGGAAATTTGAACCCTACCTGTCCAGCGGCGAGGCAGTTGAGGTTGACACCACGATTGCGGTCGAGTTCCGGCTGCATTGAGGCTGCGCTACTCGAATTTTTCAGCCCGTTCGAAAGGCACGCCACGCTGGTCTTTTGCTGAGACAATCGCGAGCCCAACCGAGGAAAGGGACGGTTCGCCGTCAAGTTGCCAAGTGATGTTCAACGCCGGATCATTCCACGTCACTGTGCGTTCGTGCTCCGGCGCATAGAAGTCCGTGGTCTTGTACATAACGTGGGCGGTCTGGGAAACCACTCGGAAGCCGTGAGCAAATCCGCGCGGAATCCATAGAATGTGTTTGTTTTCGCCGGAAAGTCTGAAGGATTCCCATTTCCCGAAGGTGGGAGAAGAGCGGCGCAGATCGAGCGCAACGTCAATAATCTCACCGGTGATGACGCGCACCAGCTTTCCCTGGGGCTGCTGAATCTGGTAGTGCAACCCGCGGATGACATTCTTCTCGGAATAGGAATGATTGTCCTGTACGAATGGCCCTGGAATGCCGAGCTCGGCAAACGTGCGCTGGTTATAGCTCTCCAGAAAGAATCCGCGGCCGTCGCCAAACACACGCGGTTCGAGCACTAGAAGTCCGGGCAGTCTGGCGGTGATCTTTTTCATCGGACGATTTTCATCAAGAAGAGCTTCATGAAAAAGAGTCTTCACCAATCAGAAAACGTGTTCCCGTAGCAATTGCAACAAGTAGGCGCCGTATCCATTGCTGCGCATCGGCTGCGCCAGCGCTTCCAGTTGCGCGGCGGTAATGTAGCCTGAGCGGTAGGCGATTTCCTCCGGGCAGGCGACCATGAGGCCTTGGCGCTTTTCGAGGGTCTGAATAAATAAAGAAGCCTCCATCAAGGCTTCGTGCGTGCCCGTGTCGAGCCAGGCCGTGCCTCGGCCCATCACACAGACGTTGAGTTGATTGCGTTCGAGATACACGCGGTTGACGTCGGTGATTTCCAGTTCGCCGCGTTTCGAAGGCGTAAGACTCGCGGCAATTTCGACGACCTGCCGATCGTAAAAATAAAGTCCGGTGACGGCGTAACGCGATTTCGGCTGCTTCGGTTTCTCTTCAATGCTGAGCGCCTTCCCTTGCGGATCGAACTCGACCACCCCGTAGCGCTCGGGGTCGTTGACGGGATACGCGAAAACGCGTGCGCCTTTGGGCTGGAGCGTAGCCGCGCGTAATTCTTTGACGAGGTCGTGCCCGTAGAAAATGTTGTCGCCGAGCACGAGCGCGCAACCGCTGGAGCCGATAAACTCCCTGCCGATCAGAAATGCCTGGGCGATTCCTTCAGGCTTCGGTTGCGCCACGTACTGGAACTGTACGCCGTAGCGGGATCCATTCCCAAGCAAGTGCTGAAAGCGGTGCAGATCCTCGGGCGTCGAGATCAGCAAAATTTCGCGGATACCGGCCAGCATTAGCGTTGAGAGCGGGTAATACACCATCGGTTTGTCGTACACCGGCAGCAGGCTCTTCGGAAGTACGTGGGTAACGGGATAAAGGCGCGTGCCCGATCCGCCCGCCAGAATGATGCCTTTGTAATTCGGTTGCGCGGTTTTGGTCATGTCGAGTTTCAGTTTCAGCAGACGATGGTTCAAATGCGATTTGTATCAGGGTATGCCTTCAGGCATACCGTAAGTGCGACGTTAGGAAAGCGCCTTTAGGCCCTGGCTTCGGGTTCTGGAGTATCGCCATAAACCGTCAACGTTCGGTGGCGTAATTTTTCGCCATCCACTGTCGATAGCTGCCGCTGGTGACATCGCGGACCCAGTCCTCGTGTTCAAGATACCAGCAAACGGTTTTACGGAGGCCAGTCTCAAACGTCTCCAGCGGTTGCCAGTTCAGTTCGCGTTCGATTTTACGCGTGTCCATCGCGTAGCGGCGGTCGTGGCCGGGGCGATCTTCGACGAACGTGACCAGCTTACTGTGGGGAATGGCAGGGTCGTTCGAACGCATTTCGTCGAGCAGTTGGCAAATAGCTCCGATAATTTCCAGGTTCTTTTTTTCACTGCGCCCACCGATGTTGTAAGTTTCTCCGACGCGGCCGTGGGAGAGCACGGTACGAAGGGCGCGACAATGATCCTCGACGTAGAGCCAGTCGCGAACGTTTTCGCCGTCCCCGTACACCGGGAGAGGCTTGCCGCCGCAAGCATTCAGAATCATAAGCGGAATCAGTTTTTCGGGAAACTGGTGCGGTCCGTAGTTGTTGGAACAGTTGGTGGTCAATACGGGAAGGCCATAAGTATGGTGACAGGCGCGGACAAGATGATCGGAAGCCGCTTTGGACGCGGAGTACGGGCTGTTGGGCGCGTAGGAAGTGGTCTCACTGAAGGCCGGGTCTTTGGGACCGAGCGATCCGTAGACTTCATCAGTGGAAACGTGCAGGAAACGGAACGATGCGCGATCGGGTTCCGCAAGCTCCGACCAGTAGGCGCGTGTTTCTTCAAGCAGGTTGAATGTGCCGTTGACGTTGGTGCGCACGAAATCATCGGGGGCGTGGATAGAGCGGTCGACGTGGCTTTCGGCGGCGAAGTGAACGACGGCGCGCGGCTGTTCGCGCCGCAGCAAGTCGCGCAACAAATCGCGATCAACGATGTCCCCGTGCTCGAAGCGATAGCGCGGGTCGGTTTCGACGATACGCAGGTTGTTGAGATTGCCAGCGTAGGTCAGCTTGTCGAGATTCAGAATGCGCGCGCGTTCAGAAGCAATCCATTGGAGAACGAAATTCGAGCCAATGAAGCCGGCACCACCTGTGACGAGGATGAGATCTTCCATGGAAATGCTCGCAGCGTCCAAAGGCGCTGCGTTCCGATTCTAATCGTAATCACACCTGCACGCGAAGTCGTGTCCACGTCGTTCAGTGGCGGGTGTCCCGATCAGGCCGGCACGGTTTGGCTGGAGCAACGCCGACGGGGTTCGAGCGCCGGGCCGCAGAAGTGCGGATTTGGATCCGATCACTCGGCATCCAGCCCAGTACGTTGCAATAGGCTGTTTCAATCCTCTACGCGATGTCGCACGCGAGCATCGCCCCGCGGAATGGATGCCGAGCAACAACGCCTGAGCGCGGATGGAAAGGCCGACGTACAATGTTGCAATGCGCAAAGGCGAGGAGATCGCTGGGTGACGAGTTCCGGGTCTGAGTCCCAGTCCAATTCCGGTTCCACGTCCACGTCGAAAGTTGCGCGCCGATGGACCGTGATCGCTTCCGGCCTGCTCCTGCTGGCGCTCGCGCTGGTCGTGATCTATACCGGGCCGAATGCTTTTTATAGTCCGATTGCCTTGGTCGTCGTGGCCGCGATCGGACTGGCAGCGTTGCTGCTCCAGGTTTGGTTTCGCCGCGATCTTCCCAGCATTCATTCTCCCCTCTGGCTTAACGTCCTCGGCATTCTCTGTGCCATGCTCACGTTGTTCGCGGATTCCCTCCGCATGACGCGCCGCGTGCTCGACCTGGTGGCCTTCGCCGCCGTGATTTGCTTCGGCATCAGCGGATCGCTCCTCCTGCACGCCCTGCGCCGCCGATTGAGCCCACCACAATCGACGGCGATCGAGTAGAGACGAAATAGCCATCCAATAAATTCCTGTGGGAAGGCCATCCCTCACAGCGTGCGGAAAAACTCGTTGTGAGGAAAAACTCACAGCGTGGAAAAACTCGTGTAGAGACGGGGCTCGCCCCGTCTTGGACCACCCCGGAACACGTTCGAGCATGAACGGTCAGTGCACGGCTTCAGAGCCTGCCCCGAGCTCAGCAGAAGGATGCCGCAAAGAACCATAAGGGTGCGGCCCTTACCGTTGGCTGAAAAACACAAGTTTCGTATCAGGGCATCGCTTTAGCGATGCCGTAAGTTCTTTGAATTCAGATGCCCCTTTAGGGGCTGGGGCACTGAAGCCGAGTTTTCCAGCACTTTGTTTAGCCCCTGACGGCTCCGGCATTACAATGCCGCTATGCGCGTCGCGTTATTCGGAGCATCCGGACTGCTCGGTCAGGAACTGGTCCGGGAACTGAAGCACGATCACCTGACCGCTCTGTCGTCCAAAGATGCCGACCTCCGAGACCGCGCCCGCGTCCGCGAAGTGATTCGCGATTCCCGTCCCGACTGGGTGATCCTGTCCGCCGCCTACACCGACGTGGATGGCTGCGAGTCCAACCGCGACCTAGCCTTCGCGGTGAATCGCGACGGCGCCGTCAATGTGGCCAAGGCCGCGAGCGAAGCCGGATCGCGTTTGCTGTTCCTGAGCTCGGACTACGTCTTCGATGGCAGCGAACGATCGCCGTACGAAATCAGCGACGCCAGAAATCCCACCAGCGTTTATGGCGAGAGTAAAGCCCGCGCCGAGGAGCGGCTGATCGAGATTCTTCCCGAAGTCTGCATCGCCCGGACTTCGTGGCTGTTCGGCCACGGAGGCAAGTGTTTCCCCGCCACCATTCTGAAGCTGGCCTCCACCCGTCCTGAGATATCCGTAGTAAACGATCAGCGTGGCAGTCCAACCTTCACCCGCGATCTAGCGTCCGCACTCGTCGAGCTCTGCCTAGAGGATGCCCGCGGAATCGTCCACGTCACCAATTCCGGCAACTGCACCTGGTACGACTTCGCCACCGAAATCGTGCGCGCATCCCGCCTGCCGGCCAAAGTCAAACCCGTGACCACCGCCCAATTCCCCCGCCCAGCGCAACGCCCCGCCTACTCCGTTCTATCGCCCGACAGCCTGCACGCGTACAACGTCCACATGCCGGATTGGAAGGATGCGTTGCACCGCTATCTCGCGAGCGCCCCCGCTGTATCCGCCTCCGTCGTCCCGTAGAAACCACGCCCTACCTTACTTCGTCGGTAAATGCCCGAGTGCACTCATGCCCATGAACCTCAAAGGTGTCGGCTGGCGTTGTCCCTGCGGGCGACACCTCCGTGACGCTGATTCGCATGACCAGCGCTCCCTGTTCCCGACTTCCCTTGTGCCTCGAATTCCGCGCGCAACACATACGGTGCGCCGGTTCCGGCCGCCGGAAAGGCTGAGGTGCCGACCGCGCTCGAAGTAAGTACGTGCGCTCTCGAGGGTCTCAGCCCCCATCGGCCGAATGTCTTAAAAGGTATCGTCACCTGCGACATCGCCTGACCCGGCACACCGCTCAGCAAAAACGGCTTGAAGCGCATCGCCCCAACTGCTTGTCTTCCCGTCTCATTCACGGCAGAGTTTTCGGAGATAACACTCTTCATCTCCATCTCCGTAACTTTTCCTTCGCGGTCAACGACTACGATAGTTGTGACATTTCCTTCGAGGGGACCGTCCTGAACAGGCGGTCAGACCAGTGGTTCCGTCGGCTGCAGGTTCTTCCTTAGCGAAGTTTCGTCAAGCCACAAGGTCTGCAATGGTTGCGGGTCTCCGCCTTTTGCCGTAGCGTCGAATAATCCCGCCTGAACTTCCCCAAGATCTTCTAGCGTCGTTACTTTCGCCGTTACCTGAGGATCTCCCACGTTGACGGTCCGTGCAATCACTCGTCCGTGAAAACTCCCATAATCCTTAACCTCTCCACCCCATCCGAAACCTGCATAAAGCAGCAGTCCGGTGCTCTCCTGCAAAGCGACCGAGGATCTCAAGATGTTCTTTGCATCCGCAGTCCCGCTGGCAGTCGTCCAGTTAATGTGCGTCACCGGCCCTATGCGTCGCACTTCCGCCGTTTTCACTCGATCGAGAACTTGATCGAGCTGCGACACCGGCTTGATCAACTCGACAGCAATCTCACGCAGCCACTCCGGAAAGTAGTCGCCTTCGTTCTTTTGCCAATCGTGGGCACCATCCACGATCTCGATCTGGTGAAACTCCGGCGATCGTACTTTCGTTCCACGGCTTTCCTGACGTTTTTGGCTAGGTCTTCGGCACGGACAACTGTCGTCCCCACCACCATCGCTACAAACGCCGCGATCTGCCATTGCGCCCGCATATGCAAGACTGTATATCAAGGGACAGGAAGAACGACAGCTGTCCAACCCCGCCGCCGTGGTTTATCCTTACCTTTCTTCGAGGACCAACCGTGAACAAGCGCTTCGTCTGGATTCTGCTCGCCTCCCTCTGTATTTTGCTTTTCCCCTTCGCGCTTTCCGCCCAGCCGTATGACCGGGCGATGTACCAGGAACTTCACTGGCGCATGATTGGCCCATTCCGCGGCGGCCGCACGGTGGCGATTTCCGGCGTTCCGGGCCAGCCCAATATTTTTTACATGGCGCCAAACAACGGCGGAGTCTGGAAGACGACGGACTTCGGCCACACCTGGAATCCAATCTTCGATGACCAGCCGACTGGTTCCATCGGAGCGCTGGCCGTGGCGCCGTCAAATCCGAACACGATTTACGTCGGCAGTGGTGAAGGCCTGCGTCGGCCCGATCTTTCGGTAGGCGACGGTATCTACAAATCGACCGACGCCGGCCGCACTTGGCAGCATCTCGGCCTCCGCGACGCCCAACAAATAGCATCCATCATCGTCGATCCCAAGGATCCCAATCGCCTCTTTGTCGCGGCCCAAGGACATCCTTACGGCCCCAACGCCGAGCGCGGCCTCTTCCGTTCACTCGACGGCGGTCAGACCTTCCAAAAGGTTCTCTACAAAGACGAAAACGTCGGAGGCATGGACCTCGTCTTCGATCCCCGCAACTCGCAGGTAATCTTCGCCAGCATGTGGGCCTCGCGCCGTCCGCCTTGGACCACGGGCGGCGGCTACACCGGACCGGGCAGCGGACTTTACAAATCAAGCGACGGCGGAAACAACTGGCGGCAACTCACCCGAGGATTGCCCGGTGAAGCCGAAGGCATTGGTCGCATCGGACCGGCCGTTTCCCCCAGCGATCCCGACCGCATGTATGCATGGGTGAATGCGAAGAAGACGAGCGGCATCTACCGCTCCGACGACGCTGGCGAAAGCTGGCAGCAGGTCAATGCTGAGGAACGCATCTATGGACGAGGCGACGACTTCGGCTGCGTGCGCGTAGATCCGCGAAAGAAGGATGTCATCTACGTAGCCAACACTTCGACTTACCGGTCGACCGATGCCGGCAAGAACTTCGCCGCCATCAAGGGCGCGCCTGGAGGCGACGACTACCACACCATCTGGATCAATCCCGAAGTTCCCGACATTATCGCCATCGCTCTCGATCAGGGTGCGACCATCAGCGTGAATGGTGGGCAGACCTGGAGTTCCTGGTACAACCAGCCCACCGCGCAGTTTTATCACGTCATCACCGACAACGAGTTTCCGTACTGGGTCTATGGCGGACAGCAGGAAAGCGGTTCGGTCGGCATCGCCAGCCGCAGCGACTTCGGCGAAATCACGTTTCGCGACTGGACAACCGTCGGCGTAGAAGAATACGGCTACGTTGCGCCCGATCCGCTGCATCCCAATCTCATCTATGGCGGCAAAGCTACGGTGTTCGACCGAAATACGGGACAGACGCGCGACCTTTCACCTGTGGTTCTGCGCACCGGTCAGTATCGCTTCAATCGCACCGCACCGCTGATTTTCTCATCTGCGGATCCGCATGTGCTCTATCTGGGATCGAACGTGCTGTTTGCCACGCTCGACGGCGGCAACAGTTGGCAAGTGATCAGCCCCGATCTGACGCGTGAAGATCCCGGCGTTCCCGCGACTCTCGGCCCGTTTGTCGCCGCCGATCCGGCGAAGGGCAAGCATCGCGGCGTGATCTATTCCATTGCTCCGTCGCCGAAAGATGCCAACCTGATCTGGGCTGGCACCGACGATGGGCTGATTCACGTGACTCGCGATGGCGGCAAGAACTGGCAAAACGTGACGCCTCCCGAACTGACTCCGTGGAGCAAACTGGCGCAGATGGATGCATCACGTTTCGATACCTCAACGGTCTACGCGGCGGTGAACCGCTTCCGCCTCGACGACCTGCATCCTTATATCTATCGCACGCACGATGGCGGAAAATCATGGCAGAAGATCGTCAACGGCTTGCCCGAGAACGAGCCCGTCAACACCGTGCGCGAAGATCCTGAGCGCAAGGGGTTGCTTTTTGCCGGAACCGAACGCACCGTGTATCAGTCGTGGGACGATGGCGACCATTGGCAGTCGCTCCAGATGAATCTTCCACCGACGTCGATTCGCGATCTGGTCATTCATCACGACGATGTTGTCGTCGGAACTCACGGCCGGTCGTTTTGGATCCTGGATAACATCACTCCACTGCGCCAGTTCAACGCAGAGCTCGCTGTCGCACCCGCGCATCTATTCGCGCCCCAAGTGACCTATCGCGTCCGCCGCAACAACAACACTGATACGCCTTTGCCCCCCGAAGAACCGGCGGGGCAGAATCCTCCGGATGGCGCGATGATTGACTATTGGCTGAGCCCAAGGCTGGGGATGGGAAGCTCCTTGATGAAAACTGCCGTCACTCTGGAAATTGTCGATGCCGCGGGAAAAATTGTGCGCCATTTCTCCAGCGACGACAAGCCCGAGCCGGTCAACCCGAAAGAACTGAATGTTCCCATGTACTGGGTGCGTCCGGCGCGAACCTTATCGGCCGCACCGGGCATGCATCGTTTTGTTTGGGACTTGCACTATCCCGAGCCAGACGTTCTCAGCCACGATTACCCAATCTCAGCCATCTACCATGACACGCCGCGATATCCGCTCGGCGCGGCCGTGTTGCCCGGACAGTACAAAATAATGCTCTCCATCGGCGGTGAAAGCTATACGCAGACCCTCGATGTGAAAATGGATCCCCGCGTGAAAACCTCGCCCGAAGATCTGCGCCTTCATTTCGAACTCGACCAGAAAATTGCCGACGCTCTTCACCAGGACTACGAAGCCCTGCAACAATTGCGCAGCTTGCGAGCCCAGTTGAAATCGCTCTCTGCTCACGTGGCGGTTGCAAAAGCTGCCGCCGAGCTGGCAGCAAAAGCCGCGTCCATCGAGGGCGAAGAAGGAGGATACGGCACGCGCTACCTGAGCACTCCGGAAGGCCGCAGCCTGTCTCGACTGAATAGCGGCCTCGGCGCAGTCGTCAGCGCTCTCGATACCGCTGACGCCGCTCCAACGACCCAGCAGGTAGCGATGTTCGCAGAACTGGATAAAGCCCTCGTAGAACAGTTGTCAGCATGGGCCCAACTCAAGTCCAAAGATATTCCGGCGTTGAACGAAGAGCTGAAAAAAGCGGGACAGCCGCCGATCGATCTGCAAAAGCCAGTCCCAGGCGCAGCCGATGCAGCGCAGACAACTTCGCAGGACCGCGATCAGAACGAGGAATAAGTCGGTTGTGTAGCGCCAGCGCCCTCGCCTGCGAAACGCCGACGCCAAAGAAGAGTGGCTCCGGTGTATGTTCTATCTTCAATGAGCACTACCGAAACTCTCGCCGCACAAACTCCATCGCGGCCTCACGCGACGTGAGTCGTCCTTCCAGTTGGGCGTCTTCGACCGCTGTCAGCATTTCTTTGAAGCGTGGGCCGGGCTCATAACCTGCGTCGATCAGATCGCGGCCGGTAATTAACGGAGTGGGGCGGATCGCCTCGGGAGGCATCGACTGCAACTGCTCGCGCGAAAAATCATAGGCGTCGAGTAGGCCGTGGCTGGACAGACAGTCGAGACGATGCAGTTCCAGGTGCTCGTCGAAGGCAAGCAGGCGAAGAAACCTTTTCAGCGTGGATTGCTTCATTCTTCGCACGTCGGCGAAGCGCATGTGATTGTCTACCAGCGCCAGAATCTGATCGGTCTCGTCGTTCGAGAAGCGCAGACGACGGCAGATTTCCGCGCCCATCCTTACTCCGACGTCGACGTGGCCATCGAAGCGGATGCGGTCGGGCGCTCTGCGGAATGTCGGCGGTTTGCCCACATCGTGCAGCAGCGCTCCCCATGCGAGCGTCTTTGAGGCGCCTGGCGGCAGCCTGTCCAGCAGCAGCAACGTGTGTACAAACACATCGCCTTCGGGATGGTATTCGGGCGACTGCTCCACTCCCTTCATGGCGGCGATTTCGGGCAGGACTTCGGGCAAGAGGAGGGTGGCATCCAGCAGTTCAAAAGCTCGGCGGGCTCGACCTTCGGTTAGCATCTTGGTCAGTTCGTCGCGTACGCGCTCGCATGAGACCTGGTGAATTTGCGGCGCCAACTCTTGGATCGCCGCCATGGTTGCGGGGTCGATCTGGTAATCGAAACGCGCGGCGAAACGCACGGCTCGGAGCATGCGGAGTTTGTCTTCCGCGAAACGGCGTTCGGGATCGCCTATGGCGCGGATGATTCCCGCTTTCAGATCTTCGCGGCCGCCGACGAAATCCAGAATCTCGTTCGTGGCCGGATCGAGCAGCATGCCATTGATGGTGAAGTCGCGGCGCTGCGCGTCTTCTCGGGGGTCTTTGGTGAAACGAACCTCGTCTGGATGTCGGCCGTCGGAGTAGCCCACGTCGGAACGGAAAGTGGCTACTTCGACGGTGGCGGCGCTGCGCTCGTCTTGACGGGCGAGGGCGCCCGTGGCTCCACTGGATTCTGGCACCAGCACTACTCCGAACTGCTCGCCTACGGCGTAAGTCTCGGGGAAGATTTGCATTACCTGCTGGGGAGTCGCGTCGGTGGCCACGTCATAGTCGGCGGGCTCGCGGCGGAGAAGAAGATCGCGGACGCACCCTCCGGCGAAATAGGCCTGGTGTCCGCGTTTGTGGAGGGTGCCAACGATTTCGGCGGCGTTTCTCTTAAAGTCTGGCAAGGGTGGGACCTCAGTCAGTTAGACTAGCAGTTGCGCAATGTGCGCGACGACGCAGACAGAAATCTTTACCACAGGGAACACAGCGAACACAGAGGAGAGCCGTTCCGGATTTGTTGATAGTCGGTTGAAGAAAAAATTCTCTGCGTTTCCCTGTTGCCTCTGCGCTCCCGGTGGTTAAAGATTTTGCCCGTGATGACAATTTCGCCCCATTATGCCTGACGCGCACATCCTCGGCATCGAAAGCTCCTGTGATGAGACGGGTGCGGCGGTGGTGCGCTCTGGGCAGGAGATTTTGTCGAACGTGGTGGCTTCGCAGATTGCTACGCACCAGCCTTACGGCGGAGTGGTTCCGGAACTCGCATCGCGCGAGCATTTACGGGCCATAGTTCCGGTGGTGCGGCAGGCGCTGGTCGACGCGGGACAGACTTATCGGTCCGTCGATGCCATTGCGGTCACGCAGGGGCCGGGACTGGCGGGCGCTCTGCTGGTTGGCATCAGCTTTGCCAAGGCGCTGGCCTTTGCGCTGGATAAGCCGCTGATCGCCGTCAACCATCTTGAGGGGCACATCCATGCCGTGTTGCTTGAGCAGCGGCTCGAAGAAAATGGCGTGCTTCATTTTCCGGTGCTGGCGCTGGTGGTCTCGGGCGGGCACACACATCTTTATCTAGCGCAGATGCGGGAGAATCTCTGGACGTACCGGAACATCGGTCATACTCGCGACGATGCTGCTGGAGAAGCGTTTGATAAAGTCGCGAAGCTTCTGGGACTGGGGTATCCGGGAGGACCGATCATCGATCGGCTGGCACCGCATGGCGATCCGCTGGCGGTGAAATTTCAGACTTCGCAGATCAAGCATCCGGACCGGCGCGATCGCAAGCAGGGCGACCATGAAGGAGTGGCACGAGAAGAGGATGGGCCGCGTTTTGATTTTTCCTACAGTGGAATCAAGACGGCGGTATTGCGTTACGTCGAGACCGAGAAGGTGAAACCGGAGAATGAGGTGCGGCGCCGGGCGCTCGCGGACATCGACAAGCCGAAGCCGGAAGACTATCTCCGGCTCTCGGACCGGAAAATTCTCAACCTGGTAGCTTCTTTTCAGCGCTCCATGGTCAGCGATCTGGTCATGAAGACGCTGGCGGCGGCACGCGAGTATGAGGTTCGAACTCTCTTTGTAAGCGGCGGTGTGGCCGCCAACCGGGAATTGCGGGCGACGTTTGAGCGGGAGGCGGGGATGCAGGGGCTTCCTGTTTTCTTTCCGTCGCGCGCGCTTTCGACCGACAATGCGGCTATGATCGCCGCCGCGGCGTTTCCGAAGTTTCTGCGGGGGAAATTTGTGGCGATGGATTTTTCCGCCGAGGCGGGAATGGCGCTGCGCTAGCGGACGATGGCGAAGATGCCCGGCCAGCGCCTAAAGGCGCATTCATAAGCGGACTCACGCGGCCCTGAAGGACCGCTCTTCCACGCTGCTTGACGGATTCGTGGTGCTCTACCCATTCGTGGTGCTCCCGCGCTTTGCCCTGGTATTGAATTGAAACATTTCCCAGCTACAATGGTTCGCGTGAAACCTACGATCTACGTAGTGGAAGACGATCCGGATATTTCCCGCCTGGTTCGCCATCATCTGGAAGGGGCCAGCTTCAACGTGCGGCTGTACTCGACGGGCAATCTGGTGGTGGTCGATGCCGAACGCCAGCGTCCGGCGCTGTTTCTGCTGGACATCATGGTGCCGGGAAAAGACGGTCTGGAACTTTGCCGACAGATACGGCAATCCATTTCGCTGGCGCCGGTGCCGGTGATTTTCCTGACCGCCAAGAGTAGCGAAGCGGATCGCGTCCTGGGGTTGGAATTGGGCGCCGACGATTACATCCCGAAGCCTTTCAGCCCGCGCGAACTGGTGGCCCGGGTCAAGGCAGTCTTGCGTCGTTTTGAGCGGCCTCTGCCGCCATTGCCAACCAAAATTGAAGAAATCCACATTGATCCGGGCGCGATGACGCTGACGGTTCGCGGGAAACAGGTCCCGACCACGGCGACAGAATTCCGTCTGCTCGACCACTTCATGCGGCACGCGGGACGCGTTTTCACGCGCGACCAGTTGCTCGACTCGGTGTGGCGCGATACAGCGTACGTCACGCCGCGGTCGGTGGACGTTTATGTGCGACGTATCCGTGAAAAAATTGAGCCGGATCCAGAGAACCCGCGTCACTTGAAGACGGTGCGAGGTGCGGGCTACCGCTTTGAGGTCGCACGTTGAGAAGTCGCATCTTCGTCAAGTTGATGTTTGTCTTCCTGCTGGTGATTGGGGCAACCGCGATCACGCTGCAACTGACCGTGCGCGAGGTCTGGGAGCGCACGCTGCACGAGCAGATCGAGCGCAATCTCAAACAGAAAACCCTGATGTTTGCGCATCGCGTGGAGACGGACCGGGAGCACTCCCTGGCCGACGTCACTGCCCAGGAAGGCCAAGCGGCGGAAGCCCGGGCCACCGTCATTGATCCCACCGGCAAGGTGCTGGCCGATTCGGAAGCCGATCCCAGCACCATGGAAAATCATGCGCATCGCCCGGAGTTCGCTTCCGCCCTCGCCGGCCAAATTGGCGTGGATGAACGCAAGAGCCAAGCGGTGAATGTTCCTTTCGTGTATGTGGCGGCGCCGGTTTCTGGAGGAGCGGTGCGCCTGGCGTATCCGCTGCCCGAGATCGAAATTACGGATCGTCCGCTGGGCAAAGCTCTGTTCTGGGGATCGCTCAGCGCCTTTTTTTTCGCGATGTTGGTGGCGGCGGTTGCTTCGCAATATGTGGGACGGCGTCTGCAGCGGATCGTGGAGTTTGCCGAGCGCGTAGCGAGCGGCGATTTGACGGCCAGAATCGCCTCCACTGCCACCGACGAGATCGGGCAAGTGGCGTCAGCACTCGATAAGACGACGCGGCGCGTGGAAGAAAGCTACGCCCGCGTTCAAACCAGCCAGCGCGAACTGGAAACTCTTCTCAACAGCATGCAGGACGCCGTGATTGCAGTCGATGTCGACGGGCGCGTCCAGTGGGCCAATCGCGGCATGAACCGGTTGCTGCTTCGTGCTCCCCGACTGAATGCGCCGCTGATCGACAGCGTTCGCGACCCGGACTTTCTGGCTGCGATTCAAGAAGCGGCGCGCGATCAGGTGGTTACTTCGGCGCGCTCGAACACCATCGCTTCCGGACGCACCTTCGATGTTACGGCGGCGCCCATGCCCGGTGGCGGCGCGGTCGCCGTGCTCCGCGATTTGACCGAGACGGAGCGCATGGAAAAGAGCCGGCGCGATTTCATCGCCAACGTTTCCCATGAGCTGCGCACTCCGCTGACTTCGATTCAGGGATACACGGAGACGCTGCTCGATAGTCCTCTCGAAGACGCTCATATACGCGAGTTTTTGGAAATCATCCGCAAGAATGCGGCCCGCATGTCGCGGCTTACGGAAGACCTGCTCACTCTGGCTCGCGTCGAATCGGGCGAGCACAGGTTCGACATGCAACGAGTGAGCGTCGAGGAACTGCTGCAGGATGCGCTGGAAAGCTTCCGGGAAGTGGCGCGGTCGTATGGGGTCGAGCTGGTGATTGAAAACTTGGTTCCCACCGGCCAGGTAAATGCGGATCGCGAAGCTATCCACCAGATTTTTTCAAACCTGATCGAGAATGCGCTGAAGTACGCGGCGTCGGGAAAGAAAATTATTCTCGGAGCCCGGGCGGCGGAGCGCGGCGCGGAATTCGACGTCGAATTGTATGTCCGGGACTTCGGCCCCGGCATTTCCTCGGAGCATTTGCCCCGTCTTTTCGAGCGATTCTATCGCGTCGACAAGGCTCGCTCGCGGGAATCCGGGGGAACGGGGCTGGGACTCGCCATCGCCAAGCATATCGTTCTGGCACACGGGGGAACGATTCGCGCCGAGAGCGAGCTTAACCACGGTTCGAGCTTCTTGTGTACCTTGCCTGCTTCCGAGCCTGATTCGGCGTAAACGCGATGGTGGGTGCCTGACACGACCAGAGTCCAGACCACCCCCTCCTTGGTAGTGAGCGTTTGGGCCTGGTTTCAACAGCTATCGCTTTTCGTCTTTTGGCGTCCTAAATTACAAATTGTAATGGACAGCAAAGTCGTCAGCCGAGAGTTGTGGAAGGTCGTTCGGCCTCTACTCAAAGAGGCGGGTTGGAGTTCGTTCACCAGTCGCACCGCCAGAAGGGTCAGCGATTCACGGGTCGAGGTAGTCAATTTCCAATCGCTGAACAGTTATCTCGCCGCCGCAATTGGAAGCACAACCTACTCGTTTTCAGTCAGGTTGGGATGCTCCCTCCGGGTCGTACCGAACGCCGTAGTCAAGCTCAAGAATGGGGTGCCAATGCCCGAGGAATATCATTGCCGTCTTCGTTGCACTCTGCGCAAGAAATTCCCCCAGTCCGAATGCGCCCGAACCGATGTGTTCTATGTTGACCCAGCCGGCAAATATCTTCCGCTGATTGTAGAAGCGGTGCGAGGGGGATTGCAAAGGAAGGTTTTGGTTGGTTTCAACGATTCAGTGACATGCGAGGGGTGCTTAGGACGTTGCTAGGGGATGGCGAAACGCATCATGGCACTTGGGGGTTCGGAGCCGACCCGAGCCCGGTCCGAAACCTGTATAGAGAGTACGTCGCACTATCGCTTGGTGATACTGAGCTGGCTTTCAATGACCTGAGCCGCGCCGCGTCTTCGTCGTCACACGAGCAACTGCGTGACCGTATCGAAGCTGACCTATCGCGAATATCGCCGAGGAAGCACCAGTCAGGTCGGTAGTTGTTGGAATATCCCCACAGCACTGGAGCAGCCGACAAGGCTGTGAATCTAGTGGGGTGTAAGTCCCCACACCACCAATTGCCTGGGCAGGTGGTTAGCATATCCGATGCATGCGGAGGCAACGAAGCATGTTCAGCTTGGACGTAAAAGCCTCGGCTGCCCTGCGGCGATAAGCTGCAGCGGTAGGAACGATCGGGGAGGCGAGCAAACTTGGGGGCCTGAACATAACGAAATGGCTGCAGTCTCGAAAAAGGGAT